>NZ_JYMS01000044.1:0-278582 GCF_000938285.1 Bradyrhizobium sp. LTSP857 | reverse complement strand
TACTCGTCGCGCTCAAAGGCGATGTCGTAGTTGGTGCCCCACTTTGCGAGTTGTTCGCTGATCGCTTCGCCGTCAATCCGATTCGCATTGCGATAAAGATATTTGGAAGGCCACTGTGGCGCGCCGTCAATCGAGACGATCGAACTATCGCAAAAGGCAAAGCCGCGTAGTTCCGGCTTAGTCTCAGCCGCGGAATAATCCAATCGTTCTTTTGCGCTCAGTTCGGCAGGAAGTTCACCGGTAGGTTCCAGCTTGTTGATCGAGAGGTCTGTGTGGGCCGGGTAGACATCGCCTTCGACTTGGCGATTAAAGAAGATGACTGCGCCAGGTTCGCGTCGTGCCAATCCATTATTGCCCCGAGAGCCAAAGTAATCTTGGAACCGATTCCCTTCGATGAGCGGGGGTTTGCTGGGTCCATAAGCGATATTCCAAAGCGATTCTCGAGTCGACTTATCAGGAAACCAATAGGCTGGTTTGCTGGGAGGCCAGCCAGACGTCACGACATTGCGCGCCGCGTCGGAGAGCTTCATTCTTGAAATGCCGAAGCACTGGGTGGCCATTACACGAAGCCCCGGCTTCCATTTGGGAAACTTCCACATATTTATCGGGTTGATGCCCAACAGCTCGTAAGTGATGAAATTCCTTTTCGCCTCGGTCTCGCGCCACGCTTCCCATTCTTCGCGCGTTGCTCGAGCAATTGTGGAACCCAGGAATTTCAATTCAGAGCGCGGGCTATCGTACGAGTCCTCCGATGCATAGGCGACGCCAGACCAAGGCTCGTCGGCACGTTGATAGGTGATCACGAGCGGTAGCAGCGTTTTGGGGACCCTGCCGTTCTGCGTAGTCTCGCCATTGCAGGCTTGAGGCAAGTGCACCACCACACCGTGCTCATCTTTTGTCTTGAGCCCGAAGATCGTTGGCACGACGCCGACTTCGACTGTTCTATCGTTATCGTTGTAGGTCGTTATTTTTACGCGGCAACCGACCACGATGTCGAAATTAAGCGGCTCCCCCTTGTAGACGTAGCTGGCCTTAAATCGGTAATAGTAGCCGCGGTCCTGGCCGGGTGCAGTGACCTTGACCGGCTTCGTGAAACTGAAAAGAGCGCCGAAGACGAGCCAAGGTTGCGAAAACAACAGCATCAGCCCCAAGCCGAGTAAAACGACAACGGTTCCGAAGATCAGGCTGGGTAATGTCTTCATATCCACTTATACGGGTCGATTGCGGTCGGGCTGATGTAGCACTGCAATCGCATAGCAAACAGAGGTTGTGGAAGTGATCGATGACGTTGGATCTTTTGCGGCTACGCTTTCACCGTTCGTTAGCCAATGTCATGCGCGAAGCGTCGTGAAGGCTAGCGAGCGCTGTTCGCAGACCGTGGGTCCGCTTCTGGCCCGGAGGCGAATGGGTGCAGTCCGCAGCTAGAAGCAGACCGGACATCGGCGGCATAGCTTTCGACTACCGCCTTTGACCCGAAGCGGACATTCGATCTGTGCATTCATGGAAAGTTTAGTATCGCGTGGAAAGTTGATGCCATTTTCTGATGCAACCAACGATAATGGTCGGGACGCCGATGCACCGGGTCGTTATGATTAGCAGGATCCATCCATGAACGGTGCCAAATGGCTCGTTGGCGCTACCGCAATCCTCTTGGCGGCTAGTGTCCTGGCCTACAAGATGGTGCTCCCGAGCTACTCGTATCGCTACCGGCTTCATTTGACAGTTGAAGTCGGAGAGAAGACCCATGCTGGTTCGAGCGTCATACAAGTCAACTGGGGATGCGGGCCGAAGATTGCGGATGCTTCGGGATGTGCAGCCGGACTAAGCGGTCAGGCGACATTGATTGACCTCGGGACCCACGGTGTGCTCGTAGCGGCACTACACACCGGTGATCACATTTTACCAACGCCAGATGGGGCCATCGACGCAATTTTTCTCTGCGCCAAGGCATTCGGCAACCAAAGCACTTTTAGGGACTTGCCAGAACTGTCGAAGCTGAGTGGACGGCGAGCCCTTTCGGCCGACAACTTCCCGAGACTAGTTTGGTTTACAAACGGAGCAGATCCCGCGTCCGCGAGAAAGGTAACGCGAGAAAGCATGGCTGACTTGATTGATCCGACAGCCAAGATTACCGACGCATTTGTCGAGATCACTCGTGATCCAGTCGCGGTCGATCTGCCGAACAAGTTGACTTGGTTTGAGGCACTGAAAGTTGCGCAAAAGGAAAGCAGAATGCCTTCGATGCCTCAGCAGTTTCATCTATACTACAATATGCTCGTTGGGGAAGACACCTGAGGTCTGCTTGTGGCCCATCGCTTCCATCGACGCGATGAAGCTGCATGTCGGCTGGTAGAGGCAAAACGGAAGTCTGCGGCCGAGCGCCAAACCAATCCGATTGACCCTTAGCGGTCCTTCACTCATTCATCGAACGTTGAGTATCACCGGAGCGAGCCGTTGACCTCCAAATCAAATGCAACCAAAAGGAGAACTTTAGAATAACAAGAGGCACCGGATGAAGCGGATCGGGATAGTCGCGATCCTGATAGGAACAGCATTCATCGTTTATTTGTGGACGCAGCCTGCGTACACACATCGCATCCGGTTGACAATCGAAGTTCAAACTCCTGACGGCATCAGATCAGGGTCAAGTGTAATCGAGACGAGTACATGGGAGAGCGGAAACTGGGGGCCCATAGAGGCCAGAGGGATTCGCAGGGACTTTAAAGGCCGCGCGATATTCGTGGATCTCGGACACGGGAAGAATGTTGTTGCTTTGTTGGGCTTTGGTGCCGATGGCACAGATCAATATCATCTATATCGGCTCACGCGCGATGCGTTGGCTCCAACTAAGAAAGGCGACTGGACCGAAGAGTATAAGCTGAAAGGACAAGGCGTCTTGCCGCCAGATGACATACCGGGCCTCGCAACCTTCAAAGACATCAACGATCCATCCTCGGCAGTGCGCGTCGATCCCGCTGATGCTGCCGCAACTCTGGGATCGGGATTCGCATTTCGGCAGGCATTGCTGGAAACAACAAGCGACTCGGCCTCAAAGGGCATCGAAAAGATCTTTCCCTGGTGGCGGTCGCAGGGACGTCCAGCGGAAATAGCGTATCGAGCTTGGCGAGCGGGCTCAAGGATCGGAACTAGCATTGAGCCCGAGCACCTTTTCCAAAAAGAGTAGTCGGTGATGCGTGAATGATCGGCCTCGTCCTATTGCTCATTCTACACAGGCTTGGATAGGAGAGGCGAATGCTTTGCTTCGAGGTTTGGAGAAATGGCGAAAAGCTGACGACGGCCGGTGTGAGTGAGACAGGCGTTCTGTCCGTCATTTTGAGCTGGGTAGGCAAAGAGCCGAATGCATCATCAATTGCGGCTTCGTCGGCGGAAGCGATCCCAGGGATTCGTTGTCAGGTGGGTGGGATTGAAGGCGTCAATTCGATCGACTGGTATGATACGGACCAGTTGAAGATCGGCGACGAACTGCGGGTACGTCTGATCTCGTCCGATCACTCCGATCCGCCAATTCGCTCCCAAACGCCTCCGCGTGGTACCCGGGATTGGATCGGAAAACGCCGCCTGGAATGATTTCTGGTATTGGCCCATCGCGTGGGTTGGCACACCAAAGGGACATGTCGGGTGCGAGGGGTAGAGCAGAAGCCGTCCGAGTCATGGCCGACCGCCGCTTTTGACCCCAAGCAGACCTACCGGAGACATCGCTCCGGCCTGGTTACTTCCAGCTCCTGTTAACAAAATGACAATAGCATCCGCCGCAATGGCGTTCGGAAGAACCGGACAACTTGGATGGTTTGCGCGATCCAAAAGATGGATGATCAATGCCTCAGCACGCGGCGGACGCATACGATGCGCAAATGTGGACCTACCGCGACCATCTCCGCGGGTTGAACCGCAGGCTGGCGGAGGACTACGCTCGAGAGAATGTTCAGCATGTAGTGGCGGCTATCGAGGAGTTGGCCCAAGCGGCTCCAGTCACTCTTGCGATAGCCCAGTTTCACGAAGCAATTCGTCGCTCGCCAGCGAAAAATTTCTGGCCTGTCATCCGCCGAACAAAAGGCGTGTTGCTCCTTCGATCATCTGACGTGGGCGGCGGCTGCCCGTGGCCATGGCAACGAACAAACTCAGGAAACATGCGCTACAGGCTGCCAGGACATCTGCTTTTTTCGCCATGGCCTCCGAATGTTTGCCGCAGCGTTCGAAACCGCACGATCGAACTTCAGCGAATGGTCGATCGACTCCGAGCAATGTCAGACACAGTTAGTTTCTTGGACGAAGCTCTTGCCGGTTCCATACAAGTTAGGACGCGGTTCGCTATTCGGCTCATAAACGGGATCAAAGCGCTCCAGGGGATAGCAATGCCAGACAGCATTGCGGCTCTTGATCAATGGTCCGATGAACCACGGCCCGGTTGGAATGTCGTGTTGCGGATTTCGCAAGGAGCGCTCATCTATCGCGACGGCCCCGATCGTTGCGAGATCGAAATTCCCGCCGCGTTCACCAAGCCTCTCCGTGCACCCTCGTCGCCCGACCGCGCGTTGGAACGTCATCTGGTCCGTGCCGGACCGAGATCGTATTACCCGTGAGCTAGGGGGCCGCTTCTGGCCCATCGCGTTGGTTTGCACACCGCGCGGCGACATGTCTGGAGCGAGAGGTAGAGCAGAAGTCGTCTCACTCAGGGGCCGACCGCCGCTTTTGACCCCTAAAGGACATTGAGCAGTATTCTTGTTAGACTAGCTCGTGACGCGCCGATCTTAGCTCGATTCATCGAATCAACAGGCTGGCTCTCGTGGTCCTAACTCGTTACCTGAAATGCGCGTTTGTTCTTGCGCTACTGCCAAGCAAGATCATGGCGCTCCCCATATTCGAGAGCGGCATCTGCACTCACGTCGATGGCCTCGACCAAGCCCAACAGGTGAAGAAACCGACGGCGGCAGGCCCGAATGCGATACAAGATGCCAGAAATGCCTATATTGAGCGGTTCGGTAAACCGACATTTGAAAACCGTTATCGGCCCGATAGCGTTACACTTACCTGGGTTACGAAGGACGGCCCAGTCCCCGTGGCGCAGGACGTCATCATTGAGATCGTCCGGGGCGATCTTCACATCAGGTGTGGTCTTACGTTCTAGGTATCAGATGGGCGTCGTCCAATAGATTTGGCGGTGCGGTGCTATTCTCAAATGGCAGCTTTTGGCCCAAAGCAGACATCTTCGAGCTGGCGAGCCGCGGTCGACTGGTGGCCCTTTTCGGAAGTGGCGGCCCTGGTGCCTGATGTCCGCTGTTGGGCGAGTACGGACAGATCACATGCGCGCAGCGCGTGGGTAGCAAATCTTCACCAATGCAGTCCTCAAGGTCACTAGCCGATCCGAATTCGCGCGCCAGCCCCGCGCGGCCGTGCCCTGTAATCGGCCTCAGACAAAGGATGGGATGCGATGCCGATCTAGTCACGGAGCCTTCCGGCCCCTGCTGGACATCTGGGCGCTCAAGTCATCGATTCTCGAAAGGAATAGTTTCAGGATCGGCGATCTATTCGCCTTGTTGTAGCCGACAACCAAGTCGATCGTTGGGGCATCTCCTCGGATCGGACGGCTGGTTACGGACCAAGGAAGAAGAATATTTGAATAGGCAGGCAGAAGCGCTACGGCACCGGTCGACGCGATCATGGATATCGCATGGGTAATGTTGTCCACTTCGCGAGCCGGAACGATAGCCAGTCCGGACCGCTTCAAGTAGTCCTCGATCACAGCGCGCGAGGTCGGGGCCGTCTTCGATGGTATGATGAATGTTTCGCCCACGATCTCTCGCAGATCGATGGCGTCATGCCCGGCAAGGCGGTGGTCGCTGGGGAACACGACGACGAATGGCTCCGTAATCACACCCCTGTAAATCAGATCGTCCGCCCGCTCTTCCGGCCGCATGAACGCGGCGTCAAGCCTGCCCCGTATCAAGGCGTCCGCGAGGTCCGGGGAATTCTGGCTAAAGACTGTGACCTCTATATTGGACAGTTCATCGTGAAGGATGCGCATCGCTTCAGGCAACCATTCTATTTCCTTCCCCGTGAGACACCCTAGAGCGAAGGACGGCTTGGCGGGTTGAGCCGCCCGCCGCGCTGCTTCCTTGGCTGCCTCTGCCTGGGTGAGCGCCAGCCGTGCATGGTCGAGAAAGGCCTTGCCAGCGGCGGTCAATTCGATGCCGTGCACGCTACGGCTCATCAACTCGACGCCAACCTCGTATTCGAGATCGCGGATTTGGCGGCTGAGGGAAGGCTGCGCCGTGTGCAGCCTTTTCTCAGCCGCGACCGTCAGGCTGCCTTCCTCGGCGACCGCGATGAAATAGCGAAGGTGCCGTAGCTCCATAACGCTCCCTCCATATCTCCAAGGCATGCCCGCCAACTTACAAAGTCTTTTTCGGGGGTGCCAGCGGAGCCTACATGGCTTTCAGGGAAAGCACCTGAGACTGTTCTCGGTCTTAAAAGCCGCGGCCATAAGTTTCCGGTTCCATGCTCTCCCGGTAGGGCAGTAAATTGCGAGGATCACAAATGAGTAACTCAGTCGTATTGATCACGGGTGCCTTGACCGGCATTGGTCGCGCCGCTGCCGTCGCCTTCGCCAAGAAGGGCGCGAAGGTGGTCGTTGCCGGCCGGCGCGATGAGGCCGGCCAGGCGCTCGTCAAGGAGCTGCGCTCGTTCGGTTCCGAGGCCGAGTTCATCAACACCGACGTCCGCAAGGAGGATGACGTCCGCGCTATGGTCGACAAGACCGTCGCACGGTTTGGCCGTCTCGATGTCGCGGTGAACAATGCCGCCACCGAAGGTGCGGTCGGCCCGATCACAGACCAGACCGCGGAAAGCTTTGCCGCGACCTTCGAGACCAACGTTCTCGGCGTGGTCCTGAGCATGAAGCACGAAGTGCGCGCCATGCAGGCCCAGGGCAGCGGCAGCATCATCAATATCTCCTCGACCTATGGGCATAGGGGCGCGCCCTATGCCTCGATCTACGTCGGCGCCAAGCATGCCGTCGAAGGCATTACCAAGTCGGTGGCGCTCGAACTCGCCAAATCGGGGATTCGCGTGAACGCTGTCGGGCCTGGCCCCACGGACACCGGCATGCTGACCCGCTTTACTGGCACGGCGGAGAACAAGGCGGCCCTGGTGACCCAGGTTCCGCTCGGTCGGCTCGTCCTCTCCGAGGAGGTCGCCGACGGCATCGTGTTCCTCGGTTCGGACGAAGGCAGGTTCATCACCGGCCACGTCCTCAACGTCGACGGCGGACACAGCGCCAACTGACCATGTCCGGGCGCGAGGTTTGCTCCGCGCCCGAAAGCCACGGCTTCGAATGCGTTTTAGGTCAACAACAAGATTCAGAGGACGACCGCTATGGGCGCTCCTGTTATCCTCATTACCGGCGCTCTGACCGGCATCGGTCGTGCCACCGCATTTGCCTTTGCCAAGGAAGGCGCAACGGTCGTTGCGTCCGGCCGCCGCGAGGCCGAAGGCAAGGCACTCGAAGCCGAGCTTCGTAGCCTCGGCGCTGAAGCCGCTTTCATTCTGGCGGACGTGCGCCACGAAGACGACGTGCGCAACCTTGTCGAACAGACTGTCGCGCGCTTCGGCTGCCTGGATGTCGCGGTCAACAATGCCGGTACCGAAGGAAAACCTGGCCCGCTGGCCGAGCAGACGTCCGAGAGCTATGCAGGGATGTTCGACACCAATGTGCTTGGCACGCTCCTGAGCTTGAAGCACGAACTGCGGGTCATGCAGCCGCAAGGCTCAGGCAGCATCATCAATATTTCTTCGACCATGGGCGAGCGCGGTGCGGCGAATTTAGCGCTCTACACCGCAAGCAAGCACGCGGTGGAAGGTCTCACGAAATCCGCCGCTCTCGAAGCCGCTCCTTCGGGCGTCCGCGTCAATGCAGTCGCCCCTGGTCCGACCGAGACCGCGATGCTCGATCGTCTGACCGGGACCCCCGACAAAAAAGCGGCGTTCTATGCTGCCATACCGCTTAAGCGCGGTGCGAAGCCGGAAGAGATAGCCGACGCGATCGTGTTCCTCGCTTCAGACAAAGCGTCCTTCGTCACCGGCCAGATTATCAGGATCAACGGCGGCAAAACCGCCATGTGATCGCTCGCGGCAAGCTGATGCTGCCGGGATTTTCATCTTCATATCTTCGGAGCCCGATCATGACCACCGACAACCACCAGGGATACGCAAGAGAGTCGATTCATTGCGACCTACACCGGATCAACGCGCAGTGCATATGCAGTGCATATCAAGTGAGGAGTGAACCCAATGGCTAACGTTGTGAAGAAACACAGCATCTCTTCTGGGCTGGCACAGAAAATGGTGGATGCAGCTGTGGCAAAAGCCAGCGAACTTGGCGTTAGCGAGAACGTGGCGATCCTCGATGACGGCGGCAATCTCAAGGCCTTTAGCCGGATGGATGGGGCCTCGATGCCTACCATCGAGATTGCGCAGAAGAAGGCGTACACCGCTCTATTCGGCGTCTCCACTCAGGACTTTTTCAACTTTATCCAGGGCGACCCGTCGCTTTTGGCCGGCATCCCCACGCTTGCGCGTGTAGCGGCGTGGGGTGGCGGGTTTCCCATCAAGGTGAACGGCGAGGTTGTCGGGGCGATCGGGGTGAGCGGAGCGCCCATGGTGCAGAACGACATCGATTGCGCGAGAGCGGCCCTAGCGCTCCTACCGGATGCGGTACCCACTGAGTGAAAAGGCCCGACCAGATGGTTCATACCCACCAGACCGCGCCGACGCAGTTCGTCGAAGCGAACGGAATCCGCTTAGCTTATCGCCGATACGGCAAGGCCGGCGGCGTGCCACTCGTCTTCAACCAGCACTTCACCGGGACGATGGACCATTGGGATCCAGCCGTGACCGACGGTTTCGCCAAGGACCGCGAAGTCGTTCTGTTCAATAATGCCGGCGTCTCCAGCAGTTCAGGGCAAGTGCCAACTTCGATCGAGGGTATGGCCGCCAACGCCATTGCCTTTATCGGAGCGCTGGGTCTTTCAAAGGTCGACGTGTTGGGTTTCTCCATCGGTGGCTTCGTCGCTCAGGAGATCGCCGGCCAAGCGCCTGGCCTCGTTCGCAAGTTGATCCTTGTCGGGACCGGACCACGCGGTGGCGAGGGTATGGCCAATCTGACGCCCGAGGCGCAGCAAATTTTCGGCGCAAGCTACGAGGACCCTGACCACCTCTGGCTCGCCGTCCATTTCACCAGGTCGCAAGCAAGCCAGGCGGCTGGCCGCGGTTTCCTCAAGCGGTTCCGCCTGCGCAAAGAAAACCGAGACCCCGAGGTCAATGAAAAGGTGGCAACCGCACAACTCGAAGCATTAGGCAAATGGGGCATTCGGTTCAAAGGGTCGTACGACTACCTGAAGTCAATCCGGCAGCCGACGCTGGTGGTGAACGGCGGCAATGACGTGATCATCTACTCCGTGAACTCGTTCATCCTGCAGCAGCACCTGCCGAACGCCGAGCTCATTCTCTATCCCGACGCAAATCACGGCTCGCAGTACCAGTATCCCGAACTCTTCGTCCGTCATGTCTCGATGTTCCTGTCGGAGCACGAGCATCGGTGCGAGTGAATTCCAAAGCGGTCACCTAATCGGCAGCAACAACCAGGACGATGATCATGGCTACTCTGACCGGCAAAACCGCGCTCGTTACCGGCGGTTCGCGCGGCATAGGACGCGCCAGCGCAATCGCGCTTGCCGCCGCCGGCGCCCAGGTTCTCGTGCATTACGGCCGCGGCGCGAAGGAAGCCGACGAGGTTGTCGCGCAGATCGCCGAAGCCGGCGGCCGAGCGGATGCCATAGCGACGGACCTTGCCGCCGCGGACGGCGCCGGCAAGCTTGCGAGGCAGGTCCGCAGTATTGTCGGAGATCGCCTCGACATCCTTGTTGCCAATGCAGGGGTCTTGAAAGCGGCCACCATCGAGGAAACGACGGTCGAGGATTTCGACAGGCTGTTCGCAGTCAACGTCCGCGCACCGTTCTTTCTTGTGCAGCAGCTGCTTCCGATTATGTGCAAGGGAAGCAGCATCGTTTTCCTCTCATCGCTCGCGGCGCGCGCCGTTGTTGGAACGGAACCCGCGTATGCGGCAACCAAGGGTGCCGTCGACACCCTGGTGAAGCATTTCGCCTCGATGCTTGGCGCGCGCGGTATCCGCGTCAATGCCGTCGCGCCCGGTGTCGTCGAGACGGACATGTTGAACTTCACCAGGATAGACGCGGGCCGCGACTTCGCGCTGGGCATTCAGGCAATGAAGCGCCTCGCGCAGCCCGACGACATCGGCGGGGTTATCGCCTTCCTGGCATCCGAAGATGCCCGATGGATCACCGGCGATATCATCCGCGTCGATGGCGGCTCGAAGCTCTGAAGTTGGAATGCCGGGAGCGCCGGGAGTAAAGCGATGATCAAGGGTCCTCCTCTGTCTCTAGCCGCTTGCGGGCCTCACCAACGCGGCTGCTGTACCCAGCGAAACTCCGCACCGTGCGAGCTTGGGCAACGCACAAGCTTCTGGGTTGCGGCCGGCGTGGTCGCGCACACCTTGTGGACCAGCGCTGCGCCGGCGATGACCTATCCCCTGTTTGCCGAGGAGTGGCATCTCACCCACACGGTTACGACCGGAGTCTTCGCCATCTATCCTATTGTCGTAGCCGCCGTTCTGGTCGGCTTCGGTGATGTGTCCGATTATGTCGGCCGTCGCGCCGCAATCCTGTGGGGTGTCGGCGCTTCGCTCTTTGGCACTCTGCTCTTGGCGCTGGCGCCCGATGTGCTCTGGCTGTTTGCGGGGCGCGCCTTCATGGGCATCGGCGTCGGCCTCACGGCAGGCCCCTCGACCGCCGCAATGGTGGAGTTCAGCGGCCAAGGAGCGGCGAAGCGCGCCGCCACGATCACAACCATCGCTCAAGCCGTCGGTTTTGTCGCGGCCCTGCTGCTCGGCGGTGCTCTCATTCAATATGCTCCGCTGCCCACGCGGCTGAACTTTTGGGTGCTGTCCGCAGTCCTGGCTGCGCTGTTTGCCGCGGCATGGTTCCTGCCGCGCCATACCGGCACCGAAGCCCAGGGCCGCTGGCGTCCCAAAACCCCCTTCATACCGAACCATTTGCGCAACGCTTTCGCGGTCGCGGCGGCGGCGGTAACTACTGCCTACACGCACGGCGTACTGATCCTATCGCTCGGAAGTCAGGTTGCCCGCGATCTCGTTGGATCGCCCAACGCGCTCGTGAACGGCGCGGCTCTTTCCCTATTCGCAATCGCCTCGGCCGTGGTCGGGATTGGCGCGAGGAGGCTGCAACCTCGGGCCGCGATGACCGGT
This sequence comes from Bradyrhizobium sp. LTSP857, assembly GCF_000938285.1. Lineage (NCBI taxonomy): Bacteria > Pseudomonadati > Pseudomonadota > Alphaproteobacteria > Hyphomicrobiales > Nitrobacteraceae > Bradyrhizobium > Bradyrhizobium sp. LTSP857. Next base: position 267,223 of record NZ_JYMS01000044.1, on the reverse strand, counting down.
GGCGTCGCCGCATCCGCACTAGGCATGGTGCTGCTGGCGGCGGCGGTCGCTCATCATCATTTGCCAGTTTTCCTCGCCGCTACGGCGATCTCCGGCGCCGGATATAGTCTGCTGTTTTTCGGCGGCCTGCAGACGATCAACAGCGCCGCGCCGGTCGAGCACCGCGGCGGCGTGCTCTCGGCAATCTATTTGCTGGCTTATGTGTCGTTGGGTGCCGTCTCGCTGCTTCTCGGTGCGGTGGCGACCGCGCACGGGCTCGGTTTCGCCGTCAACCTCGGCGCGGGCGTGATCTCCCTGTTCAGCGTGATCACGGTCGCTTTGGTCGCGATGACCGCGCCGGATCGATCCAGATTGCTATTCCGTCGAAAAGCGAAGGACAACACATGATCAGGACCACACCGGAGCAAAACAAGGCACTCGTGCTCGAAGCATTCGACACGCTGTTCAACAAACGTGACTACGACGCAGCATCCCGCTTCTGGTCCGACAAATACACGCAGCACAGCGCCCACATCGAACCGGGCCGCGAAGGTCTCTTCAACCTCATCAAGGCCTCTCCCGCGTCCCTCAAATATGAGCCGGGCCTGATCTTGGCCGAAGGCGATTTTGTCATCGTCCACGGGCGATTCTCTGGCATTGGACTACCAAGAAACTGGATTGCCGCCGACATCGTGCGCATTGCCGACGGGGTGTTGGCCGAACACTGGGACGTTCTCCAGGATGAGGCGGCTCGCGCGGAGTCGAAGAGCGGTCTGCCAATGTTCGGTGACAGCTTCACCGGTTGATCTTCGTGCGTCACCGAGGGTCAGCGAGGAATAGATATCTTTGAAGGGTTGTTGACTTCCGCTGTTGGCCCATCGCTTCCGTTGACGCGGCACAGCCACATGTCGGCTCATAGGGGCAGACCGGAAGTTCGTAACCGAGCGCCAAACCGACGCTATTGACCCCTGAGCTGACCATCGATCTATCGCGCCTAGTGCGCGACCTCGGAGGCAAGCCGCTTCCCGACATCAGTAGTCACATGGTGACACGGTAACGAAGTCTAGCCCTACCTGGTCCGAGCCTTATTTGTGTTATGAGTTTCCTCGTTTGTATGCTTGAGCATCGCTTTGAGTTCTTCTTCGAGCGATCGCGGCGAAATTCCGAGTAAACCAAATCCCGGTCGGCTGCCCGAGACCATTGTGTCGATCTGCATAAGCTCAACCTGATTGCGCGTGAGCGGCGGGTGCGGCAGGATCTCAGCGAGGCCGGCGGCGGCATTCCAGAAAGCAAAGGGTACTCGCACCAGCATTGGCCGCAATCCGGCGGTGCGCGCAATGGTCCGCAACAGCTCCCCGTATGAGTAAACGCGCGGGCCGGCCAGTTCGTAGATAGGAAACGGCTTTTGTGTTTGCCGCAGGACCTGTGCGATCGCCGCGGCGACGTCGTCCACGTACACCGGCTGAAGCCTCGTCCTGCCGTCGCCGAATAGCGGATAAGCCGGCAGGGTCCGAAGCAGCCCAAGAATTGTCGTGAGAAAGGCGTCGTCCGGCGCGAACATTACAGCCGGGCGGATAACGACTGCGCCAGGGAATGCCGCTTGCACAGCCACCTCGCCCTCGCCGCGATTGCGAATATAGGGCGAAGGCGATGTGGGGTCAGCGCCTATTCCCGATAGGTGTACAAACCGTTTGATCTCGGCCCGCCGTGCCACTCTAGCGATCCTGGCGGCCGCTTCGACGTGCACCGAATGAAATGTGTCGCCTCCATGCTCGGCGTAAAGGCTGATCGCGTTGACGACGCCGTCGGCACCCATAACGGCGGCCTCTACAGAGCGCTCGTCATGTGCATCAGCGATGACCTGTTCCGCGTTGTCGCCCTCGGCCCGCGCAGGATGCCGTGAGGCTGTACGCACCGTAACGGTGGAGACGCTCAAATGGCGCACAACGCGACGACCAACAAAGCCGGTCCCCCCAAACACGGTCACGCGGTTCATTCCCCGGTCCATCCCGCGATCCTGTGCGACGTTCTGTATTGACCCGCCGAGCGCCGCGGGCACTGCCTCAGCGGCCTCCGCCGGCGAACTGCCTTTGTCGAGATGATGTGAGATCACATCAATCAAAATTTGCGCTGCAGGGCCGACCGTTTGCCATTCTTTCCTAGCTTGATCGATCAGCGGCTGCGCCTCATCATAGAGCGTTCCCGCCTGTTCGATGATCGGATGTGCCTTACTGAGAAGATCGATCAGCGCCTTGGTCGCTGGCAATGACCGCTCAATTTGTTCAAGCTGCGCGTCGCTGAGACCGGAAACGTGACCAATGACTTCAATGAGCAAGTGTTTCAGCATAGCGCAACCTTGCTGGTAGCGACGTACTAACTCAGGGCAACCAAGCGAAAGTGGGCACGGGCTCGGGGGCGTCAGTTGTTGTCTCAGCTGACAGGGCCCGGCTGCCGAGCCCTCAGAGCTCGGAACAATCGCGCGCAATGGTGGCTGATATTTGATCCACATCGATTATGTCCAGCATCTGGACCCAAATTTCCGTTAGCTGCCTTGGACTGAGTGACTTGCTCGTTGAGCCGGACCTCTGTTAGAGGCTTTCGATATTGTAGATCGGTAGGGCGCCGCGAGGAGCATCTGGAAAGCCCCCTAGCCGCGTAGTATCTGGCAGCGGCACACTGTCGCCCCGTCCTGACATCACGGTTCTCTGTTCGCTGGTCCACACGCGCCAAGTCCATCGTCGGCCTCGCCGTTGCACGGTGATATCAGAGATTTCGAATTGGTCAGGCATTGCGCTGCACAAAATTGCGGACAGGTCGAGAATAGCCGAACCAGCCGACCAATCCACCACGGGCGGACATACCCCTCTACGCCGCCGCGTAGGACTTTTCGTAGTCCGGCGGTGTTACGAATTAATTTTGGCCGGAGCAAAACTGTTTGAAGGTTAAAGGACCCCGGTATAGCATCAGAAAATCCGGCTTTGATGAAAGCTTTGGAAGTGCCGCCTCATTGGCGGGTTCGTATTCCCCGCAGCATGGCACTTCGTGCTTCCGAGATACGATATGTCGTCTCCCAACAGGATTGCGCTCTTTATCGACGGAGCCAATCTCTACGCCACAGCGAAGACGCTCGGCTTCGATATCGATTACAAACGCCTGCTGAGCGAATTTCAGAGCCGCGGTACGCTTCTGCGCGCCTTCTATTACACTGCCATTATCGAGGACCAAGAGTACTCCTCGATCCGTCCGCTGATCGACTGGCTTGACTATAATGGCTACACCGTCGTCACTAAGCCAACCAAGGAGTTCATTGACGCCGGCGGTCGGCGCAAGGTCAAGGGCAACATGGATATTGAGCTCGCTGTCAGTGCCATGGAGCTCGCCGCCCATATCGACCAGATGGTGCTGTTCTCGGGTGACGGAGACTTCCGGCGCCTGGTCGAGGCGGTACAGCGCCGCGGCGTTCGGGTCACTGTTATTTCCACGATCGCCAACCCACCGCCGATGATCGCCGACGAGCTGCGCCGCCAGGCCGACGTGTTCACCGATCTTATCGAGCTCCGAGCTAAGATCAGCCGCGATCCGTCCGAACGCCCGCCCCCCCCGTGAGCGCGAGTCGCGCTATCAGCCGCAGCAGATACCCGAGCGTCAGACCATCGCGGGATCGAAGGGAAACGATAGCGTTCTCGAGAACTGATTCCGAGCGAGACCCCTGATGCAATGCAGATATGGCTAAGACTCAGTAGCCACGCACTTGGTCGTGCGTTCGTTCGAGCTCGGTCCCTAGGGAGGGCCGTCTGATTGAAGCTCGTTTGAAAGAGCGTTGGCTAATCTCTCCAGCTCTGATCGCTCTTCGCTCAAACGCTTCTCGATAAACTTCCGCTCAAATTCGGTCAGGCGGGTTCGCAATAAGCGGCGGTATCGTTGGATGTTGTTGTGACGAGCTTGTGTTCGAGCCGATTGCTCAGCTTCAATCGTCGGCATCTCACACTGGCCTCTTTCATGCACTCCGAAGCCTCGCTGCTTCCCCATGCCTCGCCGGACCTGTGGCCTCACCGGCTAGGATCTGGTCACTCAAGCTTACGCCGCCCGGCTCGAAATACAGCGTCCTGGCGGCGTTTATTTCAGCCGGGCCCCTGAAATTCCCAACGCAGTAAGCCTAGCAGGCCAACAGTGTCGGACGTGTGAAGCAGTTCACAAAGAGCCGAGGGCCGCTATGGCGGGTGCTTCACCTTGATCCAGTGCTTCTGACGCGCGCCACGCTGGGGCCGATCGCGATGTTTGACACAAGCGCCGCGAGGGTCCAGCAGGCGGCGGCGTCAGGACTCCTCCGTCCGGGGGCGGCCTCTTTGTCTCGTCGTTTGCCATACTTTACGGTGTACCTGTTTCCCCATACCGCCCAGGCGCCGCTGACATGAAAAGGCCGCAGGATCTGAAGTGGATCCTGCGGCCTGTCCGGGAAAATTGATTGTTTACGGAATGAGCACTTCCAGCCCCGGTTACAGTGATGATTTCAGAACTTGGCTCGGGGGTTGAGTCGAAAGCATTTGTTCCGAAGCGGAACATAAGGGCTGTTGCGCCAGTGCAACGTCTTCACGTCGCAGGGAATAGGAACTGGACGGGGGGAAAGCTCGGCAAAATAATTGTTTGTTTGAATGTTGATGGTCTCGATCCTTTGTTTTGTTTAGCGGCCTGCTTAGTCGGCGCGTCACTGAGCAAAAACTTGCCGTTCGTCCTTGCATTGGTGCGATGGTCTATTTCACGCTGATGTCTCGCTCAGATCGGCAAGTTCCTCAATCGCCTGGTCGAGGCCCCCATCTAGATCCAGTTCGACCAGCTGGGCGATCTGCTCGGTCCACGGTAACTGTCTGGTCGACCGTCTTGCGTGTGACGCGTCGCCGTTCAACACCCGTCCATTCAACAGACACTTTGCCCCCCGAGGCTAGCAGCATCACATGGCGGGGCCGCCGACCGAGGGGCGGCGACCCCTCGCCGCGAAGGCGCCGTTACGCGAGACGAGGACGACTTCGCGACTGCATCCAGCATCGGGTCCGCTGTCGGCCGGCGCAAGAACATCCGCGCGTTAGTGTTACTTGGGCCGCTTAACGGTGCCTGAGGGCGTGACGGATTGGTCCCGCGCGACGATCGCTTCATCAGTTTGCAGGGTCCGCGCGAGTTCAGACCGAAGATGTCGAGCGTGCGCCGCATCTTTTGGCTCTGAGAGAAAAGCAATCTTCACGAGGAAGCGGTTCAATCGCGGTGTGACGAGAAGATTGTCAGAGTGTTGCGAGCGCAAGTTCGTGATCTGTCGTCGCATCTCAACGAGATCGAACCGGTCATCGTCGGGCTTATTCGCCAAATGAAGCTCATACCTTTGTGGCGGATAAACGAAGCCGCCGCGCCGAGTATCTTGGCGCGACGACTTCGCCATGGTGAACCCGGACGGGGCAATGTCCGGTGGGCAAAGCTACCCCACCGATGCGTCGCCGCAATCAAAGCTTCAAATTAAGCTTGATCTCCTCGCTGGAAGTTAATTCGGGAACCGATAGGCCGCACGGGAAGGTACCGAGCCGGTGAATGCCCAAGAAGGAACGTCTAGGCCTGCGTCGGAATTCCCGACTGAACAACCAACGCGAAACTTCGATGCGCTGCTATATCTTCACGCTCGACGACTGCGGTAGGACACTGAAAGCGCAAGAGATCGACTGCAATAACGCCGAAGAGGCTCTACAGCTGGGCTCTGCCGCGGTGGCGAACGACCCTGTGGAGGTTCTCATCCGGCCGCCGTATGATGAGTGGAGTGCGGCTTTGGATCCGCGGCGCAGCAGACGTCGAGCCCTGAAGCCGGCGATGGAGATGACCTTGTCTCGCAAAGGGCGAGGGGCCGAAAACTTTCGTGCATAGCTCCTCGTTGGGAGGCTGGCTCACGAATGAGGCAAGCAATGGCGCGTCGGGACCCTTTATCGCCAACACCTATGCCGACGATTCTCCGCTACGGCATTGCAGTCCTGTCCGTAGCAATCGCAGTCGTACTGGATTTCTTCGTGCTGCGGCAGTTCGAGGCCGTTTTGACGCCGTACCTGTTCGCGGTCGCCGCGACCGTTTGGTACGCAGGAACCGGGCCGGGTGTGCTCGCAATTGTCCTGTCAGTGCTCAGTCTCAATTACTTCTTCCTGTCTCCCGTTTTTTCCTTCAGCCCAATCAGCTATGCCGATTTTGTTTATCTGGCCTTTTGCATATTTTGCGCTTCGGCTGTCGGCTGGGTCAGCGCTGTGCGACGGCGGGCAGAGCAGGAGCTTCGTTGGACCCACGAGGAGCTCGAGGCCACGGTGGCGGAACGCACCGCCAGCTTACGCCGCAGCGAAGCCTATCTGGCGGAAGCACAGAGGCTAAGCCACTGCGGTGTGACGGCCTACAAGGGCTCGACGGTTTTCTATGGATCGGAAGAGATTTACCGCATCTGGGGGTTTGATCCGGCGCAGGGTGTTCCAAGCCGCAAAGCCGTGCTGCAACGGATCCACCCCGACGACCGTGACCGGCTGAACGCAGTGGTTGAGCGCGCGCTGGGTGAGAAGAAACGTTACTCGGCCGCGTACAGAATCGTACTGCCCGATGGAACGGTGAAACACCTCGAGTCAATCGGCCAACCTGTGTTCTCGACAAATGGGGAACTGGTCGAGGTGGTCGCTACACAAATCGACGTGACGGAGCGCAAACACGCCGAGGAAGCATTGCGCGAAAGCGAAGCGAAGATCCGGCGCCTGGTCGATTCCAACATCATCGGGATTTTCGTCTGGGATTTCGACGGTCGCATTCTCGAGGCCAACGACGAATTTCTTCGCATGGTGAGCTACGATCGCGAAGACCTGGCTTCGGGCTGCATAAGGTGGGCGGACCTGACGCCGCCCGATTGGCGCGACAGGAATAACGCAAGGATCGAACAGCAGAAAAGTGGCGGCCGGTTCGAGCCATTCGAGAAAGAATTCACGAGAAAAGACGGTAGCCGTGTGCCCATACTGATAGGTGGGGCAACATTTGAAGAGGGCGGTAATCAGGGCGTTGCATTCGTGCTCGATTTGACGGAGCGCAAGCGCGTGGAGGATGCGCTGCGCGAGAGAGAGATTCAACTCGCTGCGGCGCGGCGCGAGTTGCGGCAGATGATCGATACCATCCCAATCCCGGTGGCGAGCTATTCGGCAGACGCCAGGCGCGACTTCGTCAACGCCGCCTGGAAACAATACACGGGCCTCTCGGACGAGGCTGCGCTCGGCACGAAATGGTCCGTCGTGGCGCATCCCGACGACATCGCGGGAGGCGATAAAATGTGGCGTGACGCCCTTGCCACCGGCGAGCCGTGGCATACCGAGGAGCGCGTCCGGCGTGCCGACGGACAGTATCGCTGGTTCTGTATCGATCGTGTCGCTGCGCGCGACGAGAACGGCAAGATCATTAAGTGGTACGGGACCGCCTATGACATCGAGGATCGCAAGCGCGCCGAAGATGCGCTGCGGGAAAGCGAACACAAGCTCCGTCAAATCATCGATACGATACCGGCCCATGTCGTGCGTTATCAGCCGGACGGCGCAGCCGATTTCATGAATCGGACTTTTAGTGAATTCGTCGGTCCAGGGGTCGGGTTCGACAACCTAGGAAGCGTGGTGCATCCGGAAGATTACCCGGAACGCTCGCGCGACTGGGACATGCATGTTGCAGCGGCAGAGCCATACGACATCGAAATGCGGCTGCGCCGCGCCGACGGCGTGTATCGCTGGCACCGCAGCAGGCGCGTGCCGTTGCGCGACGCGAACGGTGCGATCGTGAACTGGTATGGCGCAGGTCACGACATCGATGACCAGAAGCGGGCCGAAGAAGCATATCGCGAGGCGCTGCTGGAGCTCGCGCACGCCAATCGCGTCGCGACAATGGGCCAATTGACGGCCTCGATCACCCATGAAGTGAACCAACCGATTACGGCGGCAGTCACATACGCGTTAGCCGCGCGGCGTTTCCTGAGCGCCAAGCCACCGAATCTTCGTGAGGTGGATGAAGCGCTTTCTCTTATTGTCAAGGAGGGGAATCGTGCAGGCGAGGTTGTCGGGCGAGTCCGCGCGCTCATCAAGAAGGCGCCCGCGCGAAAAGACGCCGTAGAGATCAACGATGCCATCCTCGAGGTTATTGCGCTCACCCGTAGGGAGGCCGCAAACAATGGCATCTCGGTGCGGACGCAGTTAGCGGAGGGCTTGCCTCGTGTCCAGGGTGATCGGGTCCAGCTGCAACAGGTGCTGCTTAACTTGATCATCAATGCCATCGAAGCGATGCGCGAGATCGACGAAGAGGAGCGGGAATTGCTCATTGGCACCCGTAACGAACCGGATGGCGTGTCAGTCGAGGTACGAGATTCAGGTCCAGGCTTCGCGTCGGCGGCGCTTGAGCGCGCATTCGAGGCTTTCTACACCACGAAATCGGACGGTTTGGGACTTGGGCTGTCGATTTGCCGGTCGATTATCGAAGCGCATAACGGGCGTCTGTGGGCGAGCCCTAACGTGCCACGTGGCGCTATCTTTCGCTTCACTGTGCCGACTCATTCGGCCGCCGCATTGTGAATGAAGTGCCCGCTTCTAGGCAACGCGACCCGGGTTATGCGGCTTTGTCGGCGTCAGTTGCAACTGGTCGGCCATGCGCGCCAAATCAGGTAAGGACGATGCCCGCATCTTGCGCATCACTTGGCCACGATGAACTTTTATCGTGATTTCGCTAACGCCGAGGTCGGCTGCGATCTGCTTGTTCAGCCGCCCGGTCACCACGAACGCCATGACCTCGCGCTCCCGGGGCGTCAAGGTTTCGAAACGAGCTTTCAGCCCTGCCAAAGCTTGTTCCTGCTCAAGCTGCGCTCGATCACGGGCGTGACCGAGTTGAATCGCTTCAAGCAAATCCTGCTCCCGGAACGGCTTTGTCAGGAATTCGATAGCGCCACCCTTCATCGCCTGCACCGACATTGGAATGTCGCCATGTCCGGTGATGAAGATGATAGGCAGCCGTCTTTTGGCGCCTGCCAGTTCGCGCTGCAGTTCGAGTCCGCTCTGGCCGGGAAGCCGCACGTCAAGCACCAGGCAAGTGGGTCCTTCTGGCAGATCCGCCGCGCAAAATTCGCTCACCGACCCGAATAGGCTGACCCGAAAGCCCGCCGATCGAAGCAGCATACTTATGGAGTCCCGCACTCCCGGATCATCGTCGATGACCATCACTGTTGGCGGTTGCTCTACCACATGTGCCTCGTTGACATGCGCATCAGCTTTTCTAGTCCGCGACCTAGCATAGCGAGATTATCGCGTGGACGATAGAGGAGACCATCAGCCCAATTTACTCTCCACGGTTTGCACTCATCGGTGAACTGGCTTGTTGAAGTCGGGCCAGTATTTTGCGTCAGGAAGCCACCTGCCCACCCAAGTCGAACCGACTAGCGCCGGCAGGGCGCAACCTTTGTATAGTGCGCACATTCCCATTTGGTACTCGATCTTTCCGCTAGTTCAATAGTGAGCGCCGATGCGTGCCGCTATGGTCGAGTTCTCTCCCGAGGCCGATCACTCCCTGCGGCCTCCCCTTGCCCCCTCCAGCCTGGTCCAGGCTGGAGGGACTTTTTGTGAGTTAACAGAGCAAGGGCGATATGAAAGTCGGTGCTTGTGACGCAGCTTGTTCCATGGACCACAAGATTTCCGGTCGAGTTACTATACAATCGTATAATCGAAGCACGTAGCGGTTGCGCCTAGGTTGGATGAGCAAGAGTGTGTGGGCGACATTCGTTTCTCCAAGCGCTGCTCGCGGTTACCGGTCGTGCCAAGTGCCAAATACCAGACCAATAGTTGCCATAGTCGATGACGACAACGCGGTTGGAAATGCAATCGAAGTTTTAATGCGTTCGGTGGGATTGATCGCCAAGGCATTTTCGTCCGGAGAGGAGTTCCTGCGGTCACCCGAACTGAGCCGCACCGGCTGCTTGGTTGTCGACTACGACATGCCCAAGATGAATGGCCTCGATTTGCACAACAATTTGTCTCGATTGGGCAATGAGATTCCCACCGTACTGATAACTGCCTATCCGAGCGATGATATCCGCGCCCGGGCACTTCAGGCCGGGGTCATCTGCTATCTGCCCAAGCCGTTCGATGAGAGTGACCTCCTGAATTGCATTCAGGCTGCGCTGGATCGCATCAAGGGAAATGGAGGCGCGCCTTAGCGTGCCTACGTCGCATCAATGGCCGCTAGGCATGCGACAGGTCGCCTCCGCTCGCCATCCCTGCCCATCATTGCGGTCGTAGCGGCGGGGTGCGGCCCAACTCAGTGCTGAGGGTGATTGAGTTATACCAAGGTGTAGTTCCTGCTTTCCAAAGGTGAGGGAAAGACTACGAGCTTCGTTGGGGTCAGCTTTACGCGCGCACAATTGCGGCGTTTGCCCACCGACGATACGCATGCAGAGCCGGGGAGATCCAACATTTGGCTGACAAGTATGCATGGCACCGTCGTTCACAAGAAGCTGAGGTTTGGCCCTTTTGAACTTTCGATTGGCGAGAGGGCGCTTCGGCGCGACGGTCGAGAGCTTTCGCTCGGGGATCGGGCGTTGGATATTCTGACCTATCTTGCCGACCGCCCAGGCGAGGTCATCGCGAAGCAGGAGCTGATGGATCACGTCTGGACAGAGGTCACCGTTGAAGAGGGAAGCCTCCGGGTCCACGTGGCCGCAATCCGCAAGGCTCTTCGTGACGGCCAATTCGGCAATCGATACATCGCAAACATCAAAGGACGGGGCTATTCGTTCGTCGGCACCGTCATCCCGCTGGTTGGCGGCACGGAAAGCAGGAACGCCAAGTTCTCCCACCAGGGCAGGCTCCCCGTCAGACCGATCGTGATGGTTGGGCGAGAAACGGTTGTCAGCGAGGTTAGCCAGAAACTTCGAAATGAGCGGTTCGTAACTCTGCTCGGCCCCGGCGGTATTGGCAAGACGACCATTGCCCTGGCCGTTGGCCGCGCCGCTGCCGAGGAGTTTGGCGGGGAAGTCCATTTTGTCGACCTGGAAAGCCTTGCGGATCCGCGGCATGTTGCAGGCGCCGTCGCGACATCCCTTGGACTTGCGCTCACATCGAAAGATCCCGGTCTGGAGCTGGTCGATCTGGTTCGTTCGCGGAAGTGTCTTATCATTCTCGATAACTGTGAGCATGTAATCGAGGCGGTCGCGCTGCTCGCCGAGCAACTCTATCAGGAATCGGAGCAGATCTATCTTCTGACCACGAGTCGCGAATTGCTGAAGGTAGGAGGCGAGCATTGTTGGCGGGTTCTTCCCCTTGATTTTCCACCAGATGGCTCGGAGCAAACGGCAAATGCCGTGCTTCGATTTCCTGCGGTGCAGTTGCTCGCACGACGCGTGGCGGCGAGGGCGGGAAGCTTCATTCTCACCGATGGGGAGGCGCCGTTTGTCGCAGAAATGTGCCGGAAGCTGGATGGCATACCCTTGGCAATTGAGTTGGCGGCAGGTCAGGTGGCCGCCCTCGGCCTCAAGAACACCCTCGCTCGGCTGGAGCTGCTGAAACTGGCCCATCGATCGGCGGTCGCCAGACATCAGACGCTGAAAGCGACATTGGATTGGAGCTACAATCTGCTGTCTGACGGGGAAAGGACTGTTCTTCGACGTATCGCCCCTTTCGTTGGTCAATTCACCCTTGACGGCGCGCGGTATGTCGCTGGCGAACTCGGCATGGGCACCGGAGACATCTTTGACGCGATCGCCGGCCTGGTTGAGAAGTCGTTAATAGCAACTCAGATCGACGAAACGCAGGGACAGTATCGGTTGCTAGATACGACGCGGGCATATGCACTCGAAAAACTAGAGGAGCATGCCGAAGTCGACGTAGTCCTCCGCCGGCATGGGGAATACGTCGCTGGCTGCCTCGAATCGCAACGAGTTGCGCTGTTGGCAATAGGAGCCGACAAGTCGCCACACGTTCCTTCAAGCGGCCAGCCACCTGCCCGTCTAAGTTTGGTGCGGATACGTTCCCGGGGCGGGTGAGAGTAGGCAGCCAACAGGGCGGCGCTTTCCAGTAGGTGCAAGTCCCGGAAAAGGTTCCAGATGGAAGCAACCAGAACAGTCAATGGAAGTAACGAAACGGCTAACGTCTTCGGTAAGCGCGTTACGAATTGGTGACCGCGCGACTGTACAGGCCGTAACGCGTGTGATTACGGGGCAAGCCTCAAAGCACTTCCACCAGGAACCTTCATGAACGGGCTCTCGGGTTACGTGTTCTCGTCGCTGCGGGAAGGCGGCATCGCTCTATCCCGAGGCTCTGGCAACGGCTTGACGCCTATCCTGCTTGTTGCTGCAGAGGAAACCTCGCCCGGTTGCGTCGAGCGACTTGAGCGCGAATATGCGTTCAAGTCCGAACTTGACGCCGAGTGGGCCGCGCGACCTGTTGCGCTTACGCACGATAACGGCCGTATAACGCTGGTGCTTGAGGATCCCGGCGGTACGCCGCTCGATCAACTGCTTGGCCAGCCACTGGATGTATCGCATTTCCTGCGCATCGCGATCCCGCTCGCGGGCGCGCTCCGCCATGTGCATGAGCGAGGCCTCATCCATAAGGACATCAAGCCTGCAAATATTCTGGTGGAATCGGCAAGTAGCGGCGTGTGGCTGACGGGGTTCGGCATCGCTTCGCGTCTGCCGCGCGAGCGCCAGGCGCCAGAGCCGCCGGAGACTATCACCGGTACACTCGCCTACATGGCGCCGGAGCAGACAGGCCGGATGAACCGCTCGGTCGACTCCCGAAGCGACCTGTACGCGCTGGGGGTTACCTTTTACGAGCTTTTGACAGGCGCGTTGCCCTTTACCGCCGCTGACCCGATCGAGTTGATCCACTGTCACATCGCGCGAGAGCCTGTCCCGCCGCACGAACTTGTAAGCGCGCTGCCGGCTCCGCTCTCGATGATCGTCATGAAGCTTCTCGCGAAGACAGCCGAGGAGCGCTACCAGACCGCAGCAGGGGTCGAGGCGGACCTGCGCAAGTGCCTGACTGCCTGGGAGTCGTTCGGGCGGATCGACCCGCTCTCGCTTGGTCTGCAGGACGCGTCGGACCGGCTGATGATCCCGGAGAAGCTGTACGGACGCGAGGACGAGATCGCCACCCTGCTCGTTGCCTTCGATCGTGTCGTGAAGCATGGCGGCTCGGAGCTCGTTCTGGTCTCTGGCTACTCGGGCATCGGCAAGTCGTCGGTCGTCAACGAGCTGCACAAGGTCATCGTGCTGCCTCGCGGTATCTTCATTTCGGGAAAATTCGACCAGCGGCTCCGCGATACCCCTCATGCGACCCTGGCTCAGGCTTTTCAGGGATTGATTCAACAACTGCTGAACGGCCAGGTGAACGACATCGCTTTCTGGCGAGAAGCGATCAAGGAAGCTGTCGGCAGTCAGGGCCGCCTGCTGACCGACCTCATTCCCAACCTCGTTCGACTGATCGGCCCACAGCCGACCGTGGCAGTCCTCTCGCCGGTCGACGCCCAACTGCGGTTTCAGACCGTGTTCCGGCGGTTTGTCGGCGTCTTTGCGAGGGCGGAACATCCGCTCGTCATTTTCGTCGATGACCTGCAATGGCTCGATCCGGCCACGCTGACGCTCATCGAATATCTCCTCCTCCATCCCGACACGCGTCACCTGTTGCTCATCGGTGCCTATCGCGACAACGAGGTCGACCCGGCACATCCGCTGATGCTCAAGCTGGAGGATCTGCGCCAAGCCGGCGCGAAAGTCGATCGGATCGTCCTCGGCCCGCTCTCGGTCGACGACATCAACCAACTGCTGTGTGACACGTTGCGGAGTGCGCCCGCCGAGATGCGGCCGTTAGCCGAGCTGGTGCACAAGAGAAGCGGCGGCGGCAATCCCTTTTTCGCAGGACAGTTCCTCACCAGCCTCGCCGAAGAACGGCTGATCGAGTTCGATCCGCTCTCGCGGTCGTGGACATGGGATTTGGACGCTATCGTCGACAACAACAGGTTCAGCGACAATCCAGTGGACCTGATGATTGGCAGGTTACGGCGTCTTGCTCCGGCGGCCCAGGAGGCGTTGAAGCTGCTCGCCTGCCTCGGCAATCACGCCGACTTTGCGACTTTGGCAAAGCTGCGCACCGAGTCCGACGAAGCGATGCACGCAAGTTTTCGCGACGCGGTCCGTGCCGGCGCCGCTGTTCCCCGCGAAGGAAGCTACCGGTTCTTCCATGATCGGGTTCAGGAGGCCGCCTATGCTCTGATTCCGACGGAAGGTCGTGCCGAACTCCATCTGCGGATCGCACGTCTCCTTGTCGCGGAGACCACGCAAGAGAGCGTCGCGGAGAAGATCTACGACCTCGTCAACCAGCTGAATCTTGGCACGGCTCTCATTTCCGAGTGGCCCGAGAAGGTGCGCGCGGCCGAACTCAATTTTGTTGCAGGCCGGAAGGCGAAAGCTTCGACCGCCTATGCTGCGGCCTCCACCTACCTCGCAGCCGGTATCGCCGTTCTCTCGGACGACGGGTGGCAGAGAACCTATGACTTGACGTTGAACCTGTTCCTGGAGCGGACAGAATGCGAGATTCTCAACTCGAACCTGGAGCAGGCGGCGGGACTCGTGGAGGTGCTACTCATCAAGGCGCGGTCCAAGATCGATAATGCCGAGATCTGTCGTCTGCGCATCATGCTTCAATTGAGGCAAGGCAACTACAGCCCCGCTGTGCGCACGGCGCTCGAATGCCTGCGAACGTTCGGCGTCGATCTGCCGGATGCTCCGACGCCGGAACAAGTGCGGGCAGAATACGAGGAGATGCGCCGGGCCCTCGACGGGCGCCCGATCGAGAGCCTGATTGATCTGCCGATGATGGAGGACCCGGAGACGCAGGCGGTCATGAAGCTCTGCAGTTCAATGGGCGAATTGGCCTATCACGCCGACGGCGAGCTGTTCCAGATGAATTGCTTAAGGATGGTCAGGCTGTCCTGTCGGTATGGAACAAGCGGGTACTCTACGATCGGCTACGCCGGAATCTCCGTAGCTCTTGGCCCGGTGTTCCATTGCTTCGCAGACGGAGAGGCGTTTGCACGATTGGCAGTCGCGGTCGCCGAACGATACGGGTTCACCGCGCAGAAGGCAGGCGCACATTTCCTCATGCAAATGGCGGTCCTGTGGACGCGTCCAATTGAAGAGGCTCTGACCTGCCTCGAGGCCGCGGCTCGATCTGTCGCGGAAACCGGCGAGATGGTCTACGCCTGCTGGAACCGTCAACATCGCGTCACCGATCTGATGGCACGCGGCGATCCTCTCGACCAGGTATGGCTCGAGTCGGTAGATGCCCTGGATTTCGTCCGCAAATACAAATTTGGTCAGTTGGTCATCTTGAGCATTCAGGGTTTTGTTCAAAGTCTTCGCGGAGGAGCGGGAAGCGGCGCCCCCCTTGACGAGACGGCGCTGGAAGCGCGGGTGCTCCGGGGCGGCGTGCCAATCGTTGCCTGCTTTCATTGGATCCTGCAATTGCAGCGGCACTTCTTGCTGGGCAACGCGGAGAGAGCCCTTGAGTTTGCTGCCAGGGCGAAGCCAGTTCTCTGGTCGGCTCGTTTCAATCTTCAGTCGATGGATTACTGCTTTTATCATTCTCTTGCCATTGCCGCGGTCTTCCCGGCGTCTTCGCCGGAGAGACGAGCAGATCTTCGTGAGGAGTTCATCGCACACCTGGGTTCGTTTCAGCGATGGGCTGAGAGTGGCCCGGCGACGTTCGCGCACAAACACGCGTTGATCTCGGCGGAATGGGCGCGCCTCGAAGGAGGGGACATTGAGGCCATGCGGCTGTACCAGCAGGCAATTCGCTTGGCGGCGGAGCGCGGCTTCCTCCAGGACCAGGCGCTCGCCAGCGAATTGGCGGCTCGATTCTACCGCCTTCGTGGTCTCGAAAAGGTGGCTGATACTTTTTTGGACGAAGCCCGCGACTGTTACGTTCGCTGGGGCGCCTGGGCGAAGGTCGCTCAACTCGACAAGACCCACCCCCGGATCCGACAACCGGTATCATTGGCCGCAAAGCCCACCATCGAGACGTCTGCCGAGCGGTTGGATCTGGCTACGGTCATCAAGATGTCGGAAGCCGTGGCCGGCGAAATCGTCCTCGAGAGGTTAATCCAGACGCTGATGGCTATTGCGGTCGAGCATGCCGGGGCCGACCGCGGCCTCCTGATTCTCCCACACGGCGGCGAAAGTCGGATGGAGGCGGTCGCGAGGAGCGGTCGCGATGGTGTCAGGGTCCATCTTCTCGGAACACCGGTGACGTCGTCTGAATTGCCCGTGTGCGTCCTTGAACGAGTCATCCGCACTAAGAGTCAGGTAATTCTGGATGACGCCCGCGAAAAGAACGCGTTTGCCGAGGATGAATACATCGGTCGCAAACAGGCACGGTCGCTTCTTTGCCTGCCGTTGCTGAAAACAGACCGAACTAATCGGCGTGCTATACCTCGAAAACAGTCTGGCGTCGCATGTGTTCACGCCGGGGCGTATCGCGGTGCTGAAGTTGCTCGCCTCGCAGGCGGCAATCGCGTTGGAGAACGCCCGGTTGTACGGCGACGTCGCAGAGCGCGAGGCGAAAATCAGGCGACTGGTCGATGCCAACATCATTGGGATTTTCATCTCGAGTCGGAAGGGTGGAATCATCGAAGCCAACGACGCGTTCCTCAAGATGATGGGATACGACCGGGAGGATATCGCCGCGGGCAATATGCGCTTGGCCGACCTGACGCCGCCGGAATGGCGGGCCAGCGCCGCCCGCTCTCTGGTGGGCATAGACACGACTGGCGCGGTCCAACCTTATGAAAGGGAGTACTTGCGCAAGGACGGCAGCCGCGTGCCTGTGCTGATCGGTTCGGCCGCGTTCGACGAACAGCAAGATCATGGCGTTGCCTTCGTGCTTGATTTGACTGAGCGCAAACTCGTGGAGGCAGAAGCACGCGAAAGCGAGCGGCGCTACCGCGAGACGCAACTGGAGCTCGCGCACGCCAACCGCGTCGCGACGATGGGCCAGTTGACGGCCTCGATCGCCCATGAAGTCAACCAGCCGATCGCCGCGGCAGTCACGTACGCCTCAGCCGCTCGGCGTTTCCTGAGCGCGAAGCCACCAAATTATCGCGAGGTAGATAATGCGCTCTCACTTATCGTCAAGGAGGGGAATCGCGCAGGCGAGGTCGTCGGGCGAATCCGCGCACTGATCAGGAAGGCGCCCCCACGAAAAGACGCTGTAGTGATCAACGATGCCATCCTCGAGGTTATTGCTCTCACCCGTACCGAGGCCGCCGAAAATAACGCCTCGGTGCGGACGCAGTTGGCGGAGGGGTTACCGCATATCCGAGGGGATCGGGTCCAGCTGCAGCAGGTACTGCTTAACCTGATCATCAATGCCATCGAAGCGATGCGCGACGTCGGCGAAGGGGAGCGGGAATTGCTCATCAGAAGCCGTAACGAGCCGGATGGCGTGTCGGTCGAGGTACGCGATTCAGGTCCGGGCTTCGCGCAGACGGATCTTGGGCGGGTGTTCGAGGCGTTCTACACCACGAAGCCAGGCGGTTTGGGGCTTGGGCTATCGATCTGCCGATCGATCATCGAAGCGCATAACGGACAATTGTCGGCGAGCCCTAATGTGCCACGTGGCGCGATCTTTCGTTTCACTGCGCCGGCTCATCCGGCTGCCGCATCGTGAGTGGAATGCCGCTTCGGACCCACGACATTTCCGCAGGCATGTACAACTCGGCACACGTCGACCAACTCAACTGCGGCCGGCTTTGTTGTCAACGAGCTCGCGGTGTCGATCACCGACAATCTCTCGGTCGCCTGGGCATAAATCGTGATGGGCTTACTCAACCTTCCGGAAGCGAAGGCGCGGATATTCAACACTCGATCCGCTTCGTTGTGCCGAGCAACTAACCTTCCATAACGTTGATTAACAAGCCAAAAAGGCGCCCCGCGCTGCACGCTCTCGCGCATCCGAAGCCTCGGATACCTTATCGAGGGAGTGACCATGGAAGGACTTCAAGCCACCGCACCAGAGCCTTTCGCTGCGGCCGATAAGCAGTTCCACCTGGTTGCGAGCAGCTTGGCCAAGCTGGTGGAAACTGCAAGACGAGAGTTGGGGCGCGACCAGGAGGCGGTCAAGGCGTCGCTGGCGACAGCATCGAACATCCTGCAGTCGGAGATCGAGCGCTGTTCGGGCGCTAGTGGCTCCAAAAGGGGTGGCCTAGCGGCTTGGCAGATCTCACGCGTGCGAGCTTACATTGACAGCAATTTGCACCACACCATTCACATCCGGGATCTCAGCACTATAGCGCGTCGAAGCCCAGCGCATTTCTCACGTAAGTTCAAACTGGCCGTTGGCGATTCGCCACATGCCTACGTAGTGAGAAGGCGTCTGGAGCGAGCCAGCCTCCTGATGATCACAGGAGCGGCGTCACTGAGTGAAATAGCCTTGAGCGCTGGCGTTTCGGATAAAGCACATCTGTGCAGGCTGTTCAGGCGGGCCTTTGGCCAAAGCCCGGCCAGTTGGCGACGCGAGCGCGGGACACCTGGGGAGGTTATCTTAAGAACCGGCAGGGACGAGAATATTCGTCAAGGATAAGCGCTTGGGCAGGAGCGGAAATTTCCTAACTGCACGCACCGCGACCCTCAACCGCCTTTATGTTGTTCTTATACCGATGAGTCGCCTTCCCAATCGAATTCGTACGTAGATTGAGCAACGATATGGTCGCCGCGTCATTCCGGGTGCGACCGCTAGACTATCGGATGGTTGATCCGCTGCATCTCGGGCCTTCGCCAGCCACACATTGCTGACATCGTCAAATCGCTGTCGCGACCTACTGCTCGAGCGGGCTCGTGCCTGGCGTTGGTCGCGAGTCTGAAGCATCGTGGGAGTCGTTATGTATGAGTTCGTAGTGGATCAGAGTCTTGGGATCAACGGTCTGATTAACTTGTCAAATATTGTGTTTCTCGTGGCGTTCTCGGTACGAGACGTGCTCAAGCTGCGCATATTGGCGATCGTCGGTGAGGGGCTGACCCTGCCGTATTACTATTTCCAGGGCGAAAAATTGTGGCCGCCGATTTTCTGGGGAGTTGCGTTCATGATCGTCAACGCGATCCGCATCGTGGCGATCGCCTTGGAGCGGCGGCCGGTGGTTCTCAGCAACAAGGAAGAGCAGCTCTACCGCGTCGCTTTCAGCTCGATCGACAAGCGAGAATTCTTAAGGCTGGTCAGCCTTGCTCGATGGGTCGACTGCTCGCCCGGGGAAATTATTCTCGAAAAGGGGCAGCACATATCTGAGGCCATCGTCGTCATGGCCGGGGATCTCGAAGCTATTCTTAGCGGCAACTCCAGAATGGCGCTTCGATCTGGTCAACTTATTGGGGATGTAAGCGCCTACAGCGGCTTGGCCAGTCCGGTGCAGGTAGTGGCTCGTGGTCCCGGCATTCTCGCAAAGTGGGACCTGCAGCACTTGCGCGAATTCGCAGCGAGCAGACCCGAACTCCGTGCCAACCTTCTGCGGATTGTGAGCATGGATATTGCCGTCAAATTGCGCGACATCGCCAGTCCCAGTTTAGCTGCTCAAGAACTTGTACCGAAGTGATCCAGTGGCGCGTAGGGAGCTACGGCGCGATGAGCCTGATGGGAGCGAATTCAGGACTACGGCCCGACGAACCGCAAAAGGCGGCGCTTGCGCTGCGTGACACTAGCAACGGTGGCGCACCATTCAGGATAAAATTGCGAACTCAAATACAACTGAAATTGCAATATAACCTCCAGTCGGATTCCGATTTGATCATGCGTCGCGCAGCGCCAACAAAACTATCAAATCACTGCTTTTTCCCGGATCAGATCGATCATGGCGCGCAGGGCGGCGGGCACATGCCGACGTCCGGGATAATAGAGCGACAGGCCTCGAAAGGGCGGTGTCCATTCATCCAGCACGCGAACCAGCGAGCCGGCCGCGAGGTCGGCCGCGACATTCCATTCGGTGAGATAGGCGATGCCGAACCCGGCCCGCGCCGCCGCCAGCATTAAATTGGGCTCGTCGAGGATCAGCGGCCCTTCACCGTCGATCGCCAGCGCTTCGCCGTGGCGCTCGAACTCCCAACGATAGATGCCACCGCTCGGCAGTCGGCTGCGGATGCAGCGATGCCGGGAGAGATCGGCAGGCGTGCGCGGCTTCGGATGCTGCTTGAAATAGGACGCCGATCCCACGACTGCGAAACATTGGGTGGGCCCCAGCGGCACGGAGATCATGTCCTGCGGCACCTGTTCAGCCAGCCGCACGCCGGCGTCGAACCCATCGACGACAATGTCGACCAGCCGTCCTTCCGTGACGATGTCGACCGTCATGTCGGGATAGCGGCGCAGATACTCGAACACGATCGGCTCCATCTGCCGTGCCGCACCCGCCGACGTGTTGATGCGCAGTGTGCCGGCCGGCGTCACGCGATGACTTCCCGCCAGCTCCATCGCTTCTCTAATCTGGCCAAGCGCCGGAGCAATGCCGGAAACGAACTGCTCACCGGCCTCGGTCAGCGACACGCTTCGCGTCGTTCGGTGGAATAGGCGCACGCCGAGTTTCGCCTCCAGCGCGGCGACGGCATGGCTCAACGCCGAGCGTGACATGCCGAGTTCGGTAGCGGCCGCTCGGAAGCCGCGGTGGCGCGCCACCGCCAGCACCGCGTCCAGTTCGATCAGTCCCGATGACCTCATTGTCCGGATTCCTGCACCAGATCATGCAGAATTATACACCTTATCGGGCCAACGAAAGTGCCCTATTTCCCGGTTCATCCAAGTTTCTCCGGGAGAGAGTGCCATGCGCTTCATCGACAAGATCTATATCGACGGCAGCTTCGTCACACCACACGGGACGGAGCTGTTCGACCTGTACAATCCTGCGACGGCGCAGGTCATCGGCCGGGTGCGCCTCGCTGACGAGGAGGACGCGCGCACCGCTATTGCAGCCGCCAAGCGCGCTTTCCCGGCCTTCGCGCGCACGAGCAAGGCCGAACGCATCGCCCTGCTGAGGCGGATGCACGCCGCCATCAAGGCGCGCCGCGAAAAACTGTTGGAAGCCATCCTCGAAGAGTATGGCGCTCCCGTCTCGCGTGCCGGCTTCATGGCCGACCATCCGGCAGGCGTCCTGCTCGATATGGCCCGGGTGCTGGAGGACTATCGCTTTACGCGTCGGGTTGGCACGGCAGAGGTGATGATGGAGCCCTTGGGTGTCGCCGGCCTCATCACGCCGTGGAACAGCGATGCCGGCTTCATTTGCGGCAAGCTCGCTGCCGCAATCGCTGCTGGTTGCACGGCGGTCGTCAAGCCGAGCGAGATGAGCGCGATCCAGACGCAGGTGGTAAGCGAAGCCCTACACGAGGCCGGATTGCCGGCCGGCGTGTTCAACATCGTCACCGGCCGGGGCGACGTCGTCGGCACCGAGATTACGAGCCACCCCGATGTCGCGAAGATCTCCTTCACCGGTTCGACCGCAGTCGGCAAGGCAATCCTGCGCGCCGGCGCGGAGACGATGAAAAGGATCACGCTCGAACTTGGCGGCAAGTCTCCCACCGTGATCCTGGACGATGCCAATCTGGCCCAGGCGATTCCGTTGGCCATCGGTGCGGGCTTCATGAACAGCGGACAGGCTTGTATCGCCGGCACGCGCATCCTCGTGCCACGGAGCAGACTCGGTGAGGTGGAAGAGCTCGCGAAGGCGACGGTCGGACAGGTCAAGACCGGCGATCCGCGCGATCCCTCAACGACCGTCGGCCCGATGGTCAGCCAGAAGCAATGGGATCGTGTTCAACGTTATATCCGTATCGGGATCGACGAGGGCACGCTGCTTGCCGGCGGCGAGGGCAGGCCGGACGGGCTCGACGGCTGGTTCGTGCGGCCGACGCTGTTCACCAACGTCCGCAACGACATGACCATTGCGCGCGAGGAGATCTTCGGGCCGGTGCTGTCGATCATTCCCTACGCGGACGACGAAGAGGCGATCGCCATCGCCAACGACACGGTCTATGGCCTGCAAGCGTATGTTCTGTCCGGCGACATGGCTCGTGCGCGACGAGTGGCCGACCGGATCGTTGCCGGTCGCGTGCTGATCAACACGCTGGCCCACGAGCCGATGGCACCGTTCGGCGGGTTCAAGCAATCCGGCATCGGCCGCGAATACGGCGACTTCGGGCTCGAGGCGTTTCTCGAGCCGAAATCCCTGCTCGGGCTACATGCCGCCTGACACGCCAAATCGTCAACAACGCCGGCGGTACGGCCAGCCCGGCTGATATCGAGAATTCGGTGACAGCAACGACTTGCGAAACCGACCTCAACAAAACTTGATCTCCAGCCTTCGTCTGGCTCGCATCCATGTGAACCCGGCCACGCCCCAAAAGAGCATAGGCAGACAGCTGGGATCACGTCCGTTCAAGAATTACTTGAGCAACTCCGGGATCGTCGCGGCTGGACTGACAGTTGACGCTCATGCGATGGGGCAGCCTCATCGACGATGATCGTTTCCGGTGCCAGTCGCGACGTCAGATCCAAGGAGCTGCAAATTGCGGATCTATAGTTCGGCGCTTTGAGCTATTGAGCGAGTGATGACCGAGGCTTATGGACAGCGACTTGCGGAGCGATTTCGAGTCGAGAACGCACCGGTGATCGTTACTCACGCATTACGCACAGCGGACATAGCAGTCACGGAGATTCGATGTGACAGTCCGTTGCTCGAAATGTGCAATCCGATTCAGTACGAAGACGCCTTTCTCGTCGGTTTATACCTTCGCGATTTTCCCAATCGCGAATATTGGGAGCGTGGCCGACGAGCGTCGGTGTGCGACATACGGGCCGGCGAGAGTTGTCTCCATGACCTGAAGCGAGTTCCCACCGTTTTATTCGACAAGCCCTATCACTCTCTGGCTTTCTATCTGCCGCGTGCGGCGCTGGACGCGATTGCAGACGAGGCCAACGCGCCGCGCATTTGCGATTTGAGCTATGAGCCCGGCGCGGGCGTCAACGACGTCACGATATCCGGCCTGGGGAGTTTGCTGCTTCCCGCCCTCAACCATCCCGACCAAGCTAACCAGTTATTTGTCGATCACGTCCTGCTCGCGGTCGGGGCGCATGTCGCGCATACCTATGGGGGCATGCGGCCGATGTCGCGGCCGGCCCGGGGTGGGCTGACGCCATGGCAGGAGCGACGCGCGAGAGAAATTCTTCAAGCCAACATCAAGCACGGTGTGGCGCTCAAGGAGGTGGCGCGAGAGTGCGGCCTCTCTGTGGGCTATTTCTCACACGCCTTTCGTCGCACGCTGGGAGTGGCGCCGCACAAGTGGCTCACTGAGCAGCGCGTCGAGCTATCCAAGGAAAAGCTGCGCGATGATGGGCTGTCGCTATCGGATGTGGCCGCTGAGTGCGGCTTCAGCGACCAAAGTCACCTCACGCGAATTTTCAGACAGGCGGTCGGCGTAAGTCCGGGCGCGTGGCGTCGGGCTCTCCAGCGATAGCAAACGAGTAGATCAGTGCGTGTTGCCTTGATGGGGAAGTCAGTTGCCATGTGGAGTAGCTTTCGTTATCGCAGGCTGGATTGGGCAATCGCTGTTCTAATTTCCTTCATTTTGGTCGGTTGCGCTGCCAGACCTGGCCCAGAGGTGCTGACGCCCGTGGCTGCCTCGTCTGGCGAAAAGGCGCTGCAGATCTATGTGGCGACCACGCGTGCGCGCGAGAGTTCGTCGGGGAACGTGTTCACCGCGAACCAGGCCAATGCGCTCAACTTTGCAAAGTTTGTCGTCTCGGTGCCGCCCAATCACAGGTCAGGCAATGTTGAAATGCCGACCGCAACCCCCGATCCACGGAGCAGCTTTGCTGTGGTGGATCAGGCCGTGATGAGCGAAGCCGATTTTCGCAAAGCCGTCGCTCCGCAAGGCGATACTCGGAGAAAAAAGCACAAAGCCTTCGTTTTCGTGCACGGGTTCAATAGCAACTTCCAGGAGTCGCTGTTCCGACTCGCCCAATTGCAGGCGGACATCAAAATCGACGGGATTCCGATCCTGTTCTCCTGGCCATCGCAAGGTCAGGTAGCTGCCTATGAAACAGACAAACAATCGGCAAGCTATTCTCGCGACTATCTGATGGCTTTACTAGAAATGTTAAGCAGCAGCTCCGAGGTCGGAGACATTGTAGTGGTTGCCCACAGCATGGGTGCTATGTTGACAGTTGACGCTCTGCGCCAGCTTCGTATCGAAGGCAAAGACCGAGTGATCGCCAGGCTAGGCCGTGTTGTGCTGGCGGCGCCCGACATCAACGCGGAAACGTTCCGTGCTCAGGTACAAGCCATCGGTCCGCTCAAGCCACCTTTGTTGGTTCTAGTTTCCAAGGATGATGGTGCGCTTCGACTGTCCAGTTTTCTTGACGGTGGCATTGCGCGTGCTGGTGATATCAACGTAGACGATCCCGTTGTGCGGGCGGCCGCCCTGACGGAAAGAGTTCAAATCGTCGACATTTCGAGGCTCGCAAAGCACGACGATCTGGGGCACGACCAGTTCGTCAGTGTTGCTGTACTTTATTCACGATTGCACGACCAAGCCACGCGTTACCGCTACACGGCTGGCACATTCACCTTTGCGGATGATCATGAGACGTTCTTGCGGCCGATTGACATCGGAAATCAGGTGGCTGCGCAATGACGGCTTGCAAGCCCACAGACGGGGCCCGTTGATTTCGTCGATGCGGGCAACAACCGGAGCAACCAGTCATTTCTTCCAGATCACTAATCGCTTCGATTGCACTCGCTCGTCTCGAGCATAACTCTCGCGCTACCGTAAGGATAAAGACCAGATTAATTCAGTTGCCGCTCTTTTTCCTTTTACGCGGCGCTCCAGTTTTGAGCTTCGCTGCCAGATAGAGGCGGTTCATCAATCTGAGTTCGTCCGGTGCGCCAAGGCTGGTAGGTGCTTCCTTGTTGGCCATGCCTACCATCGTCTTCATGTTGTTCAGAACGACGGCGGCGACGTCGTCGGCCAGATTGTCATCGAGATCGGGCGCACAGACAGTTAGCGCCGTTCTAACGCCAGTGAGCGCCTGGGCTCGGAAACGTTGACGGACGACCGTCCAGTCGGCTCGGAACTCAAGGAATGCCGTCACGGCTTGCGCTTGCGGATGGAGTTTCACAAAGAGATCGATGAGGGCGTCGGCGAGCTCCTCGGGCGTGATCACCGCAGCCCGCGCGTGGATCGCGTCATATTCTGCCTGCAGGATTTCAGCGTATCGCTGCATGAGAGCATCGCCCACTGCCTCTTTGCTCGGGAAGAAGCGGTAGAGCGAACCTATCCTTGCATCGGCCCGCGCCGCGATCTCCGCCATGGTGGCGGCCTCGTATCCCCGTTCCTGAATCACGGCCGCCGCCGCTTGCATCAAGTCCGCGACGCGTTGGCGGCCGACATCCCGCTGAGGTTCCAGCGACCGTCGATTGGGGCTTGACGAATTTGAGGATTTGCTCAAATAGTAATCCTGCTTGAGTATGTCCTCAAATATATAGCGGAACCGCTCCGCGTTGGGCAACAGGCGAAGACAAGAAATCTCGAACTCGAAAGGACACTCCGATGATAATTCTTCCCGCCGCTTCGACTGCATTGATCTTGATCGATTTGCAGAAGGGCATCGTCGGAATGCCAACGGCTCCTTATTCTGGCGAAGCGGTGCTCGCCAAAGGAAAAGAGTTGGCTCGGCGCTTCCGGGCCGCTCGGGCACCGGTCATGCTCGTCAATGTCGCCTTCGCTCTCGATTTCAGCGACGCCCTGAAGATGCCGGTCGATCGCCCACCGGCGTTGCCACCCGGCGGCTTGCCGGAAGGTTGGACCGAGCTGGCCGACGGCCTGGCCGAACCGTCCGATCTGACAATCACAAAGCGCCAATGGGGTGCATTCCATGGCACCGAATTGGATCTGCAACTCCGCCGCCGCGGAGTGACCTCGGTGGTGATCGGCGGGATAGCAACCAATATGGGCGTGGAGTCGACCGCCCGGGCGGCGCATGAACACGGCTATGCCGTTGTATTGCCCGAGGACGCCGCCGCAGGCCGGTCGGCCGAGATGCATAGTTTTGCGTTCGAGCAGATTTTCCCGATGCTGGGTCGTGTGGCGAAGGCCGACGATATCGAGTTGCAGAGGTGAGCGAGCCGTCGGCGAAACGGGCTCTCCCGCTGCAACGCTTATCCACGGCGGAACGTTGGGTTGTGCTCATCGCACTATCCGCCGTGGCGGCGGCAGTCCTCCAGTGCGCCCGGCTCCCGGCCGCTGCGATGCTCGGGCCGCTCGCGGCTGCCGCGCTGGTGCAGGCCTCGGGTGGCGCAGTAAGAGTTCCGCGCGTCCTGCTCATAGCAGCGCAGGCGATCATGGGTTGTCTCGTCGCCCGCTCGATCACCTCTTCGATCGTCGGAGGCTTCATCATTCATTGGCCTCTGTTCCTCGGCGTTGTGGCGCTGTCGATCATCGCGAGCGCGGGAGTTGGCTGGGTCATGAGTCGCTTTCGCGTCATTCCTGGCACGACCGCGGTATGGGGCATGCTTCCAGGAGGCGCTCCGGTGATGATGTTGATGGCTGAGGCTTATGGCGCCGATTTTCGGCTCGTCGCCTTCATGCAGTATCTGCGCGTCGTAATGGTGGCGGCCGTAGCCTCCCTGGTTTCGCTGATATTCGTCCCCAGTGGCGGTGGCCGCTTCTCCAGCGGCTATTTCCCGCCGATCAGCCTGCTGGACCTTACGGCGACGGCAATTCTTGCTGTGATCGGCGGTAGCATCGGTCTCGGCCTGCGGATACCGGCCGGCGCGCTTCTTGGTCCGCTGGTGCTCGGAGCGGTGCTCAACGTGTTCGGCTGGGTGAACATCGAGCTGCCCCCTGTCGTCCTTGTCGCCAGCTTCGCGCTCATTGGCTGGAATATTGGATTGCGATTCACCCAAGACGTTCTGGCCGCTGCGGCCCGGGCTCTTCCTCAGTGTCTGGTGGCCATCGTACTGCTGATGGCGTTTTGCGGCATACTCGCTGGGACGCTGACAGCTTTCTTCCACATTGACCCACTTACCGCCTACCTCGCCACCAGCCCCGGTGGCGTCGACGCTGCCGCGATCATCGCTGCCTCTACCAAAGTAGACACACCCTTCGTCATGGCCATGCAAACTGTCAGGATGATCGTGCTGTTGCTCGTTGGTCCTCATATAGCGCGATGGATGGCGAGCACGCTTGAGCCGCGAGCCCCGAACTCCGAGCCAGCCGCGCCACTGGACCAAGGTGACTGAATCAGCAGGAGGATAGCCATGGCGGACGGTCTCCATAGAAATCTGCGTTTGGGTTCTTTTGAGCTTTCAGGCGAAGAGAGAGCGCTTCGGCGCGAAGGTGTGATGCTGCCCCTTGGTAGCGGGGCGCTCGACATCCCAATCTATCTTGCCGAGCCTCCGGGCGAGTCAATGGCAAAGCAGGAACTGCTTGATCGCGTCTGGTCAGTCAGATCAGGGAGCTACAAAATGCGGACCAGCTGTTTGGCCCCCTCGAGCGATTGATTGGGTCATGACCGAGGCTTTTGGACAACGGCTTGGTGAGAGATTTCGAGTCGGGAACGCACCAGCGATCGTCAGCGGAGCATTGCGTACAGGTGATATCGCGGTCACGGAAATTCGATGCGATAATCCGCTGCCGGAGATGACCGGTCCGATTCAGCGTGAAGATGCGTTTGTCGTCGGTTTGAAACTCCGTGATTTTCCCGCTCACAAATATTGGGAGGATGGCCGACTGACGCCAGTGTGCGACTTGCGGGCTGGCGAGAGTTGTCTCCATGACCTGAAACGGGCTCCCACCGTTCTCCTCGATCAGCCCTATCACACTTTGGTATTCTATCTGCCGCGCGCGGCGCTTGACGCGATCGCTGACGAGGCCAACGCGCCGCGAATTCGCGATCTGAGCTATCAGCCCGGTGCGGGCGTCAACGACGTCACGATTTCCGGCCTGGGACGCTTGCTGCTGCCCGCCCTCAGCCATCCGGACCAAGCTAACCCTTTGTTTATCGACCACGTCTTGCTGGCGGTCGGGGTGCATGTCGCTCAGACCTATGGAGGCATGCGGCCAATGTCGCGGCTGACCCGGGGTGGGCTCGCGCCATGGCAGGAGCGACGCGCGAAGGATATTCTGCGCGCCAACATCAAGCGCCGTGTGACGCTCAAGGAGGTGGCGCGAGAGTGCGGCATGTCAGTGGGCTATTTTTCGCACGCCTTTCGTCGCACGCTGGGAGTGGCGCCGCACAAATGGCTCACTGAGCAGCGCATCGAGCTATCCAAGGAAAAGCTGCGCGATAACGGGATGTCGCTATCGGATGTGGCCGCGGAGTGCGGCTTCAGCGACCAAAGCCACCTCACGCGAATTTTCAGACAGGCGGTTGGCGTAAGTCCGGGCGCGTGGCGTCGGGTTCTCAGGACCGTTCAAGAAAGCGGATCGGGCAATATCGAGCGCGATCCCAGTGATCCGAATGATCCAACGGCAGGCCCGCGCGCATAGGCCGGGCGCCTCATCGACCTGGATGCGACCCTGCTGGTGGGCTCGCAACAGTTCGAACCAGCCCATGATATAGACAAGTAAGCCCTCGAAAAAGATCTCCAGAGCCGCGAGAGGACGTTACTCGCGACCGGCAAAGAGGCCGATTGGTGCGCCCCCAATCAACGCTGAGCGGGAGTTCGCGGTTGTTGGACCGTGGCGCTAGAATTCCGCCAACGGTCGCGCGAACCGTTTCAACTGCTGCACTCGACCCGGTTCGCGATTGCTCTTAGAGCGTCGTGTTCTTCAGAAGTGAAGTTGGAAGCAGAACCGTTCCAGAGACGACAGTCTGATCAAAGATAATCATCGGCCTGCGCGGCATGATCACGATCGAGCTTTGAGTTAGCACGATCCCGATCGCAAAGAGGTACGACATGTCGAGGCCGCTACTGAAATCGTCTCAAGACGCTGTTGCGAGGGCGGCTATCCAACGCCTTTTTGTTCTTGAGCTGAATGCCGGCCGCATTCACTCGATGAATACCGATGGCTCCGACCGTCAGACCATCGTGTCGGGTTGCCATTTACCCGACGGCATCGTCGTCGACGTTGACGCTGGCCATATCTACTGGACCAACATGGGCATCCCGAGCCTGAACGACGGCTCGGTCGAGCGGGCCGACATCGACGGCAAGAACCGCAAGACAATCGTCGCGCAAGGAGATACCCACAGCCCGAAGCAGATCATCCTCGATAAGAAGGCTGGCAAGCTCTATTGGTGCGACCGCGAGGGCATGCGCGTCATGCGCTGCAATCTCGACGGCACCAAGCTGGAGACGCTCATCGAAGCAGGCCGTGGCGAGGCTGACAGCCGTGATGCGACACGCTGGTGCGTTGGGCTGACGATCGACCCGAAGTTTGGACATCTCTACTGGAGCCAGAAAGGCCCAGACAATGCCGGGCTCGGCCGTATCTTCCGCGCCAATGTCGAAATCCCCGCCGGCCATACCGTAGCCACCCGGTCCGACATCGAGATCTTCTACGACGGCCTGCCGGAGCCGATCGATCTCGAGCTCGACCACAAGAATCGGATCCTCTACTGGACCGACCGCGGTGACCCTCCGCGCGGCAACACGGTGAACCGGGCCTCGATCGACGACAAGCCTGTCGAGCCGGAGATCGTGATGACCCACCTCATGGAGGGGATCGGTATCGCGCTCGACGTTCCAAACGACCGCATGTTCGTTACCGATTTCGCCGGCTCAGTTTTCTCCGCACGGCTCGATGGATCCAGTGAAAAAAATGTCCTCGAAGCCCAGGGCAACCTCACCGGCATCGCATATGCCGAAATACCGAAGGTGAAGTGACATGTCGCAAAACAAGCCTATTCGTCGAGTTGCCATCATCGGCACGGGTGTCATCGGCGCAAGCTGGGCCTCACTCTTCCTTGCCAAAGGCCTTGACGTAGTGGCGACAGACGTTGCGCCGGGCGCGGAAGCGGCATTGAAGCGCTTTGTCGCCGCGGCCTGGCCGGCACTGCGGCGGCTTGGCCTCGCACCCGGCGCTTCCCAGAACAGGCTGGGATTCACCGCGGCCCTGCCGGATGCTGTCAAGGACGCCGATCTGGTCCAGGAAAACGGACCTGAGAAGATCGAGTTCAAGAAAACGCTCTATCGTCAGCTGGATGAATTACTGCATCCCAGCGTCATCATCGCCTCAAGTTCGTCGGGCTTGACGATGAGCGAGATCCAGTCGGCGTGCGAGATGCATCCTGAACGCTGCGTGATCGGCCATCCGTTCAATCCTCCCCACTTGATCCCGCTGGTTGAGATAGTCGGCGGGGCAAAGACCTCGGAAGCCACGATCCGGCGCGCAGCAGAATTCTACACCTCGATCGGGCAACGGACGGTGCGCGTCAACAAGGAGATGCCTGGCCACGTCGCCAACCGCCTGCAGGCCGCACTGGCACGCGAGGTCTACTACCTTGTCGCCGAGGGTGTCGTGAGCGCCGCCGACGTCGACACCGCCCTGTCTTGGGGCCCGGGCCTGCGCTGGGGCATCATGGGCAACATGATGCTCAACCACCTCGGCGGCGGTCCGGGCGGCATCGAGCACTTCTTCCAGCAGTTCGCCGGCCCGATGACAGCTTGGTGGAAGACCCTCGGCTCGCCGGCGCTAACGCCGGACGTGCAAAAGACGCTCATCGACAGCGTCCATGCCGAGGTCGGATCGCGTTCGATCGACGAACTCGCAGCGGAACGCGATGAAGTCTTGCTCGGGTTGCTTGAGTTACGCAACAGGGTTGCCGAGTCGAGCCAAGCGAAAGTGACGGCGACAGTCGCCTGAGACCAGGCGCCGCGGCGAGATCAATCATAAATCCTTCGACTATTCCGATTTTCAACCCACAGCATCAGGAGTACCAAATGTCCACCACAACCGCAGCAAGCAAGACCTTCGCGTCGAAGCCGGTCCCCCTACCGAACGCCGACTTCTATCAGCTGATCGAGATGCTCACGCCCGAGGAGAAAGCGGTCGTCACAAGAGTGCGGACCTATATGCAGACCAAGGTCCAGCCGATCATCAACAAGTACTGGTCCGATGACGCGTTTCCGTTCGAACTGCTGCCTTCGTTCAAGGAAATCGGCATCGGCGGGCTCGGCTACGAGGGTTACGGCTGCGCCGGCGGCAGCCAGAAACTGTACGGCTTCGTCACGATGGAGATCGCGCGCGTCGACGCGTCGATCTGCACGTTCTGGGGCGTCCACAGCGGCTTGGCGATGGGCTCGATCTATCTCGATGGCTCCGAGGAGCAGAAGCAGAAATGGCTGCCGCAAATGGCCCGTTACGAAAAGATCGGGTGTTTCGGGTTGACCGAGCCGCTGGTTGGTTCGGGAGCGAGCGGCGGGCTGACCACGACCGCCAAGCGCGAGGGCGACGCCTGGATTCTCAATGGCCAGAAGCGGTGGATCGGGAATTCGACTTGGTGCGACGTTTCGATCATCTGGGCGCGGGATCTGGCGGACAATCAGGTCAAGGGCTTTATCGTCGAGAACAAGTCGACGCCAGGCTTCAGCGTCGAGAAGATCGAGCACAAGATTGCGCTCAAGGTGGTCCAGAACGGACAGATCACCCTCAAGGACGTACGTGTGCCCGAAGCGAACCGCCTGCAGGGTGGCAATTCATTCCGCGATACCGCACGCGTGCTCCGGATGACGCGGTACATGGTCGGTTGGGCGTCGACCGGAATCCAGATGGGCGCATTCGAAGCAACCCTCAAATACGCCCAGGAACGACTGCAATTCGGCAAGCCGATCGCGTCGTTCCAGATGATTCAGGATCTGCTCGCAAAGATGCTCGCCAATCTGACCGCGTGCCAGTGCTTGATGCTCCGGCTGGCGCAGCTCGATGACGAAGGCAAGCTCGACGATCATCATGCGGCGCTGGCGAAGGCGTTCTGTACGGCGAAATCGCGCGAGACGGTCGCATGGGGCCGCGAGATCCTGGGCGGCAACGGCATCGTTGCCGACTACAACCTCGCGCGCTTTTTCGCCGATGCCGAGGCGCTGTACTCCTACGAGGGCACCTATCAGATGCAAAATCTGATCGTCGGCAAAGCGATCACCGGCCACGGCGCCTTCGTGTGACATTCCAGCGGCCGGCGCTCGGAGGCCGGCCGTCCCCGGTCAAGGAGACATGATTATGATTTCGCAAGCTGCATCGTCTGTAACCGTATCCAACCCATTGCCCAGGGCGGCCTTGGCCCTTGCGAACGTTCAGTACGAGAAAAAGGGGGCGATCGCCTACGTCACGGTCAATCGGCCCAAGGTGCTCAACGCGCTCAACACCCCGACTTGGACCGATTTGCGGGCCGCTTTCGAGGATGCGAAGGCCGACGCTTCCGTGCACGGTGTGATCCTCACCGGCGCTGGTGACAAGGCTTTCATCGCCGGTGCCGACATCAGTGAACTCGCGCATGTCGATGCCTATGAAGCGGAAAAGTCCAGCCGCTTTGGGCAAGACGTCCTCGATCTGATCGAAAATCTCGGCAAACCCGTGATCGCGGCGGTCAATGGTTTTGTGCTTGGCGGCGGCTGCGAGACCGCGATGGCCTGCACCATCAGGATCGCAGCGGAGCACGCCAAATTCGGGCAACCCGAGGTCAAGCTGGGCCTGTTGCCCGGCGGCGGCGGAACGCAGCGTTTGCCGCGCCTAGTGGGAAAAGGTCGTGCGTTACAGCTAATCCTCACGGGCGAAACGATTTCTGCGCAGGAGGCCTATCGCATCGGCCTCGTTAACGAAGTCGTTCCGGCCGCCAGCCTGATTGAGCGTGCCGAGACGATCCTGAAGCAGATCGCCGCCAATGCTCCGATCGCCGTGAAGTTCTCGCTGGAAGCCGCCAACAAGGGGCTGGAGACGAGCCAAGGCGAAGGCCTCGCGCTGGAAGCCTCCTTCTTCGGCATCTGCGCCGCCACCGAAGACAAGAAGGAAGGCACTGCTGCCTTCCTCGAGAAACGTGCACCGCAGTTCCACGGTCGCTGAAGCGACCGCCGCACACGGCGATCTAGAAAGGACGACTATGACAAGCGACAATATTTTCTCTGGACTGAAAGTGGTGGATCTGGCGAGCTTTATCGCAGGCCCGAGCGCCGCGGTTATCCTGTCGGATTTCGGCGCTGACGTCATCAAGGTGGAGCCACCGCACGGCGACCTGTGGCGAATCGCGAACCACCTGCCACCGCAGCCAGTCGCCGAGGATGCCTACCCCTGGCACCTCGCCAATCGCAACAAGCGGGGTATGGCGCTTGATCTAAAGTCGCCGAGCGCCCATCAGGTTCTCGAAAAGCTCGTCAAATGGGCCGACGTTCTCATCGTCAATACACCGCACCCGGCGCGCAAGAAATTGAAACTCGAATATGAAGATGTGGTGGGGTGGAACCCGCGCCTGATCTACGCCGACGTCACGGGCTTCGGCGACAAGGGACCGGATGCGGATCTCCCCGGCTTCGACATCACGTCGTACTGGGCCCGCAGTGGGTTGCTGTCGATGACGCGCGATGCCGGAGCGCCGCCGACCTGGCCGGTGGCCGGCAGTGGTGACAATGCCACCGCCGTAGGGCTCTATTCGGCAATCGTCACGGCCTTGTATCGTCGCGAGCGCACGGGGGAAGGTGCGCGCGTCACGACCTCGCTGCTTGCCGAAGGCGTGTGGTCCGCCAGTGTCTCGATCCAGGCAGCGCTGTGCGGTGCGAAATTCTTCGGGCTTCACGATCGCAAGAACCCTGCGAATGCGGCGATGAACGTCTGGCGCGCCAAGGATGACACCTGGTTCGTTCTCCTCATCACGCCCGACAAGCTGGCAGCCGTCGCCAAGGCCATCGGCCGTCCGGACCTTTTGACTGATCCCCGTTTCTCCGATCCGGCGAAGCTGATGGCGAATATGCCGCAGCTCACCGCGATCCTCGACGAGATCTTCAGGGCCGAGCCGATGGCCCATTGGTACGAGGTGTTCAATGGTGCCCATGTGACGTTCGGAGCCGTGCGAGGACCGCAAGAGGTGATCAATGATCCCCAGCTCCAGGCGAACGACATCATCGTTCCGCTCAATGGCGCCGGCGGCAAGCTGACCTCCACTATCAGCAGCCCGCTTCAGGTGCATGGCGTCGCCAAGGTGCCCGCGAAGCGCGCCCCAAAGATTGGAGAACACAACGAGGAAGTTCTCCGGCAGCTCGGATTCAGCGTGGCCGAAATCGACGGTTTCCATGCGAGCGGTGCCATTCCGAAAGCAAAGGGACACGCGGCCTAGCGTGACGACACTGTCGGGGGCGGCGAGGGAGCCGCCCCGGCAGCCATTACCTGGTTCTTTGGTCTAGGAGACCTCGATGACAAAGGCCACCTCTCGATCGGATAAGACGGAATTGCGCGACGAGGTGGTGTCCCGCCGTGTCCGCCAGTTCGGCAGTGCGCGCGATGGGTTGCGCGAATGGGGATTGCAGCGCTTGACGGCGATCGCGGTCATCCCGCTGAGCCTGTATTTCGCCGCATCGGTCCTGTCGCTCGCGACGTCAGACCGAAAAGCTGCATCCGACTGGCTTTCGTTGCCTGTACTAGCCTTGGTCGTAATCCTCGTCGTTCTTGCGTTGATCACACACGCACTGATCGGCGTTCGCGCGGTTGTTCTCAATTATGTGCACGCGCGCACCCGCCCTGGTAGCCGAGCCCGTCTGATCGATCATCCAACCCCCGCAAATCAAGCGTAGTACGATGGCAATCCGAAAACCTAGCGCCCCCGGAGGAACGAGATCGATGATCGCCATCCGTCGAGCCACGTGCCATGCAAACGGCATCCGCCAATTCTACCTGGAGGCGGGGTCCGGCCCGCCTGTGGTCCTCTTACATGGCTTTCCGGAGACCAGCTTCGGCTGGCGTTTCCAGATTCCGGCGCTTGCCACACGCTATCGCGTGATCGTTCCGGACCTGCGTGGATACGGCGAGACCGACAAGCCGTCGAGAGGCTACGACCAGAGGACAATGGCCAACGACATCGTCGAGCTCTTGAAGACGCTCGGCGTTGGGCGTGTCGCACTGGTTGGGCACGATCGCGGCGCGCGGGTCGCGACTCGCCTTGCCAAGGACCACCCGGATGTTGTCGATCGCCTGGTCGTCATGGACAATGTTCCGACCCGCATCGTCGCGCGCGAAATGAACGCGAAGGTCGCCCGCGAATACTGGTTCTTCACGTTCCACCAGATTCTTGATCTGCCGGAGGCGTTGATCGCTGGACGCGAGGACATCTGGCTTCGTCACTTCTTTTCCGACTGGTGCCACGATCCGATGACGATCTCCGGCGAAGCGTTCGAGACCTATGTGAAAGCCTACAGCGCCCCCGGCGCCGTACGGGGCGCGATGTCCGACTATCGTGCCAGTGCAGAAGACGTCGCGCAGGACCTCGAGGATGCCGAGCGGAAGATCGGGTGCCCCGTGCTTTCGCTTTGGGGCGCGGATTTCGGTGCCGTCGGCCGCCTATTCGACATGAAGGCGGTCTGGAGCGAGATGGCAGAAAACCTCTCGGTAGCTCCGATCGAACGCTGCGGCCATCTTCCGCAGGAGGAGCAACCGGAAGCCGTCAACAGGCTGCTTCTCGACTTTCTCGACGGATGGGCCGGTCGAACCGCAGCGCGGATACAGCAAGAACATCCAATGCGTGTTGAACTCAGACAAGAAAAGGTCTTCCCCACTGGACAATGCTCCGTCCGCATCGACTGAGAGGACAAATGATATCGCTCAACATCAACGGGCGCGACTATTCCGTGCAGGCTCCCGATGACATGCCATTACTCTGGGTTCTGCGCGATCTCCTGAACCTCAAGGGGACAAAATTCGGATGCGGAATCGCGCAATGCGGCGCTTGTACCGTGCATGTGGACGGCCGGCCCGTTCGATCCTGCATGTTGCCGGCCGCGAACGTCGGCCCGCGCGAGGTGACGACAATCGAGGCCATCGGGCAAAAGGACAGCGGGCGCAGGATTCAACAGGCATGGCTCGAACTCGAGGTCGTCCAATGCGGCTACTGCCAGTCGGGCCAGATCATGGCCGCGGCGGCTCTCATCGAGCGCAATCCCGCTCCCGACGATGCTGAGATCGATGCGGCGATGGCCGGAAATATCTGTCGTTGCGCGACCTACGCGCGCATACGCGCCGCGATCAAGTCGGCCTCCCGCAAATGACCGGGCACCTGTCGATTTCCCGTCGCCAGTTGATCGTAGGCGGCCTCATGGTCGCCTTCGCCTCTAGCGCCCGGGCAAGAGCCGCAACGTCCGAAGTGACAAGTCCGAGCGCGATCGGCGGTTTCGTTCGCATCTCGCCGGAGGGAGGCATATCGCTGGTGATGCCGAGTGTCGAGATGGGTCAGGGTATCTACACCGCGGAAGCGGCTTTGCTGGCCGAGGAACTCGACGTCCGCCTCGACCAGATCGTGGCGTTTGCCGCTCCTCCCGACGGATCGCTTTACGCGCAGCCTCTCTTCAAGGCTCAGATGACGGGTGGGTCCACCTCGATCCGCGGGTTCTGGACCCCTCTTCGGCAGGCGGGGGCGGCCGCGCGATCCATGCTCGTTGCCGCGGCGGCGCAGGCTTGGGGAGTGCATCGGAACGAATGCTCCACGAAGGATGGCACGATCCTGCATTCATCGACGGGCCGCGTCCTAAAATATGAAGAGGTCGCTGAATCGGCCGCGACCCTGCCGATGCCCGAAGATCCGAAGCTGAAGTCGCGCGAAGAGTTTAGGATCATCGGCAAATCCCAACGTCGGATCGATACGTCGGCCAAGGTGAACGGGAGCGCGGTCTACGGGATCGATGTGATGGTCGATGGAATGAAGACCGCGGCCGTGGCGATCAGCCCCGTGGACGGAGGCAGGCTGAAATCGGTCGATGACAACCGTGCGCGAAAGATCCCGGGCGTCATCGACGTCTTGCGCATCGACGACGCGGTCGCAGTGGTCGGCGAACACTATTGGGTCGCTCGCGCCGGCGTTGAGGCACTGGATATCGATTGGGAGCTGGGACCGAACACGAAACTGACCACCGCATCGATCCGCGCCGAAGCCGTCAAAGCGGCCGACGAGGGGACGCCGATCAAGGCTCTCGAACGCGGTGACGTCGAGACTAGCTTCAAGAATGCGACGAAGCGGGTGACCGCCGAATACGAACTTCCGTTTCTGGCTCACGCGACAATGGAGCCGATCAATACGACCGTTCATGTCCGTCCCAATGGTTGCGATATCTGGGTCGGCACTCAGACGCCCGTGGTAGCCCAGAAGCATGCGGCCAGGATCACGGGACTTCCGGTCGACAAGGTGGCCTTGCACAATCATCTCATCGGAGGTGGATTCGGGCGCAGACTCCAGGCTGATACGATCGAGCAGGCCGTTCATTTTGCCAAGCAGGTCCCCTATCCCCTGAAGATCATCTGGACGCGCGAGCAGGATATCCGGCACGATCGCTTCCGCCCCTGTTATCTCGACAGGATAGCAGCTGGTCTGGACGAGCAAGGCCGGCCCCTGGTCTGGACCCATCGCACCATATCGGGAACGGTCAGGCGTTATTTCGCTGAAGACGGCTGGCCGGAAGGAAAGCTCGACAAGGATGCCGTCGATGGCGCTTGGGACAGCCCCTATGCGTTCCCAGCCATCAGGGTCGACTGGGTCAGGCACGATCCGCCAGTCAAGCTGAACTGGTGGCGCGGCGTCGGCCCTACGCACAACGTCTTCGTGGTCGAGAGCTTCCTGGACGAGTTGGCGCATACCGCAGGACAGGATCCGATCGCCTACAGGCGGGCGTTGCTCGATGCCAATCCGCGCGCAATGGCCGTGCTGGACAAGGTTGCCGACGCCGCCGGCTGGCATAAGTCGTTGGAGCCAAGGTCCGGGCGCGGGGTGTCGCTGCATCAGAACTTCGGAAGCTACGCCGCTCTGGTCATCGAAGTCGCGGTGGCTATCTCAGGCGAGATTTCGCTGAATAAGATCGTGGCCGCCGTCGACTGTGGCATCCAGATCAATCCCGATACGATCCGTGCGCAGATCGAAGGCGGTGTCCTGTTCGGACTGTCGGCCGCCCTGTTCAACGGCATTACCTTCGACGAAGGACGGGTCGAACAGGGCAACTTCAACGATTACCGACAACTTCGCATCAACGAGACGCCGCCGATCGAGGTCCACCTCCTGGAAAGTAACGAGAGTCCCGGTGGCCTCGGCGAGGTAGGAACGGTGTCTGCGGCCCCAGCACTCGGGAATGCAATCTTCGCAGCAACCGGGGTCCGCATCCGCCGCCTGCCGATCGACCGAAGCCTGCTTTCCAAACGGGAGAACGCATGAAGCGCATCCTTGTCGCTGTATGCGCTCTCGGTGTCGTCATCGCGATCGTGGCCGCATGCTTTTTCTTTTGGCCCGCCTCGATCGAAGCGGTCCAAGCTACGCAGGCGCAACCAACTGGATACGCACTCGTTGCAAAAGGCGAGTATCTGACCAAAGCGGCCGATTGCGTCGCCTGCCACACCGCTCCGGGAGGGCAGCCGTTTGCCGGTGGTCGCGCCTTCAGGCTTCCGTTTGGAACGATCTACTCGAGCAATATCACGCCGGACGGGGAAACAGGGATTGGCAGATGGAGCGATGCGGAATTCGTAAGAGCCGTGCACAGGGGAATCGGGAAGAACGGAGAGGATCTCTATCCTGCCTTTCCGTACACAGCCTATGCCCTTCTTTCGACCGACGACGTCCTTGCCATCCGTGCCTACCTTTCAACTGTGCGACCAGTGTCACTGCGGAACACCGACAACACACTCGTTTTCCCATTCAACCAGCGGTACTCGCTGAGAGCCTGGAAGCTCCTGTTTGTGCCGACCAGGCCATGGGAGCCGTCCACGGCTCACGACGCGCCGTGGAATCGTGGAGCGTACCTTGCCGAAGCGCTCGCGCATTGCGGCGAATGCCATACACCCCGCAATCTGATGTTCGCGACAAAGAGAGGCAGGAAGTACGCCGGGGCGGTCGTTGACGGATGGAAGGCCTACAACATCACGTCTGACCGTGAGAGCGGCATAGGTGCTTGGTCCGACGCCGACATAGCGCAGTATCTATCCTCCGGGCACGCGCCCGCGCGCGGCAGCGCCGGAGGTGGGATGGGAGAGGCAATCGATCTCAGTCTTCGTCATCTCTCCTCCGAAGACATCGCAGCGCTGACCCGATATCTGAGATCCATTCCGGCACAACCATCGGAGCTCGCGGTCCGGATCGATCATCATCCGGCCACGTTGAACCGTGCCACGGCCTGGTCGCCGGGACCGGATCGCAACGAAAGTATCGGGTTTCAGATTTTCGCGTCGGCTTGCGCCAGTTGCCACGGCTGGGACGGAGCCGGTCAACAGACGGAACACGCAGAATTTCTCGGCTCACCCGCGGTGAACGACCCGTCGGGCGTCAATCTCGTCCGCGTCGTGCTCGAAGGGGTCAAGATCGGGTCGCACAGGGGCGACAACTTGATGCCTTCGTTCGCCGCTGCCTATTCCGACGCGGAGATCGCTGCCGTCAGTAATTATGTCATAGGGCATTTCGGCGGCAAGCAAGGCAAGGTTACGGCGGCCGACGTTCGTGCCGCCCGCAACTAAGAAGTCGCTCGAATTCGAACTCGCCTTGAGCAGGAAAGCTAGGACACCACGATGAGAATGATCCTGTCCACGCCCGTCGGGATGCAGAGCTACCTGCCGCCGGGTGTGAGTATGATCCTGTAAGGAGTAACGCTCATGCGTTTGCCGTTCATTCCGCCGGCCGAACTCTCGCCGGAACAGAAGCTGCTCTACGACGATATGAAGGCCGGCATTGCCGCGAAATACAGCACCTTCAAGACCATGCGACCGGACGGGGCGATACTCGGGCCATGGAGCGCATGGCTGCATGATCCCGATCTTGGTCACGCGCTCTGGGGCGCCACAAAAGGAATGACGCGATTCCGGCACTTGCCGGAAATGGTTCGGCAGATCGTGATCCTTACGGTAGGTGCAAGGTTCGGCGCGGCCTATGAGATCTACGCACACGGCGCTGTCGCTCTGGCGAATGGAATGAGTGCCGAGCGCCTCGCAACCATTGCCGCGGGTCTTCGACCGGCGGACCTGACGAGCGAGGAGGCAATTGGCTACGACATGGCTAGCGCGTTATTGGGCGGCGGCATGCTGGCGTCACCGATCTGGGAACGCGCCATCGCCGTCTTCGGTGGGGAGGGAACCCGCGAGATCGTATACCTTGTCGGACACTATTGCTTCATTTCAATGACACTGAACGGCTTTGCGATTTCCGTCCCTGACGACGAGTAGCGGTGCTGGCGGGGGCCTCTTTCGCAATTGGTGAAGAGGCTGCCGAAATCAGCAATTGGCTCCGGTCGCTCTTTGGGCGTATGACGCGCTTCGTATCGATACCGCTCTCCAATTCCGGGGACGGCTGTTAAGCTTTCCAAAGACCACCCTGGGGCCTAGCGTTCTCTCCGTGGCAGGGCTAAGCCCCCGAAGTGGCGTAAGGTGACGCTTGTGGTTCAATATTGAAGCACAGGGCTATCCCAAACCAGCTTAAAGCATCCGGCAGTGATGACCACCGGGCCTGACCACGACTATGAGGCGGACGACCGCGATCCTTCGGAAATCAACCGTGAGCTCCGCTGCCCCGACAGATAAGACCAGAGCCATTGCGTTTGGACGCGGAACCGGTTTTGAAGTTGCGGCAGGGATAGTATGTGCAACGCGGCCCACACCAGCCAGGTCAGAAAGCCGCTGCTACGCAAATGGCCGGACTCGAGGATGGCGAAGTTCTTGCCAACCACCGCCATATTGCCCTTGTTGCGGTATCGAAACGGTCGACCATCCTTGCGCCCTCTGACACGGTTCGCGATGACATGCCCGACAAATCGGCCCTGTTGAATGGCTGCCTGCGCCACTCCGGGGACGGGGTTCCCATCCTGGGTCATCGTGGCCGCATCTCCCGCGACAAAGACATTGGGCGCCTCAGGGATGTCCATGAAAGCGCCGACGAAGGCGCGCCCAGCGCGGTCCATTTTCGTCCCCAGCATTTTTATGACAGGCGAGGCGCTGACGCCTGCCGTCCAAAGCACGGTGGCGCTCGGAATGCGGTTGCCGGCCGCGATCACGCCCTGGTCGTCAACCTTCTCGACCTTTACGCCCGTCGAAACTTCAACGCCGAGCTTGCTTAGTCGCCTTGCTGCCTTTCGTGACAGAGATTCTGAAAAGGTCGGAAGAATACGCGCGCCTCCGTCCAGTAGCAGAATTCGGCTCTTGGCGGGGTCGATCTTGCGGAAGTTGTTGCGCAGAGTCACCGAGGCCAGTTGAGCGATCGAAGCGGCAAGCTCGACGCCGGTTGGGCCGGCACCCACCAACACGAAGGTCATTTGGCGCGCGCGCTCCTTCTCATCATCGGTGGATTCCGCCAATTCAAACGCACTCAGGATCCTGGTCCGGATCGTCTCAGCGTCGTTGAGGCTCTTGAGACCTGGCGCAAAGCGCGCGAACTCGTCATGACCAAAATAGCTCGGATGCATTCCGGCGGCGATCACGAGGAAGTCGTACTCGAGTTTCAGAGAACCTATTCCCGGGCAATATACGTCGACGGTCCGCGTTCCCGAGTTGATGCCCTTAACCTCGGCCAGCAATACGCTGAGATTCTTCTGTTTCGCCTCGAGCTGCCGGATTGGCGCCGCTATCTCGGATGGCGCCAAGACAGCGGTGGCGACTTGGTACAGGAGCGGCTGGAAAATATGATGATTGCGCCGATCGATCAGCGTTATTTCGACATTGGCTCGCTTGAGCGCGCGTGCAGCCGCGATGCCGGCGAAGCCTCCGCCGACGATCAGGACGCGTTTCTTATCTAAGACCGCCTTTGTTGCCGGCGGCTCTTCTTGCGGAAGCGATTCGGTCAGAACTGTCGTCATGGAAACTCCTTCGATCCGAAGGCGACTCGGTCTCTGCTATGGATATGGGAAGTGTGACGGCTCTTCTTGAACGACGCTGCGGTGCATGGAACGTTCACGCCGTTTTCATGTTCGCGTCGATCGCAAGCGCTTGAACAGTGGGCGCTTACGGATCAGCCCCATGGTCGTAGCCATAACAATCAGGGAGCCGTGATGCCGTTCGCTACGGTGCTCGTCAGCAGAATCGGGCGCCCAACCGGCTATCGCGAGCTCCGCACCGATCTGCCTTGGGGAGAGCTTATGTGGCCCGCTTGTTGCCTGCGCGAACTATCCTGAAAATCGTGCGGTTGCCCCGCGCGTCTATAGATCCGAATTCGTCAGCTGACAGTTTTGAGCATGATTGGCGCTAATCCCGCAGTAGCGTTCAATCGCAACTGGTAGCGAGAAGGCATATTGGGTGCCGGCTTCGAGACGCTGTTCCAACTCAACACGACAGCTCTCGTTCTAGATGATGAAGCATTGAGCACTCGGCACGTCCAACTCTGTCCACCGGAGCCTACCCTTGAGCGACCTATCCAAACGATCGCCGTTGGCCCATGCATCCGGCACCCCAGTCACGGATAATTTCAACATTCAGACCGCGGGGCCGCGCGGTCCCGCCCTGCTGCAGGATGTCTGGCTGATCGAGAAGCTCGCCCATTTCGCCCGCGAAGTGATCCCCGAGCGCCGCATGCACGCCAAGGGTTCCGGCGCCCACGGTACCTTCACCGTCACGCATGACATCACGCGCTACACCAAGGCCAGGATGTTCTCCGAGATCGGCAAACAGACCCCGATGTTCGCTCGCTTCTCGACGGTTGCGGGCGAGCGTGGCGCCGCTGATGCCGAGCGCGATATCCGCGGCTTTGCCCTGAAATTCTATACTGAAGAGGGCAACTGGGACGTCGTCGGCAACAACACGCCGGTGTTTTTCTTCCGCGATCCGCTGCGCTTTCCCGATCTCAATCACGCCATCAAGCGCGATCCGCGCACCGGCATGCGTAACGCCGACAACAACTGGGACTTCTGGACGCTGCTCCCTGAAGCACTGCATCAGGTCACAATCGTCATGAGCGATCGAGGCATTCCGAGAAGCCTCCGTCACATGCATGGCTTCGGCAGCCACGCGTACAGCTTCCTCAATGTCGCGAACGAGCGCATCTGGGTCAAATTCCACTTCTGTACCCAGCAGGGCATCCAGAATCTGACGGATGCGGAAGCCGAAGCCCTCGTCGGCAAGGATCGCGAAAGCCACCAGCGCGATCTGTTCGAAAATATCGAGGCCGGCAATTTCCCGCGCTGGACCCTGTTCATCCAGGTGATGACAGACGCGCAGGCGAAGGCATTCCCATTCAATCCTTTCGACCTGACCAAGGTCTGGCCAAAGGGCGACTTTCCGCTGATCGAGGTTGGATATTTCGAACTCAACCGGAACCCCGAGAACGTCTTCGCCGAAGTCGAACAGGCAGCGTTCTCTCCCGCCAACATCGTGCCGGGCATCAGCTACTCGCCGGATAAGATGCTGCAGGGGCGGCTCTTCTCCTATGGAGATGCACAGCGCTACCGCCTGGGCGTCAATCATCATCACATCCCGGTCAACGCGCCAAAATGCCCGTTCCACAGCTATCATCGCGACGGCGCCATGCGCACTGACGGCAATCTCGGCGGAACTGTTACCTACTTCCCCAATAGCCTGGGCGAGTGGGTTGACCAGCCGCAGCTGAACGAGCCGGCGCTGGAACTCGGAGGCGCCGCAGCACATTGGGACCATCGTGTCGATGACGATCACTACCAGCAGCCAGGCGACCTTTTTCGCAAGATGACTCCTGCCCAGCAGCAAATACTGTTCGACAATACGGCTCGTCAGGTCGGCTCCGCTGCCAAGCAGATTCAGGAGCGTCATGTCGCTAACTGCGCCAAGGCAGATCCTGCCTACGGCGCGGGCATCGCGAAGGCGCTGGGCATCGATTTGAAATCGAACATGATAGCGGCGGAGTAGCCTCGCCCTCCGCGCCGACGGCACTCACCGGCTCCCCCAGCCGCGTACCGATACCGTCGTAGAAAAAGGGTCGTGCGACGCGGCGAGTCAACGAAAGTAAAGTCGGCTGCATCGGCGCGAACGGACAGTGCACAGGAGACGATATGAGGAGCGTATTGAGCCTGGCTACATTCGCCATCGTGGTGCTGTGCTTCGTGGCGTTCGTGAGCAAAGTAAGGCCAGTTCCCATCATTGCAGCGCCCTCGCTGATCGAGCAGACGCAGGCTCAGTGATGCGTCCGACGATTCGGGTATCTCCCAAAGGACAATCGAGAGTTCTAATCGAGAGCGATAAGGAGTGCCCGTAGCCCGCTATTTTATCTTCGTCGGAAGCACGCTTGCGGCTTTGTTACTCATCTCCAGCCGGTTTCTGCCGAACCCACCAGCGGCGTTCGCTGATCAGTCCGTCGCCGTCGATAGAGCGGTTATCCGGATCAAGTCCGCCCACAAATGGCCGGAGAAGGTCATCTTTGACACCAGTCAGCTGACCATCACACCTCCCGTTGTCACGGACGCTCTCACGATCCAGTCGTCGAGTCCGCTACCGTCTGTCAATTCGCTGGATCATTCGAATCTTGAAGCCACGGGCTTGCTAAAGCCAGACACACAGCCGGTCGCCATCAATCATCCAACCCTGCAATCCAAGCACCGCGTGGAAAGGACCACTCGACCGAGGCGCTTAGCGAGGGGTCCTGTTACACACCGCCGAATAGTAACGAGCAGGGACTGTTGCCAGTTCGGGTGGGTTGATGGCGGTCAAACAAGCTCGAATGCTATGCCGCCCAAGCGGGCTGCGTCGTCATGGCCCTTGGATTGA
Organism: Bradyrhizobium sp. LTSP857; assembly: GCF_000938285.1. Lineage (NCBI taxonomy): Bacteria > Pseudomonadati > Pseudomonadota > Alphaproteobacteria > Hyphomicrobiales > Nitrobacteraceae > Bradyrhizobium > Bradyrhizobium sp. LTSP857. The sequence continues at coordinate 222,324 of NZ_JYMS01000044.1, read as the reverse complement.
CGCGCGATCGATCGGCAGAACTTGAAAGACGACGGATTTCGACAGGTGGGCACGGAAGTGAGCATCAACCATCCAAATAAATCAGCAACGTACAAGACCGACAGAAGTACATCCGTTATTCCTTACAGCATCAAGAGGCGACGAAATCCCGAGATTGTCTTTGACGCGATTGAGGCCGAGTTGGAGCGTCGCGGCGCCGAGCTATGAGGGCTGCTGTCCGAAACCATTCGCTGCGAGAGCTGTTTGGAAAGGCATTACGATCCAAACGAAATCGTGGAGAACGCTTTTGGTCAGAGACAACAACTCGTTGGAGCACGAAATGACCGAGCGCGTCGCACAGTTGCCGGATCCCGACGGATCGTTGCTTCTTCGCGAGTTGGATCACAGAGTGAAAAACGAATTAACGTCCGCGATATGCGCAGTTTCAGCCAAAGCGGTGCAGTCCGATAGTGCCGCGGTCAAGGCCGCGCTGTTCGACGTCGTGGACTTCCTACATCAATGGGCCGACGTTCATCGCGCGCTGCACATGCCAGATCAAAGGCGCCTCACCGATGCCGCAAGCTACCTCCAGCAGCTTTGCTTCGCCATGACGAAATACCGACTGGATTGCCTGGCAATACGCGTCTTGTATTCAGCGGATGATCTGAGGCTTGAAGGAGAGCGCTGCTGGAAGCTCGGACTGATTGTATCCGAGCTACTGACCAATGTGGCACGACATGTAGAATTCGGAGCTAATCATCCAGAATTGCGAGTGAAGTTGATGCTTGTAGGCGACGTCGTAAGGTGCGGGGTCTCTGACAATGGGTCGGCACCTGAACCCATCCGGCGCGGCCGAGGGCTTACGATCGTCAGCGAGTTGGCTAGCAGTCTGGGGGGCCGCGTTCATACGTCTTGCGCCGCCGAAGGATCCTCCTTCCTTCTCACCTTTCCGTTGACTGAGGCCGAGAAGCGTGCCGCCGGCGCGACCCATGATGTTTTGAAGCAGAAAAAGATGGGCCGCCCACGGCGGCTGGAGGCGTCAAGATAAGTCGGCCGGGAACCGTCACTGGAAAGCGGAGGTAACTCTTGAACAACATTGCCAATCCCGCGGGAGCGGTCCTACAGTTCGCTCAGCGTCGACTCCTTCATATCGTCTTTGCCTCCACCAGCGGTCACACGGAGTACGTGGTGGGTGCGCTGATCGATTCCTTGAAGAACAGCGTCCTAGGTTGGGAGATCGAGGCAACGACGGCCGAGAAAGCGCAACCACAGGATTTGCTGAGCGTTGATGTTCTCCTGCTTGCCTCCGCGACCTGGAATACAGGGGGCATCGAGGGACAATTGAATCCGCATATGTCGGTGCTGCTCCAAGACAAGGCGCAGACTCTGGATTTGGCCGGAAAACCGTGTGCATGCATCGGACTCGGGGACCACCGATACTTTTACACGGCTCGGGCGGCGGATCATTTGGACCACTACGTTGAGGCCCACTATGGCCGGCTGATCGTTCCAACGCTTAAAATCATAGACGAGCCCTACGGCCAGGAGGAGACCATAGGAACCTGGGGCAAACAGTTGGTTGATGTCTTGAATCCGGCAGATCGGTGTTAGGCGATGCCCCGCATCTCTCTCAAAATCGTCGGCGCTTCGGGACAGGGAATAAATTCCATTGGCGCGATCATCGCTAAGGGTCTCAAAAGATCCGGCTACTGCGTGTTTGGCTACCGCGAGTATCCCTCCCTGATAAAGGGCGGGCACGCTAGCTATCAACTGGACGTCTCGAATGAACGCATTTGCAGTACCGAAACGAAAGTGGACGTGCTTGTCGCGCTGAACCATCACGGCCTCGAGCTGAACATGGAGGAGCTGAAACAGGGCGGGATCGTGCTGCACGTGACGCCCGGGTGGCAGTTTCCGGAGCACCATCGGAAGCTGATCGCGGAGCGAAGCCTTCGCATCATCTATTTCCCGGTTGATGATATGCTCAATCGCCTCGGCGCAAGGGCAATTCTGTCGAATGTGCTGCTGACCGCCTTTGTCTGGTCCATGCTGGACCAGGATATCGATGCCCTCAAGTCCCTCGTCGGAGAGACGTTTGCGAAGAAGAAAGCTCTCCTCGAATTGAACATACGATGTATCGATGAGGGATATTCTTTTGTCGATCCCGAGCAGGGGGCGATCTCCGTCGCTTTGCCGCCGCCTGACAAAGGCTTCGCCGGCCACCTCCTTATTACCGGCAGTCAAGCAATGGGACTAGGCGCGGTTCATGCCGGGGTGAGGCTCTATGCCGGCTACCCGATGACACCCTCCAGCCCGCTGCTGTCATTCATCGCCGAGCTCGAAAACAAGACCCACATGGTGGTCAAGCAGGCGGAAGACGAAATCACCGCGGCCCAGATCGTGAGTGGGGCGATGTACATGGGAACGCGCGCGCTTACCGCCACCTCCGGCGTCGGATTTGATCTTATGAGCGAGACACTGTCGCTGAATGCCATGATCGAGAACCCGACGGTGTTTGTGCTGGCACAACGCCCTGGTCCGGCCACCGGCCTGCCGACCTGGACGGCTCAAGGAAGTCTCTTACAGGCCGCGAACTGCTCTGCCGGTGAATTCACGCGCTGCGTAATCTCGGTGAGCAACAGCCAGGATGCCTTCGACTTGATGCCGGTCGCATTCAACCTGGCGGAGCAGTACCAGATCAGTGTCATTGTCCTCACCGACAAGCAGATCGCCGAGGCGCTGTACACGCAACATCCTTACGATCAGGAAAAGACTGAAATTGATCGTGGCAGGCTCGTCGTCGATCCCGAGAAGCTGAAACTCCTGAAATCTTCTGATCGATTTAACCCGCACGCCCAGGGCGGCGTTTCGTTGCGATGGCTTCCCGGCAGCCGCGCGGCGACCTATTGCGCGCAAGGTGATGAACACAATTCCATCGGCGCGGTGGATGAGTCCAGTCTCAACACAAAGTTGCAGATAGAGAAGAGGCTGCGGAAGTGTCACGGATTAAAGGCAGGGCTTCCCGCACCTCACTTGAGTATCGGCGGTCGCAGCGTAGAGACGAGCGACTGGATTGATACAGGCGACGAAATCGAGTTGCTCGCGATCGGCTGGGGAAGCACCGGTGACGTGTTTCAGGACGTCATGCGCAGCGATGAACTGCGAGGGCGGAAGATCGCGTATCTGCACTTCACGTATCTCTGGCCGCTCCGCACCCAGGAGCTTCAGAGACTGGCAAAGCGGTCGAAACACATCGTCCTGGTCGAGCAGAACTATCAGGGGCAATTGGGCATGCTGATCAGAATGGAATGCGGCCTGGATATCCCGGATAAAATTCTCAAGTACGATGGTCGACCATTTTTCTACGATGAGCTTCTGTCATCGGTGATTGAGAGATGTGCGAGCACCTCGGAAAACGAAAAGACGTCTCCCGGTTTAGAACATGCGGGTAGCCCATCATGAATATCGCTCTGCAGACCCAGCCGCCCGCTCTTTCCGACTACTATTCGGAGACCAAATGCATCTGGTGTGACGGCTGCGGCAACTACGGCATTTGGACGGCCGTGAAGTATTCCCTGGTAGAACTGAATTTGTATCCTTGGCAGGTTTGCCTTTGCTACGATGTCGGCTGTAACGGCAACGGCTCGGACAAGATTGAGGGCTACCGCTTCCACGGGCTCCACGGTCGGGTCATCCCGTTTGCGGCAGGCGCGAAGCTTGCAAACATGAAGGTTCCGGTCATCGCCTTCGGCGGTGACGGCGCGACTTTCTCGGAAGGTATCGGGCATTTGATCCATGGCGTGAGGAGCAATTATCCCATCACGTTCGTCCTGCACAACAATACAAACTTCGGGCTAACGACCGGGCAGGCGAGTTCGCTCACGCCACAGGGCCAGGTCATGAACACAAGCCCCAACGGGATCCCCGAGCACACGTTGGCGAGCATGGACCTGGTTTTCTCACTCAATCCCACGTTCGTTGCCCGTGGCTTCAGCGGCGACATCAAACTGATGACTCGTATTCTCAAAGCCGCCATTCAGCACCGCGGCTTTGCCTTCGTCGAGATGCTCCAGGCGTGCCCGACATACAATCACTTCGCGACGCACGAGTATCTGTTGGACAGGTACTTCGATGCAAATGCCGATGGTCACGACCCGGGCAATCTGCAGCAGGCGAGGGCGCTCGCTACGCAGGTTCAGGATCGCATCGCCTGCGGCATTCTCTATCAACGCAGAGACGCTCCCGACTTCTATAGTCGGTTAATTCCGCGACAAGGCGTAGAGACGACCTGTGTGGAGGAGGTGCGGAGGTATGATGTAAGCGAGTATTGGAAGGAATTGGTGTAAGCAAATCCCACCGTTGGGAGCGCGGCGGCGCGAGCGCGGGCATCGGCGTCTCACCGTGACCGGGACCCGCGCCGCGCCAACGATTGGAAAATCCGCAAAGCAGTCTTTGTGTCGGTTAATGGCTTATGGTTGGAACGGCATCATCCTGCTGGCCAGCGTCTCTCTTCAGCAAACCGTTCCTCGTCGATCTAAATGAGTGGGGCAATGTCAAAGAAGCAATTAGTCGTAGCCCTAATATCGCTTCTAATCTGCGCACCCTCCTATGCCGGCGCCACGCCGGATGGCGAAACCGGCGCGGCTCAAGAACAGGATGCAACGAGCAATGAGCTCGCCGAAGAGGCGATAAGCCGTGAACTTAAGTTGTTCCGAGGCGCGGAAGTATCATTGCGCCAAGCGCTGAAGATAGCTGACAGCCTTCACCCCGGCTCGAGGATCGTCGATGTCAGTTTTGATGGCGGCTCCGGCTCATCCGTTTATCGCGTGAAGATGTTTCGGCAGGATCGCATTTGGGAAGATACTATCGACGCCAAAACGGGGCAGGTTGCGGGCAATGCTAGAGTATTATCCATGAGTGAGGTGAACCTGGAGGATCGCCTCAACTTGATCGCTATGCAATCTGTCCGGCAAGAGCTTGCAGATGCAGTCTCTGTCGCTGAGGATAACACGTCAGGAAAGGCGGTCAGCGGCGGACTGGTGAGCGAAGCCGGCAAGTTGAATTTTGTGATCGTGGTTCTGTCCGGCACCAATCTCAAGCAGGTCCTGCTCGAACCGCCCAGTGCCATCAACCCAGAAACGCTTCCACGTCATTCAATGTCGTCAAGGGTCAAGCCGCACTGACGGCAACCGAGTGTTGGCTTTCCATTCGTTTCCGTTCCCACGATAGCCTCCGGGCCGCTGGCCAGCTAAAAGACTGCACAGGAGCCGCGGCCAATGTCGGCCTCTTAGCCGTGGGCTTAAGTTCCGCCCCACCCCTGGTTGTTTCAGAGAACTTGTCGCTTTTAGCGCCCGCCTCTCGGCGGAGCGAACGAACGCAGATCCTTGAGCTTCAGCCCAAGGAGCGCCCAAGAATGGCCATGAACAAAAGTGGAAAATAGTCGGGGACAAAGGCCGAAAAGTTGCGCAATTTCAAGCCTACGCTCTGAAGGCAATCCGTTCAGGACGCAGAGGTCGCAGGTGTTGAAGGCGCGGCCGAGCAATTTACAGTTGGTCTGTAACCTATTGATTTCGATAGCGCTATTACGGTAGCCTTTTACATCTAAGTATTTGTAATTGCTTCTGAAAAATGAGACTCTTAATCAGCGGGTCCCAGGTTCGAGCCCTGGTGCGCCCACCAAATAAGATCAATCATTGCGGACGCTTCTGAATCAGAGCGGACCTTTTGGTTGGAAGGCCGGTCTGATCCGTTCTGAAGGCTGGTCGAGAGCCGGGCTCGAATTGCTCTCAAATTCCGAGATACGCCGCTTGGACTTGTTTGCTGTTTGCAAGCTCGTCGTTTTTTCCCTGCATGGTCACGCGCCCGCTCTCCAGCACGTAAGCGCGGTCAACCAGAGACGGCGCGCGGCTTTGCGGATTTCGGCGCCTGCTCGCGCTCGGACAACGAAGAGTCGAGGATGACGCTTGCGGTCTTTTGCAAATGTTCGTTCATCAGCGCGACTGCGCGTTTACTGTCCCGCGCCAAAGCGGCCTCTGCAATCTCGCGATGCTCCCTGTCGAGGTCCCTTTCCACCTTGGAAAAGGGGCCCGAAAACCAGCGGTAGCGTTCAGAGTGATTGAAAAGCATCTCCCGCAAATGAAGGAGCCAGGGGCTGTCGCATCCCGCCGCGAGGACTTCATGGAAAATCTCGTGAGCCTTCGCATATTCGTTGCTGTAGCGGCGCGCGGCCTTATCTGCCCATACCGGCGTGTGCGATAGGCGATGCAGTGCCGCGACGACCTGCGACTGCCACTCGATACCACCCTTCTCGATGGCCCCCTGAAGGCACAGCCCCTCGATGTTGCACCGAACGTTTGTGAGGTCGCGAAGGGCTTCGATGGACAATGGCGCGACACGAAAACCTCGCTGAGGTTCGCTGACGACAAACCCTTCCGATGCGAGACGTGAAAGGGCCTCACGGACGGCGCTCGAGCCGACCGCAAAGCGACGGCACAAGTCATCGATCTTCAGCTTCTCTCCGGGAGCAAAGCGGCACGCGAGCAGTTCGGACCGAAGCTCCGCATAGGCTCCTTGGGTCAGGCTTGTCGGCGATTCCATGATTTTCTCCGATAACACGCGCGATGCCACAAGTCAGCCATAATATGCACGCTTTTAGAATTATGCATATTCCATTGTAATATGCATTTTATATGTTATGGTGAGTTCGCACTTGGAGGAAACGCCCCGCGCGTTTCATCGCTTACGAAAGAAACGGAAGCCGCAACCTCGCAGCGGCCGATCAAGACGGGATCAGAGCGAAGGTTACGTCGCTGCCCGCGCGTGTGCACTGCCTGATCTTGGAGTTGAGCAGTTCCAGCTCTGATCGGGCGTCATGCGCAAGCGCACAAAAACATAAAATTCTTCGCGCGTCGTATTGGGAGGAAGGAATGAAATCGGTTCCGGTTTTGATTGCAGGGGGTGGTCCGGTCGGGATGACGCTTGCGAAGGTCCTGGCCTATTTCGGAATCCGCTCCATGCTGGTGGAGACGAACACGACCACGACCCGCCACCCGAAGATGGACATCACCAACAGCCGCAGCATGGAGCTTTTCCGCCGGTTTGGACTGTCGGATGCATTGCGTAAAGTCGCGGTGCCGGAAGATCATCCCTTCGACGTCGCCTGGATCACGAGCCTCGCCGGATATGAGCTGCATCGTTTTCGATATCTGACCCCGAGCGAGTTTCGAAAGCGCATCCGTGTCAAGAACGACGGCACCCAGCCGCTCGAGCCTCCGATGCGCGTTTCACAGGTCGAGATCGAGCCCGTTCTGAAGAAAGCCATCGACGCCCGTCCGGAAGTCGAGGTGCGGTTCGGCGTTGCCTTCGAACGTTTCGAAGAGAAGAACGATCATGTCGTCGCGGTCCTGCGGGAGCAGGGAAGTGGCGCGCAAGAGCACGTCACCTGTCAATATCTCATCGGTTGCGATGGCGGTTCGAGCCGTGTTCGGGCGGGGCTGGGCATCCAGCTCGAGGGACAAGCGCGCGTCGGCGAACTCTACATGATCCACTTTCGGTCAACCGAGCGTGATCTGCTGCAGCGCTGGGGTGTCGCCTGGCACTACCAATCGCCACTTGGAACAATGATTGCCCAGAATGACGATGATATCTGGACCGTTCATGTTCCCGTTTTTCCCAGCCAAGACTCAACCAAGCTCGATCCGCGCGCGCTTGTCGAGGCCTATGCCGGCCGGTCATTCCCGTTCGAGATCCTGGTCGCGAATGCGTGGACGCCGCACCTGCTCGTTGCCGAATCCTATGGTAGGGGACGCGTCCTCCTCGCAGGCGACTCCGCGCACCAGTTCATCCCGACGGGCGGCTATGGAATGAATTCGGGCGTCGGCGACGCCATCGACCTCGGCTGGAAACTGGCTGCAACCTTGCAGGGCTTCGGTGGGCCTGACCTTCTTGCGTCATACGAAATTGAACGGCGTCCCGTTGCGGTCCGAAATCGCGACGCATCCGGCCGCCACATGCAGGTGCGGATGCAGATTGCCGAAGCCTACGGAAACCTGCTGGAAGGCGGCAACAGCGAAAATCCCGTGCGACGGGCAGAAGTCGGCGCAGAGCTTGCCAAGCTTGGCAACATAGAGAACGAGTGTTTCGGGATCGAGCACGGCTTTATCTATGAAGGATCGCCGATCCTCGCCGACGGGCCGGCCGCTCCCTTTCCGTTTGATCCTGTCGTATACAAGCCGACGACCACGCCTGGCGCCCGCCTGCCCAGCACATTCTTGAAAGATGAGACGGCGCTCTATGATCGGCTCGGCACGCACTTCACCCTGATCGATTTCCGCGGAAGCGATCTGTCGGCCTTTGTCGAGGCTGCGGCGCGACGACGGATACCGCTGGCGATCTTGCAGCTCGACGAGCCCGATCTGAAGGGGGTTTATGGTCAGGACATGTTGCTCGTGCGGCCCGACCATCACATTGCGTGGCGCGGAACAGGCAGAAAGACGCCGAATGCAGACGCAATCCTGGCGACGGCTCTGGGCTGGGGGGCGGAGCGGTGAAGCCGCTTCATGCCCTGGTAATCGGCGCCGGCATCGGGGGCACGGCGGCTGCGATAGCGTTGCGTCGGGCTGGCCTCGACGTGTCCCTGTTCGAGCAGACGGTGGCGCAACGCGAGGCTGGCGCAGGTATTCAGGTTAGCCCCAACGCCTCCCGGCTGCTCCGCCGCTACGGGCTTGGCGATGCCATGGCACGCGCTGCCGTTCGTCCCTCCGCGGTCGTCTTTCGTCGCTGGCAGGACGGTCGTGTCCTAGGGCGCGAAGAATTGGGTGATGCCCTCGAGAACCGCTACGGTTCGCCGTACTATCATTTCCACCGGGCCGACCTCATCGCTCTTCTGGCGGACGCGTTCGGTCCCAAAGAGATCAAGCTCGGACGTCGTCTGATCGATGTCGCGCAAGACGAAAGCGGCGTGACTGCTCATTTCGAGGATGGCACGTCGGAGCGCGGCGATCTCCTGGTCGGGGCCGACGGAATACACTCCAGGGTTCGCGAACGCCTGTTCGGCGAGGAAAAGCCAAGATTCTCGGGGCAGATCGCGTATAGGGGGCTCGCGCCTGCGGAACGCGTCGCGCATCTCGGCCTTCCGCTCGATGTCACGAACTGGGTCGGGCCGGGCGGACACTTCGTGCACTACTTCGTTTCCGCCGGTCGCTTTCTGAATTTCGTGGCGGTCAGCGAGGAAGCGACATGGACGCGAGAGCAGTGGTCTGACCGCGGTTCGATCTCCGATGCCGCGAAGATCTATGAAGGATGGCATCCGCAGATCGCGACCATTCTCAACGCGGTCGACGAGACGTTCAAGTGGGCGCTGTTCGATCGCAATCCGTTTCCGGAATGGACGGAGCGGCGTGTCGCACTGCTGGGGGACGCGTGCCATCCCATGCTGCCCTTCATGGCGCAAGGTGCCGCGCAGGCTATCGAGGACGGTGCGGCGCTGGCGGCCTGCCTGAAACAGGCAGCCTTCGACATTCCGGCAGCGTTCCGGACTTATGTCGCCTTGCGCAAGCCGCGAGCAACCGCGGTGCAGGAAGGATCACGCGCCAACTCCAAAAGCTTCCACCTGCACGATGGACCACAGCAGCTCGAGAGGGATCAGATCTTTGTCACGCGAGGCGTGCGCGGCAGTCCTGAGGCAATGAACAGGCTTTACGGCTACGACGCAGAAGCCGTCGCGCCGACACTGGAGGAACAGCGATGACCCGCGCTTTCGAAATCGCTTACGCCCGTTTGGGTATCGCCCTGATGGTGTTTAGCGAGTTGGCCATTTCGACGCCTGGCATCGCTCAAGAGAAGCGGTACGATACGGGCGCATCCGATACTGTGATCAAGATTGGCAACACTGCGCCCTATAGTGGACCGCTGTCCTCGAATGGTGTCATCGCCAGGACGGAGGCCGCCTACTTCAAGATGATCAATGATCAAGGCGGGATCAGTGGCCGCAAGATCGAGTTCATTTCGTACGACGATGCGTATAGTCCTCCGAAGACCGTGGAGCAGACCCGAAAATTGATCGAAGGCGACGAAGTTCTCCTTCTTTTCAATCAACTCGGTACGCCGACCACCATGTCGGTCATCAAATATGTCAACGCCAGAAAGGTACCGCAGCTGTTCATCGCGGCGGGCGCAACCGTCGTCGGCGATCATAAGACTTACCCTTGGTCGATGGGCTTCCAGCCAAGCTACCAGAGCGAAACGCGTATCTACGGCAAGTACCTGCGCGATAATTATCCCAATGGAAAGATCGCCGTTCTCTCGTCCAATGACGACTTCGGACGGGACAACGTGAGGGGATTGAAAGATGGTCTTGGCGACGCGGCCGGGAATATCGTCGCCGAAGTCACCTACGAGACGAGCGCGCCGACGATCGATTCCGAACTCGTGAAGCTGAAATTCTCTGGCGCGAACATCTTCGTCAATTTCGCCTCCGCTAAATTCGCCGCGCAAGCCATCAAGAAAGCGGCCGAGATCGATTGGAAGCCCGTGCATATCCTGCATGGAAACTCGCAGTCGATCAGCGCCGTCCTGAGCCCTGCCGGCCTCGAAAACGCCAGGGACATCATCACCGCGAGCTACATCAAGGATCCTGCGGACGCGGCTTGGAAGGACGACCCCGGTCTGAAGAGGTTTTCCGATTTCATCGCCAGATACCTGCCGGGCGAGGACAAGAGAAATTTTTACGTGGTCTATGCATACAACGCTGCGCAGGCGCTGATTGCGGTACTTGAGCAGTGCAGGGATGACCTTACGCGCGACAACGTCCTGAAGCAGGCGGAGGCTTTGAAGCAGGTTCATCTCGATATGCTGCTTCCCGAGATTGCGCTGAACACCTCGCCCACCGATCACTACCCGATTGAGCAAATGCAACTGCAGAAGTTCGATGGACGGAACTGGGTGCGATTTGGCCCAACTATCGAAGGGGCACCACGAAAGTGATCCGCCACCAAACAGAGACGCCGAGCAATACGACCAGGAGGTTGCAATGAGCAGGATGTTTAATCCGAAAGTCTTCCAGCTGGGGTACGTCGGGCTGGGATGCACGGATTTGGGGCGCTCGGCCCAATACTACATGGAGACGCTCGGACTGACGGAGACGGCGAAAGGACACCTCGGCGAAATCTATGCCTCAGTGGGATACGAACATCACAATGTCATCCTTACGAAGGCGGCTCACAAATCCTTGCTGCAGTTGGGCTTTCAGCTCAAGCCAGCCATAGACCTTGCAGATTTCGCTAAGCAACTGAACGCGTACGGTGTGCGCAGCGCGGTCAAGTCCGATTCACAGCCAGGAATCTCAAAGTTAATCGAGGTGGAAATCGCTGACGGGCACACCGTCCAGTTCTACCGCGACATTGAAGCACCGGCGCCTGGCTTCAAGAACGTCGGCGTAGCGCCATTGCGCCTCGGCCACGTAGCGGTGATCAGCCCCCAGGCGGCAAAGCTCCGGAAGTTCTACGAGGAATTCCTCGGATTTTGGTACACCGACGAGTTTGAAGGCATAGCGACGTTTCTCACCTGCAATCGCGATCACCACGTCATCAACATCGTCGACATTCCGGAATCGAGGGTTCATCACATCGCCTTTCAATTGAAGGACAGCGTCTCTCACCCGAACGCTTGCGATGAACTCCGTCGGGCAGGGATCAAAACGGAATGGGGGCCGAGCCGCCACACGGCAGGTCACAATCTGGCAGGTTACCACTACGACCCGGACAAGGTCCTGATCGAGCTCTACACCGAAATGGATGTTTTCATTCCAGAACTCGGCATGTGCGAAGCGCGCCCCTGGCACGAACATTTCCCGATGAAGCCTCGCGCCTGGAAGCTCACAGAGCTCAACGCATGGGGAACCGACTTCGCCTTCAACCTCGGTCAGGGCTAGTCGGATTCGGCACGGCGTTCCCGTCGAGGGGGCAGGATAGCGGTGCAATGCGCCCCATAGCAAAGGAAGGCTAATATGAAACTGGTACGATATCTGAGCGACGGCGCTTCGGCGAGGCTGGGTCTTCTAATTGGCGATCGCGTTGTGCCGTTGGCCGACGTAGCTCCGGGGGCGCCGACCGATGTCCTCGATGTCATCGGGGCTTGGGAAGGGCTGCGTGGCGCCCTAGCCAATGCCGCCGCGACCAGCGGCATCGCTCTTAACAGAGTGAAGTTGCTTGCCCCGATCGAGAGGCCCCGAAAGATTCTCGCGATCGGCCTCAACTACGCCGATCACATCGAGGAATCGCAGGCGGCTGGGGTCAAAATACCCACCGAACAAGTGTGGTTCTGCAAGCAGCCGACGTCTGTCAACGCGCCATTCGGCGACGTTCAGTTGCCGCGTGTGTCAAACCAGCTCGACTACGAAGTAGAACTCGTTGTTGTCGTCGGCAAGAGTGGACGGCACATCCCGGCCGAGCGCGCTCACGAACACGTCTTTGGATACAGTGTCGGAAACGACGTCACGGTCAGGGACTGGCAGTTCAAAACGCCGCAATGGATGCTGGGGAAGTCATTCGATACGCACTGTCCCTTCGGTCCGAGCATCGTAACCGCGGATGAAATTGGCGATCCGCACTCGCTCGGGGTTCGCGCGTTCGTCAATGGCGAGTTGCGACAGAATTCCAACACGCGCCATCTGGTCTTCAATGTTTGGCGCCAGATCGAAGAGTTGTCTCACGCAATGACCCTCGAGCCCGGAGACCTGATTTTCACGGGAACTCCGGGCGGAGTGGGTTTCGGCTTTAAACCTCCGAAACCGCTGCTCGCGGGCGACTCTGTACGATGCGAAATCGACCGCATCGGAGTCATCGAGAACCGGATCGTCGCAGAGGTCTAGAGGGGTGCCTCTCAAATTCCGAGATACGCCGCTTGGACTTGCTGGCTGTTCGCAAGCTCGTCGCTTTTTCCCTGCATGGTCACGCGCCCGCTCTCCAGCACGTAAGCGCGGTCAACCAGAGACAGCGCGCGGCTGACATTCTGCTCGACCAGCAGGATTGCAGTGCCCATTTTGTGAATTTCTGCAATCTTCTCGAACGTGACGTCGGTCATCACCGGCGCCAGGCCGAGTGACGGCTCGTCCAGCATCAAGAGCCGTGGCTTCAGCATGAGGCCGCGGCCGACCGCGAGCATCTGCTGCTCACCGCCGCTCATCGTACCCGCGAGCTGCCTTTTGCGCTCGGCAAGCCGCGGAAAGATCTCATAGACGAGCTCCATCGTTTTGCTGCGCTCGGCCTTGGCCTTTGGCACAAAGGCGCCGATTTCCAGATTTTCCTGCACGGTCATCTCCGGAAAAACCTGGCGCCCTTCCGGGACGTGGGCGATACCCAATTCCGGAATCTTGTGAGGTGGCAGCGAGGCCAGGTCTATGCCGTCGAAACTGATGACCCCCGACGTCAGGCGGACGAGTCCGGAGATGGCACGCAAGGTCGTGCTCTTGCCGGCGCCGTTCGCGCCCAACAGGCCAACGGCTTCACCGGCGTTGACGTTGATCGAGACCTGGGAAATCGCCGGCACCGCGCCGTAGGCTGCGCTAACGCCCTTGAGCTCAAGCATGAGCCCCTCCGCCTGCGCCTGCATAACCGGAGCCGAGGTAGGCGCGGATGACCTCGGGATTCTCGACAATCTCCTTCGGCGCGCCATCCGCGATCTTCTGGCCGTGGTCGAGCACGACGATATGACGGGCAACCGCCATGATCGCGCGCATCACGTGCTCGACGATGACGATCGTCAAGCCGCGCTGCGACAGTTTGCCGACCAGCGCAACCGCCTGATCGATCTCTGCCGGGTTGAGCCCCGCCATCACCTCGTCCAGCAGGAGGATGCGCGGCTGGGTCGCCAGCGCGCGCGCCATTTCGAGCCGGCGCTGGTCGATGGTGGTGAGGTCCTTGGCCGGCGTCTGTTCGCGCGCGGTGAGCCCGACGAAGTCGATGGCTTCGCGCGCCTTCTCGCGCGCGGCCACAATGTGGCGGTCGCGCAGGAAGGCGCCGGTCATGACATTGGCAAGCACCGTCATCGCGCCGAAGGGCTTTGCGACCTGGAAGGTGCGTGCGAGGCCCAGCGCACAGACGTCGTGCGGCTTCAGGCCCACGACTTCCTGCCCGAAGGCCAGCACGGAGCCGGAATCGGCGCGATGAAAGCCGGTGATGAGATGAAAGCTCGTGGTCTTGCCGGCGCCGTTCGGCCCGATCAGCGCCACCGTCTCGTTCTGCTTCACGGTGAAGCTGACGTCCTGCACGGCGCGCAAGCCGCCGAAGCGCTTGCTCAGGCCCTTTACCACCAGCGCATCCGTCATGGCGATGTTCTCACCCGCGCCGGGCGCCGGTCGAGATGCCGTTGCCAGATATCGTTGAACAGGCCCATCAAGCCGGTCGGTCGCCACAGGATGACCGCCATCAGGATCAGGCTGTAGACGGTGAGTTGGATGCCGCCGGTCGAGGAGCCGAGCCAGCTCTGCAGCAGGGCCGAGGTGGTCTCCAGCAGCACCGTGCCGACCACCGGGCCCCACAGCGTGCCGATGCCCCCGACGATCGAGACCAGCGCAGCCTCGATCGAGATGTTGAAACTGAAGGCGGTCGCGGGATCGATGAAATAGATGTACTGGACGTAGAACGTTCCGGCGAGCGCGGTGAGGAATGCGCTGATCATGTAGATGTGGCGCTTGATGCGCGGCGCGTTCACGCCGATCGCTTCCGCTGCGTCCTCATCCTCGCCGATGGCGACGAGGTAGTAGCCCATCCATGAGCGTTCGATGCGCCAGGTGATCACCAGCCCCAGCACCAGCAGGCCGAGCACCACATAGTAGTAGGACGCCTTGGTCTCGAACTGCATCATCAAGGGCGAGCTACCGAGATTGGGAATGGTGGTGCCTTCGGCGCCCCAGGCGAGATCGCGGAATTTCAGGAAGATCAGCATCAACGCCTGTGCGGTCGCGATGGTGGCGATGGTGAAATAGGGGCCGCGCAGGCGAAAGCAGAGCCAACCGACCGGCAGGCTCGCCAGCATCGCGACGAAGCCGCCGGCGATCATGCCGATCCATGGCGAGATGTCGAAATCGATCTGCATGATGGTCGAGGTATAGGCGCCGAGCCCGAAATAGGCAGCGTGGCCGAGCGACAGCTGCTTGGCATAGCCGCCCATCAGGTTCCAGGCGACTCCGAGGAACGAAAACAGGAGGATGCGGATGAAGATGTCGAGTGCGAATCCGTTCCTGACGAGTTGCGGGAGCAACAGCAGGATCACGCCGAGCGTGGCCAGCGCAAGCACCTGCCACTTGCCAGCGTTGTCAGTGTCCTTGCCCACTAGCGCATTCTCCCACCGCCGAGGCCTTGCGGCTTGAACGCCAGCGTCAGCAGCAGCATCGCAAACACCACGATCAATCCGGAATCGGCGCCGACGAACTGGACGCCAAGCGATTCTGCAATTCCCATCATCAGGCTCGCGACCAACGCGCCGAGCACATTGCCGAGCGTGCCCAGCACGACCGCAACAAAGGCCATCAGCACGAACACCTGGCCTACGAACGGATAGGCTGAATAAAACGGCATCAGGAGCGAGCCCGCGGCGCCCGCAAGCGCCAGGGCGGCGCCGAAGGCGACACAGAACACGCGGTTGGGGTTGATGCCCATGAGCGTCGCGACATCGCGGTTCTGCGCTGCCGCGCGCATCGCCTTGCCGAGATCGGTCGCGCGCAGGAAGGCCCACAACGCGCCGCTCAGGGCCATCGCGACCACGAAGGCGATCAGCTTCGCCTCCGGAATGTATAGTCCGCCGAAGTGAAAGGCTTCATCCGAATAGGAGGTGTGAACCGTGCGGTAGTTCGCGGTGAACAGCAACAGCGCAAGATTGAGCAGCAGCAGCGACAGCGCAAAGGTCAGGAAGATCTGCGGCATGTCGTTCGGCCCCAGCACCCTGCGGATCAGGAAATGCTGCACCAGCACGCCGATCACGAACAGGGCTGGCATCGACACGAGCAGCGAAACGATCGGGTCCACGCCGAAATAGGTGGCAAGGAAATAGCTGACATACATCCCGATCATCACGAATTCGCCCTGGGCGAAATTGACGATCTTGACCACGCCGAAGATCAGCGTCACGCCGATGCTGACGAGTGCGTAGATGCCGCCGATGAGCAGGCCGTTGATGACGGCCTGGGCCACTGTCTCCAGCATCGGAACCCTCTCGTCTTCAGCTCTTGCGTCTTCAGCTCTTGATGAGCGGTGCGCGGGCGTCTTCCTGGGGGAAGACGCTTGCAAGGTCGCCGTTCTGCCACTGCACGCCCACGGGGCGGCCATAGACATTCTTGCCGTCGGGCCCGAACTTGACCTTGCCGCCGGGCGTCATCGCCGCATAACCCGAGGATAGGTCGAGCGTCGACAGCGCCTCTCGCACCTTCTGCGGATCGGCGGAAGCGGCGCGCTCCAGCGCGTCCGCCAGCATGAAGGTCTGTGCCACCAGCCCGCCCGCATATTCAAACAGGAAATCGCCGGTGATTTTCTTGTAGGCCTCGTTCACCTTTTGGCAATCCGGACTCATGTCGTGATTCCAGTGGGCGATCCCCTGCAGGCCTTCGGCAAGCTTGCCGACATTCTTGTAGAAATCCGGAATGACAAAGCCGCCGGAGCCTCCATTGATCGCAACGTTGAGGCCGACCTGCTTCACCGTGCGCACGATCAGGATCAAATCGTTGAGGTAGGAGACCGAAAACAGCGCATTCGCCCCAGAAGCCTTCACCTTGTTGATCAGGGGACCCGCATCCGTGAAGCCCGCCGAATAGGGCTCGAACATCACGATCTCGACGCCTTCGCCTGGTGCCAGCTCCTTCAAGCCGTTCGAGGTGGAGGTGCCGAAAGCCGTGTTCTCGAAGATCACGGCCACTTTCGGCTGGTCACTGACGAGCTTGGACATCTGGAGCTGCGCGCGGGCGAATTGCGAGGCGCGCGCGAACGGCGTGAAGGTGAACTTGCGGCCCTTGTTGAGCTGGTCGGAGCTCGAGCCGGTAATGATCGGCATCTTGGCGCGCTCGCAGACTTCGCTCGCGATCAAGGTGAGCGCGCTGGCGAAGCAGCCGTGGATCGCCGATAATTTATTGCCAGTGATCAGCCGGTCGGTCTCGGTCCGGGTCACGGTGGTATCGCTCTGCACATCAGAGATGATGAGGTTGAGCTTCGCACCGCCGAGCGATTTGATGCCGCCGGCGTCATTGATCATCTCCACCGCAAGCTTTGCCGCGGCGACGCAGCCGACGCCGATCTGCGCCATGCTGCCGGTGGTGGGATAGAGCGCACCGATATTGACGGGATCAGCAGCGTAACCACGGAGCGGCACCGCGCCGAAGGCCCCGGCAGCCAATGCACCGCCCGCCTTGATGAGGAATCTGCGGCGGCTGTGTTGCTTGGAGAGGAGGGGCTTCGGTGCGCTCTCGCGATCGAGGACGGATTTGTGGCGTCGTCTGCTCATGCCGTTTCCTCCCTGTTCGGATCTGTCGCTGGGCCTTGGGCCCGCCGTCCGTCTTGCCGAGGAGCGTAACCCCTCGCGAAATTGTTTACAATATCGTTAGCAATATTATTATCCGGCGGAGAGGGTGCTGCGCCTGCGCGGGGCGCGTTGACGGATCGGGACAGAATGGCCGCGAAATCGCTCAAGCCAATGAAGGTAGGCGCCAAGGTCGCGGAGAAGGCTCTGGACAAGTCCGCCGACGGCGCCGCCCGACCGGCGCAGCCGCCGGCCGCGACCGAGATGATCGCGCGGCGCATCGAGGAAGATATCGTGCTAGGGCGACGGCATCCGCGCGAGCGTCTGATTGAGCAGGACCTTTGCGATCTGTTCCAGACTCATCGCGGCGACGTGCGGCTTGCGCTGTTCGAACTGGAAAGAAAGGGATTGATCGATCGCATCCCCAATCGCGGCGCGATGGTGCGCGGATTGACGCCGCATGAGGTGCGCGAGATCTACGCCGTCCGCGAGGAACTGGAGGTGATGGCGGTGCGCATCATCCCGTTCCCAGTTGCACCACGCGAAATCAGTCGGCTCGAAGAACTTCACCGCGAGCACAGCGCGGCCGTCGCATCCGGTGATCTGCTCACCGTGTTCTACAGCAATCTGAGCTTTCACCAGACGTTGTTCGGCCTGTGCGGCAATTCCTGCCTGATCGAGACCATCGATCAGTTGGCACGAAAGGTCCACGGAATACGCTTCTATGCCGATGCATCGCCGAAATCGCTCGATCGCGCGCGGCTTGATCATTTGCGGATGATTAAGGCGCTGCGCGGCGGACGTCGCGACGAGTTGATCTCACTGACCCGCCGGCATCTAAGACCCTCGCCGGAAGCCTACATCAAGGCATACGAGCAGCGTTTCGGTAAGGGCGACGTGGCAGGGTCGTAGGAGCGGCGCGGCCAGAAACCCAACAGCGAGCCAGCGCCGCTTCAAGCCGTTGTTCGGGGCATCAATCGATTCAGTCTCTGCCCGTGATTTGGCAGTCGTTCCGCCCGAGGCTCAAAGCATCGGCTCGAACTGGCAGTGCACGAGCATCTCGGAAACCGAAGCGTTGTTCGGCAGCATGAGCGCTGTTTCCGCCAGGCGGGCGATATCGCCGGGCTGGCTCATCTCGTGGCGGGGAATCTCGTCGTCATTCAGGGTCATGTCGGTGGCAACATAGCCCGGGCAGATCACGGTCGCCCGAATGCCCGCCGCGCGCCCTTCCCGGCGAATGCCGTGGGTGAGTGCGACCACGGCGAATTTCGTCATCGCGTAGCCGACGTTGCTGCCCACGCGCTTCCCGGACAGCGATCCCAGATTGATGACCCGCCCATGACCGCAGACGGCCAGATGGGGGAGGGTGGCTCTGACAAGGCGCAGGGGGCCCTTGACGTTGACGCGCCACATCTCATCCAGTTCGCTCTCGCCCTCGTCGGAGACGCGAACCCTCGGATTGATTCCGGCCGCGTTGACGATGGCGTCGACGCCGCCCCATCGCGCAACCGTTGCATTGGCCCATGCGAGCGGGCTTTTGGCGTCCTCGGCGTCATAGCGATGCGTCATCAGCCGCTCGCTCTCCGCGAGCCGGCTCGGATCGCGGAGCCCCGCGGAGACCCGGAAACCCGACGCCAGCAGCCGCTCGACGACTGCGCGTCCGATGCCGCGCGAAGCACCCGAGACCATCACGATCCGATTGTCGACCTCCAACATTTCGATTCCGTCTCCCAGGGATGAGCAAAGCCGTTTCAAAGTGTAAGGGGGCACGACGGGAAGCAAGTAAGAAAAATTCGCTCTACCGGCATTGTGCGTGCTTATGGCTCGCCGGTGAAGGACGCCGTCGGGGACATTGGATGTCCTTATGAGGGCAGAACAAATCCGCTCTATGCGTGCGTGCGCCCGTGCACGTAGTTTTCCGTCGCTCTGTTTGACGGCAAAGAGCCTTGCGGATGGGATTTTCAGACTATCGGACGGCGTTGGTGACGGGCGCGTCCTCGGGCATCGGAGCTGCGACGGTTCGTCGCCTCCGCGCCGAGGGGCTCGAGGTTCATGCGTTGGGCCGTGACGCGCAGCGGCTGGCGAGGTTGTCGGCGGAGACCGGGTGCCGTATAGGCGAGGTCGATGTGAATGACCTCGAGGCCCTGACGCGTCTCGCGACCTCGGCCGCGTTCGATATTCTCGTCAACAATGCCGGCCAGTCGCGCCGCAGCAATATCCTGGACACCGCGACCGACGATGTCGACATACTCGTCGACGTCAATTTGCGCGCGGTCCTGCACCTGACGCGGCTCGTCGTGCCCGGCATGGCGAGGCGCAATCGCGGCCACGTGGTCAACGTCTCGTCGATCGCCGGCCACTATGCTTTCGGCGAGAACGCGACGACCTTCAATTCATCCGTCGCCTATCACGCGACGAAGGCAGGCGTTCATTCGCTGTCGCAGCAATTGCGTGTAGATCTCCATGGCACCTGCGTCCGTGTCACAGAAGTATCGCCAGGACGCGTCGCGACGAGCATCTTCCAGAATCAGAACGCTGCCGATAACCCGGATGCGCGCTTCGTGGGGGCGTTCGAGACGCTCCAGTCCGAGGACATCGCAGAAGCCATCGCGTTCGCCGTGGGATCGCCGGCGCGGATGAACGTGGCGATGATCGAGGTCGTGCCGACGTTCCAGGTCGTGGGCGAGTTGCGATTCGCGAGCCGATCCGAGACTGTCCGACGCACTGAAGTGATAAGTGGAGCTGATAATGCCTGAACTCGCAAACCGCCTGAAGACCGTGAAGATATCGGCTTCGGCGGCGATGACGGACAAGGCGCGCGAACTTCGCGCCGCAGGCGTCAAGATCATCGGCCTGTCGTCCGGTGAGCCCGATTTTCCGACGCCACCGCATGCGATCGAGGCTGCGCATCGGGCGGCGCTGGCGGGCGATACCAAATATCCGGCGCAGCCGGGGACCGTCGCGCTGAGGACCGCGGTCCAGCGCAAGTTCAAGCGCGAGAACAATCTCGACTATGCCCTCGACGAGATCTTGGTCGCCAATGGCGGCAAGCAGATCATCTTCAACGCGCTGCTCGCCACCTGCAATCCCGGCGACGAGGTCGTCATTCCGGCACCGGGCTGGATCACCTATGCCGACATCGTGCGCTTTGCCGAGGCGACGCCGGTCGCGGTGCCGTGCCCGGAGAACAACCAGTTCAAGCTGCGGCCTACGGACCTCGACGCTGCGATCACGCCTCGGACCAAGTGGCTGATCCTGAATTTTCCCAACAATCCGACCGGCGCGGCATGCACGCGCGAGGAGATGCGTGCGATCGCGGACGTCATGCTCAGCCATCCCGACGTCTGGATCCTCACCGACGACATCTACGAACACCTCACCTATGACGGTTTCGAGTTCTGCACCATCGCGGAGGTTGAGCCGAGGCTGAAGAATCGTGTCGTGACTGTCAACGGCGCGTCCAAGGCCTATGCGATGACGGGCTGGCGGGTCGGCTATTGCGGCGGTCCGAAGGACCTGATCGCCGCCATGAACAATGTCCACGGTCAGGCGACCGGCGGAATCTGCACCGTGAGCCAGGCGGCGGCAGTCGCGGTCCTGGACGGTCCGCAGGATTTCCTGAAGGAGCGCGCGGACATCTATCGCGACCGGCGCGATCTGGTGGTCAAGCTCCTCAATCAGATCCCCGGCATCACCTGCCACAAGCCGGAAGGGGCCTTCTATGTGTTTCCGAACATCGCCGGCTGTATCGGCAAGACCACGAAAGCGGGACGGCGGCTGGAAACCGATGCCGACTTCATTTCCGCGCTGCTGGAAGAGCAGCATGTCGCGGCCGTGCCCGGCGGCGCCTATGGCATGAGCCCGTACTTTCGTATCTCCTATGCGACCGACACCGAGTCGCTCAAGGAAGGCTGTCGGCGCATCGCGAGCTTCTGCGAAAGCCTGCGCTGACCGGACATCCCGATGCCGGGCTTTACCCCCGGGGAGGACAAAGATGCTGTCAGCAGCACTTACCGATCAAGATTGGAGCAGTATGCCGCACCAATTGTCATAATCGATCCTAATGCCCCTAAACGAAGATGTTCTTGGCCCCGTAGGATGCCGGCGCATAAGCTTTAAGCAAAGAAGGGGTATGCCTTGGTATCGCGCAGTCCAGGACGGCCAGCGATGACCACCAGCGACGATGCGGTGGCGGTTTTGGGCGTTGAAACCCCACCGGTTGCCCGACAGGGATCGCGGTGGCGCCTGGCCTTGCCTGTCGGACTTCTCGCAGTCCCGATGTTGGCATTCCTGACCTATTTCTTCTTCTATCCGGCGATACGGCTGCTGTTCTCCAGCATCCTGACCCAGAACAGCCTGGGAATCATTGGTCGCCCGTTCACGCTTGCGCACTATGCGCGCTTGATCGATGTCGAACTCTATGCCCGCGTGCTTTGGACGACGCTTCGGATCAGCGCGATCACCTCCGTGCTCGCGACGGTGCTTGCCTATCCGGTCGCGTTGGTCATGGTCAAAAGCCGCCCGATCGTCACGCGGAGCATTACGCTGATTGTCATCGCGCCCTTGATCGTCAGCGTGGTCGTGCGTGGATATGGCTGGCAGCTGGTGCTTCAGAACGGCCCGAAGGGGATGTTGAACTGGATCCTGATGACCCTGCACATCGTCAATGAGCCGTTGTCGATTCTGTACACCGAAACGGCCGTCGTCATCGGATCGCTGCACGTATTCTTTCCGATGATGGTCCTGCCGCTGGCGTCGGCGCTCGGCAAGATCGATCCCAATCTCGAAGATGCTGCCCGCACACTTGGCGCGCCATGGTGGAAGGTGTTCCTTCGGGTGACGCTGCCATTGAGCATGCCCGGCTTCGTGGCGGGCTTCACGCTGGTATTTTCGCTCACCGCCGGTTCTTTCGTCATTCCAGCGATCCTCGGCGGCGCTTCAGCGGTCATGCTCGGCAATCTGATCGAGCAACAGATCTTCGTCGTCTATGATTGGCCATTCGGCGCTGCCATCGCCGTGGTTCTCGTCGGCCTCGTCCTCGCAGTCAACGGTGTCTCGATGTGGCTTCTGGAAGGCCGCCGTCTCAGGAGGGCCGATTAATGGACGAGCGGTTTTCCGGCTTTGGTGCCTTCATCCTCTACACGATCACGGCCGGCATGATGATCTTCATCCTGGCACCGCTCCTGCTGGTCATGGCGGCGTCGGTCTCCGATACCTATTTCGTGACGTTTCCTCCGCAAGGCTTCACTCTGAAGTGGTACGCCAAGGTTCTGCAAGACCGTGATTTCCTCGAAGCGATGCGGCTGAGCATCCTGCTCGCGCTCGGCACGACGGTCGGATCGCTCCTGTTCGGCGTGCCGGCGGCCTTTGCGCTTGTGCGCGGCAATTTCTTCGGCCTGGCCGCGATCAAGGGGTTTTTGCTGTCGCCGCTGATCTTCCCGGCGCTGGTGACAGGCCTGGCATTGCTTCAGATTCTCACGAAGCTCGGCTCCCAGGATGCGCGGGTGAATCTTCTGATCGGGCACATCGTCGTGACGTCGCCCTATGTTATCCGGACCGTCGTCACCAGTCTTCAACTGGTGGACGAGAATCTGGAGGATGCCGCGCGCACGCTCGGCGCGAGCCGGTTGCTGACGTTCTGGCGCGTGACGCTGCCGCAGATCGCCTCCGGCGTCGCCGCCGGCGGACTGTTCGCCTTCATGGTGTCCTTTGACAACTACCCGGTCACGATGTGGCTGGCGAACTCGGAATATTCCCCCGTGCCGCTCGTCCTGATGCGGCAGTTGGTCAACGTCTTTGATCCATCCGTGCCTGCAATGTCGACGATCATCATCCTGATGGCGATGGTCGGTGTTCTGCTGCTGGAGAAGCTGGTGGGCCTGCGCCGCGCGCTGGCCGCCTGATGTTTGTTCATAGAAGGAGATTGGACTCATGAGCCTGACACGTAGGACACTCATCAAGGCCGGCGCATCCGCGATTGCGCTCCCCACGATCATCAGCCGGGCGTCGGCGCAGGACGTCAAGCAACTGCATGTCGGCGTATACAACTCCGCGCTGGGCAAGCTGATCCAGAAGGAGGTCATTCCCAAGTTCGAGGCCGAGTTCAAGTGCCGCGTCTTCACGATCGAGGGGGCGACCCTCTCCAACATCGCGGCCCTCCGCGCGACCCGCGATACACCGCGCTTCAGCATGATGATGATGGATGACGTCGGCATCCCCCAGGCCAAGCAGGAAGAATTGATCGACAAGCTCGACGCGAGCAAGATTCCCAACCTCGAGAAGGTCTATCCGCGCTACCTCTT
Organism: Bradyrhizobium sp. LTSP857; assembly: GCF_000938285.1. Taxonomy (NCBI): domain Bacteria; kingdom Pseudomonadati; phylum Pseudomonadota; class Alphaproteobacteria; order Hyphomicrobiales; family Nitrobacteraceae; genus Bradyrhizobium; species Bradyrhizobium sp. LTSP857. The sequence goes on along the minus strand of NZ_JYMS01000044.1, from coordinate 198,541 downwards.
CGAGGACGGCTATGGCGTCGGCTTCTCGATCTCCAGCGCGGCGATGTTCATCAATCCGCAAGTGACCAAGCCGCTCGAGAGCTACGAGCAGATCTTCGATGCGAAGTACCGCAAGCAGATCCTGCTGAACACACCCAAGAACACCCAGAGCGTGCTGATGCTGATTGCCGCGACGTCACTCGTAACCGGCAAGCCGTTCAAGGAAGCGCAATATCTGGTCGACAGCGGCTGGGACAAGCTTGCGCTGCTGAAGCCGAACGTGCTGACGATCTACGACAGCGAGGCGCAGGTGCTCCAGGTTGCCCAAGGCCAGGCGACCATCGGCGGCATCGAATACTCCAAGGCGATCTACCCCCATACGGCGAAGGGCATGCCGCTCGACATGACCTTCCCCAAGGAGGGTGCGTTCACCGGCATCAACAGCATGACGCTGGTCAAGAAGGCGCCCGAGCCGGAGCTGGCCTGTGCGCTCATCAACCGTATCCTGGAGCCGTCGGTCGCAAAAATGCTGTCAGAGCAGACGCTGAGCGCGCCGTCGGTCGGCGGAATCGATTTCAAGCCCGAAACGGCCAAGTTCCTGGCCTATCCCGACACCAAGGCGGCCGATCTCGGGCTGTTCACGCCGGACTGGAAGTTCATTGTTCCGCGCCGCGGTCCGTGGCTTGAGCGCTATAATCAGGTGTTCACGAGCTGAGCAGGGGGTGCCATGAGGTCGTCCGTAGTCAGGCTTGATCGCCTCAGCAAGGAATACAACCGAACGGTTGCCGTCGACGACGTATCGCTCACGATCGAGCCGGGCCATTTGATCGCGCTGCTCGGTCCGAGCGGATGCGGCAAGACCACCTGCCTTCGCATGATCGCGGGCCTGATCCGTCCGACATCCGGCGACGTCTTCGTGAACGACGAGAGAGTGACCGACATTCCGGTCCATCGCCGCAACGTCGGAATGCTGTTTCAGAGCTACGCTCTGTTCCCGCATCTTACCGTCGAGGAGAACATCGCATTCGGCCTCGACGTGCGCGGGATCGCGAAGGCCGAGGCCGCGAAGAAAGTGGCTTCGGCACTCAGCCTCGTCCAGCTGTCGAACTTCGGAAAGCGGTATCCGGCGCAGTTGTCGGGCGGTCAGCAGCAGCGCGTCGCGCTTGGACGGGCGCTGGTCATTGAGCCGGCGATGCTGTTGCTCGATGAACCGCTAGGAGCGCTCGACAAGGGGCTGCGCGAAAGCATGCAGGTCGAGTTGCGCGCCTTGCAGCGCAGGCTGGGTCTCACCACGATCATGGTCACCCATGATCAGGACGAGGCCCTGACCATGGCCGACAAGATCGTGGTGATGCGCGACGGCAAACTCGAGCAGGTCGGCTCGCCGACCGAAATCTACCAGCGCCCGACGTCGAAATTTGTGGCGAAGTTCATCGGTGCTTCGAATCTGTTCGAAGGACACGTTGAACAGAGAAGCGGCGGCGGTGCGCTCATCCGTGTTTCGCCGGAGCTGAGCCTGGAGGTCGACGAGATGCCGGCATCCGCGACCGACGCGATGATCTCGATTCGGCCCGAGTCGATCATCGTCGAGAGGGCCGGCGAGAACGCAGCGCCACCACAGGTCAACAGCGTGGCTGCGCGTGTCGACCAGGCCATCTATAGAGGGTTCGTCAGTCACTATTATCTGAAGACGAGCGGCGGCGAGCAGATCATTGTGTTCGAGCAGAATCAGTCGCAGCAAGCGGGACTTCGATATACCGTGGGCGAAGAGGTTGTCGCGCGATGGGGCTCTCCGAGCAATCACGTCATCGCACGCCACTGAGGCTCGCGGGCAATCGACATCCCTTATACCCGCAGACGAACATCGTCTTGGATCGACTTCCGCTGTCTGGCTAAATTTAACGCTGACGACGCCGTGGGCGTTGGACGTGCGAGGCGTTTTTGTCGATTAATCATCCCAGTGCTCCCTTTGTCGGCGCGATCGAAAAAAGCCCGAAGGTCAGCCTGATCGGTACACTCGCGATGCTGATTGAAGCGCCCGGCGACTTCGACCTGGTACAGCAGGGACGCATCTGGGCCCTGGCTGATGCACTCTCGTCCTGGCCAAATGTCCAGGAGGCCGTCATTGGCGTCACCAACGTGATGCTGGCATTTGAGCAACCGCCTGACGATCTCGGCGGGCTCAGCGCTTCGATCATCGAACTGTGGCATCGTCTGCCGGGCCGTCAGGCGGATGGCAAGCTCATCGAAATTCCCGTCGTCTACGGCGGTGAGCAAGGATTCGACTTGCCCGCGGTCGCCGCGCGCGCGGGACTATCCGAGCGGGAGGTGATCAGGATTCACAGCGACGGCGAATATACGGTTTGCGCGGTCGCGAGTTCGCCGGGGTTCGGTTACCTCCACGGCCTTGATCCGCGCATCTTCATGCCACGAAAGTCCGTACCTTCATTGAACATGAGCGCGGGCTCAGTGACCATCGGCGGGATGCAGACCGGCGTCGCGGTCTTGACCAGTCCGAACGGATGGAATGCGATCGGCTGGGCCTCTGTTGCGATGTTCGATCCAGAGCGGACCCAGCCGTCTCTCATGCTGCCGGGTGACCGCGTCAGGTTCAGGATCGATCGGATCGAGCTGTGATCGAGATACTGACCAGCAATGCGTTCAATACCATCCAGGATCAGGGCCGCAACGGCGCGCGCCGCCTGGGTGTGAGCACGTCCGGCGCCATGGATCCCGTCGCCCTCGAGGCCGGAAACGCGTTGCTTGGTAACGATCGCGATGCCGCCGGAATCGAGATCCAGACGTTTCCTTTCCGCCTGCGATTCGAGGCCGACACCACATTCGCGCTAACCGGTGCCGACCACGATGCCACATTGGCGGGCACGACTGTTCCATCATGGTGGTGTAGGCGGGCCAAGGCAGGCGATATCCTTTCAATCAGCGCGCCCAGGCGAGGTACACGCGTCTACGTGACGTTCGCAGGCGGCATCGATGTGCCGCGCGTGCTGGGCTCGCGCAGCACCCATCTGCGCGCCGGCTTCGGCGGGATGGAGGGCCGCGCCTTGCAGGCAGGCGACGTCGTGCCGGTCGGCGAGACACGGTGCGAGGCCGCCGGCCGCTTCGATTTCGGCGTCGAACCACCCGATGTGGCGATTGCGGGCCGTGGTCCATCGAAGGACCGCGTGCTGCGGGTGCGTCTCATGCGGGCCGGCGAATATGATCTGTTTTCGGAGGCGATGCAGGCCGCGTTCTGGTCCACGACATGGAAGATCAGTGCCCGCAGCGACCGCGGTGGATACCGCCTCACCGGAGGCAGACTGACATTGGACGCGCCGGTCGAGATGCGTTCGCATGGCGTCGTGGCGGGTGTCGTGCAGGTGCCGCCGGCCGGCGAGCCGATCATCCAGATGAGCGACGCCAACACGGCAGGCGGCTATCCGAAGATGGCTGCCGTGATTCAGGCCGATCTCTGGCGTCTCGGCCAGGCGGCGCCGGGATCGTTCATCGCCTTCAGCGAGGTCAGCTACCAGGAGGCCGTTGCGGCCATGGCGCCCGTCAACGGCTACCTCGCGAAGTTGCGTGCGACTGCGGATCTCTATCGAGCGCTTTGAGTGGACATCAACAATAACAAGAGCAGGGTGCAAACATGAAAATCGGCATCAATTCAGACATGGGCGAAGGTTTCGGCAACTATCGCATCTGCGACGATGAGGCGCTGATGGGCATCATCTCGTCGGCCAATGTCGCGTGTGGTTTCCACGCCGGCGATCCCATCATCATGGATCGCATGGTCCGGCTGGCGAAGCAGAAGGGGGTCGAGGTCGGCGCCCATCCGGGCCTGCCGGATCTGCTCGGTTTTGGCCGGCGCGTGATCCAGATGGATGCCGCCGAGCTCGAGAAGCACATGGTCTACCAGATCGGCGCGTTACAGGCGATCGCGGCCAACGCAGGCCACCGCGTGACCCATGTCAGCTTCCATGCAGCGATGGGCAACATGGTGGATGCGGATCCCGAGATGGCCGAAATCGTTGCGCGTGCGATTGCGACCATCAATCGCGATTTCATCGTGTTCTCGCAGCCCGGCGCCGAGATCGTGCGGGCCGCGCGCAAGGTCGGCCTGCGTGTCCTGACGCTGTTCCTGGCCGATCGGGCCTACGACGAGAATGCCCATCTGGTGTCCCGCAAGCTTCCCAATTCGGTCATCACCTCGCCCGAGGCCGTGGCCGAGCGGGTTCAGCGGTTCCTTGATAGCGGAACGGTGAAGACGATCGAAGGCAAGTCGATCAAGATCGAGGCGCGCTCGATCCTGATCCACAGCGACACCCCCGGATCGGTCAACCTCGCCGGCACGGTGCGCCGCGTGATCGAGCAGGGCGGCGGTGAAGTCACGCCCGCAACCGTATTGCTCAACTGATCGGGCTGATCTTGCCGAGTGGGCGGATGCGCGCAATTGGTGTGCCGTAGCCGACCATTGCCCCCGTCTCTGCGATCACGGCATCGACGGTGCCAGCGGCCGGCGCAATGACGGGTGCATAGAGCAGTCCGATCTTGACCAGGCCGACGATTGCGCCGGCCTCGATCCGCTGACCGGGCGCAACAAACGGCTTGTCCCGCCAGGGATGAGCCGCAAGGAAATGTCCTGCGACATCGGCCTTGGCAATGACGGAGTGGTCTGCGGCTGGGCCGGCCGCAGCAGCCAGCATCGGAGAGGCAGCCATCCGGGCGCCTGTATCCATGACGAGCTTCAGCGACTGTCCCGACTCCTCGATCTCGATCGCGTCGACGCCGGACCTTTCGAGGATTTGCGCCAGGCGTTCGATATCGGTCAGCTCTATCGGCATGCTCTGATCTCCTCGACAAGACGCACATTTGTCCTCAGCCGATCGAGATAGGCGGACATCTCGGCCTCGGCCGCAAGCGCATCGGTATAAGCGGTTTGCTCGAACCGCAATTTTCCGCCGAGGCGCGCCTGCCCGACGCGCCAGAGATCGGCCCTGATCACGGTTGCGATCTTCGGATAGCCGCCGGACGTCTGCGCGTCGCGCATCTGGATGATGGGTTGCCCGTTGGGTGGAATCTGGATGACGCCGGGGACGATGCCGTGAGAGCGCTTCTCGATCGGCACGCGCGGCTTCACGGCCGGGCCTTGCAGACGGTAGCCGTAGCGGTTGCTTTGCGGCGTGATCTTCCAGCTGCTACGCCAGAACAGCGCCTGCGTGGGACCGTCGAATCCGTCATATTCGCCCGCGATCACGACCCTGACGATGGTCTCGTCCGTGGATGCGTTTGCCCGCGCCAGAGTGAGATCGGCCGGCTCGATCCCGAGCTCGCCGATGGTCGCGGTGGACGCGGCGCAGGGCAGGATATCGCCGGGCTGGAGCGGTCGTCCGTGCAAACCGCCGAATTCGCCGCGAAATTGCGTGCTGCGCGATCCCAGCACGATCGGCACGTCGATGCCGCCGCCGACCGTCAGATAGCATCGCGCGCCGTGGGACATCGCCTTGATGGTTAGAACATCTCCGGCGCGGGCGTACGAACGCCACCATGGCGGGATCGAGCGTCCTGCGATTTCGGCCTCGACCCCGGCGCCCGTCAGCGCGAAGGCCCTGTCCCGGCCGAAGCTGAGCTTGAACGGCAGCATCGGGATTTCGATGCCGGCGGCATTCTCGTCATTGCCGAGAAGGATGTTGCCGGCGCGCAAGGCGACGTCGTCCATCGCGCCCGATGTGCCGACCCCGAAGCGATATTGGTCGAACCGGCCCAGGTCCTGGACGCTGGCCGGACCCGTGACTGACAGGATCTCGATCAACGGATCACCCGTTCGATCTCGAAGCGGATGATATCGCCGGGTACGAGCGCGGCCGGTGTAGGCCAGGACGGATCGAAGAACGTCCAGTCCGTATGCCCGATGGCGTGCCAGCCGCTGGGGCCAGGTGATGCGGAGACGCCGGTCTGTGATCCGCCGATGGACACCGAGCCACCTGCGGAACGTTGCAGCGGCGTCTGACGCCGCGGCATGGTGATCCGCGGGTCCATGCCGCCGAGGTAGCAATAGCCGGGATGGCTGCCCAGCGCGAACACCGTGTAGAGCGGCGCAGCATGGATCGACACGACATCGTCCACTGACAGGCCGCAATGATCGGCGACGGACTTGAGCGACGATCCGATCTCGCCGCCATAGGTGACAGGCAGCTTGATCTCGCGACCGCCGATGGCGATGCCTTCTGCCTCGTCCCAGCCGTCGTTGAGGGCGGTAATCAGGGTCTTAAGCTCGCGGGGAGGTGTCTCGAAGGTCAGCATCAGGTTGGTGATGCCGGGAATCGCCTCACGGATTCCCGGCCATGCCGATGCGGTGGCCGCCAGCGACCAGATGCGCCGCTGATGCGGCAGGTCGAACGCGCCGGGGGCCTCGAACAATAGCGCCGATGTTCCGAGCAGGCTGATCCGCGGTCGGTCCGGCGTCGTCATTGCGCGGCCACTCGCGCGCTCATCCAGTGCTCGAGATGGTGGATGTCGTAGCCGCCACGGCAGAACGTCGGATCGGACAGGATCGCCTGATGCAACGGCACATTGGTTCGGATGCCTTCGGCGCGCAGTTCAGACAAGGCGACGCGCGCGCGTGCCATGGCTTCATCGCGGGTGCTGCCATGGGCGATCAGCTTGCCGATCAGCGAGTCATAGTGACGGGAAACGGTGGCACCGGCGGTGATGTGGGAATCGACGCGGATGCCGATCCCGCCGGGAACGTCCCAGCGCGTCACCGTGCCGGGCGATGGCGCGAAGGTGGTGGGGTCTTCGGCATTGATGCGAAACTCGATCGCATGGCCAACGCGCGCGATGTCGGCTTGCGAGATCCGCAGCGGCTCGCCTTGTGCGATCCGGATTTGCTCCTTGACGATGTCGATCCCGGTCGTCATCTCGGTGACGGGGTGCTCGACCTGGACGCGCGTGTTCATCTCGATGAAGAAGAATTGCCCGTCCTCGTAGAGGAATTCGAAAGTGCCTGCGCCGCGGTAGCCGATCCGCCGGCAGGCTTCGACGCAGCTTGAGCCCACCTGTTCGATCAGCGCGCGATCGATGCCGGGTGCGGGAGCTTCCTCGACGACCTTCTGGTTTCTGCGTTGGAGCGAGCAGTCGCGGTCGCCGAGCCAGAGATGATTGTCGTGCTGATCGCACAGCACCTGAATCTCGATATGGCGGGGCTTTTCGAGGAATTTCTCGATGTAGACCGCAGCGTTCTTGAAGGCCTTGCTCGCCTCCGCACGCGTCAGCGCGAGCGCCTGATCCAGTGCGTCTTCGTTGCGCACGATCCGCATGCCGCGTCCGCCGCCGCCACCGGCGGCCTTGATGATCACGGGGTACCCAATGTCCCGCGCGAGCGCGCGCACTTCGGCCGGATCATCCGGCAGGGCGCTGTCCGGCCCGGGCACGCAAGGCACGCCGGCCGTTCGCATCGTGCGCTTGGCTGCAACCTTGTCGCCCATGGTCCGGATGCAATCCGCCGGTGGGCCGATGAAGGTGAGGCCGGCGCGCGTGACCCGCTCGGCGAACTCCGCACTCTCCGAGAGGAATCCGTAGCCCGGGTGAATTGCCTGGGCGCCGCTGACCTCCGCCGCGAGCAGGATCGCCGCCGCGTTGAGATAGGTGCCGCTCGCCGGTGCCGGCCCGATGCAGAGTGCCTGGTCTGCAAGCGCGACATAGCGCGCGTCGTTGTCCGCTTCCGAGTGAATGACGACCGTCTTGAGGCCCATGGCCCGACAGGCGCGCTGGATACGAAGCGCGATCTCGCCGCGGTTGGCGATCAGGACCTTGTCGAACATCAGGATGGACCCGCAGGACCGATCCGAAACAGGGCTTGTCCCGCTTCGATCTCGTTACCGTCATCCGCGAGGATCGCAAGCACGACGCCCGGCGCTTCGGCTGTGACGTCGATGAAGGTCTTCATTGCCTCGATGATGCATATCTTCTGCCCGACCTCGATCCGTGCACCGACCTCGACCAGCGGCGGCTCGTCCGGCGCCGCTGCCCGGTAGAACACGCCGTGCATCGGTGCGGGCACGACAATGTTTGTGATGGCCGAGGCGGGGGCGTCGGGAGCAGGGCCTTCCTGGCGATCGAGGGCGGGAGCCTGCGAGTTGCCTGCACTTGCAAGAGGTGCCGAGACCTGGGGCGCTCCCTGATCCGGTCGCTTGAGGATGCGGATGCGTGTTCCATCCTGCGTAAGCTCGAGTTCCGCGATGGAGGACCTCGCAACCAGATCCACGAGCTGTTCGATTTTAGGGAGATCCACGGTCACGCTCTGTGTTGACGGCACGTCGAGTTCGGGGCGTTCATGCATCACTCTGCTGGCCGCGGGCCCTTTTGTGCGAAATTGAGGCCGCCGACAACCTGCTGGGTCGGCAAGACCTCCATGAACGCGACATTCATGCGCGCCGGCGATCCGATCGCGAATGTGATCGAGTTGGCGATGTCCTCAGGCTGGAGTGCATCATAGTCGTCAAAGAAGCGGCGCTTGGCTTCGGCGAGGTCGCCCAGAAGGCGCCCGAAGACTTCAGTCTCGACCCGCGCCGGTGATATCTCGGTGACGCGAACCCTGGTGCCGAAGAGATCAACGCGCAATTGCTGCGACAGCGAGTGAATGCCCGCTTTGGTGGCATGGTACACGGTGTTTCCGCCGGCAAATGCGTAGTGGCCCGCGATGGAGGAGATGTTGACGATATGGCCGCGGTCGCGGTGCGCCATGCCCGGCACGACGAGCCGTGTCAGATGCAGCACCGCACGCAGATTGACGTCGATGAGTGCGTCGACATCCTCCGGCGTCGTGTCCAGGATATTCCCGCGTCGGGATTGGCCGGCATTGTTGACCAGGACGTCGAACTCGGCGGACTTCGCCAGCGCCGCAAGCGCGTCCAGGTCGCTGATATCAACGGCGCAGGGCCGGCATCCGGTCTCCGCGGATAGGGCGCTCAAGCGGGCTGCGTCGCGCGCCACGGCGTAGACTTCGAGCCCTTCCGCACTGAGGCGGCGCACCGTCGCCGCACCGATCCCCGAGGACGCACCGGTCACCAGGGCCGTTCGATAGTCCGAAAATCCCATCCGCAGGGCTCCCTCTGCTACCGTCCAGCCCTCGATGGCGTCGGCTGCGATGCGAGCGGCGGACGTGTTCAGAGCTACCTATAGGCCCTGCGGGTTCCAGATGGTAAGAACATTTCCTTCTGATCCCATAGCTTCAGCCTATTGCTGCTGCATTGCTCCCTGTCTGGATATCCGGAGGCGCCGTATTGGATACGAAACGTTTGGAGGCATTCACGAAGGTCGTGGATCTCGGCAGCATGACGAGCGCGGCAAAGGTGCTGAACGTCGCGCAGCCGGCCTTGAGCCAGCACATTGCGAGCCTGGAAGCGGACTTCAAGTGCAAGCTGCTCGATCGCAGCGCCCGCGGGGTCAAGCCCACCGAGGCCGGACGGATCCTCTATCGCTACGCCAAGTCCATCCAGCGGCAGATCGAGGAAGCCCGGCGCACCATTCTGGACAACAAGCCGGAGCTGACCGGCAACGTCACGATCGGCCTGGCGCCGCTCAGCTCGGCGGCATTGCTCGCGACTCCGCTGCTGATGCAGGTGCGTGAACGCTATCCCGGCATCGTGCCACACATCTACGACAGCTCGGGGATCATGCTCAGCGAAATGATGCTGAAGGGGAGCATGGATATGGCCGTCCTGTACGGCGATCGTCCGGTGACGGGTCTCGATTACAAGCCGCTGATGCGCGAGTATTTTTATCTTGTGGCGCCCCGCAGCATGTACCCGGAGCAGATGCCTCCGGAGGAGGTTTCGGCGGAGGAGGTCGCTCAATTCGACCTTCTGCTTCCATATCGGGAATCCTTCCTCCGACAGACGGTCGAGCGGGTCTGCGCCGAGGTGGGACTCCGCCCGCGCATCGTCGCCGAGATCCACTCCCAATCGACCCTGTCTTCGGCGATTGCAGCCGGCGTGGGGGCGGCCGTGCTGCCCATCTCCATCGCAAAGGCATTGCCGAACCTGGATGAGCTCTGCATTCGGCGGATCAATGCGCCGTCGGCCTCGCAGCAAATGTCGCTATGCATTTCGGATAACGTTGCCCTGTCCGATGCCGCATTCGCCGTCTACAAGATATTGCTCGAGATCATCGTCAAGAACTGGGGGCAGTTCGATTGCCCCCCGGGCTCGGCTGCCATCGCTGCGGGTGGCGCAACATCGCCTCTGGACGGTCCGAAGGACGAGCCATAACGAAACGCGATGCGGCAATCCTAAAATCTGAAATTCTCCGATGTGAGACGGTCGACTATCTCAGGTGAAGCTTAGATTGCGGACCCTCGGAGGGACCATGGTTCACGTTGTCAGAACATTCGATCGGCCTGCCAAAGATCTCGTCGAGCGTATCAAGCAGTTTCCTCCGTCCACCCTGCACGAAGCGCAGGGGCGATCGGGCGCACTGACCTCCCGCATCAAGCCGATCTATTCCGGCATGCGCGCCTGCGGGCCCGCGCTGACGGTCAGCTGCCATCCGGGCGACAACATGATGCTCATCACCGCGATCTCGCTGGCCAAGCCGGGTGACGTGCTCGTTGTGAGTGCGGGTGATCATCCCGAGCAGGGCGGGTTCGGCGAGGTGCTGTCGACGGCCTGCGTCGCCAAGGGCATCGTCGGTCTGGTCACGGATGCCGGCGTTCGCGACGGCCCAGCGGTGCGCGACACCGGCTTCAATGTCTTCTCCTACGGCCTCTGCATGAAGGGCACCGTCAAGGAGACGCTTGGCACCATCAATCAGCCGATCGTCATCGGCGGCATTGCGGTTCGTCCTGGCGATATTGTGAGTGCCGACGACGACGGCGTGGTGATTGTGCCGAAGGAGAACATTGCCGACGTTTGCGTCAAGTCGGCCGCGCGCGAGGAGAAGGAAGCCAGCGTGATGAAGGCGCTCAAAGCTGGCGGCGACATTCTCGAGCTCTCTGGCATCGGCAAGGTGCTGGAGTCCAAGGGCTGCACCTTCGCCTGAGCGGTCACGCGCCGCGACCGCGCAACGATAGGAGATCAGGTGGCAGCCATTCTCGGCTCGGGGAATCATCGCTACCGCGTCGTCGACAATTGGGTGAAGCTGCCGGACGGCTGGCAGCTCACCGACGTCGCCTCCGTCGCGGTCGACAGCAAGGACCGCATTTACGCCTTCAATCGCGGCGCTCATCCGATGGTGGTGTTCGACCGCGAGGGCAATTTCCTGCAGAGCTGGGGCGAGGGACTGTTCTCCCGCGCGCATGGCCTCCATATCGACGCCGACGATCATCTCTATTGCACCGACGATGGCGACCACACCGTGCGCAAATGCACGACCGATGGCAAAGTACTGCTGACGATCGGCATCCCCGGGAAGCCCTCGCCGTTCATGAACGGTGATCCCTTCCACCGCTGCACCCACACCGCGCTGTCGCCAAACGGCGAGATCTACGTCTCCGACGGCTATGGCAACGCCCGCGTCCACAAGTTCACGCCCGACGGCAAGCTGATCAAGAGTTGGGGCGGCCCTGGCACTGATCCCGGCCAGTTCAACATCGTGCACAACATCGCTACCGACGCCGACGGCTTCGTCTACGTCGCCGACCGCGAGAACCATCGCGTGCAGGTGTTCGATGGCAATGGCAGATACGAGACGCAGTGGAACAACCTGCACCGGCCGTGCGCGCTGTGTTGTTGCGGCGGCAAGAGCCCCACCTTCGTCATCGGTGAGCTCGGTCCCGCCATGGCCGTCAACCGCAAGGTGCCCAATCTCGGTCCGCGGCTGTCGATCGTGGACGCCAAGGGCAAGCGTATCGCGCGGCTCGGCGGTGAAGACGGTCCGGGGATAGCAAGCGGAAAATTTCTAGCGCCGCATGGCATCGCGCTGGATTCCAGGGGCGACCTCTATATCGGCGAGGTCGGTGTCACCGATTGGAAGACGAATTTTCCGGACGAGGATATGCCGGCCGTGGTCCGCGCGACACGTTGCTTGCAGAAACTGGAGCGCATCGCGGACCCTTCTCCCTAGAGTCGTATTTTGGTCTCGCTGGTCAGGATGCGGCTCCCGCTCCTTCGCAGTACCTTCCGCGAGAAGTTCGTGGGATGGTCGCCGTCAGATTTCTCCAGCATTTGCGCTGCGCGTCGATTGGACGCAGCTCGGGCTTGTTCTTTGGGCAGCACGCTCATGAAACAATCGCTCTTGGCGAAGCAGCTGGCGCCCTAACTCGCAAGATGCAGCAGAAAGGGCACTCGATCTCGCGTCATAAAAATCCGCTATGACGGCAGACTGCAGTCGTGCCTTCCTTTGTCATCAAACGTGTTTCAATTTTTTCGTCGGCCGCGACAAACGGTGCCGAGAGCAAGGCCACCGAAGTGGCGGCATTTGCGGGTGCGTCAACTTGTAGCAGCTATGGAGCGAGCGGAAATGACGACCTACTCGAGTCGACGGGGATCTGGCATCGGAATTGCTCTGATTGGAGTGCAGACCAAGGGCACACCAGTCGAGGACGCGAATTCCGCAGCCCTGAGTAGCCGTTAACTGCGCCGCTTAGGGGGCGGGAGATGGATTGTGAATATTGGCCTCATGGCTTCTCTGACGTTGCTGGTGGAAGCCTGGCGCGCCTGCGGAAGCGTGCGTCCGCATTCTTCGAGGGCCTATCGGTCACCGACCTTGTGCGTGAGACGCAGAGGAAATCATGGATATCAGATTGGACGCGAGTAGGGGACGATTACCTATTGCTCGCCGAATCCGCGGGCGGGGCTGGTCCGGATCATGTTGTCGGCGAATCGTACCTGTGCGCGCTGACGGCCTTTGAGGTCGCAAGAAGCCTGTCGTACTCGGAAGATCCTGCAAGCATCGTTCTCGCAGACAAAATCGGCCTCAGTCTGAGCAAGCTCGAAGATTGCTTCACCAAGCCGATCGAGCGCGCGGAAATTGACTGTTTTGATCAAGGACCGCTTGAGGGGCTTTTTCTGCCGGCTGCTTGCGATGAGTCGTCCGCCCCTGCGATCATCTGCGTCGGCGACGAGGAAGTTACTCTGAGCTCGATGTTGAGTCGGTTGTTTCCGGTCGCACTTTGCCGGAGAGTGTCGCTCCTGCTCATCGATGGTCGCAATGCATCGGCTTTTCGCTCGTCCAAGCCCGAGCATGCTCTTGGTTGCTGGTTGGACTATTTGGACGGCCGCCCGGATGTCGATTCAAGTCGGATCGCTGTTTATGGCGAAGGGGCGGGCGCCAGCCACGCGTCTCGCCTCGCCTCTTCCGATCGCAGGATCGCCGCGGCCGTGTGCGACGGGGGCCTTTGGGCGTCGCACCGACGTCAAGCGTCGGTTCGCTGGATAGCCGGCGTCTCGCATGGGGCCGACAGGAGCCCGATACGCCCCTTGCGGATATCCCGCACAATACCTTGTCCAATTCTCATGGTGGTCGGAAGTCGCTCGATGGTCCGTGAGGAGGACGCACTCGAACTGCAAGCCGGCTACCGGCAATCCGGAGCTCATTGCTCGATTGTCGTCCCGAACGCGATCCAGAATCCTCTGGGAGAGGTCGAGAATTTTATTGCCGTGGATGATTTCGTTTTCGACTGGTTCGATGACAAGCTCGGATCTGCCCGTCAGCTCGATCCTCTAACTTATCTCTAGCTGAGTGAGAGGCGTTGCCCGGCCAATCGGGCTCGGCTCAAGCTACGAGACGTCTAGCGCCAATAATCGTGCAGCCAATCGGGCGTTCTTGGCGATCGTTGCAAGGACGGCGTTGAGGTCAGCCAAGGTTTTCTCGTCGAGATCGTTGAACATGGTCGAGTTCAAGGCGAGCTTTCTCTTGGACAGTTTTTCGATCTCCACCGTCGCCTTCGTCGTGAGCGACATCAGGACGAAGCGCGCGTCGTCAGCGCCCGGTCGCCGCGATAGAAAGCCGTTCTTTTCGAGGTTCTTGGTCTGGTTGGTCACAAAGGCGGGGTGAACGCGCAACTTGTGCGCAATGTCAGTTCCGGCAACGCCTCGCCCCTCGTCCAGTTCGGTGATCGCCATCAGGATCAACCATTGTGGCTCGGTAATGCCCAGCAGTCCGGCCCAGCTGGTGTGGATGTCCTCCATCTGAGAGTGGATTTCGACCACGTTCCAGATGAAGTCGGTAATTGCTCTGTCGAGTTTCTTCTCGATCATGTTGCCCCCTGTTTGGTTTATGACGAGTCTTTTAATGGGATATTGGGGAGGCGTCTCGAATATCGGGCACCGACGATAGTGGTAGACACCGAACGGTGGAAATCGTCCGAGGATTTATTGCTTGCAAAAAACAATTGATTAAATTACGCCTTATCGCACTCAATCTTGCTGCTCTTGACCTTGTCGATGGACAGCGATGTGAGACCTCCAAGAAGCCCTCGGGATGCCCCCTGAGGGCTTTTTTCGTCTGAATTCGTGCTGATTTTGGCCCTCGGGCCGTGAGCTGTTGCTCTCAAGTCACATCGCCTCCGGAACTTACGATTCACTAAATCAATAAATTGAGGCCATTGTTTTTATAAACTATATGTGAAGCCACGACGGAGGGGGGGCACCTCGCTGTCGTTTCAGTCCGGACCTCGAGTGCGGACCTGAATTGAACGGAAATTGAGAGGGTAAAGCGGCGTCCACCGAGGATGCGAGCCCCCTGAACCGACCTGGAGGTTTACTAATGAAGTTGACGAAGACACTCTTTCTCGGCTCGGCTGCCGGCCTGATGGCCGTCTCCGGGGCGTTCGCAGCCGATCTTCCCGTGAAGGCCAAGGCGGTCGAATACGTGAAGATCTGCTCGCTGTACGGCGCCGGATTCTACTACATCCCGGGCACCGACACCTGCATCAAGCTGGGTGGTTACCTGCGTGCCGACGCAAATCTGGGCACCAATTCGGACTTCAACCCGAACCAGGGCGGTACTGCCGGTGCTCGCAACCGTCTGATGAACTACTACACCTTCCGCGCTCGTGAAGACCTCAACATCGACACCCGCACCGCGACCGAGTACGGCGTGGTCCGCACCTTCTTCGACGGCGTGTTCTCCTGGACGACCGGCAACTATACCCCCACCGGTTCGGGAACGGGCGGAACCCAGTACAGCGGTACGCTCGGTCTCAACGCTGCGGGCACCGGCCTCGTCGGTTCGAACGGTTCGGGCTCGGTTAACGGCACCGACGGCAACACCTCGGCCGGTTCGCTCGGCGTGTACTACGCCTTCATCCAGTTCGCTGGCTTCACAATGGGTAAGGCCGTGTCGCAGTTCGACGCGCCCTGGACCAACTATCCCGGCAACATCACCGACAACCTCGTTGGCGGCAGCGGCACCGTCACCGGTGTCGTCCAGTTCACCTACACCGCTGACTTCGGCCAGGGCGTGACGGCGTCGTTCTCGGCTGAAGATGCGACCCAGTACTATCAGGCCGGCAACCTCAACATGACCGGCGCGACCGCGGGCGGCATGATCGGCGGCTCGTACGGCACCAACGCTATCGGCGGCTCGCGTTCGCCGAACCTCGTCGGTACGGTGCGTGTCGACCAGGCCTGGGGCCTCTTCCAGGCGTCGGTGGCTGCGCATGACAACCACGTCGGCTACTACGGTGCGACCGAGACCACCGGCCACCCCGACGACAAGTGGGGTTGGGCGGTTCAGCTCGCTCTCTCGATCAAGAACATCCCGACCGGCGCGGGTGATACGATCAACATCCAGGGCGTCTACACCGACGGTGCGACCCGCTACAACTTCCAGAATCTGTCGGGCAGCTCCTACGCGCTGTACGGTAATTCGGGCGCTGCTGGCACCTACGGCAGCCTCGGCTTCGCCAACGCTCCCGACACGGTGTTCGTGACCGGCAGCTCGCAGGAAACCGTCAAGACCTGGGGCTTCCGTGGCGCCTACACCCACAACTGGGATCCCTACTGGAACTCGGCGATCTACGGTGCCTACGCTCAGGCCCAGTTCGGTACGCTGGCCAAGACCACCCTCTGCGGCGCTGGCGGTGCTGGCGGCGTGTTCGGTGGCCTGGCGGGTGTGACCAGCTGTAACCCGGACTTCGCTATCGGCCAGGCGGGTATCGTCACCCGCTGGACCCCGGTCAAGAACTTGACGTTCTCGGCCGACCTCTCCTGGACCCATCTCGACCAGAAGTATGCTGGCACGGTTGGCATCAGCCCGGCCGTCACGACCGCCAAGCCGACCGCGACCTACGAGCTGAAGGACCAGGACTCGCTCGCCCTGATCCTCCGCGCTCAGCGCAACTGGTAAGATCGGTCTAACGACCTAACAGAGAGCCCCGGCGGGAAACCGCCGGGGCTTTTTTGTACATCCGGCAAGGTTGATTGCGGGACGCGAAAATGGTTCAGCCAGCGGCGATGGCCGGCTGCAATTGAGTCTCGTGGACTGTTGCGCGCAGGATCCGCACGAACTCCGTCTGGATGGCCGTTGGCTCCAGATCTCGCCGCGACAGGAGCCAGACGTCGCGATGTGAGTTCGGCACCGCCTTCGGGAGGATACAGAGGCCCGTCAGGGCGTCGTCGATCCCATGGGTACTGCGGGTGGTGAGCGCCAGGAAATTCGTCTGAAACAACAGTGAGCGGACCAGCGAGAATTCCAGCGTCGTCACGGCCGCGGTCGGCGCAGCCATGCCTTCCAGCTCGAACATCGTCGCCATCCGCGCTGCAGCGCCGGTGCCGGGTTGGGCTCCGATCCAAGGATATGATGCAAGCGTCTTACCGTCGAGGTTGGTTTCGCGGGCCAATGGATGATCCGGTCCGCAGACGACGCACAACTCGCTCGCGAACAGCTTTTCGGACCTGAACTCGCGCGGGATGTCTGGTCGCACCGTGGTGCAGAGGTAATCCAGCCGCCCGGCGCGTAAATGCTCGAGCATGTCTTCGTAATGATCCTGCTCGACCACGAAGCTTATGCCGGGAAATGCGTGAACGCATTTCTGGATGGTTGCCGGCAGCAGCACGGATGCCGAGACACGAACGCAACCAACCGCAATCGTGCCTTGCAGCTGGCCATTGAGGGCACTCATGTCGGCATTGGCGAAGCGAAGCTCTCTCAGCGCCAGGCTGAACAGGATTGCGATCTCGTGGCCGAGATCATTGAGTGAGCCGCCGTATTTCTGCCGATGCACCAGCTTGGCGCCGACGGCAGCTTCAAGGCCGCCGATCGCGCGATGGACGGACGGCACGCTCAAGCCGATGTGCTCGGCGGCGTTGCGGAAGCCGCCGGACTCGTCCATCGCGGTCAGCGCGCGGACCTGTGACACCGTCAACAGATTGAGCAAGCGTTCGAGGCGTGCGACCGACGGCCGATCCGGGTCCGGGCAGAATTTTGACAGCGCGCGCGTGAGGTAAAAGATGCATCGCCCTGCGCGTCTGACCAGAGCAGCGCCAAACTCCGTCTCGACCAATCCTGTGGCGCGTCGCTCGAACAGGTGCACGCCATAGTGTTCTTCGAGCGCACGAAGTCCAAGCGTCACAGCAGGTTGGCTCAGTCGCAGACGCTGTGCGGCCTTGCGCAGGCTCAACCCTTCCGAAACGAGCGTCAATAGGCGCACGTGCCTAAGATTAGGCAGGGGATGATCCTCTTTTAGGCGGATGTGTCGCATCGGGGCAGGGTGTTAGCAGGAACTTATCGCATGACGGAATGAATAAATTGGCGATCCGGCGCGTGAACGATGCATCATTTCGTCATAGCGAGCCACAACGAAGTGGCCGCGACGTCAGAGGTGAGGAACGGCACGGGGGAGATCTTATCGGCGCCTTCGAAAGGCGACGAATTCCGGAGCTGTCTTATGCAACTCACTGCCGCCCGCCTGTCTCGCGTCAAAGCATCCGCCTCTGAAGCTGCATCACGAAAGGCGCGCGAGCTTATCTCGGCAGGCGTGGACCTGATCTCGCTCGCGACTGGCGAGCCCGATTTCGATACGCCTGATCATGTCATCGAAGCCGCGATCGCAGCAATGCGCGGTGGCCAGACGCGATACACCTCGTCCGACGGAACCGTCCAGCTCAAGCGCGCGATCGCGACGAAGTTCGAGCGCGACAACAATATCCAATATGCCCCCAACGAAATCCTTGCCAGCTCGGGCGCGAAGAACGTCGTGTTCCTCGCCTTGATGGCAAGTCTCGATGCCGGCGACGAAGTGATCGTGCCGGCGCCTCACTGGGTGTCGTATACCGACATGACCGTGCTGGTCGGCGGCACGCCGGTCGTCGTCAGCTGCTCGCACAACAATGGCTACAAGCTCGACGCCGAAAGCCTCGAGAAGGCGATCACGCCACGGACCAAGTGGCTTCTCCTCAATACGCCGAACAACCCGACCGGCGCGATCTACAGCCGGGAAGAGCTCGAAGCTCTGGCCGAGGTGGTCAGGCGGCATCCGCGCCTTCACGTCATGACCGACGAGATCTATGAGCACATCATCTTCGACGGGCTCAAGTTCCACAGCTTCGCGGCCGTTGCGCCAGATCTCAAGAACAGGACGCTGACGATCAACGGCGTGTCCAAGGCCTACGCCATGACGGGCTGGAGAACCGGATTCGCCGGTGGACCGGCCGAGCTGATCGAGTCGATGAGGCGTGTTCAGTCGCAGTCCCTGGGCAGCAGCTCCTCGATCAGCCAAGCCGCCGCAGTGGCGGCCCTGACTGGGCCACAGGAATTTCTCCTGGAGCGGTCGGCGGCGTTTCAGGCGCGTCGCGATCGCGTCATCGCAATGCTGAACTGGGTACCCGGTCTTTCATGCAGCCGTCCCCAAGGCGCCTTCTACCTGTTCGTCGGCTGTGCGGATTTGCTGGGGCGCCGCACACCGGACGGCAAGGTGCTTGCCGCCGACACGGATGTCGCCGAGTTCCTGGTCGAGTACGCGAAAGTCATGGTCGTCAATGGCGGAGCCTATGGCCTCTCGCCTCACTTCCGGATATCCATCGCGACGTCGCTCGAGCGGCTGGAAGAGGCCTGCCGCCGTATCACGTCGGCGATTTCGGCGCTGAGGTAGCAGAGGCCACGCCATGACCGTTCCATCGATCAGCTTCATCGAAGGCGTCATCGATCTCTTCAACAGGTCGGGTGCCACGGAGTTCGAGTTCAGGGACGGCGACGTCAGCGTGAAGCTTCGCCGAGGTGCTGCTGCGGGGCGCGGGATCGTCTCGCCCGCGGCAAGTGCGCCCGGATCAGTGCCATCGGGCACATCAGTCACCCCACGGCCCGCGCCGACAAGGACCGAAGAGCTCGTATCGGCCTTCATGCATGGCGTATTTCACCGTGCGTCGGCGCCGGGCGAGAAGCCGTTTGTCGAAGTCGGCTCAAGCGTCGCAAAGGACCAGCAGATCGGCATTCTCGAAGCGATGAAGGTGTTCATACCTGTCGTCTCGCCGATCGATGGGACGATTATTCGGATTGACGCCGAAAACGCGGCGGACGTTTCAGTCGGGCAGCCGCTCATGAGCGTTGCGCCCATCGGGACAACAGGAGAGCCCGCTTGAGCGGCCGGATCGCCATTCTTGCCGAGCCTCGGGTCACGCATTGCGGCGACCAGGGATTGCTGCTCGAAGCCGAAGGCGATCTGGCGCTGCCGACGCAGGAACGGATCTGGGCCCTCAACGACCGTGTTCTCGAATGGCCGGGCGTGCTGGATACGCAGCCGGGCATGAACAGCCTGCTGGTGCTGCTCGATCCCGATGAAAGCGACCTCGTCGAAAGCGCGGACAAGCTGCTTCGCGCCTGGAAGGAGTGCCGGAGCGCGACACGCCGAGGGCAGTTGCTGGAGATCGGCGTCGTCTATGGCGGGGAGGGGGGGCTCGATCTGCCTGATGTCGCCCGCTACCACGGCCTCGCTGTCGAGGACGTCGTCAAGCTTCATTCGGACGCGGAGTACACGATCTTCGCGCCGGGCACCGGTCCTGGTTTCGGATATCTGTTCGGGCTCAATCGTCGTCTCTTCATTCCGCGCCGGAACGTTCCGGTGATGAGAAAAGTCGGCGGTGTGGTGTCGATGGCCGGGGCGCAAGCGATGCTGGGTGTGCCGAGGAAGCCGGGTGGTGCGGACGTCCAACCGACCGGATGGCACGTCATCGGCCGGGCGCCCGATGCGCCGATGCCGTTCGATGTGGTGCGCGATCCGATGAGCATCGTGTCGCTGGGCGATCGCATTCGCTTTCGCGTGGAGCGGATCGAACGATGATCGAGATCCGCCAGACATCTCCGCTCAACACGGTCCAGGACCTCGGCCGGTTCGGATACCGGCGTTATGGCATCGGCACCGCCGGTTCGATGGATGGTCTGGCGCTGGCGGCTGGAAACCGTGCCCTTGGAAATGCGCAGAACGCGGCGGGCGTGGAGTTCCAGTTGTTCCCCGCGACCATCTGCTTTCAGCGCGACGCCGCCATTGCGCTGACAGGCGCTGATTGCGCTGCGACGCTTGATGACAAGGCCATCCCGCCCTGGTGGGTGCTGCCGGTGAGGGAGGGGCAGACCTTGAAACTCTCCGCGCCCATGCGCGGGGCCCGCACCTATCTCTGCGTCGCCGGAGGCATCGATGTGCCGGAGGTGCTCGGCTCGCGCAGCACGCAGATGCGGGATGCTTTTGGTGGGCTGTCGGGGAGGTATTTGAGCGCGGGCGATGTTCTTTCAGCGGGTCCGCACGCGGCGTTTCGCTTTCGTGACTCCTTCGGCTTCGGCATCGAGCCGCCGGAATCCGCGCTCACGCCCAATCTGCACGATTGGGCCGGTGAGAACGAGGTCGTCCTGCGCGTGATCCTCGCATCCGAAGCGCCACAGTTCGATGACGCTTCGCTCAAGGCATTCAAGACGGCGTCCTGGACGATCACGGCGCAGAGCAATCGCATGGGGTACCGGCTCGCGGGCCCCACTCTGAGACGACCAGACCCGACCGAGATGCGCTCGCAGGCGATCGTTCAGGGTGTGGTTCAGGTGCCGCCGTCGGGGCAACCCATCGTGCAATTGGCCGATGGAAACTCTGCGGGCGGATATCCCAAGATCGCTTATATCCTCCAGTCGGATTTGTGGCGTCTGGCGCAGTCGACGCCGGGCCGCACGCTGCGCTTCTCGGTCGTGTCGCTCGACGACGCCGGCCGCGCGCGCCAACAGGTGTCGCAGTACCTGAATGAGCTCGCTCGCTTCAGCAGCCACTGCCGGATGCAGGTGGCGCGATGAGCGAGAAGCTGCACAGGATCACAGCAATTGTCGACTTGCTGCGCAGGCACGGGATCGACGCGTTCGAGTTATCGAGCCCTGACGAGAGCATCAAGTGCATCTTCGAACCGATCGCCAGTGCAGGTGCTTGTGACGCACTGACGCCCCCTGCAATTGCTGAATCCGACATGGTCGAGATCGTGTCGCCGGGAGTTGGCACGTTTGTTGCGAGACATCCGGCGATGTCGAGAGATCTCGCGGCAGTCGGAGAGACCAAGCGGGAAGGCGAATGCGTCGCTCTGATTCAGAGCGGCAGGATTTACCGGCCAGTCGTCGCGCCATTCGAAGGCGCGATCGTGAAGCGGCTGGCCAGTCCGGGCGACGTAGTGGATCACGCGCGCCCGTTGTTCCTTCTGAAGCACGGCAAGGCCGTCTGATGCCATGGAGTGAAACATCATGAAGATCGATCTTAATTCCGACCTGGGCGAGGGTTTTGGCCGCTGGAAGAGCGGAGACGACGAGGCCCTGATGAAGGTGATCTCGTCGGCCAATGTCGCTTGCGGATTTCACGCCGGCGATGCGGTCATCATGACGCGGATGACGGAAGCGGCCAAGGAGAACAAGGTCGCTCTCGGCGCGCACACCGGATTGCCCGACTTGCTCGGGTTCGGCCGTGTCGCAATGGATATGAATCCGAGGGACTGGCAAAAGCATGCGCTGTATCAGCTTGGTGCGCTCGTGGCGATCGCAAAGGTCGGCGGCTACGAGGTGACGCATGCCGGCTCTCACGGTGCGCTCGGCGACATGTCCAAGCGCAACCCGGAATACGGCCAGATGATGCTCGACGTCTTTGCCGCCTTCGACAAGAACCTGATTGTTGCCCTTCAACCCAACAGCAGCTCGATGAAATATGCCCGCAAGATTGGTCTCAGGACCGTGGGCAAGATCTTCGCCGACCGGGCCTACGATGACGAGGGCCACCTCGTCAGCCGCAAGCTGCCGGGTGCGCTGATCAATGATCTTTCGGCGGTCGGGCAGCGCATAGACCAGTTCATGAACGACAGCACGATCACCGCGATGTCGGGCAAGCGCATCAAGATGGAAGCAGCCTGCGTGCTCGTTCACAGCGACACGGCCGGCGCGCTCGAGATTGCCAAGACAGTTCGCGCAACTGTCGAGAAGGGGGGCGGCAAGATCGTCCCCTTGACGGAATTGGCGAACTGACAGCGGAGCTCGTCGCAATGCGGTTCCAGACCGTTCTCATAGCCAACCGCGGAGAGATCGCGCTGCGCATCATCCGCGCGTGCAAGCGGTTGGGCTTGAGAGCGGTCGCCATCCATTCGGAGGCGGACCGTGGCGCGAGCTATCTGGAGCTCGCCGACCGTGCGGTCTGCATCGGTCCTGCTCCCGCTGCCGCGAGTTATCTGGACATCGGCGCCATTCTGCTCGCGGCGGAGGCGACCGGCGCGGAAGCCATCCACCCCGGCTACGGCTTCCTGTCGGAGAACGGCGGCTTCGCGGAAGCGGTCGAAGCCGCGGGGTTGACCTTGATCGGCCCCAGCTCGCGATCGATCAGGCTGATGGGAGACAAGATCGCTGCAAAAGAGGCCATGCTGCGCGCCGGAATCCCATGCGTTCCCGGCAGCGTCGGCGCTTTGCCAGCAGACATGGCGGCCTGCGAGGCCATCGCCGACAAGATCGGCTACCCCGTGATCGTGAAGGCCGCGGGCGGTGGCGGCGGCCGCGGCATCAGCATCGTGAGGAGCAAGTCTGAACTGGCGCCCGCGATCATCAGCACGCGGGTCGTTGCCGCGAAAGCCTTCGGTGACGGAAATCTCTATATCGAAAAATTCCTGGAACATCCGCGGCACATCGAAATCCAGGTGCTCTGCGACGAGTTCGGCAACTGCATCTGGCTTGGCGAGCGCGACTGCTCGGTGCAGCGGCGGCATCAAAAGGTGATTGAGGAGGCGCCTGCCGTCGGCATTGATCGCGCACTCATCGCGGAGTTGGGAGAGCGGTGCGCCGACGTTTGCCGCGAGCTCGGCTACCGCGGTGTCGGGACCTTCGAGTTTCTCTATCAGGACGGCGCCTTCGCCTTCATCGAGATGAACACCCGCGTCCAGGTCGAGCATCCCGTGACCGAAGAGATCACCGGGGTGGATATCGTCTGCGAGCAGATCAAGGTCGCGGGAGGCCTGACGCTCGGCATCCGACAGAAGGACGTCAGTTTCGCGGGCCACGCGATCGAATGCCGCATCAACGCCGAGCAGCCGTTCGAGTCCGTTCCATCCGCAGGCACGGTCACGGGCTGGGATGTGCCCTCGGGCGAAGGCATCCGCATGGACAGCCACATGCGCGCCGGCGCGATCGTGCCAAGCTATTACGACTCCCTGATCGGGAAGCTGATCGTTCGTGCCGACGACAGGGCTCAATGCATCGAACGCCTCAAGGCCGCGCTCGGCCGGCTCCGGGTCGATGGCGTCAGCACCAATAGCGAGCTGCACCAGGTGGTGCTTGAGAATGCCGACTTCGTGCGGGGCGGGATTGATATTCATTTCCTGGAGAAGCTATTGCGGAACCGCGCGCAGCAGGTCGCCGAAGTGGTGGAGCGCAGGCGATGACGCTGGCGTCGACCGTGGATCAAAGCATGGCGAACGCCAAGCCGCGTCGCGGACGCCAGGCGCTGCGGGTTTCGATCGGGATGATCCTGCTGCTTCCGGCGCTCGGCTTTCTTCTTGTTTTCCTCGTCATTCCCTCACTGTCGCTGTTGAGCGCCAGCGTTCTGACGCAATCCGGGTCCGGCGATATCGGTCTGCCCGTGACCTTCGCAAACTACGACCGGCTCTTGTTCAGCTCCGCCTATCAGAAGGTCGTCCTGCGAACGATGAGCATCTCGGTATGGACGTCGCTGATCTCGATCGTGCTGGCGTACCCGCTTGCTATGGTCATCGCCTATGGACGTCCGTCGCTGAGCCGGTTGACGATGGTCCTGGTCGTTGCGCCGCTCGTGGTGAGCGTCATCGTGCGATGCTACGGTTGGCAGCTGCTGCTCGGCAATAATCGCGCAGGCGTGCTGAACTGGCTGATCGCGTTAGTCTTCCGGAATCCGGCGACGATCAAGCTGATGTATACGGAATGGGCGGTGATCATCGCCTCGGTCCATGTGTTCTTGCCTTTGATCGTCCTTCCGATCGCCACGTCGCTTGCCCGCATCAACCCATCTCTCGTTGAGGCCGCCCGGATGCTCGGTGCGCCGCCCTGGCGGGCGTTCTTGCGCGTGACGCTGCCGCTCAGCGTGCCGGGACTCACGGCCGGTGTGACCATCGTGTTCGCGCTCACGGCGTCGTCATTCGTGACACCGCAAATGCTCGGCGGCACCAATGCCTCGATGCTTGGAATATTACTCGAGCAACAGGCCATGACGGTGTTCGACTGGCCGATGACCGGGGCCATCGCCTCCGTGATGGTCGCGATCGCGCTCTGCTCGAATGCGGCATCGACCTGGATCATCGGGCTGTTGACGCGGCGCGGCCAGCCGGGAGGCCGCAAATGACGAGCGGCAGGCTCTCCGGCGGAGGCGGCTTCGTCACCTACACCGCGGCGATGGCAATTCTGTTGTTCATCGTTGCGCCGCTCGCCGTGATCGTTGCCCTGTCGGTTTCGGAATTGAACTTCGCGACGTTCCCGCCCAAGGGCTTTACGCTCGCCTGGTACGCGAAGGTGCTGTCCGACGCTGCTTTTCGGCATTCCTTCGTCGTCAGCATCTTGATCGCCTTGGGCGCGACGACGATATCGCTGTGCCTGGGGCTCCCAGCGGCCTATGCGCTTGATCGATGGAAAGTGCCGAGCGCAGGCGTGATCCGGGCGCTTCTACTGTCCCCGATGATCCTGCCGATCCTGATCACCGGTCTCGCCCTTCTCAAGCTTTTCTCGCAGACAAGGATGCGCGATGCGAGCATCAATCTGCTCATCGGCCACATCCTGGTCACGCTGCCCTATGTGGTGCGCACCATCACGGTGAGCCTCGAGCTGGTCGATCGGACCCTCGAAGAAGCCGCACTGACGCTGGGCGCATCTCCGGTCCGCGCCTTCGTGAGGGTGACGGTGCCGCAGCTCGTCCCGGGTATCGCGGCGGGCTGCCTGTTCGCCTTCATGATTTCCTTCGACGACTATCCGATCTCGATGTGGCTCGGCGACGCCGAATATGTGCCGTTGCCGGTCTATCTGCATGACAGCCTCACGAGGCTGTTCGACCCGTCGATTGCAGCGACGTCGAGCTTGATGATCCTCACGGGAATTTTGGCCGTCGTCGGCCTGGAAAAGATCGTCGGACTTCGGCGTGCAATGGGTGTCTGATCAAAAGGGGTATGAGTTATGACAAATAGGATCATCCGTCCGGTTTCGCGTCGTACTCTGCTGGGCGCAGCCGCCGTCGGTATCGCGAGTCCGAATTTTTTCGTGAAGAACGCGTGGGCGGCCGGAAAGAGCCTCTTCATCGGGACCTACACCTCCATTCAGGGACAGGTCATCAAGGAAAAGGTCATCCCGAAATTCCAGGCAGATTTCGACTGCAAGGTCTTTCAGACCGAGAACGTGACGCTCGGCAACATCGCGATTCTCAGGACGCAGAAGGCGAATCCCAACTACTCCGTCATGATGATGGACGATCTCGGCATCCCGATCGCAAAGGCGGAAGGCCTCATCGACAAGCTGCCGCGCGACAAGATCCCGAACATGCAGAATGCGTTCTCGCGCTTCATCTACAATGACGACCATGGCGTTGCCTTCGCAATCTCCGAGATTTCGCCCTGGTATGTAAGCTCGCTGTCGCCGCCGATTGAAAGCTGGACCGACATGTGGAGCGACCGGTTCAAGGGCCGCTTCATGCTGATCACGCCAAAACAGTCGCAGAGCGTGCAGTTGCTCGCCTTGGCCGCCTCGCTTGCGACGGGAAAGCCGATCCTGGAAGCCCAGTACGAGCTGGACAAGGGCTGGGCGAAAATGGCGGAGTTGAAGCCCAACGTTCAGACCGTCTATGACACGACCGGCGCGGCGCTGCTGCAAGCAGCGCAGGGACAGGCGGACGCAGGCGGGCCGGATTTCTCCAAGGTCGTTCAACCCTACATCCTCAAGGGTGCGCCGATCGTGCAGTCGCGCCCGAAGGAGGGATCGTTCGCCGGTGTGAACTGCGTAACGCTCGTCAAGGGCGCGCCGGAGCCGGATCTTGGCGCGGCCTTCATCGATCGCCTGTTGTCGCCCGAGGTCCAGAAGATTTTGGCGGAAGAAACCTACGGCGCTCCCTCGGTCAAGAACGTCGACCTGAAGAAGGAAGTCGCCGCGGCGATCCCCTACGGCGAGGATCGGGTCAAGAACCTGATTCTTCTCGACTGGGAGAAAATCAATCCGCAGCGCGGCGCGATCATCGAGAAATACAACCAAACCTTCGGAGCCTGAGCCATGAGACCGCCCACAATGGATCTGGCGCTGTCCGGTCTGGTCAAGTCGTTTGGCGAGTCCACAGCGGTGGACAATGTCACGCTGCGGATCGCGGCTGGAGAGCTGGTGGCGCTGCTCGGACCGAGCGGGTGCGGGAAAACGACCACCTTGCGCATGATCGCAGGGCTGGTGCAGCCCACGTCAGGCGAGGTCCTGATCGGAGGATCCCGCATCACGCATGTGCCCGTGCACAAGCGGAACATCGGAATGCTGTTCCAGAATTATGCCCTGTTCCCGCATATGACGGTCGCGCAGAACGTCGCCTTCGGATTGCAGATGCGGCGTCTGCGGCAATCCGAATTGCGAGAGAAAGTCGAGACGGCCCTGGCGATGGTGCAACTCAAGGAATATGCCGACCGGCTTCCCGCGGCGCTCTCCGGCGGCCAGCAGCAGCGGGTCGCGCTGGCAAGGGCGGTGGTGATCGAGCCGGCGCTGCTGCTGCTCGACGAGCCGATGGGAGCGCTCGACAAGAATTTGCGGGAGAACATGCAGTTCGAGGTTCGGCAGATTCAGAAGCGTCTGGGCATTACCGCTGTCCTGGTCACGCACGATCAGGAAGAGGCGATGACCATGGCCGATCGGGTCGTGGTGATGCGTGATGGACGGCTTGAACAGGTCGGGACGCCCAAGGAAGTCTATGAAAGCCCCGTCAGCCGTTTCGTGGCGAGCTTCATCGGCGTTTCCAACTTCATTCAAGGGTCCGTCGTTGCCGCGGACACTACGGGCACAAAGATGAAATTGGTGTGTGGAACTGAAGCGCTCGTGTCCGAGACAGGCGTGACCGACGGCGAGCGTCTTCTCTCAATACGTCCTGAATCGGTCATGCTGCGGGTTGCCACGCCCGGCGAGACACCCGGCCTGAACGAGGTCATTGCGACGGTCGAGCACGTCGTCTTCAAGGGCCAGACGACCCACGTGCACATGAAGATGCGCGACGGGGCGACGCTGCTGTCCAACCTGTCCGGAACGGTAGCATCGCGCCTGCTCCCAAGCCTCGGCGCCGGGACTGACGTGATCGCAAGCTGGTCTGCCGACCGCGCGCGGGTCGTGCTCGACTCCTGATAGCAACGGCCGAGACACGAAAGACAAGACAAGTGACGCCGGGTTGGATGAATCGCGTGGACCTCAGCGATGGGGTGCCCACGCCTCTCAGATATCTGTCAATCGCCACGATCACGCTGGCCGTGACCATGAGCAGCCTTGACAACAGCATGGTCAACGTCGCGCTGCCCGCAGTCGCGCGCGACCTGAATATCCCGCCGGCCAGTGCCATCTGGCTGGTGAGCATCTATCAGATCGCGCTCGCAGTGACGCTGTTGCCGCTGTCGAATCTCGGCGAGATTTTCGGTTATCGCCGCGTGTATCTCTGCGGATTGACGCTCTTCACCATCTCGTCGGCTGCCGTGGCGGCGTCCAACAGTTTCCTGACCATCATGCTGGCGAGATGCATGCAGGGGCTTGGCGCGGCCGGCATTCTGAGCGTCAACATCGCGCTCATCAGGTTCGTCTATCCCAAGCATGAGCTTGGCAAGGGCATCGGCATCAACTCGTTCGTGGCAGCCTCGGCCTTTACCGCCGGCGCGCCGGTCGGATCGCTGATCATCAAATATTTTGGCTGGCACGGCCTGTTCGCGGTGAACGTACCGACCGGCATCGTCGCCATTCTGGTCGCGCTCTATTCGGTCCCGCAGACCCCGGTCTTTGCTCGGCCATTCGATCTTGGCGGCGCATTTCTCTACTCGACGGCCTTTGGCTTGCTGCTGTTCACATTCAACGGCTTCGGGCACGAGCAGTCCTGGTGGCTTCTGGCCGCCCTGGTTCTCGGCACGGGGGTGTTCTGGTGGGCCTATCTGCAACGAGAGGGACAAAAGCCGACGCCGCTCCTGCCGATCGACCTGTTCAAGCGTCCCCTGTTTCGCATGGCGGTGCTGACGTCGATCTGCTCGTTCATCGCGCAGATGTCGGCGATCCTCGTCCTGCCGTTCTTCATCGAACATATCGGCTATCACGATCCGGCCGTTATTGGCCTGTTGATCACGCCGTGGCCCGCGGCGGTCATTGTGACCGCCTTGGTGGCCGGCAATCTGGTGAACCGGTTTTCGGCGGCGCAGCTCTGCACCGGAGGGCTGTTGCTCCTTGCGGCTGGCCTCGCTTCGCTGGCTCTTCTGGACATCGGCGCGACACCTTTGCGCATCGCTTGCAGCATGGCTGTGTGCGGCGTCGGCTTCGGGCTGTTCCAGTCACCCAACAATTGGGCGCTGATCAGCGCGGCGCCTCCGGCCAGGAGTGGTGCGGCGAGCGGCGGCCTGAATTCGGCGCGGCTGGTCGGTCAGTCGCTCGGGGCGGCCATCGTCGCGATCATGCTCACGGAATTTGGGCCCAATGGCGCACCCTCGGTCTGCCTTTTCCTCGGCGCGGCTGTTGCGGTCGTCGCGGCCTGTGTGAGCGCACTTCGGGCAGAGGCTTATTCAACCAAATCAAACGAGGCGGCCGAAGCACCAATGGTGTCGCCAGGCGCCAATGATAGCAGGACAGGAGCAATGGAACCGGTGGGATTGAACGATGTGATCTTCAAGGTGGAGGCACAGGCGTTTCGCGACGCTCTGCACGGAAAATACAGCATCCACGACATGATGTCGGATCGGCCGCCTCCGGGCGATGAAATCCTGTCCAGAGCAAAGGTCCTGGTGACGACCGGACTCGCCGGTGCGTCGGAGGACGACATCCGAATGATGCCGAACCTGTCGCTGATCTGCTGCATCGGGACGGGTTACGAGAATGTTGATATTCCGGCTGCGCGTCGGCGGGGCGTGGTCGTCACGCATGGTGCCGGAACGAACGCGTCCGCGGTGGCGGACCATGCGGTCGCCATGCTGCTCGCCATCATGCGCAACCTGCACATGTTCGATACCGTCGCCAAGCAGGATCTGTGGCGGGGAAATCTCGGGCCGCGTCCGATTCCGACCGGTAAGCGAGCCGGTTTGGTCGGGATGGGCGCGATCGGACAGCGGATTGCGCGACGGCTGGAGGCCTTCGACATGGAGGTGAGCTATCACGCCAGACGTGCGAAGGCCGAGTTTCCCTGGACATTCTACCCGTCCGTCCTCGAGCTCGCGAACAACGTCGATTGCCTCATCGTGGCAGCGCCGGGTGGTGGCGAGACCTATCACATCATCGACGATCAGGTTCTGTCGGCGCTGGGCCCGCACGGCTTCCTGGTGAATGTCAGCCGCGGCAGCCTGGTCGATACGCCGGCGCTGGTGACGGCGTTGAAGTCCGGCACCATTGCCGGCGCGGCGCTGGATGTCTTCGAGGAAGAGCCGTCCATTCCATCGGCCCTGCGTGACCTCAGCAACGTGATCCTGACCCCGCATGTCGCGGCCTTCGCGCCGGAAGTCCATGCCGTCTCGACTAAGCTCCTTCTGGACAATATCGAGGGATTTCTTCGCTGTGGCGCCGTTGTGTCTCCCGTTCCGGAGATGCGTGATGCTCTCGCATTGAAGAGCTAGCCCTCGAGCCCGTCTGCTGCTGGCTGCCCAGATGATTGATCGCAAAAGTCTCTCGCAGCTAGACCTGCTAACGCTGGTCTCTCGTCACGACGCGCGCCGAAACCGTGACAAGCGCCATGAGTGCGGCCAGGATCCAGAACGCCGTTGGGAGTCCTGCAACATGGGCGACAAATCCGACGCCGGCGGGACCGACGAGGATGCCGGCATAGCCCGCAGTCGTGATCGCTGCGACGGCGAGACCGACGGGCATAACAGCTTGCGTGGCCGCGCGCCGGAACAGGATCGGCACGAGGTTCGATGAACCGAGGCCGATGAACAGGAAGCCGGTCATGGCGATGGCCGCAACGGGCGCCAGCAACAAGACGATGAAGCCTCCGATTGCAATCAGGCTTCCCCAGAACAGCGCCGCGCGATCCCCGATGCGGGCAACGACGGCATCTCCGGCCAGCCGGCCGACGGTCATCGCGATCGAGAACACGATATAACCGATTCCACCATGGGTCGCGGAGACGAGGCTCGCGCCGATGACGAGCAGCGCGCCCCAGTCGAGCATTGCGCCTTCGACGAGGAAGGTGATCGCGCAGAGCAGCGCGAGCAACAGCACGGTTCCGCGCGGCAGCACGAAGAGTGGTCCCTCCGGCGTCTGCGTCGAACGAAGCAGGCGTGGCCAGGCCACCACCGTTGCGAGCAGCATCAGGACCGAACAGATCAAGGTGCACGCGAACGCATCCAGTTGCAGCGAGAGCAAGGCGGTCATCACGGCGGATCCGGCGAAGCCGCCGATACTGAACAGCGCGTGGAAGCCCGACATCAGCGGGCGTCTCGCGGCGCGTTCCACCTCGATCGCGTGGATGTTGATGGCGACGTCGATGGAACCGAGCGCCGCGCCGAACGCGGCAAGCGCCAGTGCCAGTGTCAGGGGCGAGCTCGCGATCGCCAAGAGCGGCAGGATGAAGGCGAGACCGAGTCCGCCCGCGATGATGATCGGCTTGCTGCCATAGCGCGCGCTCAGGACGCCAGTCAGGAACATCGCGACGACCGAACCGATGCCGAGGCTGAGCAGGAGCAATCCGAGGACGCCGTCGTCAATGGCGAGACGCGCTTTTGCGAAGGGCACCAGCGGCGCCCAGCAGGCGATGCCAAAACCGGCAACCAAGAAGGCGAGCCGCGTCGCAAGACGTGTCGCGGGCCGGTCGGCAGAGAGCATGAGAATTCCGGGGAAAGGGGCGAAGAATGCTATGAACGTTGCCGCACGCGCGGTCAAGGCGTCGACAAGCCGCCCGTGATGTCGATGTTCCGGCCGATGTACAGGTGATCGCGTGCGACGACAAAGATGCCGCGCCTTCCAGTCGCGCGGATGGCGAATACCCGCAGCCCAGGCGTGATCTCCGCTCGCGCTCGATCTCCGTGTTCCAACCGGCCGAATGTTGCTGAATATCAAAAGATATTGCCGGCCGTCGCGCGCCTGCAACGACCGCCAGGCTGGCCGCAAGCAGGTCACCAGGACAGCGGGAGTCTCTGCTCAAATCCGCCGAGGTCCGAGGCCGGGCTGAGGGGTTGCCGGTCGAGCGGCCGATTGTTGTTCTGGCGGGCGAACGATGTGCCGGGCGGAAGGGCGTAGTCGCTGAACTTCCGATCGCCGGGCAGGACCTCGGTCCCGCCGTCCAGCCACGACCGCTTGCTGACATAGATGCGCGTATGCGGACCGGACTGGTACGA
Source organism: Bradyrhizobium sp. LTSP857 (assembly GCF_000938285.1). NCBI lineage: Bacteria > Pseudomonadati > Pseudomonadota > Alphaproteobacteria > Hyphomicrobiales > Nitrobacteraceae > Bradyrhizobium > Bradyrhizobium sp. LTSP857. Next base: position 166,649 of record NZ_JYMS01000044.1, on the reverse strand, counting down.
GTGATTGGGGCCGCGTGGGCCGTAGTCATAGACCGCCCCACGTGCCGTCTGCTGCCGATCGTGCTTGCCGGTCGTGTCGGCGTTGCACGTTACGGTCGAGGCGAGGACGGCGACCAGCGCCAGTCCGGTCGTGACGATCGGGTTCATTGCGGCATTCCATGCGCGTTGGCTGATGCCGACCGCTCTCGCATCGACCTTGCGGTCTGTAAACAAGCCATGTTTTACGCGATGTTGCTGGCCGATCGCGCAAACGGGACGTACATGCCGCTTTCGGTGCATGGGCGAAGGCGGCCCGCTCAATCAAACTCAATCCCCGGAAACAGTACAGCAATCACAAAGCCACACCACGGCCACAGCCGTTTCGTTTCAGAGCAGTCAGGTGCTCTTGAGGTGTGGAATGTCGGTTTTGCGGGCCTGGCTTGTCGCGGTCGTCGTGAGTGGCGTGTCGATTGCAGCTTCACTTCCTCTGGTGCTGCTGCCGCAGCCGGCGGCGGCGCAAGCCGCTGAAGCGATCGTGGTTGAAGGCAATCGCCGCGTGGAGGCCGAGACGGTTCGCTCTTACTTCACACCCAAGGCCGGCGGGCAGCTCGATCAGGCGACCATCGACGACGGTCTCAAGGCGCTGATCGCGACCGGGCTGTTCCAGGACGTGAAGGTCAGCCGGTCCGGTGGCCACGTTGTGGTGTCGGTGGTGGAAAACGCCGTGATCGGCCGCGTTGCCTTCGAGGGCAACAAGAAGATCAAGGACGAGCAGCTCTCGGCCGAAGTCCAGTCCAAGCCGCGCGGCACCTACTCGCGGGCGATGGTGCAGTCCGACACATTGCGGATCGCCGAGATCTATCGTCGCTCAGGCCGCTACGACGTGCGTGTCACGCCCGAGATCATCGAGCAGCCGAGCAACCGCGTCGATCTCATCTTCACGGTCGAGGAGGGAGTGAAGACCGGTGTCAAATCGATCGAGTTCATCGGCAACAGCGCCTACTCGGCCGCGCGTCTGCGCGACGTGATCAAGACGCATGAGAGCAATCTGCTCTCCTTCCTCGGCAACAATGATATTTACGATCCGGACCGGGTCGAGGCCGACCGTGACCTGATCCGCCGCTTCTATCTCAAGAACGGCTTTGCCGACGCGCAGATCGTGGCCGCGCTGACTGAATATGATCCGGACAAGAAAGGTTTCCTCGTCACATTCAAGATCGAGGAAGGCCAGCAATATCGCGTCGGCACGGTCGATTTCCGCTCCGGCATCGCCAATTTTGATGCAAACTCGATGCGCACCTTCTCGCGCGTCAATGTCGGCTCGCTCTACAATGTCGAATTGCTCGAGAAGTCGACCGAAGAGATGCAGATCGAGGCCTCGCGCCGCGGCTATTCTTTCGCTGTGATTCGACCGAGCGGTGATCGCAATTTCGAAGCGCACACCGTGTCCGTCGTGTTCAACATCGATGAAGGGCCGCGCACCTATATCGAGCGCATCAATCTCCGCGGTAACACCCGCACGCGCGATTATGTGATCCGGCGCGAGTTCGATCTCTCCGAGGGCGATGCCTACAATCGTGCACTGGTCGACCGCGCCGAACGCCGGCTGAAGAACCTGGATTACTTCAAGAGCGTCAAGATCACCACGGAGCCCGGCTCTTCCAGCGACCGCGTGATCCTGATCGTCGAGATGGAGGAGAAGTCGACCGGCGACTTCTCGATCTCGGGCGGCTACTCCACGACCGACGGTGCGCTCGCCGAAGTCTCGGTCTCCGAGCGCAACCTTCTCGGCAAGGGACTCTATGCCAAGGCGTCAGTGACCTACGGCCAATATGCCCGCGGGGTATCGCTGTCCTTCGTCGAGCCTTATTTGCTCGACTACCGGATAGCGCTCGGAGTCGACACCTACTGGCGCCAGCAATTGTCGAACAGCTACACCAGCTACGGCGTGACGACGGTGGGTTTCTCGCCGCGTCTCGGCTTCGCGCTGCGAGAAGATCTCTCGCTCCAGCTCCGCTACTCGCTCTATCAGCAGAGCATCTCGCTCGCCAGCATCTACAACAATTGTAACAACAACGCGGCCAATACCTCACTGGCCTTCAATCCGACGCCGGCCTACATCAAGAATATCCTGGGCGGGGTGGATCCGACCAATGCCACGGATTCGGGCGTTTATGGTTACGGCTGCTACGGCGACGGCGAATCGACACTGCCGGTTCGAAAGGAGCTGGCGAACGGCCCGACCTTGACGTCGGCAGTGGGCTATACGCTGAACTACAATACGCTCGACAACAACAAGAACCCGACCGACGGCCTGCTGATCGACTTCAGGCAGGATTTTGCGGGGGTCGGCGGCGACGTGACCAATCTGAAGACCGCGGTCGACACCAAGTACTACACGCCGCTGGTGTCCGAGATCGTCGGTGTCATCCACCTCCAGAGCGGCATTCTCAACAAGATCGGCGATAACGATTTACGCATGCTGGATCATTTCCAGATGGGGCCGAACCTGGTGCGTGGCTTCGCATCCAACGGCATCGGTCCGCGTGACATCACCTACGCGAGCTACGGCGCGGTCGGTGATGCACTCGGCGGCACGAAGTACTGGGGCGCGTCCATGGAGTTGCAGATGCCGTTCTGGTTCCTGCCCAAGGAAGTGGGCCTGAAGGGCGCGGTCTATGCCGATGCGGGCTCGCTCTGGGGCTATCAGGGCCCGACATCCTGGGCGGCGACAGGCGAGGTCAACACCAAGGCCTGCCCAACCTGCGGCCTTCAATATGACGACAGCAGCGTGGTGCGCTCGTCGGTCGGTGTCGGCCTGATCTGGGCCTCGCCGTTCGGACCGCTGCGCTTCGACTACGCCGTGCCGATCACCAAGGGCAAATACGACATCGTCCAGGAGTTCAGGTTCGGCGGCGGCACGTCGTTCTAACGCGACGTCGAGCGAGCTAGCCATTCGCGTCAGGCACGCCGCAGCGGATGCGCGTGCCTGCTCCTTGATTGCTCTGAATGGTGACCGGGCAACCAGCGGTTGTGGGCGGCCTCCATCTCCGGCATCCCGGTGCGGGGGAGTCGAACTCACCAAATAAAATGCATTATTACGCGTGCCGGTTCCACTCGAAATGAGCGGATTCGGTCCCGACCACAGCTAAATCGACAAAATACGATGCCTGTTCCTTAAGAAATGGGACGGAAGGCGTGTTGACACTGCTTTTTGATAATGCATTATGCATTTTATGCTAGTCACTGAAGCCCAAGGCAAGGTGCTGCTTCGCGCCGCTGCCGTCGCCACACCTTCAAGTCAGGAATTGCGCTCGCTTGACGAGGTCAGGGCCTGTCGCATCGATCTTCCTGTCGCCGTGAAGGCGCAGGTCGCCACGGGCGGCCGCGGAAAGGCCGGCGGCATCCGCAAGGCGAGCTCGGCCGCCGAACTCGAAGAGGCGTTCGGCGCGATCATGGCGATGCGGTTTGCCGGCGAGGCGCCGGCATCCGTGCTGGTCGAGACCTGGCTCGAGATCGAACGTGAGCTCTATCTTGCGGTCGCGATCGACAGCCGCGTCGGCGGTTTCAACGTGCTGTATTCGCCGCGCGGCGGCGTCAACATCGAGGACGGGCCACCACCGCTAAGCTACCCTGTCGGGCTCGCGCGCAATTTCCGCGCCCACGTGTTTCGCGGTCTGCTCGAGCCGGTCGAGCCCGACGCCAGGGTGCGCGAGCGCGTGATCTCCGTTGCGCGGCGTCTGCTCGACATCGCGCTGGCGAACGAATGCACGACGGTGGAGATCAACCCGCTGGTCGTTGCCAAGAGCGGCGCACTGGTCGCGGCCGATGCCAAGATCGTCCTCGACGAGGCCGCGGCCTTCCGCAGGGCGGAGACCGCCGCGGCGATCGCGACGACGCGTGAAAAGGCCGACCGCGGGATCAGGCTGTGCGAGGAAGCCAATCTGATGCTGGTCTGGCTCGACGGCGAGATCGGCCTGATCTCGGGCGGGGCCGGCATGACGATGGCCGCGATGGATGCGATCGACGGCGCCGGTGCGCAGCCCGCCTGTTTTCTCGACGTCAGCGGCAATCCGACGCCTGCGGGCTTCGGGCTCGCCTTCGATCTGCTGGACCGCGCCCCGAAGGTGAAGGGAATTCTCGTCAGCATGTTCGGCGGCGGACTGCACACCGATCGTGTGGCCAAGACCCTGGTCGAGCTTCTCGGCAAGCGGACGTCGGTAAAGCCGGTGACCTTGCGGCTCAATGGCACGCGCAGCGACCTCGCGACGACCATCCTTCGCGATGGTGGGCATCAGAACCACGCCACGCTGGAGGCGGCTGTTGCCGACATCGTGAAGCGAGTAGCGGAGGTGCGGCGATGAGCATTCTCCTGGATGCCGATGCGCGCATATTGATCGTCGGCATTACCGGCAAGTTCGGAACGTTTTCGGTCAAGGACCTCGCGCAGAGCCAGACCCAGGTCGTCGCCGGTGTGGCGCCCAGGCGCAGTGGTCAGACCATCGCGGGTGTTCCAGTGTTCTCCTCCGTCGCGGCTGCAATGACCGAGACGCACGCTAACGCCGCACTGATCTATGTGCCGGCCGTCGTCGCACTCGATGCGGTGCTGGAGACGGTCGAGGCCGGTTGTCCGCTGATCGCCTATCCCGGTGATGGCCTGCCAGTGCTGGACGCGATGGAAATGCGCGCGGCCGCGCTTGCGCATGGCGCGTATCTCATCGGCCCGAACTCGCCGGGCCTGATTTCTCCCGGCAAAGCCAAACTCGGTTTCATGCCGTCGTTCTGCTACAGGCCCGGACCGATCGGCGTGATCTCGCGCAGCGGCTCGCTGTCCTATGAAGCATGCTTCCGCCTGTCGCAGGCCGGCCTCGGCCAAACCAGCGTCATCGGCATCGGCGGCGATCCCGTGCGCGGCGTCAACGCGGCGGAGGCGATCGCGCTGTTCCACGACGATCCGGAGACACGCGCCATCATCTATCTCGGCGAGATCGGCGGTTCGGAAGAATATGCGCTTGCTGAATATGCGGGACGTCCAGACGCCAAGCCTTCGGCGGCGCTGCTTGTGGGTCGCACTGCACCTGCGGGCAAGAAGATGGGGCATGCCGCCGCAATGATCGGTTCCCACGCCGAGAGCTGGTCCGCCAAGGTCACAGCGCTCGATCGCGCCGGCGTCGTGATCGCGCGCGACCTGGACGGTCTTGCCTCCGCCGCCGCAACAGCGCTGGCCCGCGCGATGAAACCCGCAGCTTAGCAAACCGCAACTCATACAGGGATTGGAGACGACAATGGCAGATGTGATGGAAAAAGAGGTCGGTCACGCACCGGCGGAAGGCAAGATCACCGACGAGGCGATCGCGCAGGCGCGCGGCATGATCGGTCTTCAGCTTCGCCCCGAGGGGCCGTATCTCCAGGACGCAACGGAAGACACGATCCGCAATTTCTGCAACGGCATCGGCGATCTCAATCCGCTGTATCGCGACGCCGAGCATGGCCGCCAGAGCCGTTACGGCACGAATGTCGCTCATCCGATGTTTCCGATGGCGTTCGGCTGGATCGGCCGCACCCGCTGGGGCCTTCCCGGTGTGCACGGCTTCTACGCCGGCAACGACTGGGAGCTGTTCCGCCATATCCGTCCCGGTGACCGCATCACAGCGATCGAGCGCGTCGTCGGCATCGAGGAGAAGGAAAGCAAGTTCTCCGGCCGCCTCGTGCTGCAATATGTCGAAGCGACCTATTCCAACCAGCGCGGTGAGATGGTGGCGCGCGCGCTCGGCACTTGCACGCGCCACGAGCGCAAGGCCGCGCGCGACGCCGGCAAGTACAAGGACATTAAGCCTTACGAATACACCGCCGATGAATTCGCCGCACTCGACGAAGCCATCCTGAAGGAGGACGAGCGGATCCGCGGCGCCACGATGCGCTATTTCGAGGACGTCAACGAAGGCGACGAGTTGCCGCCGATCGTGCGCGGTCCGCTCTCGCTGATGGACACGATGGGCTTCCTGGTCGGCTGCGGCCGCGGCCACACCCACGGCATCGTGCTGCAATCGGCGGTCAAGCATCCCGGCCATTTCTTCCGCAATCCGGAGGCCGGCGGCGGCATCGAATATACCGGCATCGGACATCATCGTGAATCGGTGGCGAAGGAGGTCGGCGTCCCCGGCACCTACGATTACGGCCCGCAACGCTCGTCCTGGCTCGCTAGCCTTGTCTCCAACTGGATGGGCGATGCCGCCTTCCTGAAGCGCGTGCGGACCGAGATGCGGCGCTTCAACACGATGGGCGATTCCACCTGGTGCAAGGGCAAGGTCGCCAGAAAATACGTCAAGGACGGTTTTGCGCTGGTCGATCTCGACATCCGCGGCGAGAACCAGCGCGGCGAACTGACCACGCCGGGCCTTGCGACCGTGATGCTGCCGTCGCGCGATGTGAAAAACAATGTGTTCTTCGATGGATCCGGGCTGAATCTCGAGCTGCCGACGATCCGCTAAAGCGGACGCAAAGAATATCCGGGAGCATGCACATTATGCTCCCGGGCGTCGGCCCATAACAACAAGGGGAAGCGTTGCCATGACGGACAGGGCTGTTGCGCCGCTGTTGGCGGGAGTGACCATCGTCGAAATCTCGCGCGGGGTCGCTGCGGGCTATGCCGGCCGTCTTCTCTCCACGCTCGGCGCCGAGACGATTCTCGTCGAGCCGCGGGATGGCAATCCGCTTCGTCACGAGCCGCCGATGCTTCCTCCAACCAACGAGGCCAGCGCGCTGTTCGCTTACCTAGCGGCGGGGAAGAAGAGCGTCGCTTGCGATTTCGAAACGCCGGCCGGGCGGGCCGAGTTGTCCACTTTGTTGGCGGCGGCTGAAATTGTCATTCACGATCTCCGCCCTGAGGAGCGCATCAGGCTGGAGCTCGACGAAGAGGGCCTCCGGGCGCGCTACCCGAAGCTGGTCGATGTCTCGGTGCTGCCCTTCGGCGCCTTCGGACCGAAGGCCGGCTGGCAGGCCGAGGAGATCAACCTGATCCACGCATCCGGCGAGGGCTTCCTGCTGCCCAATGGACTGGCTGCCGAACGCTTTCCCGATCGTCCGCCGCTGAAGGTATATGGTCACTTCGCCGAATACCAGGGCGGCGTGGTCGCTGCGCTCGGAGCGCTGTCTGCACTGATCGGCCGAGAGCACGGCGGCGCCGAAAGCGTCGACGTCTCGGTGCAGGATGCCGCGCTCGCCGTGGGCGCATTCGCGCTCCAGCGTCTTGGTGACGGCTCGCTGGAGCACCGCCGCACGCGCTCGTTCAAATATGGCGGCGTGCTCGAATGCGCCGACGGTTATGTCGAGCTCCTGACGCTCGAGGAGCGGCAATGGCGCGGCTTGGTCGAGCTGATGGGGCGTCCCGACTGGATGCAGGATCCCGCGCTTGCGGACTCGCTGGAGCGGAGCCGCCGCGGTGCCGAGATTAACCGTGCTATTCGGGCCTGGGCGCTCGAACAGCGGACCGCCGATGTCGTGGCGCAGGCGCAAACGCTGGGCGTCCCCATGGCAAAATATGCGAGCCCCGCCGAGGTGCTTTCCGGTGCGCATGAGCGCGCGCGGCACCTGTTCCAGCCGGTCGAAATTCCCGGTGCAGGTCGTTTGCCAATGTTGTCGGCGCCATTCCATGTCGATGGCGCGGCACCGACGCTGAAGGCCGGGCCGCCGCGGCTCGGCGAACATCAACATTTGCTCACGTCCAGGCGTCGTCGCGACCAGCCGGCCGTCACCGCGGAGGCGTCATGAAGCCGCTCGCCGGAGTTCGCATCGCCGATTTTACGCTGCATGCCGCGGGACCGTTCTGCACGCACATGCTGTCGCAACTGGGCGCCGAGTGCATCAAGATCGAAAGCGCGGCGCGGCCGGACATCTTCCGCAAGGCGCATCCGGTCTACGGCCGGATGGGACCTGCGAGCTTCGACCAGGTCGCGTCCAACAAGCTCTCGGTGCGCATCAACCTGAAGGATGCAAGGGGCGTCGCACTGGCCAAGAAGCTGGTCGGCGTCAGCGATCTCGTCTGCGAAAGCTTCCGGCCCGGCGTGATGGAGCGGCTCGGTCTCGACTACGCGGCGCTGGCGGCGCTGAAACCGTCGGTGGTGATGGTGTCCGTCTCGTCGTCGGGGCAGAGAGGACCGGATTCGCATTTTGCGGGCTACGCGCCGCTGTTCGGCGCCTGGGGGGCGCTCGGCTATCTCACGGGATACGAGGATGGTCCGCCGGTCGAGATGCGGCATGTGATGGACCACAGCATCGGCATGAATGCGGCAATGGCGGCGGTGGCCGCGGTCTATCGCCTTCGCCGTACCGGACGTGGCGGCCATGTCGACGTGAGCGCACGCGAGGTCGCCTGCTCGCTGGTCGGTGAGGCACTGCTGTTCGCAGCTTCCGGCGGCGAGCCCGCGCGTATCGGCAATGATCATTTGCGGATGGCGCCGCATGGCGTGTTCCGGACCCGTGACGAGGATCGCTGGCTGACCATCGCGGTGCGCTCAGACGACGAATGGCGGATCCTGGTGAGGCTGATCGATGCGCCGCATCTGCTGGTCGATCCGCGGTTTCAGACTGCCGCGGGCCGCCACGAGCACCGGCGGACGCTGCATGGCGAGATCGAGCACTGGACGATGACATGCGAGGCGGCCGAAGCCGAGCGAGTGCTTCAGGCCGCGGGGATCGCCGCACATATCTCCTGCAACATGGAGGACATCGCGCACGACCGCCATCTGCGCGATCGCGGGACCGTCGTCGATGTCGAGGATACGACCGGGCATCAGCGTGCCGCGCTGAAGGTACCGATCCGCTTCTCGAAGTCCGATGCCGGGATGGCGCGCGGTACGCCGCGGCTTGGCGAAGACGAGGATTACGTGTTCGGCGAGCTGCTCGGCTTAAGCTGCGAGGAGCGCCAAAGCCTGATCGACCAGCAGGTGATTTACTGACCGTTTGAAGTGGAGTTGCCGTCATGAGCGAGAGCGCAGCACTTGCCGGAGAGGACTGGCAGGCCTGGGTCGGCCGCAAGGAGACGATCCGCGAGCGGATCGCGCCGGATCGTGTCGCAGCGCTCGGTGCCACGCTCGGCATCGAGGGAAACTATGCGGCCGGCGCGACCTTGCCGGCCGGGTGGCACTGGATCTTTTTCAACCGGGTCATGCCGCGTCACGAGCTGGGAACGGACGGACATCCCAAACGCGGCGGATTCCTGCCGCCGGTGTCGCTGCCGCGCCGCATGTGGGCAGGTGGGCGGCTCACCTACCACAGGCCCTTGACCATCGGCGGCGAAGGCGCGCGCGAGAGCACCATTCTGAAGGTCGAAGTCAAATCCGGCCGGGCCGGAAAGCTGGTGTTCGTGACCGTCAGCCACAGCATCGCCTGCGACGGCACGCTCTGCGCAACTGAGGAACAGGACATCGTCTATCGCGAAGCGGCCGCGCCAGGATCGCCAGCACCTGCGGCCACGCCGGCTCCGCCTGACGCGGTTTGGTCGGAGGAGTTTCGTCCCGACACCGTGCTGCTGTTTCGATATTCGTCGCTGACGTCGAACGGACATCGCATCCATTATGACCAGTCCTACGCGCAAGCGGAGGAGAACTATCCTGATCTCGTCGTGCATGGACCGCTGACCGCGACGCTGCTGCAAGGCTTTGCTGAGCGGCATGCCGGCAAGCCGCTCAGATCCTTTGAATTCAGGGGCGTCTCGCCGCTGTTCGTGAGTTCGCCCTTCAGCCTGGAAGGGAAGGGCGATGGCCACGCGCTCGATCTCTGGGCCGGCGGCCCCGGCGGGGCGCTCGCGATGCGCGCGACGGCCCAAGTCTGACGACACGATATCGAGACGGGATCAAGAACAAGAAAAAGATACAAGGGAGGCCCATGCGATGAGATCGGCGCACCTGTCCGTTGTTCCCGCGCAAAGTTGCGAGGCGCAGCGCCGGCCCGCTGTCGAGCTGCGCGGGGTTGGCAAGACCTTCACCTCGCGCACCGGCCAGGTCGAGGTCCTCCGTGGTCTGAACCTCTCGCTCCAGGACGGCGAATTTCTCGCCATCGTCGGTCCGAGCGGTTCGGGCAAATCGACGGTGCTGAATCTGCTTGCGGGCCTCGATCAGCCGACCTCTGGTGCGGTGTTCTGCCGAGGCGAGCCGGTCGCGGCGGTCAATACCGGGATCGGCTATCTCACGCAGCACGACAGTCTGCTGCCATGGCGAACCGTGGAGCAGAACATCGCCGTCCCGCTGGAGCTCCGCAACATCGGCCGCACGGAGATCGCTGCGCGCGTGCGCGACCTGATCGCGCAGGTCGGCCTCGAAGGCTTTGAGCGGCACTATCCGAGCCAGCTTTCGGGCGGCATGCGCAAGCGCGCGATGCTGGCCCGCACGCTGATCTACGATCCGCCGGTGCTCCTGATGGACGAGCCATTCGGGCCGCTCGACGCCCAGCTCAAGCTGGTGCTCCAGGCCGAGCTTTTGAAGCTGTGGTCGGCGCATCGCAAGACGGTGGTGTTCGTGACCCACGACATCGTCGAAGCCATCACGCTCGCCGATCGTGTCCTGGTGTTCTCGTCGCGTCCTTGCCAGATCAGGCTCGACGAGCCGATCGCCATTCCGCGCCCGCGCGAGGTGCACGAGGTGCGCTTCCATCCCGCATTCGAGGAGCATTATCGGCGGCTCTGGACAGCCCTCGAACCGCCGGCGAGGCGGCCGTCATGAGCACACAGGCGCTGTCCGAGACGCAAGCCGAACCGACGCTCGGTCTATCCGGTCGCGTGTGGCTCTATCGCGCGATCTTCGTGGTCGTCATGCTGACGGCCTGGCAGTCCGCATCGGGAACGCTGCTTGATCCGTTCTGGGTGAGCAGCCCAGCCGCCATATTCAGGACGCTGGTGGCATGGACCGCGAGCGGCCAGCTCGGCTATCACCTGTTGATCACCTTCAAGGAAACCGCTGCCGGATTCGTGCTGGGAGCGACGGCCGGCGTTCTGTTTGCGCTGCTGGTCGGCGCGAACGACACCTTGCATCGCACCGTCGATCCCTTCGTCACGGCGATCTACGGCGTACCCAAGGTCGCGCTCGCGCCGCTCTTCATCATGTGGTTCGGCATCGGGCTCGCGCCGAAGATCGTGCTGGCCGCCATCAGCGTCTTCTTCCTGGTGTTCTTCTCGACCCTGCGCGGTGTGCGCGAGGTCGACCTGAAAATGGTCGATGCGCTCCGCACCATGGGTGCAGGTAAATTCGCGACCCAGCGCATGGTGATCTTCCCGTCTGCGCTGCCGTGGTTGTTTACGGGGTTAAAGCTCGGCTTGCCCTACGGCTTCGTCGGCGCGGTCGCAGCCGAGATGATGGCCTCCAATGCCGGCATCGGCTACCTCACGCAGAACTCAGCGGGCCAGCTCGATACCGCCGGTGTGTTCGCCGCGCTGTTTGCGCTGATGGTTGTCACCTCCCTTCTGAATGAAGCGCTCGGCAGATTGGAGAGCTGGATCTTTCGCTGGCGCTGAGAGACGCCACGACAACAAAGAAACAAGGGAGGACATCATGATCACGCGTCGGATGATGCTGGGCGGTATTGCTGGAGGTGCGCTGATCGGCTCGGCCACGCGAAGCCTGTCGCAAGGTGCAGGCGGCAAGCCGGTCACGATCGCGATCGGCGGCTACACATTCGCCTATCTGCCGTTGCTGGTGGCGACGGCGGCCGGATTCATGAAAGACGCCGGCCTCGACGTCTCCCTGATCGATACCGGCAGCGGCACCAACAGCATGGCGGCAATCCTCGGCGGCAGCGTTGACGTCGCCGGTCTGGTGATGAGCGACGTGATTCTTGCGGTGGCCAAGGGCCAGAAGATCAACGCCTTCGCTCCGTTGATGTCGCAATATGCGAGCGACGCCGTGATCAGCCGGAAGACCGCTGAGAAGATCGGTCTTGTACCGGAGATGCCGCTGAAGGAACGCATGGCCCGCATGAAGGGCCTGACGCTCGCGATCTCCGGCCGTGGCAGCGGGACCGACAAGATCTGGCGCTATCTGCTGTCGCTTGGCGGACTTGATCCGGAGAAGGATGCTAGCCTCACGGTCGTCAAGCTCGACAAGATGTATCTGGCACTGCGCTCCGGCCAGATCGACGGCTTCAACACCACGGCACCCGCGAACAACCAGGCGGTGGAGGAGGGCCTTGCCGTCTGGGCAGCGCGCCCGTCGCATGGCGAGGTGCCCGGCATCGAGAACTTTCTCTACACCGTGCTGTGCGGCAGGCCGGATTTTCTCGAGAGGAGCCCGGATGTCGTCGCATCGCTCGTCCGCGGCATGACCAGAGGATCAGAATTGATCCGCAGCGACCCCGATGCGGCCGGCCAGATGCTGCGCGACCGGTATTTCCAGCAGACCGACGTCGCGCTGATCAAGCACACGGTGTCGGATCAACGCATGACCGTCGCGATGCCGCCGACACTGTCGGAGCAGCAATTTGCGCACAACATGGAGTTCGAACTGAAGTTCAGCGATGCCGTGCGCGGCGTCACCTATCAGCAGGCGATCAATCCGCGCTGGCTTGCGTAGCTCACCTTCCCTCCCGGGAGAGAACGGAGACCGTCAGCCGAAGCTTACATCGGCGCTGTTCTTGATGGCGGCGAAGCGGCCGAGGCAGCGCAGGGCGCTGTCGTGCTCGTCGGTGGTTCCGCCGGCGCAGCAGTCTTCCAGCACCGTGCAGGCATAGTCGCGGTCGTGGGCCTCGCGCGCGCCGGTGTGCACCACGCCGTTGGTGGAGACGCCGGAGAGGAACAGGTCGGTCACGCCGTGGGCGCGCAGGATCGGCTCCAGCGACGTGCCGTAGAACGGGCTGACCCGGTGCTTGACGATGTCGAATTCGCCGGCTTCCGGCGTGAGGTCGGGATGGACTTCCGTGCCCCAGCTGCCGAGCTTGAACATCCCGGCACCGCGGGCGCGAGAAAAGATCGGCGAATTGGGCGGGCATTCCCGGTAGTCGGGCGAAAATCCGACGCGGACATAGCCGATCAGCACGCCGGCCGCGCGCGCTTTCGCGATCACCGCCTTGGTGCGGCCGAGCACGTCACGCTCCTTCATCAAGGGAACGTAGCTTTTTGCTCCACCTCCGTTCTCGTGGACGAGGTCGTTCAGCATGTCCATGACGAGCAGCATCGGCTTCATAGCGTCTCTTTCTCAGAGCTCTTCGACTTGACGGGAGGCTCGGACCTGGTTGCCGGCATGCTGTTGCGAAGCTCGGTCCAGCCGGTCTCGATGTGCTGCCGCATCGTCAGCATCGCGCCTGCGGCGTCGCCCTCGATCACGCTCTTCAGGAGCTCGTTGTGCTCCTTGGCGGCGCGCACCGCCCGGCCGCCGATGCGGTTGATGACGTCGAACGGATATTGCGCCCACAGCACCTGCACGAAATGCAACGTCTTCGGCAGCCGCGCGAAATCGTACATGCGCCGGTGGAAGCGATAGTTGATGCCGCGCGCCGCCGTGCTGTCGTTGGCGAGCGCCGCGTCCTCGAACTGGCGCGCCAGCTGGCGCAGCTCCGCGATCTCCTCCGCGGTGATGTTACGCACGGCGCTTTCGACCAGCTGGGTCTCAAGCGTGATCCGCAGCTTCAGGATCTCGGTGGACGCCTCGACGTCGAACGGCGCCACGGTCGCGCCGCGATAGGAGTCGCTCGCGAGATATCCCTCGGCCTCAAGCAGCTTCAGCGCCTCGCGAACCGGCGTGATGCTGATCTTGAGTTCCTGCGCGATCTCGGTCTGCTTCAGCCGGGCGCCGCGCGGCAGTCGCCCCGAGATGATGCCCTCGCGGAGATAGTCAGCGACCTGCTCCTCTTTCGTCCGATATTCCATTGAATGCCGCCGCTCGTGACCGATTTGCCCCGCGACTACCATAGACGCGCCCTATGGAGGAGAGTAGAAGTACAAACGATAATGCATTATGCATAATCGAGGTTGATGCCGGATGTCCAGCTCTTTGTCCCGCTCCTTCCTGTTCGTCCCAGCCAACCGCCCCGAGCGTTTCGACAAGGCGGCAGCCTCAGGCGCCCACCAGGTCATTCTCGACCTCGAGGATGCGGTGGCACCGGCCGAGAAGGAAGTCGCGCGCGGCTTCGTCGCGCAATGGAGCGGGCGGGCCGACGCGGTCGTGCGCGTGAACGGCGCAGAAAGCACTTTTTTTGCCGCCGACATGGAGATGATGCGCCGCGCCGGCGTGGCCAAGCTGATGCTGCCAAAAGCAGAGCCGGCCTCGATCGAGCGTCTTGCGGCATCGCTGGACGGACCGCGCCATGTCATCGCGCTGATCGAAACAGTCAGGGGTTACGCGGAGCTCAGGCGCATAGGTGCGAGCGGGCTGGTTTCGCAGCTCGCGTTCGGCAACCTCGATTTCGGCATCGATTCCGGCGTGACCGAGACAACGCAGGAGCTCGACCCTGTCAGGCTGCAAATCGCCCTGGAGTCGCGGCTGGCCGGATTGCCGCCTCCGATCGACGGCGTGACCACGTCTTGGACGGATCCTGCGGCCTTCGGCTCGGCGGTCGGTCGAGCCAAGGCGCTCGGTTTCGGCGCCAAGCTTTGCATCCATCCGGCCCAGGTCAAGCCGGTCAACGATGCCTTCCTGCCGACCGCCAATGAGGTCGCCTGGGCCCGCCGTGTGATGGAGGCTGCGGACGGCGCGCGCGGCGGGGCGGTGGCGCTCGACGGCAAGATGATCGATGCACCCGTCATCCGACGCGCCGAGCTGATCCTCTCAAACGCGCCGGCTTCAATATAATGCATAATGCATTTTATCTTGACCCTGTAAGTTCGTCCCTCTAAAGATCAATGGATAAGAACAGATATCGGGGAGGGCCCATGAAGAGGCGTGACTTTCTCAGGCTGTCGGGCGCTGCCGCGTTGGCATCGGCTTATCCCGGCACGTCGCTCCTCGCCGACGATATCGGCGTCGATGCCGGCGCCAAGACCATCACCATCGGCGGCTTCACCCCCGTCACGGGACCCGTCCCGTTCTATGCGATCCTGACCCACGCGGCCGACGCCTATTTCAAGAGCGTCAACGAGGCCGGCGGCATCAAGGGCTGGAAGATCAACTATGTGACGCTCGACGACGGCTATGATCCCGCGCGCAGCGTTGCCGCGGTCCGGCGCCTCGTCGAGGACAACCACATCTTCGCGCTCGTCGCCGCGGTGGGGACGGCAACCAACGTCGCCGTCATTCCCTTTGCGAAGGAAAGCGGCCTTGCGATGATCGGGCCGATCGGTGGCGCCAGTGCCTTCTTCGCCGAGCCCAATATTTTTCCGCTGCTGCCCGACTACGGCTGGTCGGCCGCCTCGAATGCCGAGTTTGCCGTCAACGACCTGAAGCTGAAGAAGATCGCGCTGTTGTGGGAGAATGACGAGCTTGGCCGCTCGGCCAAGCGCGGCTTCGATCTCTTCATGGAGGCGAACAAGCTCACGGCGGCGGAGTCGGTTCCGTTCGAGGTGAAGACCACCGACTTCACGCCGCACATCCGCCGCGTCGCAAATTCCGAGGCCCAGGCCGCAATCCTCTTCGGCTCCAACGCCAACCTTGCGGCCGCGCTGAAGGCGGCCGACCGCCAGGGCGTCAAGCTGACCTGGTTTGCGCCGTTCTTCACCGCCGATCCCGCGACGTACAAGCTGACCGGCGATCTCCTCAACGGCGTCTACTTCTCGTCGTGGCTGCTTCCGGTCGACAGCGCCGAGCCCGAGATCAAGGCCTATCGTGAAGCCGTCACGAAATACTATCCGAGTGATCCGGTCGGCGTGTTCGGCCTCAACGGCTGGAGCAATGCCGCGCTGTTCGGCAGCATTTTCGGCGCGCTGATCGACAGCGGCAAGCCGATCACGCGGGCAAATCTGGTCGAGGCCGGCAACACGCTGAGTAATGCCTCGGTCGGCGGCGCGCGCAAGGTGACCTTCACCGGCTCCGATCATCGCGGCACGCGGCAGGAAGCGATCCTGCAAGCGCAAGGCTCCTTCGTCATGGTGCGTGACTTCAAGCCCTATCCGGCCGTGGCCTTCGACGCCAAGCCGGCTTGAGCCGAACTTTTCAGCGGGTAGCCGCAAGACGCGGTCGCCCGCTGCTCGTGTTAACTACCAAGAAAAACAAGGAAAATACGACATGGCTGGATCGCCCTTGAGCGGGCCCTCGCGTCTCGACGGACAAACTGCCCTCATCACAGGAGCTGCCGGCGGCATCGGCCGCGCCGTGGTTGCGGCTTTCTGCGCAGCCGGTGCCGACGTCATCGCCACCGACATCGTCGCCGATGGCGGCAAGTTTCCCGAAAAAGCAAGCTATCGTCGCTGCGACGTGACGGATCGCGTGGCCACCGAGAAGCTGATTGACGAGGAGCTGAAGGCGCGCGGCAAGATCGACATTCTCGTGCTCTGTGCCGGCACCATTGCCAATACGCCACTGTCGCAGTCGACCGACGAAGAGTGGGAGAGGATCCTCGCCGTCAATCTGATGGGCACGGTCAATCCCGTCCGCAAGCTCTATCCCGTCATGGCGGAGCGTGGCTTCGGCAAGATCGTGGCGCTCGGCTCGATTGCAGCCAAGATCGGTGGCGTCGCTTCGGGGCCGGCCTATGTTGCGGCGAAATCCGCCGTGCACGGCCTGATGAAATGGGTCGCCAAGAATGGCGCCGGCAAGGGCGTCTATGCCAACATCATTGCGCCCGGTCCGGTCGAGACCCCGATGTGGGCGACGGTCACTGACCGTGCCGCGCCGTCACCGAATGGCAACGTACCGCTGGGACGCTTCGGCCAACCCGAGGATATCGCACAGAGCATTCTCTTCCTCTGCTCGCCGGCGTCGAACTGGATCACCGGAACGGTGCTCGACGTCAACGGCGGCATGTTGATGGACTGACGCCATGAGCACAGCAGAAACCATCGGCTTCATCGGGCTTGGTGTTATGGGCGGTCCGATGTGCCGCAACATGGCGAAGAAACATCCCGGTCGTGTGCTGATGCTCGACCGCGATGCGGCCGCGCTCGCGGCGCTCTCCGACACCAAGGCGGAAGCGGCAGCGTCACTTGAGGCGCTCGCCGCACAGGCCCAGGTCGTCTTCCTGTCGCTGCCGGGCGGTCCGCAGGTCGAAGCGGTCTCGGCTGCGATTGCACAGGCGGCGCGGCCGGGGACGACGATCGTCGATCTCAGTACCACGCCCGTCGCCTTGGCGCGCAGCGTGGCGGATCGTCTGAAAGCCAGGGGCCTCGACTTTGCCGACGCGCCGGTGGCGCGCACGCGCGAAGCGGCGCAACGCGGCGAGCTCAGCATCATGGTCGGCGCCGAGGCGGCCGTGTTCGCGCGGGTCAAGCCGCTGCTCCACTACATCGGCTCTGACGTCACCCATTGCGGCGAGGTCGGCTGCGGCCAGGTCGTCAAGCTGGTCAACAATGCGCTGGTGTTCGAGCACACGCTGGCGCTTGCCGAGATGATGGTGATCGGCGAACGCGCGGGCGTGAAGCCGGAGACGTTGCTGAGCGCGGTGTCGAAAGGGTCTGGCGACAGCTTCGTGCTGCGCAATCACGGCACCAAGGCGATGCTGCCGCGCAATTTTCCGGAAAAGGCCTTTCCGCCGGAATACGTGCTGAAGGACCTCGACTATGTGCTTCAGCTTGCCGCCGACATCGGCGTCCGTCCGGCCGTCGCCGAGCTTGCGCGCCGCTACTACGACGCCGCGTGCCGACAGGGGCTCTCGGGGCGGTACTTCCCCGGCGTGATCGAGTTCATCGAGAAGGGCGGGACTTCCGACGACGGGCAGGCAAAGGTGTGAGCGTGGCGGGATTTTTCAGGGACATCCTGCCGCTGCTGTGGTCCGGCATCATCTCCGGCTGTCTCTACGGCGTCGGTGCGCTCGGTCTCGTCATGGTGTTCAAGAGCTCGCGCGTCGTGAACTTCTCGCACGGCAATCTCGCATGTCTCGGCGCCTTCGTGGTTTATGGCTTGTCCAGCGGCAGCCTGCTGAGCTTGTCCTGGGGCAGCGCGGTTGCACTGGCGCTCGGGATTGCCTGCGCGGTTGCGGTCGCAAGCTATGCCCTGATCGCGCCGATCGTGTTCAAGTCCGATCTGGCCTCCACGATCGCGACGCTCGGTGTCGGGCTGATCCTGCAAGGCGCCGTTCAACTCATCTTCGGCGCCGACATCGTCAATCTCGACCTGCCGGTGCCACGCTTCAATTTCAGCCTGGGCGCGATCCGCATCTCCTCCTACGATCTCGCCGTCCTTGTCGTCACGCTCGCGATCGTCGGCGGCCTGTACGTGATCATCGAGCGCACCAAGCTCGGTGTCGCGTTCCGCGCGGTGTCGACCAATCCGTTCGCCTGCGAAGTCTGCGGGCTCAACCTGCGCTCGGTTCATCTGTTCTCCTGGCTTGCGGGCGCCGTCCTCGGTCTCGTCGCGGCATTGCTTATCGTCCCGACGACGTTCCTGAGCTCGACGACGGTGCCGTCCTTTATGTTGCAGGCCTTCACCGCCGCCGTGGTCGGTGGTTTCTCCAGCCTGCCGGGTGCGGCCGTCGGCGGCATCCTAGTCGGCATCGCCATGAACATGTTCTCGTTCTACGTCTCGCCGGAGTTCATGAATACGTTCCTGCTCGGCGTGATCCTGCTGACGCTGAACTTCTTCCCCAACGGGCTTTTGGAGAGGGCGATCGGTGGCCGTGTCTGACCTCGCGCACGTCTCCAAGGCCGGAGTTTCGGCCCGCGCTGGTCACGTCGATTTGGCGCGCCTGTCTGTGCTGGCCTTGGTCGCGGCCCTGTTGTTGCTGCCGCTCCTTGCCGGCGGTTTCCTGCTCTACAGCCTGTCGCTGTGCTTTGCGAACGCGCTTGCCGTTCTCTCCGTAAGCATGCTCGTGCGCTATGGCGGCGAGGTGTCGATCGGGCACAGCTTCTTCGTGGCGCTGGGGGCCTATACGGTCGCGATCGTCGAGCACCGGCTTGGTCTCTCGATCGCGGTGAGCCTGCCGCTGGCGACGTTGCTCGGCGCCGGTGCCGGCTTCGTCTTTGCATTTCCTTCCCGCCGGCTGTCCGGAATCTACCTTGCGGTTGCGACGATGGCGCTCGCGCTGGCGCTGCCGGAAATCCTGATCGGTTTCGAAAAATTCACCGGCGGCTTCGAAGGCCTCTATATCGCGCAGGACCTGATCCCCGGCGTCTCGAAGGCGTTGCAGCACTATTACATCGCGCTCGCCGTGTTGGTGGCAGTCAGCCTGGCGCTCGCGCATTTTCGTAAATCGGCGCAAGGGCTGGCGTTGCTGATGGCGCAGGCGCAACCGCGTGCGGCCGAAGCCATGGGGATCACAAGAAGCTGGGCGCGCGTCTCCATCTTCACGCTGAGCGCGGCGCTGGCCTCGCTCGCAGGCGCCTTGACGGGCTTTGCGTCCTCGACGGTCTCGCCCAACAGCTTCACCTTTTTCAGCGGCGTCTTCCTGCTCGTCGGATCGGTCGTCAGCCTCAACGGGCTGTCGCTGTCGGCCGCACTCGTCGGCGGCGCCTTCATCACGCTGGTGCCGACCTATCTCGCGAAGGCCGGCGACTGGGTTCCGGTCCTCTATGGCGTGACACTCGTCGTGGTGACGCTGGTGGCGAATGCCGGCGATCTGCGCCGCTTCCTGCCGCGCGGGAGAGCGCGATGACGGACGTCGTCTCCAGCGACGGATTGGTCGCGGAAGGCATCTCGCTTGCCTTCGGCGGGCTCCAGGTGCTCAGCGACGTCTCGATGATTCTGCGGCCCGGCGTGATTACCGGGCTGATCGGACCGAACGGGGCGGGCAAGACCAGCCTGTTCAACTGCCTGAGCGGGCTTTACCACGGCCAGCGCGGCCGCAGCAGCTTCGCTGGCGCGTCGTTGAAGGGTCTCGGCCCGGCGCAGCGGGCTGCATGCGGCATCACCCGCAGCTTCCAGAATCTGGCGATGTGTCCCGACCTGTCGCTGCTCGAAAATGTCCTCGTCGGCCTCACCTTGAAGCGGCGGTCGGGCTGGTTCAGCGCCTTCGTGCCGACACCGTCGCAACGGCTCGACCAGCAGGAGGCCGAGCGCCGCGCCATGGCGGCACTGAACGAGCTTGGCATCGCATCTGCGGCGCATGACAAGCCGTCGGACCTGCCGCCGGGAACGTTGCGCCTCGCCGAAATCGCGCGCGCCATCGCCAGCGAGCCCAAAGCGATCCTGCTGGATGAGCCGGCCGCCGGGCTGAATGCGGTCGAGACGCGCGACCTCACGCGCGCCCTGAAGCGCCTGATGCGCCCCGACCTCGTGCTCCTCGTCGTCGAGCACGACATGGACCTGATCATGGAGCTCTGCGAGCAGATCTATGTGCTGAACTTCGGCAAGATGATTGCGAGCGGGACGCCCGCCGAAATTCGCGCGCATCCGGACGTGATCCGCGTCTATCTCGGAGACGATTCCGATGACTGAGCTGTTTTCCGTGCGCGGACTCTCGGTCAGCTACGGTGCGGCGCGCGTCGTCGAGAACATTGATCTTGCCGTTCCAGAGAAGGGCGTGGTGGCGCTGCTCGGCGCCAACGGCGCGGGCAAATCGTCGGTGCTCAAGGCCATCGCAGGCCTGGTGCCGGCACACGGCGAGATGCGCTTTGCCGGCGAGGATATCGGCGCGCTCGCGGCGCGGCAGCGCGTCCGGCGCGGCATCGTCTATGTTCCCGAGGGCCGCCAGATCGTCGGCTCGCTGACGGTCGCCGAAAATCTCCTGCTTGGCGGCTTCTTTCTCGATGCGCGCATGCAGCGGCAGCGGCGCGATCTCATGCTGGACTTGTTCCCGGAGATCGCCAACCGCCTGAAGTCGCCAGCCTGGATGCTGAGCGGCGGCGAGCAGCAGATGCTCGCGATCGGGCGCGGCCTGATGAGCGCGCCGCGGCTGCTTCTGCTCGACGAGCCCTCGCTGGGACTGGCGCCGCTGCTGATCCGGCGGGTATTCGAGCGGCTGGTGGCGATCAAGCAGGACACCGGGCTTGCCATCATGCTGGTCGAGCAGAATTTCCGCATGACGATGAAGGTGGCCGACGAGCTCTATTTCGTCCGCAATGGCGCCATCGTGGGCCATCGCAGTGCGGCAGACCTCGCCACGGCGGCGAGCCGGGCTGAGGTGGTGGAAGCCTATCTGGGTGCCGGTCAGCCGACGCCGGCATAAGGACAGGGAGTGACGAGATGCGTCTTGAGGGCAGAGAGATTGCGAACGGGCTGGCGTTTCCGGAAGGGCCGATCGCGCTCGCCGACGGCAGCGTCATCGTCGTCGAGATCGAGGGCGGCCGGCTCACGCGCGTGCTTCCGTCCGGCCGGAAAGAGGTCATCGCACATCTTGGCGGTGGTCCGAACGGCGCCGCCATGGGTCCGGACGGCAAATGCTACGTCTGCAACAATGGCGGCTTCTCCTGGCACAAGGACAGAAGCAACTTCGTCCGTCCGACCGGTCGCGCCGAGGATTACACCTCGGGCCGCATCGAGCAGGTCGATCTCGACACCGGCGCGGTCAAGACCCTCTACGACAGTTGTGGTGGTGTTCACCTGAAGGGGCCGAACGACATCGTTTTCGATGAGAAGGGCGGCTTCTGGTTCACCGATCTCGGCAAGACCTATGGCCGGCTGATGGATCGTGGCGCGGTCTACTATGCGCGGACCGACGGCTCGATGATCCGCGAGGCGATCTTTCCGATCATGACGCCGAACGGCGTCGGGCTGTCACCGGATGGGCGTACACTCTACGTCTCCGAGACCGAGACCAGCCGGATCTGGAGCTACCCGATCGTCGGCGAAGGCGAGGTCGCAAAGGAGCCCTGGCCGTCGCCCAATGGCGGCCGGCTGCTGCACGGCCTGCCGGGCTATCAGCGTTTCGATTCGCTCGCAGTCGAGGAGAGCGGCAATATCTGCGTCGCCACGCTCGTGCGCGGCGGGATCAGCGTGTTCTCGCCGGCCGGCGATCTGCTTGAATTCCGCGAAGCCGACGAGGTCTATTGCACCAACATCTGCTTCGGCGGCGCCGACATGCGCACTGCCTTCATCACGCTCTCCGGCACTGGTCGGCTGATGGCGGTGGACTGGCCGAGGCCCGGCCTCGCCCTCAACGATCCCCGCACCGCGCGCAGATAGAAGCGCCGACCCCGCTGACTGTGCCGTGACGGCAGTCGCCCCCTTCCGTGACGACGATCGATACCCGATCAATCAGGGAATGGTGGGCTGGGTCTCGATCAGCGGCATCCAGCCGGCATCGCTACGCTGGAACAGCGGGCACCCGTAGACCGCGCGAACCGGAAGCGCCGCGGCAGATGCCTCCCAACGATTGGTTTGCTTCATGGCGACGACCATGCCGGCAATTTCGGCGCCGATTGTCTGCAACAGACGTATGGCGGCAATCGCGGTCGCGCCGGTAGAGATCGCATCATCGACCAATACCACCCGGCGGCCTTCGATCAGGGGCAGCAGGTTCGGATCCAGCCGCAACTTTTTTCCAGCCTCGGGGCTGGTGATTGAAGTCACAGGCTCGGACAGCGCGTCATCATACCAGAATTTGCGCGAATATCCGAGCGGGACATAGCGCGACTGTCCGAGCCGCTCGGCCACCAGCGCCGCGAATGCAAGACCGAGGGTTGGTAGTCCGACAATGATCGCGGCGTCGAGTGCGCGCGCCTGTGTCGCCATATGGTCTGCCAGCGCCCCGACAACGAGATTTGAGGCCTGGTTGGCGATGAGGGAAGCGACAGCGCGATCGCCGTCGGGTAACCGGCGCAGCGGCAAGACGAGGATGCGGCCGCAAGGCAGCGCCACGGGATAGCCGAAGCGGTAGGGAGGCGTTGCCGAGAAGCGTGCGGGAATCTCTGGCGTCAGATCCTGCCAATAACCGGTTGTCGGCTCGGTGTAAGACTCGCTCGCGGTCATGACGACGGTCCGCCTAGCCGCCGAGGATACGCCGGCACGCGTCGACGAAGACCTGCGCGCCCGTCGCGATATCCGCGTCGTTCGTGTTCTCGGTCCAGTGATGGCTGATGCCACCGATCGACGGCACGAACAGCATGCCTGCGGGCATGATGCTCGCGAGCATCTGCGCATCGTGGCCGGCGCCGCTCGGCATACGGAGGGACCGTCCGCGAGCCAAGGCCTTGCTCGCGGCCTCGATCGCGTCTTGAAAACCAGCGTTCATCATGGCCGGCGCACCGGTACGCAGCTTCTCTACGGAGGCGGTGCAGGGGCCCTTCGCGTTGACTTCGTCCGCCATGGTCCGCAGCAGATCCTCAAGCCGCGCAATGACGGAAGGATCTTCATCGCGGATCTGAAACAGCATTTCGGCGCCACCAGGAATGATGCTCGGCGCGCCCGGATCGAGCGTGATGCGGCCGGTGGTCCAGACCGTGCGCGGTCCGCACGCAGCCGGGAAACGCTCGTCGATGGCGACGCAGAACTTGGCCAGCGCGAGGCCTGCATCCTTGCGCACGGCCATGCGCGTGGTGCCGGCGTGGTTCTGCTCGCCGGTGAAATTGATGCGGTACTGCCAGATGCCGACGATGGAGGTCACGACGCCGATCGCAAGCTTGCCGCTTTCGAGCGTGTCGCCCTGCTCAATATGCGCCTCCAGATAGCCGACGTGCCGTCCCGGCTCGGCCGTGATGCGCGCGCGTCCGGCGAGCCCCGTGTCGCCGAGTGCGTCGCGCATGGTGCGGCCATTGGTGCGGTCGCGTGCCGCGTCGATCTCGGCTTCGGTCACTTGCCCGACATAGGAACGCGAGCCGAGGAAGCTGCCGAAATGACCTTCCTCGTCACACCACGCGGCGACTTCGACCGCGCCATTCACGAATGGATCGTTATTGAGCACGCGCGCGGCCTCGAGCGCGTAGACGACGCCGAGCGGGCCATCGAGCCAGCCGGCGTAGTTCTGGCTCTCCAGATGCGAGCCCGCGAGAAGTTTTGGCCCGGCCTTCGCACTCTTCCCAAAAACGTTACCGATGCCGTCGATCGTCGCGATGAGGCCAGCTTCGGGTAGCCTTTGTGCCAGCCACTCCAGCGACTGCTTGTGCGGCTCGGAGAAGGTCGGCTTGTGCACACCGGTCTTGTAGGCGCCCACGGCACGGAGCGCGTTGAGATCGGCGAGAACGCGCTCGCCATTGGCGTGCGGCTGAGAGTCAGGCATGTTCGGCAACCTTTAGCGCTTCGGTGCGGATCTCCTCGACCAACCGTTCCTTCAGCTGGACGAATTCGGGCGTGGTCTTGATCTTGTAAGAGCGGGGATGTGGCAGGTCCACCGCGATCTCGGCCTTGATCCGGCCGGGACGCGCGCTCATCACGACGACGCGGCTGCCGAGGAAGATCGCCTCTTCGATGTCGTGCGTCACGAACAGCACGGTCTTCTGGTCGCGCTCCCAGATCGCGAGCAGCATCTCCTGCATCAGCGCGCGGGTCTGGTTGTCCAGCGCACCGAAGGGCTCGTCGAGCAAGAGGATCTTCGGATCGTTGGCGAGCGCACGCGCAATGGCGGTGCGCTGCTGCATGCCGCCGGAGAGCTGTTTCGGCCAGTGGTTCTCGAAGCCGGACAATCCGACCTGGCGGATGAAGGCATCGGCGATTCTGTGCCGCTCGTCCTGCGAAACGCCGCGCTCGCGCAGGCCGAAGGCGATGTTCTCGCGCACGGTCAGCCAGGGAAACAGCGTGTAGGATTGGAATACCATGCCGCGATCGGCGCCCGGTCCCGTCACCCCGCGCCCGTCGAGCGTAACACGTCCACCGGTCGGACGATCGAGGCCTGCGACGATGCGGAGCAGCGTGGACTTGCCACAGCCGGACGGGCCGAGGATGGTAACAAAATCGTTGTTGCCGATGACAAGATCGGTCGGCTCCAGCGCCTTGGTCGGCGCGTTGCCGTGGCGGGCGGGGAAGGTTCGAGAGACCTGCTCTATCTTCAGTGTGGTCATGCGAGCTTCCAAGGAAACAGCCAGGCATTGAAGCCCTTGAACAGGAAGTCGGAGACGAGGCCGATCAGGCCGATCACGATGATGCCGAAGATGATCTGGCCGGTGTTGAGTAGCGCCTGACTGTCGGTAATCATGTGGCCGATGCCGGAGGACGATCCGATCAGCTCGGCGACGATGACATAGGTCCAGGCCCAGCCCAGCACCAGCCGCAGGATTTCCGCAATCTCGGGCGCTGAGGAGGGCAGCAGCACGCGACGGATGATGCCGCGGTCGCTGGCCCCCAACGTATAGGCCGCTTCCACCAGATCGCGCCGCGTCGCGCCGACCGTCACGGCGACCATCAGGATGACCTGGAACACCGAGCCGATGAAGATGACGAGCAATTTTTGCAGTTCGCCGATGCCGGCCCACAGGATCAGCAGCGGAATGAATGCGGAGGCGGGCAGATAGCGTGCAAAGGACACGAAAGGTTCGAGGAACGCCTCGACCGGCTTGTAGGCCCCCATCAGCACGCCGAGCGGCACCGCGACGATCGCCGCCAGTGCAAAGCCGCCGACGACGCGCCAGACGGTCATGCCGATGTCGAACAGGAAGCCTTGCTTTGTCAGCAGGTCAAAGCCCTCCTGCACCATGGTCAGCGGGTTGGCGAGAAAGGTCTTCGACACATGGCCGCCGAACGTTGCCCAGGACCAGAGGGCAACGAACAGCACGAAGAACGCGAGGCCATAAGCCACGCGCTGCCTCGATGTCACGGAATCCAGGGGGCGCATCAAACTGTCTATCCGGGAAGTGGACAAGTCTGCGGCCCCGCCGCGAGACGGGGCCGGCAGCTCCTGAGAGGTTTACTTGATGTAGCTTGCGTCGAAGAGGTCCTCGACCTTCGGCGCGGCCTTGATGATGCCGATCTCGAGCAAGAGATCTGCGGCTTCCTTGTTGAAGGTCAGGAAGTCGCCGGCGAAGAACTTCTGGTTCGCGGCTTTGTCCTGCCAGCGCAGATACTTTGCCGAGTTGCCGAACGCCTCGCCGGTCTGCTTTACGTCGGCGCCCATGATCTCGTAGGCCTTGGCTTGATCCTTGGCGATCATGTCGAGTGCCTCGAAATAGCTGTCGGCGAGCGCCTGCGCGGCCTTAGGGTTCTCGCTCAGGAATTTTGGCGTGCAGCCAAAGGTGTCCATGACGATGGGGTAGTCCAACGTGGTGGCGATGATCTTGCCCTTGTCGGGTGCGGCGCGCACGGTCGACAGATACGGCTCATAGGTCATCGCTGCATCGTTCTGGCCGGAGACGAAGGCCTGCGCCGCTGCTGCCGGCTCCAAATTGACGACGGTGACGTCCTTCACCGTGAGGCCATTCTTCTTGAGCATCCAGGCCAGCGCGAAATAGGGCGAGGTGCCCGGCGCGGAGGCCGCGACGGTCTTGCCCTTCAGCTCCTTGATCGCAGTGACGTCATTGCGCACGGCCATGCCATCAGCGCCAAAACTCTTGTCGAGCTGGAAGATCTGCTTGGTTGCGACGCCATTGGCGTTCCAGGAGATCCAGGTCTCGACCGTCGTCGCGGCGCATTGAACGTCGCCTGAGGCGATGGCGAGGTGGCGGTCCTTCTGCGGGATCTTCTTGATCGTGACGTCGAGGCCGTTCTTCTTGAAGATGCCGGCCTCCTTCGCGAGTGTCAGCGGCGCAAAGCCGGTCCATCCGGAGATGCCGACGCCGACCTTGACGTCGTCGGCGAGCACCGGGGTGGAGGCCGCCAGCGCAATGATTGTCGCAAATACTTTCGAATTACGCATGATAGTCGTCCTCTTGCCGATCGATGAATTGATGTCCTGTTGATCTCTGTCGGCCCATCTGGACCGTTGCCCGAACCGTTGCACGATTTGTGCCGACATTGCTCCCTCAGCCTCCCTTGAATCGGGCGACAAGGCGGTGAGAGTCACCGGGATAAAGCAGCCGTACCGCGGTGATCGTGCGCGCGCCGCGCCAGGTATAGCGGTCGATTACGAGGCAGGGCGCGCCGACGGCGATGTCGAGCGCTTCCGCCGCATGATCATCCGCAACAATGGCGCTGATCGTATGCTCGGCCTCTGTCCATGGGACATGATGAAGCAGCCATGTGCCCGGCGGCTCGCGCGCGAAATCCGCGGTCGCAGCATTCGGCACGGACGACAGATCGATCAGCCTGTCCTCGACGGCAAAGGGCACGTTGTCGGCGCTGTGGCGGCAGGCGATCGCGACCACCTTGCCGGCCTTCTTAATGCCAAGACGATCGCGGTCGGCGGCAGTCGCGGCGCGCAGCTTGCGATGCATCAGCTCGTAGCCATAGCTGCGGCCGAGTGCGGTGATCTCGGCGCGGATGTCGGCGATCTTGAGCACCGCCGACTGATGCTGCGGCCGGCGCACGAACGAGCCGGCCCGCCGCCGCCGCTCGATCAGGTCGGCCTGTGCGAGTTCGGACAGCGCCTTGTTCACGGTCATGCGCGAGCAGCCGTAGCGTACCACCAATTCGTGCTCGAACGGAATGCGGTGACCCGGCGGCCATTCGCCGGTCAATATCCGCTTCTCGATGTCGGCGCGGATCCGCTTGTAGAGCGTCGGTTCGGCTGCGTCGGTGGCGAGGCTCATGCGACGAGCCTCCGCACCGATACGTTGAAACGCTCGCGCGCGGTCTGGCGCAATCTGTGCCGGCCGCCCTCGACCACCTTGTGGCCGCCGGCCCAGACGCAATCGATCGCGCCGCTGCCGGCGGCAAAGATCCAGCCGTCGATGACGGCATCGCGCGAACGTCCTGCCAGCGATGGATGCGCCCCGTCCAGCGTGACGATGTCGGCGCGCGCGCCCGGCGCGAGGCCGACGGTCCGCTGTCCCAGCGCCCGCGCGCCGCCCACAAGCGCGTGATCGAACAGCGTGCGCCCCGTCGATGCGCCCGCGCCGCCGGAAAGCACATTACGCGCGCGATGCTTGAGGCGCTGACCGTATTCGAGCTGACGCAGCTCGTCGGCGACACCGATCAGCACGTTGGAATCGGTGCCGACGCCGAACCGGCCGCCGGCGTCGAGAAATTCTCGCGCCGGAAAAATGCCGTCGCCGAGGCTTGCCTCGGTGATAGGGCAAAGGCCCGCCACCGCGCCGGTCTTCGCGAACGCGACGACTTCCTCGTTCGTCGTGTGGGTCGCGTGAATGAGGCACCAGCGTTGATCGACGGGCGCGTGCTCCAGAAGCCACTGCACCGGCCGCCGCCCCGACCAGGCCAGGCAGTCTTCGACTTCCTTGACCTGCTCGGCGGCATGAATATGCACCGGCCCGCCATCCGCGAGCGGGATGATGGCCGTGAGCTCGTCCGGGGTCACCGCGCGCAAGCTGTGCGGCGCGATACCGATATTGGCGCCCGGCAATGTGCTGATTGCTTTGCGCGAGGCGTTCATCAGCGCAGCAAACTGATCGACCGAGCAGATGAAGCGGCGCTGGTCGTCATGTGGCGCTGCGCCGCCGAAGCCGCCGTGCGCATAAAAACTCGGCAGCAGCGTCAGTGCGATGCCTGACGCCTCAGTCGCCTGGGCAATGCGCGCAGCCATTTCGCCGAGATCGGCGTAAGGCGAGCCGTCGCGATCGTGATGCAGATAATGAAATTCGCCGACGCGGGTAAAACCCTGCTCCAGCATCTCGATATAAAGCAGTGTCGCGACGGCGGCGACGTCATCTGGCGTCATCGCGAGAGCGAAGCGATACATTGTCTCGCGCCAGGTCCAGAACGTGTCGGCACTGTCGCCGCGCAGCTCGGCCAGCCCCGCCATGCCGCGCTGGAACGCATGGCTGTGCAGGCTCGCAAGTCCCGGAAGCGCGATTTGATGGTGCTCGTCGCCGGCGGCCGGCGCCACGCCCGATGTCACCTCGGCGATCGCGCCGTCGGTGACGACCACCTGCACGTCATTGGCCCAGCCCGAGGGCAGGAGCGCGGAGGCGAAATGCAGTCGGGTCATGATCACACGCCGGCTGGACAGAACCGCCTTACGATTATATGTCTAGACATATAAGTCAAGCATCCCACCGCGAAGGGACATCCGCATGGCAGAGCGCTTCGACCGGATCTGGCATAACGCCCGGCTCGCCACGATGCGGGCCGACCGCCCCGATTTCGGCGAGATCGAGCATGGCGTGATTGCCGCGCGCGGCGGCCACATTGCCTATGCGGGCGCAGAGACGGACTTCCCGGCGGACGCGGATGCGATCAAACGGATCGATTGCGAGGGGCGCTGGATCACGCCGGGCCTGGTCGATTGCCACACCCACCTCGTCTATGGCGGCAACCGCGCGCACGAATTCGAGCTGCGCCTGAAGGGCGCGAGCTATGAAGAAATCGCGCGCGCCGGCGGCGGCATCGTCTCGACGGTGGCCGCGACGCGCAAGGCGAGCGAGGACGAGCTTGTCGCGCGCGCGCTGCCGCGGCTCGATGCGCTGATCGGCGAGGGCGCGACCACGGTCGAGATCAAGTCCGGTTATGGCCTCGACACCGAGACGGAGATGCGGCAACTCGCGGCGGCCCGCAGTCTCGGTCGCCAGCGGCCGGTTGCGATCCGCACGTCTTTTCTCGGCGCGCATGCGCTGCCGCCGGAGGCCGATGGCGACAAGGACCGCTACATCGATCTCGTCTGCAAGGAGATGCTGCCCGCGATAGCGAAGGCCGGCCTTGCCGATGCCGTCGATGCCTTCATGGAAGGCATTGCGTTTTCCGGCGAGCAGACGGCGAGGGTCTTCGAGACGGCGAAGGGGCTCGGGCTGCCGGTCAAGCTCCACGCCGACCAATTGTCGAATCTGGGCGGCGCGGCGCTCGCCGCAAAATTCTCCGCGGTCTCCGCCGATCACCTCGAACATACTGACGAGGTCGGTGCCGCCGCGATGGCGAAGGCCGGGACGGTGGCCGTGCTGCTGCCCGGTGCCTTCTACTTCATTCGCGAAACGCAAAAGCCGCCGGTCGAGGCGTTCCGCAAGCATGGCGTTCCCATGGCGCTCGCGACCGACTGCAACCCTGGCAGCTCGCCGCTGACCTCGCTGCTGCTCGCCATGAACATGGGGGCGACGCTGTTCCGGATGACGGTGGCCGAATGTCTTGCCGGCGTCACCCGTGAAGGCGCGCGGGCGCTCGGCTTGCTGGGGGAGACCGGCACGCTGGAAGCCGGCAAATGGTGCGACCTCGCAATCTGGGACATCGAGCGGCCCGCCGAGCTCGCATACCGCATCGGCTTCAATCCGTTGCACCGCCGGGTGTGGAGGGGACAGTGATGGAGCGGGGCTCAGCAATCATAGTCAAACCGGGAACGGTCAGTCTCGACGATCTCGCGCGCGTGCTTGCGGGGCAATCCGTCGTGCTTGATCCCTCGTTCTGGCCGCGTGTCGAAGCGGCTGCGGCAATCGTTGCGAAGGCAGCGCAGGCCGACGCGCCGGTCTATGGCATCAATACCGGTTTCGGAAAGCTTGCCTCGAAGCGCATTCCGCCCGATCAGACCGCGTTGCTCCAGCGCAATCTCATCGTCTCGCATTGCTGCGGCGTCGGCCCGGCAACGCCAGAGCCGATCGTCCGGCTGATGATAGCGTTGAAGATCGTCTCGCTCGGGCGCGGCGCCTCGGGCGTGCGCCGCGAGGTGATCGACCAGTTGCAGGCCATGCTGGCGCGGGGCGTCTTTCCGCTGGTGCCGCAGCAGGGCTCGGTCGGTGCCTCCGGCGATCTCGCGCCGCTCGCGCACATGACCGCGGTGATGATCGGAGAGGGGCAGGCGATCGTCGATGGCAAGACCGTGTCCGGCAGCGATGCGCTGGCCGCCGTCGGCCTCGCGCCGCTGACGCTCGGCCCCAAGGAGGGGCTCGCGCTGATCAACGGCACGCAATTCTCGACCGCCTATGCCATCTCCGGCGTGCTGCGCGCATTTCGCCTGGCCCGCGCCGCGCTCGTGACCGGCGCGCTGTCGGTCGATGCGGCGATGGCGTCGACGGTGCCGTTCCGCCCCGAGATCCAGGCGCTGCGCGGTCATGCCGGGCAGATTGCAGCGGCCACAGCGCTGATGGCGCTGCTCGACGGCAGTGATATCAGGCTGTCGCATCTCGAAGGCGACGAACGCGTGCAGGATCCCTATTGCCTGCGCTGCCAGCCGCAGGTCGCGGGCGCTGCGCTCGACCTGATCATACAGGCGGCGCGTACGTTGATCGTTGAGGCCAACGCCGTCACCGACAATCCGCTGGTTCTGGTCGAGACCGGCGAGATCGTCTCGGGTGGCAATTTCCACGCCGAGCCGGTGGCCTTTGCCGCCGACGCAATTGCACTGGCGCTGTCGGAGATCGGCGCCATCAGCGAGCGGCGCATCGCGACGCTGGTCGATCCCGCGTTGAATTTCGGTCTGCCGCCGTTCCTGACGCCCGATCCCGGCATCAATTCCGGCTTCATGATCGCCGAGGTGACGGCGGCTGCGCTCTATGCCGAGAACAAGCAGCGTGCGGCAGCCTGCTCGATCGACTCGACGCCGACCAGCGCCAACCAGGAAGACCACGTCTCGATGGCCGCGCATGCCGCCCGGCGCCTCTCCGACATGGCCGACAATCTCGCCGCGATCCTCGGCATCGAGCTTCTGGTCGCAGCCCAGGGCATCACCCTGCGCGCCCCACATGCTACGAGCGCGCCGCTCGTTGCCGTCATTACCGCGTTGCGCGAGCAGGTGCCCGCGCTCGGCGCCGACCGCTACATGGCCGGCGATCTCGCCAAGGCGGCCGTGTTGATCGAAGCAGACGCGCTTCCGGCCGTGGTAATCGCTGCCCTTTCGACCGATCCGTTTCCGAGACTTGACTGAACAAGACTTGATTGAAAAAGACTGCCCGAAGAGGTCTTCATGAATCGCCGACTGGACAACGACCGCACCATCCGCGCTCCCCGCGGCAGCGACATCAGCGCCAAGAGCTGGCTGACTGAGGCGCCGCTCCGCATGCTCATGAACAATCTCGATCCGGAAGTCGCCGAACGCCCGAGTGAGCTCGTGGTCTATGGCGGCATCGGCCGCGCCGCGCGCGACTGGGAAAGCTTTGACCGGATTGTTGCATCGCTTCGCGCGCTCGAAGGCGACCAGACCTTGCTGGTCCAGTCCGGCAAGCCGGTCGGCGTCTTCCGCACCCATGCGGATGCGCCGCGCGTGCTGATCGCCAATTCCAATCTCGTGCCGCATTGGGCCACGCTCGACCACTTCAACGAGCTCGATCGCAAGGGCCTGATGATGTATGGCCAGATGACCGCCGGCTCCTGGATCTATATCGGCAGCCAGGGCATCGTGCAGGGCACCTACGAGACTTTTGTCGAGGTCGGGCGCCGGCACTATGGCGGCAGCCTTGCCGGCAAATGGATTCTCACCGCCGGTCTCGGCGGCATGGGCGGTGCGCAGCCGCTGGCTGCGACCATGGCCGGTGCCTCGATGCTCGCGGTCGAATGCCAGCCGAGCCGTATCGAGATGCGGTTGCGCACGGGCTATCTAGACCGCCAGGCCGCGACGCTCGATGAAGCGCTGGCGATCATGGCGGAAGCCGCGAAGACACAGAAGGCCGTCTCGGTCGGGCTGCTCGGCAATGCCGCAGAGATCTTTCCCGAACTGGTGCGTCGCGGCGTCAAGCCCGACATCGTCACCGACCAGACCAGCGCGCACGATCCGATCAACGGGTATCTGCCGAAGGGCTGGACACTGGCCGAATGGGAGGCGAAACGCGCTGCCGATCCCAAGGCGGTCGAGCGCGCCTCAAAAACCTCGATGGTTGAGCACGTCCAGGCAATGCTGGATTTCCACGCGCAGGGAATCCCGACGCTCGACTACGGCAACAACATTCGCCAGATGGCGCAGGACATGGGCCTGAAGAACGCCTTCGATTTCCCGGGCTTCGTTCCCGCCTATATCCGTCCCTTGTTCTGCCGCGGTGTCGGGCCGTTCCGTTGGGCCGCGCTGTCGGGCGATCCCGAGGACATCTTCAAGACCGACGCCAAGGTCAAGGAGCTGATGCCTGATGACAAGCATCTGCACAATTGGCTCGACATGGCCAAGGCGCGCATCAAATTCCAGGGCTTGCCCGCGCGGATCTGCTGGGTTGGCCTCGGTGATCGCCATCGGCTCGGTCTTGCCTTTAACGAAATGGTGGCGAGTGGTGAGCTGAAGGCGCCGGTCGTGATCGGCCGCGATCATCTCGACAGCGGCTCGGTGGCAAGCCCGAACCGCGAGACCGAGGCGATGCGCGATGGCTCGGATGCAGTGTCCGACTGGCCCTTGCTCAACGCTCTCTTGAACTGCGCCAGCGGCGCGACCTGGGTGTCGCTGCATCATGGCGGTGGCGTCGGCATCGGCTATTCCCAGCATGCCGGCATGGTGATCGTCGCCGACGGCACGCCGGACGCCGCGCGCCGGATCGAGCGCGTGCTCTGGAACGACCCGGCGACCGGCGTCATGCGCCATGCGGACGCGGGCTACGAGACTGCGATCGAGTGTGCCGGCACCAACGGGCTCGATCTGCCGAGCCTGGCGAGGTAGTTCGATCTCAGGCCACGACTTTGGCCGCGTCCGTCGTTTCCCGGAGGCGCTGCCGCTCCTTCGCGAGGTAGCCGTCGATCGTGGCGCCCGGCATGGGTTTTGCGAAATAATAGCCCTGGATGAAGTCACATCCCAGGCGGCGCAAGCTGTCGAGCTGAGCGCGGGTCTCGACGCCCTCGACGACGCAGGCGATCTCCATGTCGTCGCACAGGCCCGCGAGCGACTTGACGATCTTGTGGCTGACCGGATTGTCGTTGATATCGGCGACGAAGCTGCGATCGACCTTGATCTTGTCGAGCGGCAGGCGGTGCACGTGGCTCAATGATGAATAGCCAGTGCCGAAATCGTCCAGCGAGATGCCGCAGCCCATCGCCTTCAGCGCAGCGATCGATTGCTGTGCACGCACGAAGTCGAAGGTGACGGCGGTCTCGGTGATCTCGAAATCGATCCGGCGCGGCGGCACGCCGCTCTTCTCGATGATGGTGATCAACGGCAGGATGCCCTCGGACGAGCAAACGTCGTGGGCCGAGAGGTTGAACGACAGGTGGATATCGTCTGGCCAGGTCTTCGCGGCCGCCAGCGCGCGAACCAGAAGCGCCTGCGTCAGCGGACGGATCAGGCCGATGCGCTCGGCGGCCGGAATGAAATCGGTCGGCGAAACCCAGCCGAGGCGGGGGCTTTGCCAGCGCGCCAGCGCCTCGAAGCCCGCGGTGTGCTCGCTCATGGCATCGACGATCGGCTGGAATACCAGCTCCATCTCGGCGCCGAAATCGGAGGTGCGCAAGAGATTTTCGATGACGCCGCGGCTGCGGATCTCGGCCTCGAGCTCGCTCGAGAAGATCACGGTGCGGCCGCGCAGATGGCGCTTGGCGTGATAGAGCGAATAGTCCGCACATTCATAGAGCGCTTCCGCCGTCGTCGCCGAGTCCGGGAATTGCGCAAAGCCGATCGAGCAGGATAGGCCGGTGTGCGCAGTGTCGACCTGATAAGGCAGCTTGACTTGGTCGCCGATGCACTGGCCGAGCCGCATCAGATCGTCATCGTCAGGGTCGCCGCACACGACGAGGCCAAACTCGTCGCCGCCGAGGCGTGCGAACTCGACGCGATGCGGGCCAAAGCCCTCGCAGACCTCGCGAACGCGGCGTCCGGCCTCGATCAGGACGCGGTCGCCGACCGAGTGACCGTAATTGTCGTTGATCGGCTTGAAGCCGTCGAGATCGATGATGCCGACGGCGAGCCGAACGCCCTGGCGCTCGGCATCACCAAAGGCGCTCGAAAGCTCGGCGAAGAAACGGCGGCGGTTCGGCAGCTCGGTCAGGGAATCGAGATTGGCGAGGCGGAAATTCTCGTCGGAGAGCGCTTGCGTCGCCACCTGCTGCGCGAGCAGCGATTTGCGGCTGGCGACGAGATCGGCGAAGTCGCGATAGTAGATGACCAGCACCGTCACCATTGCGCCGGAGACGAGCAGATTGTTGACCGCGATCGCTTTCAGTGTCGGCTCGCCGGTAGCCCAGAAGAACAGCACATAGGGCACGTCGACGACCAGGGTGACGATCAGCGCTGCCGAGCGCAGATGCATCAGAGAGAAGATGCAGCCGATCACGGTCACCGCCATGTAGAAGGCGACCTGGCTCTTGGCGAAGGGATCGCCGTAAGGGTAGAGCGCAAAGGACCAGATCGTGAAGCCGGCGCCGATCGGCAATGTCATCCAGTTGGTGGCGCGCAGATTGCGCAGGATGTCGGCGTCGCTGCGCACAAGATGGCGCTGGCGCAGCCACCAGAACGTCCGGAGCGCTGCAAGCGCGGTCAGCACGCTCGGCACGATCATCGTCAGCCAGTCCGGCGCCACGTTCACATACGTATAGGCGACCGCGATCGTGTTGCTGATCAGGATGAAGTAGAGCAGCGGGACCTGCTTGGAGAAGGCGTCGAACTGCGCGCGCGTCAGGTCCGGGTTGTCGGCCGGCACGCGGAACAGCCGCACTGCGGCGGAGAGGTAAGACTTCAAATCGGCAACAGGCATTGCAATACGCGCCCCGGATCCCTTCAAAACGGGGCGATCTTGCACAGCTCGGGTAAAGGCCGCGTTAGATGGGTTCCTCGCAAAAAGCCCGCGCAGGTTGCACGCTACCGCCAAATGTTTCCGGTCGCGTGCATTGGTGAGGCGGCGTTAAGGATACGAGCCGGCAGAGGCCGGCCTATCGGCCGCAAGCTATCCGTAATAGCCGCAGCTACGTTCTGCTAACCATCGCGTAGGCGACGGCGCGGTGCTGCGTATAGCTGCGCGCGCCGCCTCTCTCCGCTGGGAGAGGCTGCGCGCGCGAACCACATTATTTCGCGGGCTGAAGCGCCGCCGTCTGCTTGGCGAGCTGCTTGTCGAAATCCTCCGACAGGCCGGTCGCGTAAGTCGTAAGCTCGCCCGGCTTGACGAACGGATTCGACGAGCTGTCCTTTATCTGCTGCGCGCGCTTGTCCTGCATGCCATAGACCTCCGGATGCGGCCCGAGCAGCACGTCGATCTTCATCGCCTTGGCTTTGGCGAAGGTCGCGCGATAGTCGTCGACGATGCCGGCATAGGTCGGCTGGCCGACCAGCCGGTTCAGCGCCACGGTGCCGCTACAGAAGAACAGCACCTCGCGGTCCTGGCTGCCGTCCTTGACGGTCATCTCCCAGCTTGTGCAGCCCGGCGAATGCCCGGGTGTTTCGTGTGCCGTCAGCGTGGTGTCGCCGAGGGTGACCTTGTCGCCCTCCTTCACGGCGCGGTCGACCTTCACTGCGGGGAAGGCGAGATCCTCGTTCTTCTCGTCGCCGGGATAATAGCCGCCTTCGAGCAGCGCCTTGTCGCGCTCACCGGCCACGAGCTGCGCGCCGGTCTCCTTCTTGATCTCGGCGAAGCCGCCGGTGTGGTCGAAATGCGCGTGCGTGTTGAGGATGTACTTGATGTCGGCGACCTTGAATCCGAGCTTTGCGATGTTGTCCTTGATCATGCCGGTTGACTGGGGAAGGGCCGTATCCATCAGGATCAGTCCTTGCGAGGTCTTGATGATGTAGACGGCGATGCCGTCGGTGCCGACATAATAGATGTTGCCGATGAGCTGGAACGGCTCGAACGGCGTGGTCCACTTCTTGGTGACCGCCGCAATGAAATCCTTGACGGTTTGCGCCTGCGCAACCGGTGCGAACAGTGCCAGCGCGCACAGCGCGGCCGTGAGCTTTCTCATCGTTTTCCTCCCAAAGTGTTCTTGTCGTTATGATTGCACGTGACGTTCGCGCGCCTCGACCTACCGCAAGCTACGTGTTGCGCGATAAGGCAGCAACGGCCTCATGTTCGAAAAATTTCGCGCCATGCGCGGAATAACGATCCCTGTCCGTTTTGAGCATGGCGGCTATTGCTGCAACGCGGTCGCCCGGCGTTTGACCGCGCGCGGGCCACCCGCCATACTTCCTCTCAAGACGAGCCTGCAAGACTCGTCGGCACCGGGAGCTGAAATGACCAATTCATTGTCCGTCCTTGCGGGGACGCTGATTTCCCTCGTCTCCTTCACGTCAATTGCCAGTTCGATTGCCTTGGCGCAGCCGGCCTGCGTGACCCAGAACATGGCCGTGCCGCCGGGTGCCAACACCACCGACAAGACGGCGCCGTTCTTCATCGACACGACGAGCCTCGATTTCAAGACGACGCCGCCGACGCGCGACCCCTCGAACCCGAACTATCCGCGCGCGACCGAGCTGCCCGATGGCACGCTGCCGCCGCTAGGCGCTGAGGGCAATTTCATCATAGGTCCCACCCACAATCCCGCGCCTGAGACCATAGCGAAAGAAGGTGTCCCACGTGGCACGACAAAATCCTTCACGCTCACGTCGAAGGACAGCACGATCTACAATCCCGGCCTGATCCGCGACGACGTTGCCGGATGCAGCAACTCCTCGATCATGACGACCGTCACCGCGCCGGACGACAAGTCGAACATGATCGTCACCACCAGCCATCCCGGCGTGTGGTCGCGCACGATCGACGTCTATGTGCCGGCGCAATATGTCGCCGGCACGGAGGTGCCGTTCATCGTGATCGGCGACGGTGGCTCCGCCGCGTACAAGGATCTCCCCACCACGCTCGATAATCTCATCGCGCAGCGCCGTGTGCCGCCGATGATCGCGATCCAGATCGGCAATGGCGGCCAGGATGCGCAGGGCAGTCAGCGCGGGCGGGAATATGACGCGGTGTCTGGCGCCTACACGCAGTTCGTCGAGCGCGAGGTGCTGCCGCTGGTCGAGCAGAACGCCGGCGTCAAGCTCACCAGGAATGCGGACGGGCGCGCGACCATGGGGCTGAGCTCGAGCGGCGTAGCGGCCTTCACCATGGCGTGGTTCTATCCCGATCTCTATCACCGCGTGCTGGCGTTCTCGCCGACGATGGTCAACCAGCAATGGCCGCACGATCCCTCGCTACGGGGCGGAGCCTGGGAATATCACAGCGCATGGACCGGGCCGGCCACGCCCAATCTCATTTCGAAGGCGGGCGTGCTCACGCCTGCCGATCCGCCTGGCGTGCCGCTGATCCTGAGCGCGCCGACCAAGCCGATCCGCTTCTGGTTCTTCGGTGGCGACCAGGACCTGTACTATCCCAACCCCACCATTCCCGATGGCATGCACGACTGGACCTTGTCGAACGCGCTCACAGCAAAGGTGCTGGCGGAGAAGGGTTACCACTACCAGTTCCTGTTCGTGCGCAACGCCAAGCACGTCGACCGCCCGACGATCGCGCAAACGCTGCCGTCGGCGCTGGAGTGGGTCTGGAAGGGTTATCCGATTCCCTGAGCGCGCAAGCCGCGAGAGGCGTCTAGCGCCCGATCGTCACGCCGGCGGTCGAGCGCATCGCGTCCTTCAGGCTCGTTGCGTTCATGTCGTCGAGGACTTGCCGCGTCAGCACAGTGGTCTGGCCAGGCGTATTGAGGATCGTCTCGCCGCGCGAAGAGGAGAGCCGGTCGGCCTTGTAAGGTGCAGCCGGATCGATAGCGGGTGTCGTCGCAGGCGCGTGGCGCTGCCGTTTGCTGGAAGCGGCAAACGCGCCTTGCGAGACACAGAGGGCGGCGATCACGATCAGTCGCAACAATTTCGCGGGCATGCGATCTCCCATATCCAGGGTGTCAGCCTAGCATATGGTGAGCATCGTCGCAGAGCGAAAGGATCAGGCGAGAGCGGCCTGGCGTTCCCGCACCGGCTCGCGAACCCGGTCGGATTTCCCTGGCTCGGCGAGCCGGGTGAAGCTGCGCTTGTCCGCCTGCGCGGGCGCATCGACGATCACGCCTTCGCAGACAATCTGGCCGCCGAGCATCTTGAATTCCAGCTTGTCGTAGCGCGGCAAGTTCTCGCCAGGCGCAGGCGGCAGCAGTTCGACGCGCCCCTGGATGTTCAGCGTGGCATCGCCGGTGCCGTGAAGCCGCGGATTCCACATCCTGATGCCGGTCTCAGTCCAGCGTTGCCGGATCAGCGTGGCGCGATCGACGGGTTCGGCAGCTTTCGCACGAGCCTTCGGTGCGCTGCGGATCTCCGGAGCGGGAGACGCAAGAACAGGCTCAGGCTCGTTGCTCGTCGGGACAATGGGGGAGTCGGCGGACGAGCTGTCCGCGGCAACGATGGTGATGGGCAGAGGATCGTTCGCGAGGACCGGCTCGATCTCCACCGTGACGCTGGGAGATGCCTCGCTGTCGACGCTGACCGCGGGAACATCGGCCGAAGCGGTCTCGACCTCGACAGATGAGACGAAGGCCTCCTCCGCAACGACAGGTTCGACGTCCGTCTGGAGTTCGGCGGACGGATCGCTGCCGATGATGAGCTCAGGGATATCAGCCGGCTCGACGTCAAACGAGACCGACGCCTGTTCTTCGACGATCGGCTCAATTTCCGGGAGCGCGGTTCGAGATGACTCGTCGCTGACCTGGATATCGGCCGGCGCGGCCGATGGGCTCTCCGCGATGACAGAGAGAGTCGTATCATCGTCTGCAGCCGCGATGTCTGCGTCGTTGTGCAACGCCTCGGTGCTGATACCGATGTCTAGGGCCGGAGCGGCGTCCACGATGACGGCAGGCGGCTCGTCCGCGACGATCGGTGCCACGTCAATGCTGCCGCTGTGTGGCAAGGGCCGAAGCCGGGCGAACGCCCATTTCACCGCTGGAATGCGGCGTAGCAACGATATCAGTCTCGAAAGCACTGGGAGTTGTCCAAGAGGTACTCAGCTTGAGCCAATCGCTGATTCGCCAGCAATGCAAAAAACTGCCCCGGCCGTCACACCGCTGTCAATGTATGTGGGACCAATTGCAGAACATCCACGCATCAGCCGCGCGCGCGAGAGCAATGCAGGTGACGTCTCGCCTGTGGCCGCGACGCAGCGTTCATTCGAAATGCATGGACGCAAGAGGATCGTCTTCGCGATCGGGCAGGCGCGTCGTCGGAGGAAGCGAGGCGTGCTCCGCTTTGCGGATGTGCCGAAGCACCGGCTTGCGAGCGAGCGCGACAGAGGCGGCACGGATCGAGACGAGCCCATCACATTCCGCTCGTTCAGCGCCCCACGCGCAGTCGGCGCTTGAGGGCGCGGCGATGCCTGCGCCGGGGTCACCGGGCCAGGCCTGCGCCGGGCCGGTGATCGCGAGCGAGAGGATGAGCCGCAAGGCTGTGACGATGGTTGTCTTTGTCATGGGAGGCTCCGAGCAGGTCTATCGAAAGGATCGGGCCGGAGGCGCAATATTCCGCGCCGCTGCATGATCTCGCGGCCGCTCACGCGAGGTTCAAAAGCCGTGAGGCAGGCGTGAGGGGCGCCCTCGTTCGCAGGCGATGAACTGTTCCGGGAACCCGGATGCGACAAAGCACCACCGCAAAGTTCCGGCGCGCCGCGCCTAGGATGGGTGGGCAGCAAGGCGAAACGCTCGCATGTCCGATCCTCCCGAACACAGGATCGTTCCGATCCGTTCGTTGCAAGGCGCGAGGCTCGACGAGCGCTTCGACGCAACGCTTGCCGATCTTCAGGGCCGGCGCGACGAACTCGTGCAAGTCATCGCGCGTCTTGGCGAAGGATTGGCCGTGATCGATCAGGCGGCCGCAAGCGGATCGGCGCAGTCGGCGAGGGATCTTCTCGATCTCCTCGCCACGGCCCAAGTCCAGCTGGACGAGGTGTCGGCCATCATCGAACGGCTGCGATCGTCGTGACAGCCATGCCGGCTTTCAGGAGACCTGTGGTGAGGCGCCCCGCTTCACGGAGCATCCGCTCCAAAGCCAGTTCGCGAGCGGAATGGCAAGGATCGCCCCAACAAGCTGCGCGGCAATGAAAGCCGGCACGCCGTGCGGGGCGATGCCTGCGAACGTGTCGGAAAGTGATCGGGCGATGGTGACCGCCGGATTGGCAAACGACGTCGAGGCCGTGAACCAGTAGGCCGAAATGATATACAGGCCGACGGCGTAAGGAACGGCGGTGGGGGTTCGCGATGCGACACCGAGGATTGTCAACAGCAGACCGAAAGTCGCCACGGCCTCGGCGAACCATTGTCCCGCTCCGGTGCGCTCTGTCAGAGAAAGCTGGAGCACGGGAAGCTCGAACATCAGATGCGCGATCCATACGCCGATGATCGCGCCGGTGATCTGTGCGACGATGTAGATCGCAGCATCGGTCCATGGCGTCTCGCCGCGGAGCGCGAATGCCAGCGTCACCGCCGGATTGAAGTGGGCGCCCGATATCGGGCCAAACATCAGGATCAGCACGACGAGGATGGCGCCTGTGGCGATCGTATTGCACAACAGCGCCAGCGCAACGTTTCCGCCCGAGAGCTTTTGAGCCATGATGCCCGAGCCGACCACTGCGGCGAGCAGGAATGCGGTCCCGAGCCACTCGGCCGCGGCACGCTGTGCAAGGGCCGGCATCAGGTACCGCGGTCCAGCCGGACGCGCTCGCCGTCTTCCTTGACGAACTCGCCCTGCTGCGCCGGCAGGAGATCCAGTACGAGTTCGGAGGGACGGCAGAGCTTGACGCCTTTCGGCGTGATCACGATCGGCCTGTTGATCAGGATCGGATGCGCTACTATGGCATCGAGAAGCTGCTCGTCGGTCAGCGCCGCATTGCCGAGCCTCAGCTCGGCGTAGGGCGTGCCCTTCTCGCGCAGCAGGTCGCGCAACGAGTGCCCCATGCGCGCGGCGAGCTGCTGCAACAGCGTGCGCGACGGTGGTGTCTTCAGATATTCGATCACATGCGGCTCGATGCCGGCGTTCCGGATCATGGCGAGCGTGTTGCGCGAGGTGCCGCAGGCGGGATTGTGGTAGATGATCGCTTCCATCGCCAACACCTTCAGCAGCAGGCCTGTGACGGCTTCGGTGCCGCCTGCGGCGTGCAGCAGGCCGATTGCTGCTCATGCGCGACCCGCGCGCGGTTCTCGCCGCTCCCGTCGCCGTAATCGGTGCTCTCGCCCGTGGTGTGAAAGGTTTCCCAGGCGATGCCCGCGGGATCGTCGATCCAGGATTTCTCCGACTTGGCATAGCAGCAAGCCGTCTGCCCCTGTTCGATCACGTTGCCGCCGGCCTGGCGCAGCCGCGCATAGACGTCTTGCAGCTCGTCGCCGGTCTCGACCTGGATGCCGAGATGGTCGAGGCCCGGCTCGCGTCCACGCGTCGAGATCGCGAAGTTCACGCGGGGATCTTCGAGCAT
This sequence comes from Bradyrhizobium sp. LTSP857, assembly GCF_000938285.1. NCBI lineage: Bacteria > Pseudomonadati > Pseudomonadota > Alphaproteobacteria > Hyphomicrobiales > Nitrobacteraceae > Bradyrhizobium > Bradyrhizobium sp. LTSP857. Next base: position 124,501 of record NZ_JYMS01000044.1, on the reverse strand, counting down.
CCATTTGGCGTAGTCGGATTTCACCACCGAGGGTTCGCATGCAAACAAGGCCGAGTAGAATCCGATGGAGCGGGAGAGATCGACGACGGACACGTGGACGTGCAGGCGCTTCATGGTCTGTCCTTTCAGGCTGGAACCTTGCTGCGCTTTCGCGCGGGTTTCGAAGGCGCGGACGGAGCGCATGAAATGCCGCCACAGCAGTTTTCGGTCAGGAAGCCGACGAGCGCATTCATGATCTCGAACCGCGCCGCATAGATCATTGAGCGCCCCTCGCGCCGGACGGTGGCGAGACCAGCCATCCGCAGCCGGTCGAAGTGAAACGTCAGCGTATTGGGGGCGAGATCCAGCGCTTCCGCGATCGCGCCGGCGGCCAAGCCGTTGGGACCGGCCTGCACCAGCAGGCGGAAGACGTCGAGGCGATTGTCCTGCGCAAGCGCGGCGAGCGCGGTGACGGCATCTGTCTTTTCCATATTTCAACGAATATTGAAATGAAGGCGACCTGTCAATCGCGCTCTTGGCCTGCTCATCGGCCATCTCGCCCGTAGGCGTCGCGATGCCGCTAGCGGAGGGAAGATTCGATGGCCTCTTCGATCTGCTTTTTGAATCGAGCTTTGAAATCGGGCACCTCGTAGCCGAGCGTCATTTCCAGATGCGTGTCACCGAGGACCAGCGAGACGAAAGTTGACGCCCTGACCGCGGCTGTCTTTTCGTCAAAGCGCTTCGCCAGGATTCTGGCGGCCATGCTTCGGGCCAATTGCGGACCGTGCTGATAGAATATGGCACCAAGCATCGGGAGACGGCCGGCCTCCGCGACAATGGCGCGATAAAGCGCCAGGCTGTCGGATGCAATCAGGCTGCGTGCGAGTAATTGCCCGAGCGCACGCAATTCGTCTTTGATTGGGCGGTTGGTCGGATGTGCGGGTTCGATCGCGCTGGCGCACATCGACTGCACCAAACCGAGAAACAACGCCTCCTTCGAGCCGAAGTGGCGATAAACGGTTTGCTTGCCGACACCGGCGGCGGCAGCGACGTCGTCCATTGTCGCGGTCTCAAAACCATCGCGCAGGAATACGGTCTTGGCGCCCTCTAGGATTGCGGTCCGCTTACGGGTTTGCAGCGGGGTCAATTCGGGAATCGATGCTGAATTCATAGACCGATGATAGCCGAAAAAATTGCTGTTGACGAGACTGATCAGTCTCGTTACTAAGCGCCCGCAACGAGACTACTCAGTCTCGTTCTCATCGGCTTGGCCGGTTAGGCGCGGGAGGAGTGGATCGTGAAACTCCTTCCCGGAACAACAGGCCCAATGCAGGAACGGATGCATAGATGTTCGCGGAAATCGTCTCATTTACTCCGGCCATCCTCGTCGGGGTTTTGGCCGTCGTATTCCTCTTCGCCGGTATGATCAATCTGAGTGGACGGGGCACGGTGAAGGCCGACTTCGCGCGTTGGGGCTTTCCAGCCGGTTTTCATCTTGTCTGCGGCGGACTGGAGCTTATCGGCGCTGCGTTGTTGCTGGTGCCTTCGACGAGGCTCCTGGGCCTGGCGTTGCTTGGCGCGATCATGGTGGGGGCCATTGTCTCGCTCCTGCGCCATCGGGAGCCGGTCTCGCATCTTGTGCCGGCTTTTGGTATTGCGGTCCTTCTTGCACTCGCTGCGATGGCTCTGTCGGCGGGCGGCTTTTGGCCGCTTTATCAGTCCTGAATTACACGCCAGCGCACCCGCATCTCGGCACTCAAAAGGCGGCAGAGGAGGCAGATCGCTCGGGCCGAACAGGCCGCGAGACCGCCAAATCATGCCTTTCGCGGCTTTCAGGCGGCTTTATTCCCGCCATGGATGCTTTAAGGAAAGGGGAGGATCGGGTCGCGCGCGCCCAATGGCGGTGCTAGACCCTGATGCAGGAAACAGGGCGCGGGCCTGTGCCGGCATGCCCGCAGGATGAGAAGGATATGAAGCAATGATCCAAACCGTTGGTATCATCGGGGCAGGGACCATGGGCAATGGCATCGCCCAGATCTGTGCCGCGGCCGGGCTTTCGGTCGTGATGGTCGACATCTCCGATGCGGCGGTGAGCCGCGGTGTCGCCACCGTCGGCGGCAGCCTCGAGCGCCTGGTCAAGAAGGAGAAGATGTCGGCGGCCGATCGCGAGGCGACGCTCAAGCGCATCACCGGCACCACCGATCGTGCCAAGCTCGTCGACTGCGATCTCGTCATCGAGGCCGCGACCGAGAACGAGGAGCTCAAGGTCAAGATCCTGAAGGACCTCTGCGCGACGCTGTCGCCGCGCACGCTGCTTGCGACCAACACCTCGTCGATCTCGATCACCAAGCTTGCGGCGGCGACGGATCGCCCGGATCGCTTCATCGGCATGCACTTCTTCAATCCGGTGCCGGTGATGGCGCTGCTGGAACTCATCCGCGGCTTGCAGACCTCGGACGATACCCATGCCAAGGCGCTGGATTTCGCCAAGCGCGTCGGCAAGGTGGCGATCACGGCCAAGAACAGCCCGGGCTTTGCCGTCAACCGCATCCTCTGCCCGATGATCAATGAGGCGATCTTCGCGCTGCAGGAAGGGATCGCGACGGCCGAAGAGATCGATGCCGGCATGAAGCTCGGCTGCAACCATCCGATCGGGCCGCTGGCGCTCGCCGATCTCGTCGGGCTCGACACCATGCTGTCGGTGATGGAGGTCTTTTACAAAGGCTTCAACGACCCCAAATACCGACCGGCGCCCTTGCTCAAGGAAATGGTCGATGCCGGCCATCTCGGCCGCAAGACCGGGCAGGGCTTTTACACCTACAGCGCCTGATATTGGCGCGGGCGGCGGGTGCTGAGCGCCCGTCGCTTGTCCCGCAATTTGCGCTGCGTCAAAGACGACGCGCGCGATTGGCCCGACAATGTCGAACGGGCGGCCTGCGGGAACAACTGAACGGACAACAAAGAATATGTCGGATCGACTGAAGGCTGAGCGGGAAGCTGCGGCTGAGCGGCGGAACCTCTTGGTCCAGGACGCGATCGAGCGCACCGGAATCACAGAACAGATGATCGGGGAACTCGTCACCCGCTTCTACGGGCGCGTGCGTGAGGATGCGCTGCTGGGGCCGGTGTTTGCGATCGTGCAGAATTGGGACGAGCATCTCGCCAAGCTCAAGAATTTCTGGTCCTCCATCGTGCTGATGACCGGCCGCTATCACGGCGCGCCGATGCGGGCGCATTTTCCACTCACGCTCGCCGGGAACCATTTCGATCGTTGGCTCGAACTGTTTGAAGAGACCGCGCGCGAGGTCTGTCCGCCCGCAGCCGCCGCGCTGTTCATCGACAAGGCGCGGCGCATCGCCGACAGTTTTGAAATGGCGTCGGCGACCGTGGCGGGACGCATCGCGTCGCCGCGCCATGTGCTTCGATCCTAGAATACAAAATGCCTGCCTGAGAAACGTGCAAACGAATTGATGTTCGTTGACATCGCGGCGCACGTTAGCGCGTCGCACCAATTCCAACATCATCGGTCTGATCTGCAAAATCATCATGTCGCTCGCGTAGCATGGCGTTGAAATTACAAAAACGCGTTTGATTGCGCTCATTTGCGTTCAATCAAAACGAGCATAGCCATATTGATGCACTGCGGCGCCAATTCTTCGCCTTTTTTTCGGCAGAGTTCCAGCGCCTGCTAGCATGCATGTCGAGCGCATCGTTCAACACCACATCCTCATCCTCCGACAACTTCGCGGAAACTGAAGTCGACGTGTGCGCGGAGCAAACGAGGCGAACGCTCCTGCTCGGTGCGCTCGCCACCACCGCGTGCCTTGGCTGTTCCACGCAGGTCCACGCCGGCGAGGATCCGCCCGGCTCCGATGAGCGGCCACAGAAGGGCGATCTGCTCGTCTTCTCCGAAGGTGACCAAGAAGGAAAGCCCGTCACCTCGGCCGATCTGCCGCGCGGCGGGCCGCCGGTGCATGCCTGGCCGAAGGATCCCAAGACATCGGTGGTGCGTAGTGCCTCGCGGCTGAACGAGATCCTGATCATTCGGCTCGATGCCGCCGAACTCGACGAGCAGACGCGCGCGCGTGCCATCGATGGGATCATCGCCTATTCGGCAATCTGTTCCCATGCCGGCTGTCCCGTCACCGCCTGGGTCAAGAGCGATGTCGGCGACAAGGAGGTGTTCAAATGCATGTGCCACAACTCCGAATACGATCCCCGCGCGGGCGCGCAGGTCGTGTTCGGGCCAGCGCCGCGGCGGCTCGCCGCGCTGCCGCTGGCGCACGCTGACGGCTCGCTCAGCGTTGCCGGCAACTTCGTCGGAAAGGTAGGTGGCGTACAGCAGGGATGACCGACGCGCGGGTCGCGCCCGCGTCACGACAGGCCGCATCCGCCACCGCGCGGGTGACGAGAACGACGCGCACGACGACAAGAATTCACCAAACGAATTCAAAACGGATGAAAAGGGGATACGTCCATGACCAGGAAGCAATGCTTACTGTCCGGCTTCGTCGCCTTCACGTGCCTTGTCTCGACTGCGGCCGTCGCCGGCCCGATCGAGAGCTACTCTCCGGTCACCGCGCAGCGCCTGGAAAATCCGGAACCGGGCAACTGGATGCTCTACCGCCGGACCTATGACGGGCAGGGCTATAGCCCGCTCGATCAGATCAACACCACCAACGTCAAGGATCTCACGCCCGTCTGGACGTTTGCGACAGGCGTGGTCGAAGGCCATGAGGCGCCGCCGATCATCAACAACGGTGTGATGTTCGTGGCGACCCCGATGGGACAGGTGATTGCGCTCAACGCCAAAACTGGTGACGAATACTGGCGCTACAAGCGGCAGCTCCCGGACGATCTGTTCCAGCTGCATCCGACCAGCCGCGGTGTCGGCCTGTGGGAGGACAAGCTCTATCTCGCCACCACCGATGACCATGTCGTCGCACTCGATGCCAAAACTGGCAAGGTAGTGTGGGACACCAAGGTGCAGGACTACAAGAAGGGTCAGTACATGACCCTGATGCCGCTCGTCGTCGACGGCAAGGTCATCGTCGGCGGCTCCGGCGGCGAGCTTGGCGTGCGCGGTTACGTCGCCGCATATGATGCCAAGGACGGCAAGGAGTTGTGGCGCACCTTCACCATTCCCGGCGAAGGCGAGCCCGGTCACGACACTTGGCAGGGCGACGATTGGAAGACAGGCGGTGGTTCCGCCTGGATGACCGGCAATTACGACAAGGAGACCAAGACGATCTATTGGGGCGTCGGCAACGCCGCGCCATGGCCCGGCGAGACCCATCCCGGCGACAATCTCTACACCTCGTCGGTACTGGCGCTCGATCCCAACAACGGCAAGATCAAGACCTATCATCAGTACCATCAGAACGACTCCTGGGACTGGGACGAGGTCGACGCGCCAATGCTGGTCGATTTGCAACGTGACGGCCGCAGCATCAAGAGTCTGATCCATCCCGGCCGCGATGCGATCTTCTGGATACTCGAGCGCACCCCGACCAAGATCAACTACGTCGCCGGCTGGCCGTTCGTCGCAACCGACGTCTGGAAAGGCATTGATGCCGAGAGTGGGCGGCCGATCGTCGATCCCGATCACAAGCCGGCAATCGGCAAGCGCGTCGAGTTCTGTCCGTCGTTGTGGGGCGGCAAGGACTGGCCGTCGGCGTCCTACAGCCAGAAGACCGGGCTCGTCTACGTGCCCGCCAACGAGAATTTCTGCGGCGGCTTCACCGGCGAGAAGGTCGCGCTCAAGCCCGGCGAACTCTGGCTCGGCACCAAGCCGGAGGACATCGGCCTGAAGGCGAAACCCGGCGCCGATCATTTCGGCGAGCTCCAGGCCTGGGATCCCACCACTGGCAAGAAGGTGTGGCAGCACAACTTCCCGAAATCGCAGCTGTTCGGCTCGGTGACGGCAACCGCGGGCGACCTCGTCTTCGCCGGCGGTACCAACGACCGCAACTTCCGCGCCTTCAATGCCAAGACCGGCGAAGTGTTATGGGAGCAGAAGACCAACTCAGGCATCATGGGCATGCCGGTGTCCTATGAGATCGACGGCACCCAATATGTCGCGATCCAGTCAGGTTGGGGCGTCGACGCACAGCGCATCCAGGACGCGCTGGCGACCAACAATATCGGCATCGAGTCCAACGTGCCGCAGGGCGGCGTGGTCTGGGTGTTCGCGCTGAAGAAATAAGCTCCGCGGCGGATCGAAGAAGGCGGAGCGGGGACGAGCGAATGCGGCGGACGGCAACGTCCGCCGCATTTTTGCATGCTTTCTTCCCTTCTCCCCTTGTGGGAGAAGGTGGCGCGAAGCGCCGGATGAGGGGTTGTATCCGCGAACAACAATGCTCGAGATTCGTAGAGACAAACCCCTCACCCAAGCGAGGTTGCAGCCACTAGCGTCGCTGCCCTCTCCCGCAAGGGGAGAGGGCACATCAATGCGAAGGCGCTAAACTACTACTTCCCCTGGCGGTCGACCTTGTCCTTTTCCTTCTGGTTCATCTCCTGAACCTTCGGATCGGTGCTGCTCTGCCCGGTGGTCTGGGTGGTCGTGGTGGGCGGCGCGTTGGCGTTCGGAAGCGAGTTCTGGTCCGGCGCGGTGGGACGCGTCGCCGTGGTCGGTGGTGTGGTGTTGTTTTGGGCGTATGCGCCGGCGGCAATCAAGCAAAAGGCGCCCGACAGCAACGAGACTGCGAGCGCCTTTGAGATATTGGTCATCGATCTGCTCCTGTCAGATCGATGGCAACGGCGCGAGGCCGCTTTCCGTTCCTCTCACGCCTCCAATTGCTTGCCGATCGGAAGTGCGCGGATGCGCTTTCCGGTCGCGGCGAAAATCGCGTTCATTAGCGCCGGTGCAAACGGCGGCACACCGGGCTCGCCGACGCCGCTCGGCGGCGTGTCGGGTCCGGGCGGGACGATATAGACGTTGGTGATCAGCGGAGATTCGTCGATCCTGATGACTTGGAAGTCGTCAAAGTTCTTCTGCACCACCTTGCCGTCCTTGAAGCTGATCTCGCCATATTTGGCGAGGCTCAGCCCCATGATCGCCGCGCCCTCGATCTGCGACTGGATGCGCTCGGGGTTGACATAGGTGCCACAGTCGATCGCAGTGTCGACCCGTGGCACCGTCAGCTTGCCCTTGTCGTCGACCGCGACCTCGACGATGGTCGCGATATAGCTGACGAAGCTGCGGTGCACGGCGATACCGAGACCGTGGCCCTTCGGCACGCTGCGTCCCCATTCGCCCTTTTCGGCGACCAGCTCGACCACCTTGCGCAGGCGCGCGGTGTCGATTGGGTAGCTGTCAAAGGGTTCGCCGTAGTTCCACATGTCTTTCACGGCAGGCTTGACGATACGCGGGCTGCCGATCAGCGCGAGCAGCGTCTCCTTCTGGTCGCGGCCGGTCGCGTTCGCGATCTCGCCGACCATCGACTGCACCGCAAAGGCGCGCGGGATGTTCGAGACCGAGCGGAACCAACCGATGCGGGTGAACGCCGCGGCCTCCGGGTTTTCGCAACTGATGTTGGCGATCTCGAAGGGCATGTCGACGAGTCCCATGCCGAGCTCGAACGCCGCCGCGTGGTTTGCGCCTGCGGCAAAGGTCGAAGCGATGGTGGGGGCCACGCTGCGGTGGCGCCACGCGACCACCTTGCCGCTCTTGTCGAGGCCTGCCTCGATCCGCTCGACCGAGACGGTGTGCAGGAAGTCGTGGTGGAGGTCGTCCTCCCGCGTCCACTGCACCTTCACCGGCGCGCCGAGTTCTTTCGACAGCAGTGCGGCCTCGAGCGCGAAGTCGCATTTCGACTTGCGCCCAAAACCGCCACCGAGCAGCGTGACGTTGACGGTGACGTTGCCTTCGGGAATGCCGAGCGTCTTGGCGACGTCCTCGCGCGTGCCGCCCGGGCTTTGCACCGGCGCCCAGATCTCCGCCTTGTCGCCCTTGACGTCGGCAATCGCAACCGGAGGCTCCATGCTGGCATGAGCGAGATGGGGCAGGTAATATTCGCCGACCACGACCTTGTCGGCGCTCTTCAGCGCGGCGTCCGCGTCGCCCTCGGCGCGCACGACGAGACCAGGCTTGCGCGAGGCCTCCTCGAGCTCCTTGCGATAGGCGACCGAGTCGTACTTGCCGTTGGCGCCGTCGTCCCAGACCAGCTTCAGCGCGTCGCGGCCCTTGATCGCCGCACCGGTGTTGCGGGCGATCACCGCGACGCCGCCGAGCGGCTGGAACTTCGAGGGCCACGGCCAGCCGCGGACCTGCATCACCTTCTCGACGCCGGAGACTTTCATCGCCTCGGCCGGGTCGAACGAGACCAGTTTGCCTCCGGTGACCGGCGGCCGCGCGATCACGGCATACTTCATGCCGGGCAGGCGCACGTCGGCACCGTAACCCGCCTTGCCAGTGGTGATGTCGTGGAGATCGACGATGCCGATCTGGCCCTTGGTCAGATAGCGGAAGTCCTTTGGGTCCTTCAGCTTGAGGCCTTCGATGCTCGGCACCGATTCCTTGGCGGCATCGGCGGCGAGCTCGCCGAAGCCGAGCTTGCGCCCGCTGGCGCCGTGGACGACCTCGTGATTGACGGCCTTGACCTCGGTCGCCGGCACGCCCCAGCGCTTGGCTGCGGCCTGCTCCAGCATGGTGCGGGCGGAGGCGCCGATTTGGCGCATCGGGATCAAATAATGCCGCGTGCTGCGCGAGCCGTCGGTGTCCTGGTTGCCGAACTTGACCTCGTCGCCATGGGCCTGCTGCACTTTCACCTTGGACCAGTCGGCTTCCATTTCCTCCGCCACGATCAACGGCAGGCTGGTGCGCACGCCGGTGCCCATCTCGGAGCGATGGGCGAGGATGGTGACGGTGCCGTCGGGCGCGACCGCGACGAAGACGCGTGGGTCCACCACGACGCCATGCGGCATTTTTCCGGCGCCGGTCTCATAGGCAAAAGCCTGGCGGGACATTACGGGGGCGGCGAGTACGAAGCCACCGGTGATGCCGATCCCCCTGAGGATGCTGCGGCGTGAGATCTTCTCGACCCTGGTGTGCTTTTCGAAGCCACGAAGCTTTCGGGGATTGTCGATGAAATTCATGTCACACTCCCGTCGATGCGAGATGGACGGCATTCTCGATGCGCTGATAGCAGCCGCAACGGCAGATGTTGCCGGACATCGCCTCGCGGATCTGGTCGTGCGACGGCTTTGGATTGTCCATCAACAGGGCCGCGGCCTGCATGATCTGGCCGGCCTGGCAGAAGCCGCATTGGGGGACGTTGACCTGGCGCCAGGCCTTCTGAACGGCGTGGTCGCCGGTCGGATGCAGTCCCTCGATCGTGGTGATCTCGCGTCCGGCGACGTCGTTGATCGACGTGATGCAGGAGCGCACCGCCTCCTTGTCGACGATGACCGTGCAGGCGCCGCACAGCGCCTGGCCACAGCCAAATTTGGTGCCGGTCAGCCCGGCCTCGTCGCGCAGGAACCAGAGTAGCGGGAGATCCGGGTCGCCGTCCCAGCTCTGTTCCTGGCCGTTGATCTTCACCTTGATCATGATCGTCCCTCGCTCTTCATAAGCATTGCCGATTATGGAAGTGCCGATTTCGGTCGGCATCATGGTCCGTGCGTCGTCGCAACCACACTCCGGCCCGTTGTCCCGCGCGGGCAAATCCCGGCAGGGGGCAAAATGCGAATCGCGATGTCCGGATGTGCTCGATACCTCCCGTTTTGTTCTTAATTGATTGAACTTCGCGCGGCATCGTGACACCGCGATCGTAGCAGAGATCGGGCCGGCCCGGCATTCACAGCCGGGTGTTCTCGACGTGAGCAGATTGCATCCGTGGTTTGTCAAAAGCAGGGCGCGGCAAGCCGTCCCGCGTTTTGCGCGACTGCAAAATCAGATTCGAGGTGAAAAAGGCTTCGTCCGCCAGAGAGACTGCGCGGACGAAGCAGGATGCCTCAGTCGAGGGAGGGAGAAACGCAGGGCCTGCGGACTTCAAGAGAGAAGCTTTGGCACTGCGCAGTCATTCAGAGACTAGGACTGAGGGAGCGAATGGCCCACGTCTACGCAAGGTGCACCGGCGGCGACATCGCCGCGATCATCTGAGGGCCGCACCCGTCCGGCTCGCTGGCGGTGGTTGCGACCAGCGAGCGGACGGGGCTTGGCAACGTCTGGCGGCCTTGTTCAGGCGGCTTTGGCTTTCGCGACGTGGGTCGCGATCGCGTCCATCAGCGCCGGAGACAGGCAGTCATAGGGCTCGAGCCCGATTTCCTTCAGCCGCGAGCGGATGCCGGCCATCTGCTCCGGCTTCACGCCCGATTCGATCACCGAAGAGACGAAGGCGGCGAATTGCGGCGCCTGCGAGCCCTGCTCCTGGAACAGCTCCGGATGGACGAAGTCGAGACCGTAGAACGGATGGTTCTTGTTCTCGATGCGGCCATACATGTGCGTGCCGCAGGCCTTGCAGGCATGACGCTGGATCACCGCGGAAGCGTCGACGATCTGGAGCTTGTCGCCGTTCTCGAGCACGGTGACGTTCTGGCGCGGCACCACCGCGACGACGGAGAAGTTCGCGCCCTGCGGCTTCCAGCACTTGGTGCAGCCGCAGGCGTGGTTGTGCGCCACGTCGCCCTTGATGCCGACCTTGACCTGGTGGTCCTTGCATTTGCAGGCCAGCGTGCCGCCGGCAAAATGGCCGGTGCCTTGCTTGAGGCCGTTGTCGATCGAGGGGTGGAGTGCAGTCATGGGTCGATCCTCCTTGGGTGTGACGCTTTCGAGTTAGAACACGACGACTGAACGGATGGATTTGCCCTCATGCATCAGCTCGAAGCCCTTGTTGATGTCTTCGAGCTTGAGCGTGTGGGTGATCATCGGATCGATCTGGATCTTTCCGTTCATGTACCAGTCGACGATCTTCGGCACGTCGGTGCGGCCGCGCGCGCCGCCGAATGCGGTACCGCGCCAGTTGCGGCCGGTGACGAGCTGGAACGGACGTGTCGCGATCTCCTTGCCGGATTCCGCGACGCCAATGATGATCGATGTGCCCCAGCCGCGATGGCAGGCTTCCAGCGCCTGGCGCATCACCGTAGTGTTGCCGGTGCAGTCGAAAGTGTAGTCGGCGCCACCGTCGGTGAGGCTCACGAGATGCGGGACGATGTCGCCGGTGATTTTCTTGGGATTGACGAACTCGGTCATGCCGAACCGGCGGCCCCATTCCTCCTTGGAGTCGTTGATGTCGACGCCGATGATCTTGTCGGCGCCGGCCATCTTGGCGCCCTGGATTACGTTGAGCCCGATGCCGCCGAGGCCGAACACGACGACGTTGGAGCCCGGCTCGACCTTGGCGGTGTTGACGACGGCGCCGACGCCGGTGGTGACGCCGCAGCCGATGTAGCAGCTCTTGTCGAACGGCGCGTCCTCGCGGATCTTCGCCACCGCGATCTCCGGCAGCACCGTGAAGTTGGAGAAGGTCGAGCAGCCCATATAATGGTAAACTGGCTTGCCCTTGTAGGAGAAGCGGCTGGTGCCGTCGGGCATCACGCCCTTGCCTTGCGTCGCGCGGATCGCGGTGCAGAGATTGGTCTTCCGGCTCAGGCAGCTTTTGCACTGCCGGCATTCCGGCGTGTAGAGCGGGATGACATGATCGCCGGGCTTCACCGAACTCACGCCCGCGCCGATCTCGCGGATGATCCCGGCGCCCTCATGGCCCAGGATCGACGGGAAGATGCCCTCGCTGTCGAAACCGTCGAGCGTGTAGGCGTCGGTATGGCAGATGCCCGTCGCCTTGATCTCGACCAGGACTTCGCCGGCCTTCGGTCCTTCCAGATCGACTTCGACGATCTCGAGCGGCTTCTTGGCTTCGAAAGCGACGGCGGCACGTGTCTTCATCGGTAACTCCTCAAATTCTCGCAGGGCGCCAAGACTTAAGTCTCGGTCGGGCCCCAAACGTTCACTTCTTGCCCATGCACGAGTCTTCGTTCTTGGTATAGGCGTCGTTCTTGTCCTCGTGCTTGCCGGGCCGGGCACGGCCCCAGGCTTCGTTGGAGCGGGCACGCAGATAGACGTAGAGATCGTCCATGTAGCAGGCGACGTTCGGGTTATCGCCGAAGGCCGGCATCACGTTCTCCGACGCAGTCGAGATGTTCTTGCGGCCGGAGGCGACGACGCCTAGAAAATCGGCATAGCTCATGGTCTTGAGTGAATCCTTCAGTGCCGGGGCGTAGGTCGAGCCCATTCCATCCGGGCCGTGGCACACATGGCAGTCCGAGTGATAGCGGCGGTATCCCGAATAGGTGTACCAGTCGACGGATTCGCCGTTGATCTTGTAGGTCGGGTTACCCTCCTTATCGAGCCATTCGCCAGTTTCGTTCTGCTTGACGGCAGTGGGGTCGCCCGAGCCGTCCGCGATAGCAATTCCTCCAGACGCAACGAAGATCATCGCAGCAATGACAGAGCAGATTTTACGCAAGAGGTGTTCCTCGAAGGCGTTCGGTGGAGACGAGCCGGCGCGTGGAGTTGATCCACGCGCCGGAGCGATACAGAGGTGAGGCTAGTTCGTCGGCAGCGAGAACACGGTCAGCGTACCGCCGAGCGCCGTGTAGTTGCTGAGCGCCGCGTAGCCACCGACTGCGCCGAGACCGGCGGTCGGATCGGTCAGGCCAGCGGCGAGACCGATGCCGGCCCAGCCACCCACGCCGGAGAGAACTGCGACATACTGCTTGCCGCCGTTTTCATAGGTGGTGACGTTGCCGATGATGCCGGAGGGAGTCTTGAACTTGTAGAGCTCCTTGCCGGTCTTGGCGTCCACTGCCTTCAGGTAGCCTTCGAGCGTGCCGTAGAACACCACGCCGCCGGCGGTTGCGAGCGCACCTGACCAGACCGAGAACTGCTCCTTGTTCGACCAGACGATCTTGCCGGTCTTGCCGTCCCAGGCGATGAAGTTACCCATGTTGGTATCGCCTTGCGGCGGATACATCGAGAGCGTTGCGCCCACATAGGGCTGGCCCGCGGTGTAGCTCACCTTGAACGGTTCGTAGTCCATGCAGACGTGGTTGGTCGGGACGTAGAACAGCTGCGTGTCCGGCGAGTAGGCTGCCGGCTGCTCGTCCTTGGTGCCGAGCGCGGCCGGGCAGATGCCCTTCACGTTGTGGTCCTCGCCGGCCTTGTCGGTCGAAGCTGCATCGAGCACCTTCGGACGGCCATAGGTCGCCGAGTTCTTGTCCATGTCGACGCCGGAGGTCCAGTTCACCTTCGGATCGTACTTCTCGGCGACCAGCAATTCGCCGGTGACGCGATCGAGCGTATAGCCGAGGCCGTTACGATCGAAATGCGTCAGCAGCTTGCGCGGGGCACCGCCAACGGTCTGATCGCTGAGGATCATCTCGTTGACGCCGTCGTAATCCCATTCGTCATGGGGCGTCATCTGGTAGACCCACTTGGCAACGCCGGTGTCCGGGTTGCGTGCCCAGATCGTCATCGACCATTTGTTGTCGCCGGGACGCTGCTTCGGATTCCAGGTCGAGGGATTGCCCGATCCGTAATAGACGAGGTTCAGCTCGGGATCGTAGGAGATCCAGCCCCATGTCGCGCCGCCGCCGATCTTCCACTGATCGCCTTGCCACGTCTTCAGGCTCGAATCCTTGCCGATCGGCTTGCCAAGCGCGGTGGTCTTGTCGTCGACCAGGATCTGGTCATCCGGTCCTTCCGAGAACCCGCGCCAGGCCAGCTTGCCGGTCTTGATGTCGTAGGCGGTCATATGAGCCTGGACACCAAACTCGCCGCCGGAGATGCCGACCAGCACCTTGTCCTTGACGACCAGCGGTGCCGAGGTGCCAGTCTCCCCCTTGCTCGGATCGCCGTTCTTCGCGGTCCACGCAACCTGACCGGTCTTGGCGTCGAGCGCGACCAGGGTCGTGTCGGCCTGATGCAGGAAGATCTTGCCGTCACCATAGGCGACGCCGCGGTTAACCGTGTCGCAGCACATCACCGGAATGACGTTCGGGTCCTGCTTGGGCTCGTACCTCCAGACGATCTTGTTCTCATTCGAAAGGTCAATAGCGTAGACCTTGTTCGGGAACGGCGTGTGGACGTACATCATGTTGCCGACGATCAGCGGTCCACCTTCGTGGCCGCGCAGCACGCCGGTCGAGAAGGTCCAGGCGACCTGAAGCTTGCCGACATTTTGTGCGTTGATCTGGTTCAGCTTGGAATAGCGGGAATTGGCGTAGTCGCCCGCCTGCATCACCCAGTCTTTCGGGTTCTGCGACATCTTGTTCAGCTCGTCATTGGCTGAAGCGCTGCCGACAGCGAGAGCCGCCGCGGAGCCAAGAAAGGTCGCCAGTAGCACCTTGCGCATAGTCATTCCTCCGTTGATCTCGTTTATTGTTTCCGAAGCATTGCTTAATCGCCGGGCTTCACGTCCAGCGTCTGCTCGTGCAGGGCGGTCACGATTGGGACCAGAAACGATGCTGGGGGTTTCCTCCTCCTGATGAGAGCCACAGGTCCGCGTGCAGGGCGGCCCGTTTTTGTTGTTCCTGTCGTAATTCCTAACGGGTTCGCGATCGGGAAACTTGCCCAAGAGAGAAGCCGCTTTGCTCGACAGCGCACGGGTGCGAAGTTTTTGATTTTGCAGGAGCGAATTCAGCTTTTTCGCACCGCGCAAGCGCGGGCCGCATCGCTGGTTCCCCTTGACGGCGTTGCAACTAAGGCGGAGGATTAACCTCCAAGGGCAGCAGAGGAGCGATGGCGCTCGTTCCAAAAGACCGCCCCAATTTGAGGTAAACGTCACGCAATCACGACTGAGGGCTCCGGCTGCACCGGTCGTGATTCGCATCGAATCTCCCGGATGAAAGCAGTGGCTGGATTAATGTCCGACTCAATTCACACGCTCTCGACGACCGGAATGACGCCGAAGAGGCAGATCCAGAGCTGGATTGACGGGCTGACGAGTCTGTGCGGCCATTTCGACGTCGATCCGCTGGAGGCGTCCTCGCTCGAAGGCCGCATCGATTACACATCCGTCTCGCGCCTGAAGCTCTGCCAGATCGAGGTGAGCCAGCATCGCATCGCGCACACGCTGGCGCGCGCCAAGGCCAATGAACACCCGTACATCAAGATCCACTTCCAGACCTACGGCGTGTCGTATTTCGAGCAGGAAGGCCGCCACATCGAGCTGAACCCCGGCGACATCATCGCCTATGACGTCTCCTGCCCGCATTCGATCATCAGTCCCGCCTTCACGCGCCACGATGTGGTGATCGTGCCGAAATCGCTGCTCCGCGACCGCGGATTCCCGTCGCAGCGGATGCCGGCCTGCAAGCTGTCGTCGCGCACCGGAACGGGGCGGATCGCCCATGATTTCGTCCATGCCACGTTCGACGAAGCGGCAAAGCTGTCGGCGAACAGCGCGGTCGGCGTTGCCGATTCGCTGATCGACCTGTTGCTGCTGCCGCTGCGCGAAGCCGATACGATGCTCGATCGGGTCGGGCCCGAGGCGATGTATGTGCGCGCCCAGTTCTTTATCCGCGAGCACCTGCGCGATCCCGATCTGTGCATCGACCAGATCTCCGCCGAGCTCGGCTGCTCGAAGCGCTATCTGCACATGCTGTTCTCCGAGCGCGGCACCACGGTAAGCGACTACATCTGGCAGGCGCGCTTGCAGAACTGCCGCCAGGAGCTCGAGGCGCACGCGGGCAAGACCATCACCGACGTCGCGTTCTCCTGGGGCTTCTCCAGCTCATCGCACTTCAGCCGCGTATTCCGGAAATATTTCGGCGTGGTGCCGTCCTCGATCCACAAGGCGCAGCAGGGCGCTGTCGCCGCGGACGAGAACTAGGCGAGGCGTCACCCGCCGAATCCGTACTCACGGGGAAGCCTGCGTCGGCCCACCAGCTTTCCGCGTGACCCGTTGCCAGACAATCTCTGTCAGGGCGACCGCAATGAGCCCAAACGCACCGCCGATGATCACGTTGGCGACGCGCTCTTCCGCGATCCCGCTGGCGCCGCCGGCAAAGGATGCGGCGAGCGCAATGAAGAAGCAGCGCAGGCCGAAGCCGACGATATAGCGGGAGAACGAAATCAGCGTGAGGGTCGCCGCGAGAACCGCGAGCGCGTAGCCGATGCGGCTCTGCGGCAGTGCGATGCCGGCGAGGAAGCCGAGCGGCACGCCGACGAACGCGCCGATGGCTCTCTGTTTCAGCTTGCCGGTCGAGGCGGAGAGGTCACCGACGACGACGCTGGCAGCCGACCACATCACCCATTGCCCCTGCTTGAGATCCAGAATCTCGACCAGTGCGGCTGCGGCGAACACCGCCATGGCGGTTGCGAGCGAGGGCAAGAACCATTCGGCCGTAGGCGGTCCGAACGAGGTCGCGGCGTCACCGCGTCGCCGCCGGTCGTAGATCTGGATGCCGCAGACCAGCGCCAGCGCAATCGGCGAGGACACGACGATCATGCCGGCATGGCGTAAAGCTTCCGCGGCACTTACGCCTTCCCGCACCTCGCAGGCGAGATAGACCGCGGGGATGAACACCCAGTTGCCGAGGGTGCGGAAGTGTTCGCCGTAGCGCGTCACCGCGACGGCCAGGAAGCCGGCAAGCGCCGTCAGCACCACGAACAGCGGCTTGATCGGGGCGGCAAGGAAGAGCGCGGCAAAGGTTACGAGGATCGCGAGGTAGTGCCAGGCGACCACCTTCGGCGCCAGCTGCAGCCGCAGCGCGGGAATGAGCAGCGACACTGCGATGAGCCCCAGGTTCAGCAGCGCCGTTTCGCGCGAGACGAAATAGGCGGCGACAAACGGGCCAACGACGATCAGCGCGCGTGAGAGCTCGCTGGTCTTGATCTCCCGGGACAAGACATCGTGCAAGCTTGTGGTGGACGGGATGGTCGGGGAGTTCACAATGGCACCAAGCGTCGAAATGAAGCACGAAACATAGCACGAAAACGAAATCTGTATTTTGGCGCGTGGGACGATGGTCTCGCCACCCTCTCGCTGTCACCGCCCGGCTTGATGTTTAGTCCGGAGACATGGCTGACACCTGTTCGGACACATCACTGACAGGTTGGCCGTTGGTCAAGTCGATCGATGCGACCTGCCAGCTGGCGAAGAAGATGCCGTAATGGCCGTCGCGGTCTAGCGGGCGGATGGCGAGACGCTCGCGGGCGAAGGCCTGGGGAACTTTCCAGAACCGTCCCTTGAAGGAGATGTAAGGTCTCGTCGATGAGACCCTGCGGACGGTCTCGCCGTTGTCGTATTCGACGTTCGGAACGCGGGCCGGCATGGCACGGGCACTCGGCCGGAAGCGATCGGCGGGGACGTGCATATCGAGGCCCTGGTGGGGACGCTCCAGATTGTAGACCGGCCGCCAGGCATCGAAGGCGCGTTGGACTTCGGGAGAGTGCGGAAGCGACGCATCGCAAAGACCTCCGCCTTCAGGGTGCGGTGGAAGCGTTCGTTCTTGCCGCGCGCCTGCGGATGGCATGGCCTGGCGTGCACCACCCTGACGCCAAGCTTGAGCAGCCACACCTTCAGTCCGGTCCAACGAATGCCCGACGTATCGCCCCAGGGTGAGCCGTTGTCGGTGTAGAAGGCCTCCGGCAGGCCATAGCAGCGGAACGTCGTGGTCAGATGGTCCTGCACGGTGAGACGCTGCTCGTCGGCGCAGGCCTTCAGGCACAGGACATAGCGCGAGTGATCGTCGACGATGGTCAGCGGATGGCATCGGGTCCCGTCGGCGAGCGGCAGGTGGCCCTTGAAGTCCATCTGCCACAGCAGATTGGGAGCTTCCTTCTCGAAGCGATGCCCCGGATTTGGCGGCGCATTCTCGCTCGGTTTGACCCGACCGTTCCGACATAGGATCCGGTGCACCGTTGACGGCACAGGCACCGTTTGGCCGCCTCGCTTCAGACAATGGCCGATCTTGCGCGCTCCCCAGGCTGGATGCTTGTCGCGCACCGCCAGCACCTGCGTCTCGATTGCGGCGTCGCTGCGTTTGGGCATCGCATGCGGCCGGCGCGAGCGGTCGGCCAGCTCCCGATCACCGGCTTGCCAGCGAGATAACCACTTGTAACCGACGTCAGGACTGATGTTGAACCGCCGGCAGAGCTCGCGCCGGTTAGCGCCCTCCTGCAAAGCCAGCCGTACAAACTCATGGCGCTGATCCATTACCGACACCTCGTTCCAGGGCATGGACGGTCTCCCGAATCGGACCAAATCCAGCTCAGTTTGATGTGTCAGTTATGTCTCGGAACACCTGTCAGTGATCTGTCCGGACTAAACACTTGACCGGGCGATCCAGTATTCCGAGAGGGTTGTGTTCAAATCGATGGGCCGCAGCGTACTGGATGCCCCGCCTTCGCGAGGCATGACAGCGGAGAACGAGGCCGTACCGTTCTCACTGCCGAGCGATCACCGCTGAATGATCTGCCTCCAGACATCACCAAGGATCGCGGGCTCGCGCGGGGGCAGGTAGGTGAGCCCGGCCTCTTTGCCGAACGCGGCGATCTTGCCCTCGGCGGCGAGCTCTGTCAGCGCCTTGTTGACGGCGTCGATCAGGGCGGGGTCGCTTGCAAGCCCGACATAGCCGCGATTGGCGCCGATCGGATAATAGTAGCCGGAGGCTGATATCGCGGTGTTGGGATGGGCGGTGCGATGGGCATCGAGGCGGCCGAGATCGATCAGCGTCGCGTCATAGTCGCCGCGGGCAAGCGCGCCCAGCAAATCGTCACGGCCGGGCACAAGATGCGTGATGTTGTCGATCAGGCGCCCCTTGTCGAAGCTCATCAAGATGGCATCGCCCAGCGATCCGCTCTCGATTGCGAGGCGAAGGCCGGCGAGATCGCCGATACCGCCGATCTTGCGGTCGCGCGCCTTGGGGCCGAGCACCACCGTCATCGGCGCATAGACGTAGGGCTGGCTCGGCGCGAGCACGCCGAGCGCGACGCGGCGCCGTCGGTCGTCCCGGGTGGCGCCAGTGAAATCCGGCAAGCGCGCCGTCTTCATGCCGGGGACCACCAGCGAATCCGCCGTCAGCGCGTAGCCGCCGACGAGCGAGCAGCGCCCGTCGGACAGCAGCGCATTGGCCTCCAGCTGCGGGCTCGAATCCTCGTCCAGCTTGCTCTCGAACCACTGGATCCTGAGCGGCCGTCCCAGCCGGTCCGCAATCGCCTGCGCCAGCACCACGTCGAAGCCGGAATCCGGCTTGCCGCGGTGATGCACCGAGAGCGGGGGCCGGTCCTCGTCGAGACAGACGCTCAACGGATCAGCCGCCCAGGCTGTCGTCGCCGGCATCGCGAGCATCGCAGCAAGACCGAGCGCTGCCAGCCGGCCCCTCATGGCTTCCTCCGGCTTGAGATGAAGGCCCAGAGATTGCCGATCTCGTCGTCGCTGAGGATGTCGCCCCAGGGAGGCATCTTGTTGTTCTTGCCGTTCTTCACCGTGGTGACGAAGCGCGTCCTGTCGTCGGGAAAGGCGCGCAGGTCCGGCGTGATCGTGCCGGCGTTCATCATGTTGGGGCCATGGCAGTGCGAGCATTTCGCGGCGTAGGTCGACTTGCCCTGGTCGATCTGCATTTGCACGGGATTGCCATTTGCGTCATCCGCGGCACGAACGGTCGCCGCAAGCGCGACCGTCAGCGCCGCGACGGCGGCGAGGATCGCCGCCGTCCTGGAAGATACGTCTCTCAGCACGTTTCGCCTGTCGCTATTGCTTGACCGCGAAAACCCACAACGATCCGCCGGCGGGCACGCTGGCGAGCCTCTCGTCACCCGAGAAGATCGAGTAGACGCCGCCATAGCCGCTGGCAATCGCGACATATTGCACGCCATCCTGCTGCCATGTCACCGGTTGCCCCTCGATTCCGGAGCCCGTCTGGAAACTCCAGAGCTTCTTGCCGTTGTCGGCGTCGAAGGCCTCGAACTCGCCGGTCAGCGCGCCCGTGAATACGACGCCACCGGCGGTCGACAGCACGCCGGAGAAGCGTGGAATGTCGCTTGGTGCTTCCCACTTCGCCTTGCCTGTCATGGGATCGATGGCCTTGAGATGGCCGCGTGGTCCATCGGGCCAGTCCCACAGGTCAGTCAGATCCATGCCGAGATACCACTCGCCTGCCTTATAGGTCGCCGGCTCGGTCTTGTAGTGGCCGCCGAAGGCGAGCGTGTTCGCGTAAGCGAGCCCCGTCTGCGGGTTGAACGACATCGGCTCCCAGTTCTTGCCGCCAAGAAGCGACGGATAGACGACGACCTTCTTGCCCTCGCGCGCGTCCTTGCTGACATCGGTCTCGATCGGCCGTCCGCTCTTCATGTCGATGCCGGTCGCCCAGTTCACCTTCACGTAAGGGTTGGCCGCAAGCAGCTTTCCGTTGGTGCGGTCGAGGACGTAGAAGAAGCCGTTGCGGTTGGCATCCATCAGCACCTTGGTCGGCTTGCCTTCGACGTTCATGTCGGAGAGCACCATCTCGGCCACGGAATCATAGTCGAACGGATTGTTCGGCGAGAACTGATAGTGCCACTTGATCTTGCCGGTCTTGGGATCCATCGCCAGCACGGAACAAGTGTAGAGGTTGTCGCCGGGGCGCACCGCCGAATTGAACGGACCGGGATTGCCGATGCCCCAATAGACCGTGTTCAGCTCGGGATCGTAGGACCCCGTGATCCAGGTCGAGCCGCCGCCAAGCTTCCAGGTGTCGCCCTTCCAGGTATCGCCACCGGGCTCGTCCGGTGAAGGGATCGAATGGGTGCGCCAGAGATGCTTGCCCGTTGCCGGATCCCAGCCGTCGATGAAGCCGCGGGTGCCGAACTCGGCGCCGGAGATGCCGGTGATGATGACGCCGTCGGCGACCAGCGGGGCTACCGTCATCGAATAGCCTTCCTTGATGTCGGCTGCCTTCTGCCGCCACAGCTCCTTGCCGTTCTTGGCGTCGATCGCGATCACGTTGGCATCGAGTGTGGTGCGGAACAGCTTGCCGTCAAAAAGCGCGGCGCCGCGATTGATGATGCCGCAGCAGACGATGCGCGGCGTCTCGGCCGGATATTCGATCTTGGACTTCCAGATCTGCTTGCCGGTCTTGGCGTCGACCGCCATGGTCGCGTTGTGCGAGGTCACGTAGATCACGCCCTGGTAGACCAGCGGCTGCGATTCCTCGCTGCGATCGTCGTTGAAACTGTAGTTCCAGACCGGGACGAGGTTCTTGATGCTGTCCTTGTTGATCTGGTTCAGGGTCGAGAAGCGCTGGAGATTGTAGCCCATCCCGTAATTGAGAACGTTCGACGTGTCGGTTGCGCCCTTGACCAGTTGGTCGGTCGTTTGTGCGCTCGCAACCGAGCATGCGGATATGACGAGGCTCGCGGCCATCGCTAAGCGTTTCATCCGTTCCTCCCAATTCGCGCGCCTTTTGACGCTGCGAGAGTAACATTCCGCCCGAATGCAAAACCCGTCAATACGAAAGTCGAACGCGTGCTGCCGATATGTTGGACGCCAGATGCCGGGCCTCGCTCGGTCATTCCCGAGAGATTTTGCACGTCTTGCGCGAATGCGCTGCATCAATTTCCGTGGCACGAAGATTGGCGCGGCGCGAGATTTGGGCGCGACCGGGGTCCGCTTGTCGAAGGGACGTTGCAATTCCGCTTGAACCGGGGACCGCTTGCGGACTTATGTTGTCGCGATCCCGCGCGAATCGGGGCTCTTGGTCAGGGAGGTTTTGATGATATCGCGTCGCTCTGTTGCTCTTGGGTTGACGATTGCGCTGCTGTCTGTTCCGGCTTGGTCGGCATCCGGCAGCGCCGTCAAGATGTTCGATACCGACAACGACGGCACGCTCGATCTCGCCGAGGTGAAGAAGGCGGCAGCTGCGCTGTTCGCAAAGCTCGATCCCGACCACGATGGCACGCTGGATGCGCGCGAATTGCGCGGACGGTTAACGGCGAAAGAACTTGCCGCCGCTGATCCCGATCACGATGGAACACTGACGCTCGATGAATATCTGTCCGTAGTCGAGCAGCGTTTCAAAGCGGCCGACCCTGACAATGACGGGACGCTGGATGCCAAGGAGCTGAAGTCGCGCAAAGGGCAGTCACTGCTGCGGCTGCTGCGCTAAAAACGGCTTTTGCACGGCGCGCTTTGACCGAGAGCGAAGGCGGTTTGTCCAAGAGCGAACTTGCCTCGCACAAAGTGCCGCATTGCTGTATCATCGGTTCGATTCCAGTCTTGCTTAGTGCCTGACGCAGCCCTAGGTTTTGCCCGGCGCGATGTCGCGCCCAATACCCTTGGGAGACCCGAATGGCTTGGAAAGCTCCGAAGATCGTGGAAGTGCCGGTCGGCATGGAAATCAACATGTACGCCTGCGCTTTGCGCAAGTAAGACCACCTGACGACCTGCCGCGGCTTCGATGGCGGATGCCGTCGAAGCCGTGGTAGTGTTCGAGATGCGCACCGGAGCCCTCACAATCTGGACGGCGATTGCGTGCACGCTCGCGCTGGCACCGGCACGCGTCAGCGCCGAAGAGGGCTTTGATACCGAGCACATCTTCGGCTTCATGATCGGCAGCGATGTCGGCAATCCCGGCGAGCGCGAACTCCAGAGCCAGACGACGGGTCGGTTCGGCAAGGGTGCCGGGACCTATCGCGCCATCAGCCAGGAGGTCGAGATCGAAATCGTGCCGCTGCCGAATTTTCGCATCGAGGTCGGCGGCACGACGACGATGCACGACATCACCGGCGTCCCGGACATCAATGATCGCCGCCAGCTCAATTTCCAGGGCGCCTCGCTCGATCTGCGTTATCGCCTGCTCGATCGGGAGAACGCCCCGTTCGGTTTGACGGTTGCCACTGAGACCCATGGCGACCGTATCGACGAGATCAGCGGCGCTAAGGGACGGATGTACGGCACCGACTTCACGCTCGCCTTCGACCGCGAGCTGATCCCGAACTTCGTGATAGGTGCGCTCAACCTGATCTACCAGCCGGAATGGGCGCGCTTCGAGGTGACAGGCCTGTCCGAGAAAAGCTCGACCATCGGCGCCGCCTTCGCCGGCATGGTGCGCGTGCGGCCTAATTTCCTGCTCGGCGGTGAGATGCGCTACTTCCGGCAGTATGAGGGCATCGGCCTTGGCGAGTTCGCAGGCCAGGCCCTGTTCGTCGGGCCCACCGCCTATTTTCAGATATCGGAGCGCTCGCGGCTCACCCTGAGCTGGAGCATGCAGGCCTGGGGACGTTCGGCCGGATCAGCCGCCAATCTCGACCTCGTCAATTTCGAGCGGCATCAGGCGCGGTTGGTGTTCGGTGTTAACTTCTAGCTGAGCGGTTCCCTCACGCTGGATTGAAACTTCCGGCTCCTCGGGACGTATCCATTTATGCTAACGTATAGCGGCCCTGCGCGAGGATCCCGGCATGAACCCGATCGACCTGGTGGTGACTGTGTGTGCAGTGCTCTCGCCTGCGACCTGCGAGGAGCAGCATATCGTGTTCAACTATGCGGGGTCGCCGACGCAATGCGCCATGGCCGCGCCGCCCTATATCGCGCAATGGGTCGGTGACCACCCGAAGTGGCAGGCGGTGCGGTGGCGCTGCGAATATCCGCACCCGAACGACAAGGCGTAGTCCGCTACTTCGTGCAGTCCTTCAGATCCTTGTCGGCGATCGAGAACACCGCGTCTGCCTTGATCTCGATGTCGCGCACGACGCATTGCCGTGCATTGGCATAGCTAACCTTGGCATCGTAGCGGCCGGGCTCGACGCCGGTGATGCGCAGCCGCTCGTCATGATCGACCTCCTTGTCCTTGTCGTTCAAGGTCTGGTTCGGACCCCAGTCGGTCTTGCCGGCCGGTGACAGCTGGAAACCGGAGATCGTCTCCGTCGTCAGATTCCACAGCCGGATGCCTTTGCCCTTGGTCTGCGCGAGCGCCGCGCCCGGCATCGCAACCAACAGGATGCCGATCGCAATCAGCGTACGCCGCATGGTGAACCTCCCAGGAAAATTTCCAAGTCATCTCGTTGGGTTCAGTTGATCACGAGTTGTCATTTCGATTCAAGCGGCAGTGCCGCGAGCTCCGCTCTGATCCTGCCGAGTTCGGCCTCGCTGCGCTCCGCGCGCGGGATCGAGATCGGTACCTCCCGGACGATGTGCGCCGGGCGCGGCGACAGGAAGAACAGGCGATCACCGAGGCGGATGGCGTCGTCGATGCTGTGGGTGACGAGAAGCGTCATCACCGGGCGGCTCCCGACCATCGATGCGATCTCGTCACGCAGCCGTCCGGCCAGCGCATCGTCGAGCGAGGCAAGCGGCTCGTCGAGCACGAGCAGGTCGGGCTCGACCGCGAATGCGCGGGCGAGGGCGACGCGCCGGGCCAGCCCCAGCGACAATTCGCCGGGGAAGTGGCTGCGATGCTGCTCCAGCTCGAGGGTCCTGAACAATTCGGACAGCTTTGCGTCGCCGATGCCGGGCGCCGCAAGGCGCACGTTCTGTTCGACCGAGCGCCACGGCAGCAGCCGCGGCTCCTGGAACACCATGCCGATCCGCGCCTCCGGCGGACGCGCGATGCTCCCGTCGAAATCACGGTCGAGCCCGAGGATGATGCGCAGCATCGTGCTCTTGCCGCATCCGGACGGGCCGATCAGTACGCCGACCTCACCGGATTGAAGCGCGAATTTGATCGGTGCCAGTACCTCGTGCGTTCCGCCCGCGGCACTCTCGAATGTCTTGCCTGTGATATCGACTTCAAGCCGCACGGGGTCGCCACCGTGTTGCGCGGGCCTCGAACGGCTGCACCAGCGCGGTCTCGATCACGAGCACGACCGCGGCGAAGGTCAGCGAATAGGCGAGCAGCCGCGGCGTGTCGAACAGCTGGAAGGCGACGCCGATCTCGAAGCCGACGCCGTTCGGCCGCCCCAGCAATTCAGCGACCAGCACGATCTTCCACACCAGCGACAAGCCTGAGCGCGCGGAGGCCGCGATATAGGGCGCAAGCTGCGGCAGCACCACATGGCGGAATGCGCGCCAGCGCGGCATCGCGAACACGGTCGCCATCTCGTCGAGTGAGCGGTCGAGCGCGCGGGTGCCCTCGCGCAGGGTGACGACCGCGGTCGGCAGCTTGTTGATGGCGATCGCCGCGATTGCGGCGGCCTCGGTGAGCCCGGCCCAGATATAGGCCAGCACGATCACCACCAGTGCCGGCAGGTTCAGGAGCAGGATCAGCCAGGGATCGCCGAGGCGGTCGGCAAGCTTCACCCGCCCCATCAGATAGCCGATGGCGCTGCCGAGCGACATCGCCAGCACGAAGGACAGCGCGACGCGGGCGAGCGTGGCACCGAGATGCAGGAACAGCGCGCCGCTCGCGGCTTCCGCGATGATGACGTTGAGCACCGCAGGCGGGGAGGGCAGTTTTGCGCCGCCGACGAACAGCGCGGCTGTCCACCAGATCGCAAGCAGCAAGGCCATCGACAGAAGGCGCAGCACCTCAGTCTCCGGGCACGGCGTGATAAAAGGTGCCGGGATCGAGCTCGGCCGCCGGTCCGACCAGATCGCGGCCGCCGATCTCGGCCAACACGCGGTAGAGCACGCGCGCATCCGCCTCCTCGTCGGCGATGCTCCGGCGTGGAATCCCGTCGCGATAGCGGTCGCGGTAGACCTTGAGCATGGCTGGATCGGTGGCGCCGGTGAGCGGCGCGATCTTGTCCCAGGCCGCGTCTGAGGTCACCAGCAACTGCTTGGCCTTGCGGGTCATCGCGATGAAGCGCGCCACCGCATCACGATGGCTCGCCGCCCAGTCCTCGTCGAAGACATAGCCGACGGCCGAGACTGCTCCCTTCGCGCCGAGTTTCGGCAAGATGTCCTCGATGCCGGCGAGGCGGCGAAAGCCCTTGGCTTCGAGCTGGGCGCAGAAATTCCAGAAATTGAGGCTCGCATCCATCTCGCCGTCGAGTGTCTTCGCGGCAATCAGAGGCGGCGCGCCATAGGCGATGGTTGCCTCGGACTTCAGGTCGATGCCGTCCTGCTTCATCCGCGCCTGGAGCAGCAGCCAGCTCTTGTCGATCGGGCCGCCGCCGACACCGAGCTTGCGTCCCTTGAGGTCGGCGAGCGTCTTGATCGGCGAGGACGCCGGCACCATCACCGCGCCGAGCGCGCTGGAATAGGGATAGAAGGCAAGCTTGGTGCCGAGCGCGCGCTCACGCGACACCCACAGCCAATCCGACAGCATGATGTCGGCATTGCCGGCGCGGAGCGCGATCTTGCCGGCCTCGGGGCTTGCAAGCTCGGTCACCTCGAGCGACAGGTCGGCCTCCTTGTCGAGACCGCTCGCGCGGATCGTTGCCAGTTCCCAGGAGAATGTTCCGGTCTTCTGCACCGCGAGGCGGATGGCATCAGCGGCGTGGCCCGTCGCGACTTGCGTCAGCGCCAGTGTTATCGCGAGCGCCAATGTTCGACCGAGAGCTTTCATCACCTTGTGAGCCGTTTCCTCGAAGGGAGTGCTTTTCAGGACAATACGCATAGCATAGCTTCCATCGCAACCAGCGGGAGGACACTCATGAGTTTGGCGGGACGGGTACGACCGATTGTCGCCGCATTGGCCGTGCTGGCCGCGAGTGTGTACGCGGCGCGGGCCGAGGAGGCCAATGATTATCCGACCTCCGCGCGGGCCGAATATGTCTATGGCTGCATGAAGGCCAATGGCGAAACGCGTCAGGCGATCGAGCAGTGCTCGTGTTCGATCGACGTGGTGGCTTCGATCGTCACCTACGAGCGCTACGTCACCGCCGAGACCGCGCTCAGCATGTCCCAGGTCCAGGGCAATCTGGGCGTCCAGTTTCGCACGTCAGAGCAGGCGAACTCGGCGGTGAATGATTTACGGCGTGCGCAGGCGGAAGCCGAAGTGAGGTGTTTCTGACGCTTGCGCCGCTGCATTCCCTTCTCCCGAAGGAGAGAGGGTAAGCGGAGCCTCATGTCCCCGGCTTGTCGACATCCCATTCATTGCGGAACACATGCCCATCCGTGTCCTTCGCCTCCGCGCGAAAACGCTTGGCGCCGTTGGAGACGTAGGTGAAGCGCAGATTGGGATCTTCCGAGATCGAGATGCCGCCTTCCATCGACAGCACGGGGCTGTCGTCCTGCGTCAGCTTCAACTGGTTGACGAAGAAGGCCGGAATATAGAGCTGCGTGACCTGATCCATCTGGAGGCCGGAATTGTTGGGATGGCCGATCATGATCTGCGCCTCGCGGATGCGGCTCGCCGGCGCATCCTCACGCGCGAATTGGCGGTAGCGCATCTGACCGAGGCGGTTCTCGGCTTCCTCCGCGTTCTTTCCCGCCGGCGCCGAGCAGCCGCCGGAGGCCTTCACATAGGTCTTGGAGACGTAGAGCGTGCCGTCGCTGAGCTCGGCCACCGCGTGCACGTCGGTGTAGTTATTGACGCGCACGCGCGTTGAGATTTCGCTGACATTGGCATCCGGCCCGAGCTCGAACTTCGCCGCCATCGGCGCCGGGTTGCGGTCGATCACCAGCGTGATCGACCGGATGCGGCGGGCATCGCCCGGCGACAGCTTGCTGCGCAGGGTCACCGGCACGATCGCCGCGTCCTCGGCGCGATAAGGCATCTCGATGCCAATCACGTCGGCGCCGTCGTTCATCGGGCGGTTGCTGAAAATGTCCTGCACCAGGCCGGGCCAGGGATCATAGGCCTCCTCGGCGCGCACCGGCATTGCGAGGACGATGCCGGCGAGCGCAGTGATCAAGGTGAGGCGAAGCTTAAGTCCCAGCATGGTCATGGTCCCGTGCGGACGAAGCAGTTGTGGAGGTAACCCTAGCGCGTCCGCTACTCCCATTCAATTTCCGAAAATGCTGCGGTTGCGTTGCGGGCGTTGTAGTCGTCGAAGAGATCCCAATGGGAACGCTCGGATGAGGCCGCCTTGTCCGCCGCGGCCCGGATCGATTCGCCCTTCTTGTTGAGCGCACGCACGTCCGACAGCAGCGTCGAGAGATAACGCCGTTCATCGGAAAGTGCGGCCGGCCAGTCGCTCACAGGGCCGTGACCGGGAACGACGCGGGCCGCTGGAATCGTCTCAAGTTCCCCAAGCAGGGCGAGCCAGCCGCGAATGCTGCCGTCCATCACCGGAATGTGGCTGAGAAAGACGAGATCGCCTGCGAACAGCGTCCTGGTCGTCTCATCGAACACGGTCAGATCATTGTCGCTGTGCGCGGCCGGCCATGCCCGCAAGGACAAGCGGCGCGATCCGAGATCGAGCATCAGCGTGTCCTGCACGAGCAGGGTGGGCGGCACGATCTTCACCGGCGAGATCAATTCGTCTCCCATGATGCGTCTAAAATTGTCGAGATAATACGGCCCGCGCGTCGCCAGCGCCTGCGGCAGCTTGCTGTGGCCGACAAAGCTGGTTCCTTCCGCCACAAAAGCGGCATTGCCGAAGACATGGTCGGGATGGCCGTGGGTGTTGATGACGTAGCGGATCGGCTTGCTGGTGTGGGCCCGCACGGTCGCGAGCAGCGCCTCGCCCTCGCGGACGCTGCCGCCGGTATCGATCACGGCCACCGCATCCTCGCCGACGATGAAGCCGACATTGGCAATGTCGCCCTCATTCTCGCGGGTCATCAGGGCGATGGTCCCGGAGTGTACGAAGATTCCCGGCGCGACTTCGCTCACAGGCAATTCGGCTGTCCCCGCGCGTGCTAGCGTCGCGAAGCCCAGCAGGGTCAAGGCTGCGATCGTTGAAGCGAGATGAGACACTTTTCCGCCTCAGTTCAGGGGTTTGCGGCATTGCACTGCAGCACAACAAGCCAACACAAAGTTTGGCAAAACATGGTGCGTCCTGCGTTGCATGGATAGCATCCAGACAAAAGATGGAGGAAGCGCGATGACGGAGGCCGGGCGACATCGTTGCTGGTTGATTTTGCTATGCGCCATGGTCGCATCCTGCGCAGTCGGCGATGTCGCCATGGCGCAGACAAGCGAGACTGGCGACCTCTCATTCGAGCTGGTCGATCCAAAGGTGCTGCGCGTCTGCGCCGATCCGCGCAACCTGCCGTTCTCCAACGAGAAGGGCGAGGGGCTTGAGAACAAGCTCGCGGAGCTGCTCGCAGACAAGCTCCAGAAGAAGCTCGACTATGTCTTCTTTCCGCAGGCGACCGGCTTCGTGCGCATGACGCTGGGTGCGCATCGCTGTGACGTCATCATGGGCTTTCCGCAAGGCGACGACCTCGTGCAGGGCACCAACCCCTATTACCGCACGTCCTACGCGCTGGTCGCGAAAGCGGGCGGCGGGCTCGAGGACGTCGATACGCTCGAGGATATCAGGCTCAAGGGCAAGCATGTCGGCATCGTCGCCGGCACTCCGCCGGCCACCAACATGGCGATCGCCGGCCTGATGGGCGACGCCAAGCCCTATCCGCTGATGATCGACACCCGCTATGACAATTCGGCGCAGGCCATGATCGACGATCTCACCAACGGCAAGATCGACGCCGGCGTGCTGTGGGGCCCGATGGCGGGCTTCTACGCCAAGAAGGCCGGCTCGCTTCATGTCACGCCGCTGGTGAAGGAGACCACCGGGCCGAAGCTGGTCTATCGCATTGGCATGGGCGTGCGCCCGGCCGACCAGAACTGGAAGCGGCAGCTCAACAAGCTGATCCAGGAGAACCAGGGCGAGATCAACAAGATCCTGATCGACTTCGGTGTGCCGCTGCTGGATGAGGGCGACCGGCCGCTCGGCGCGGAGACGGCCAAGAAGGCGCCATGAGACGGCGTCTTGCCGCTGCGATCGTCGCCGCCATGCTGGCGGCGCCGGCATTCGCGCAGCAGCAGGAGCCGTTCGAGCCGGAAGGATTTCGTACCGACAATTACCGCGCGCCGGTGCCGGCGACGCTGGAAGGCGCACGCGTGCTCACGACCGCAGAGGCCGAGGCGATCTGGCGGGCAAAGAACGGCGCGTTCATCGATGTCCTGCCGCGACCGCCGAAGCCGAAGAACCTTCCCGAAGGTACGGTGTGGCGCGATGCGCCGCGGAAAAACATTCCGGGCAGCATCTGGCTGCCGGATACCGGCTACGGCACGCTGCCGCCCGCCATGGATGACTATTTCCGCCGCGGCCTCGCGCGCGCGTCGCACGACGATAAGTCCGCGCTGCTCGTGATCTATTGCCTGGCCGATTGCTGGATGTCGTGGAACGCCGCCAAGCGCGCGTTGGCTGACGGTTACTCCAACATCGCCTGGTATCCCGACGGCACCGACGGCTGGGAGCGCGCGAAACTCCCGACCGACGAGGCGCAACCGGAGCCGCGCCCCGATCAGTAGGAGTTACTGCTTCTGCAACTTCGTCAGCGTGCCCGTGCCATCCGCTTCGGTCGCGGTATAGCTTACCCGGTCACCGGCATGGACGGCGTCCAGCATCGCGGCGTCCTTGGCCTTGTACTCCTGGAGCGCGCCAGCGCCGCCGGCGCTGCCGCCGACCGTGCCCTTCTGCGTCTGCTGGATCGAGATCGTGTTGTTGAGGCGATCGATCCTGGTGACCATTCCGGTCATATCGTCAGCGGCAAATGCGCTGGATGCGAGCATACTGATGGCTGCAGCGCCCGCGAAGATGAATTGTCTGGTTCCCATCGAGGCCTCCCGGCGTTCGAGATCCACATCGACAAGACATCCTAGATCGATTTGGTTCCGGCAGATAGCGCGGCAACCGTTAACGATCGCGTTGAGATCGCGGGAACTTTTGCGGAGCTGTCAGTGAGGCTGACGCTATTCCATTTCCTGCTGGATTACGCGTCCCAGCGCAAACAGGCGCTGGTCGATCGCGGTCGGAACCTCGCAGACGAATCGCACCACCTTGCGGCGGTCTTCGAAGATGCGGGTCTCCCAGATCAGCTGGTTGCTCAGTGCCTCGACCTTGGTGTCGTCGCGCGGCGTCGCCCCCTGGAGCGTCTGGAGCTGAATCGTCTCGTCGCGGATCTTGTCGGCGGCCTCGCGCTGCTTGCGGCTGACCCGTTCGAGCCCGCCCATGACCTGGGAGCGCTGGGCGTTGAGCGTGTCGAACAGGCCGGCGAACAGCAGCTTTGCATTCGCGGTCTTGTCGGCGGCGGAGCCCGCCAGAAATTCCTTCACCGACTTTTCAGCGTCGTCCAGCGGCGTCTTGCGTGCCGCGAGCTTCGAGACCAGCGCACTGATTTTTGCGTCGTCCTTCCACTTGGTCTCGGCATCGTCGAGCGCCGGGCCGGCCCAGACGGCGGCGAGCGAGATGTCCGGCACCTTGGCCTGTGTGCACGGCCAATCGGGGTAGCGCGGATCGGCCGCGCGCGCGGCTGTGCCCGTCAATGCGAGCGCCAGAGCGGCCATCGTCACGATCCGAACCATCATCCTTCGCCTCCCGCAGGCCCGCGCCGGGCCAGCCCGCGCGAGGGATCATAGGCGAAAATCGCCCCGGTCATGAAGACGATTGTGCAGCTCGCGACCACCGCGAGCGAGATCCAGTTGACCTGTCCGTACAGCGCGAAACGGATCAGCTCCACCGCATGGGTGAACGGATTGGCCTGGCAAACATAATAGAGATAAGGGCTGCCCTCCTGCACCCGCCACAGCGGGTAGAGCGCCGAGGAAGCAAAGAACATCGGGAAGATCACGAAGTTCATCACGCCGGCGAAGCTTTCAAGCTGCTTGATGCCCGAGGAGATCAGCATGCCGAGCGAGCCCAGCATCAAGCCGGACAGGATCAGCGCCGGCAGCACGGTAAGATAGCCGATCGGGGGAGGCGTGATGTCCCAGAACCAGGCGATCAGAAGGAACGCATAGACCTGGAGCAGCGACACTGCGGTTCCCGCGAGCAGCTTGCAGAACAGCAGGAACCCGCGCGGCAACGGGCTCACCAGCAGCGTGCGCATGTTGCCCATCTCGCGGTCATAGACCATCGAGAGCGAGGACTGCATGCCGTTGAAGAGCTGGATCATCGCCATCAGTCCGGGCGCGATGAAGACCTCGTAGAGAATGTAGGTCTCGTAGGGCGGGATGATGGAGATGCCGAGCACCTGGCGGAAGCCGGCGGCGAAGATGAACAGCCACACCAGCGGCCGCACCAGCGCCGAGACGAAGCGCTCGCGCTGATGCAGGAAGCGCAGGCCCTCACGCCAGACGATGCCGGTGAGGCAGGTCATGTACTCCGAGAACGAGAACCCGCGAGGCGCATCGTGGGCGGTGATGCTGCTCATGCGCCGCCTCCCGGCATGGTTTGCGCGCCGGTCAGACGCATGAAGGCGGTGTTGACGTCCTGCGCGCCGGCCTCCGCAACCACGCGGCCGACAGGGCCCTTGGCCAGCACCTGGCCCTGATGCAGCACCACGAGATCGTCGCTCGCGTTGATCTCGTCGAACAGATGCGTGGCCCAGAGCACGCCGATGCCCTGTTCCGTTACCAACTGGCGCACATGGCTGATGATGTCGGCGCGCGCCTTGACGTCGAGGCCAACGGTCGGCTCGTCCAGCAGCAGCAACCGCGGCCGGTGCAGCAGCGCGCGCGCAATCTCCAGCCGCCGCATCTGCCCGCCGGAGAGATCGCGCACCTTGCTGCCGGTGCGGTCGGAAAGCCCGATGCGGCCGAGCAGTTCGGCGCTGCGCGTGGCGGCCTCGCGGCGGCTGATGCCATGAAGCGCGGCGTGATAGAGCAGATTCTGCGTCAGCGACAAATCGAGATCGAGCGTGCGCGGCTGGAACACGACGCCGAGTAGCCGCAGCGCCTCGCCGGGGTTCTTGCTGATGTCATGGCCGAAGATGCCGACGCGGCCGGTCTGGATGCCGAACAGGCGCGTGATGAGTGAGAACAGCGTGCTCTTGCCCGCGCCGTTGAGGCCGAGCAGCGCGGTAAAGCTCGCCGGAGCGACGTTAAAGGAGACATCGATCAGCGCCCGCCGCGGTCCATAGGCATGGCTGATGCCATCAATCGACAACGCCGGCACAGCCGCCGTATCTGCCTTTGGCGCGGCCTCGCGTGTTTCGGTGATGGGAGCAGGGCTGGTCATGGCGCGATCGTGATGCCCCAGGGTAGCTCGCCCACTTGAATCGTCTTGATCACCTTTTGCGCCGCGACGTCAATCACCGAGACGTCGTTGGACACGCCATTGGTCACCAGCAGGTACTTTTCGTCCGGCGTGAACGCCATGTGCCAGACCCGCTGTCCGACCAGCAGATATTTCGTCACCTTGCGCGTGGCGGTGTCGACCACGGCGACGCGGTTGGCGGGGCCGAGCGCGACGAAGGCGGTCTTGTCGTCTTTGGTCATGCCGATGCCGACCGGCTGGATCGCCTCGCGGCGCAGGCCCGGGATATCGAAATTGATCTTGCCGATCACCTCGTGCTTGCCGGGATCGATGATCGACACCGTGCCGCCGATCTCGGACGACACCCATAATTCGGAAGCGTCGTGCTTGAATTCGGCAAAGCGCGGCCGCGCGTCAACCAGCACGTTGGCGACGATCTGGCGCGAGGTCGTATCGATGAAATGCGCCATGTTGGTCGTTTCCGACGTGTTGATCAGAATCCTGCCGTCGGGGCTGATGGTCATGCCCTCGGGCTCGACGCCGACCTGGATGTCGCCGAGACGGGCGCGCTTTTCGAGGTCGATCACGGTCACCGTGTTGTCGTTCTCGTTGGCGACATAAAGGGTCTTACCGGCGGCATCCTGCGTGAACAGCTCGGGGTCGGGTCCGGAGGGCAGGGTGTCGACGATGCCTTGCGTCTTGGCGTCGATCACCTGGATGGTGTCGTCGTCGCCGACCGCGACCATCACGAACTTGCCGTCACGCGTGAACTCGATGCCGCGCGGGCGCTGGCCGACCTTGATGGTTTTTGTCACCGTCCAGCTCACGGTGTCGATCACCGACACCGTGTTGCTCTTCTCGTTCGAGACATAGGCAATGAAGGCATGGGCGGGCGCTGCGGCAAGCACCAGTCCGGATAGCAGTCCCATACGCAACATGCGCGACATCATCGTCCTCACTTCAGCTTGCATTTGCTCTCCGGACGATCATAGCCGAGCGTATCGAGCTCCGAGACCTGGTGCAGAAATCCCTCCTGTGGCGACACCGACACCACCATTCGGCCGTCGACGAGCAGGATCGGCTGGCGCAGCTGGAGATTCCAATCGCGCAAGGTCAGCTTCGTGCCCTTGAAGGCGGCCACGGAAAAATCCGGTCCCATGATGAAGTCTGTAACCTTCTTGACGTCGCCTGAATTGGTGCGCGAGGTGGCTTCGCCGATCATGCGCACGGCCGTCCAGGCCTGCATGTCGAGCGCGGTCATGCGGCGCGAGTTCAGTTTCATGAAGCGGTTCTGCATCTGGGTTGCACCCCACTGGTCCTGCGCTGCGTCCCAGCTGCGCGGCACCAGGCCGGCCGAGCCGGCGACGGGCCGCGGATCCCAGGTGCGATAGGGCAGATAGGCGCCGAACACTTCGCTCTCGTCGGCGGCGACGAGCACGTCATAGGCGGGCGCCTGCTGCGTGAACACCGGCATCTGGCGTTGGATCAGCGTCACGCCCGAGTCGGTCCTGCGCGCGCCGCCGGTGTCCTCGAAGCTGCGCTCCTGCACGATCTTGGCGCCGAAGCGCGTCGCGGTGCGCCGGAGCGCATCGGCGAACAGCTTGTCCTCGTCGTGCGAGCCGACCACGAGCAGCCACCGCTTCCACTGCTTCCACACCAGATACTGGCCGAGCGCATCCGCCAGCATCGACCGCGTCGGCGCGGTGTGGATGACATTGGCGCGGCAATCGGCCTCGCGCAGCCGCTCGTCGATCGCGCCGGTATTGAACAGCAGCGTACCGCGATCGCGCAAGGCGTCGGCAACTTTCAGGAGCGCGTCGGCCGGCAGGTCGGCGATGATAAAGCCGTTGCGCGCGGCGAGGTCGGTCGCGGCTTGCACCACGTCCTCGCCCTCCTTGATGCGGCGCTCTTCCAGCGCAAAGCGCTGGTTGAGGAATTTTCCGGTGGTGTTGTTGTCCTCGATCGCAAGGCGCGCGCCGGCGACGCCGTCATTCTCCGCGGGCTGCTCGACCAGCGACAGTGTCGATCTGGTGCCGGCGATGCCGAGATAGCCGACGCCGATCGTGACCGGGTCGGCCGCGAGCGCTTGCGTCGCGGCAAGACTCAAACCGACCAGACACAGGCCGATCAGGCCGGGCAACCATCGGATCATGCTTCCTCCGTACGTCTCCCCGGCTTGACCGCCGGTGGAGAATTGTCTCTGCTAAAGCATGACCGATTTGGCAGGGCATGCAACCCCGCATTTCGTCCTCACGTGGGCACGCCGGGAATCACGATCATGCGAGCGCTGATATGTTTCGCCGCTTTGCTGTTGACGGCATCAGTTGCGCTCGCCGATTCACCAAAGCTTGTGGTGTTTGATTTCGAGCTGATCGACACCAGCCTGCCCGGCGAGTTCTATGGCTCGAAGCCGGAGGAGGCGCGGCTCGAGCTCATCGGCGAGCAGTTGCGTAAGGCGCTGGCGGATTCAGGCAGGTTCCAGATGCTCGACGTCGCGCCCGTGAGGGATGCCGCCCGTCACAGCAATTTGCAGGTCTGCGGCGGCTGTGACCTCAAGCTCGCGGGCCAGTTGGGCGCCGACCTCGAGATCACCGGCATGGTGCAGAAGGTCTCAAACCTGATCATCAACTTGAACATTTACTTACGCGACGTGAAGACCGGCAACATGATCACGGCCGCGAGTGCCGACATGCGCGGCAATACGGATGAATCCTGGTCGCGCACGATGAGCTACCTGATCCGCAATCGGTTGCTGGCGCCGAACTACGGGAAGCCGGAGTAGGTTTTTCCCTCTTCCCCTGTGGGAGAGGGTGGCTCGCCGCGCAGCGGCGAGACGGGTGAGCGGTCTCTCTCCGCGAGTCTAACTCTCATCTGAAGTCGCGGTGAGATACCCCTCATCCGGCGCTTCGCGCCACCTTCTCCCACAAGGGGAGAAGGAAGAAAGGAACTCACCCCTTCAATCTCTCCGCATGCCAATGCAAATGATCGCCCATGAACGTCGAGATGAAGTAGTAGCTGTGGTCATACCCCGCCTGGCGCCGTAGCGTCAGCGGGATGTTGGCCTTGGTGCAGGCCGCTTGCAGCAGCTCCGGCTTCAGCTGCTCCTTCAGAAAGTTGTCGGCCTCACCGACATCGACGAGGAAGCCCGAAAATTTCGCGCCGTCCTCGATCAGCGCCACCGTGTCATGGCTGCGCCAGGCGTCCTTGTTCGGCCCGAGATAGCCGGTCAGCGCCTTGATGCCCCAGGGCACCTGCGACGGCGCCACGATCGGGGCAAACGCGCTGGCCGCACGATAGCGATGCGGGTTGCGCAGCGCGACCGTCAGCGCGCCGTGGCCGCCCATCGAATGGCCCATCACCGATTGCCGCTTGGCATCGACCGGAAAATTCTCGGCGACCAGTTTTGGCAGCTCGTCGGTGACATAGCTCCACATGCGATAGTTGCGCGAAAACGGTTCTTGCGTGGCATCGACGTAGAAGCCGGCCCCCAGGCCGAAATCATAGGAATTGTTGGCATCGCCGGGCACGTCGGGCCCGCGCGGGCTGGTGTCGGGCGCAACGAAGATCAGGCCGAGCTCGGCGCAGGCGCGGCGGAATTCGCCCTTCTCGGTGACGTTGGCATGCGTGCAGGTGAGCCCCGAGAGATACCAGACCACGGGAAGCTTCGCCCCGGCCGGATGAGGCGGAACATAGACCGAGAACACCATGTCGGTTCCGGTCGAAGCGCTCGCATGGCGGTACACGCCCTGCACGCCGCCATAGGATGTATTGGTCGAGACAGTCTGGATCGTCATGCCTGTGTGCTCCGCGGCATCTCACCACATCTACGTTGCAACGCTTGTGTGACCGAATTTGTGCGGCGCGCCAAGCCTTACGTAAGACAAGTCTGGCGCCAGTCAGGCCACGCCGCTGTCGATCGCCAGCCGCACCAGCTCGACCGAGGTCTTGACGCCCAGCTTCTGGCGCATGATCGAGGAAGTGTTGGCGACCGTCTTGTAGGACGATTGCACCAGCCAGGCGATCTCGGACAGGCTTTTTCCGGCGCTGAGCAGCCGCAGGATCTCCATCTCGCGCGCGTTCAGCTTCGATAGCGGGTTTTGCGCCAGCGTAGGCCCGGCGAAAGCGATGCTGCGCGCGATCGCGCTTGGCAGATAGGTGCCGCCCGCACCGACGGTGCGGATCGCCTCGACGAGATCATCGGGGTCGCCGGTCTTGGAGACGTAGCCTTTGGCGCCGCACTCGATCGCGCGCGCGGCGAAGGCGGGATCGTCGTTCATGCTGAACATGATGATGCGCGCATCTGCCGCGCGCTCCAGGATGCGGCGCGCGAGCTCGAAGCCGGAGACGGTCGGCAGGTTGATGTCGATGATGCAGAGGTCGGGGCGCTCGACGATGAAGACGCACTCGCCGCTTTCGGCGTCGGCGGCCTCCAGAATGTCGATCTCGCCGTCATCAGCCAGCACGGCACGGCAGCCGGAGGCGACGATGGGATGATCGTCGACGATCAGAATGCGCATAGGCGTTCCTCGCGACAGCACGTTCCCCGTGATAGAACTTGCCTGTTTCGCTGCATGATGCCGAACAAGGGAGCCGCGCGCGTCTCATGTCGGGTCATGCAACCCGGCCGGGATTGCTGTACGCTTCCGATTAGATATCGGGTGCTTCAGGTCTGTCAACGTCATCGGACGGGCACGAGCGATCCTTCGGGGGCACGAGCGTAACCAATGTGGCAAAATCTATCCTTGCGCGCGCGCATCAACCTGCTGCTGGCGTTGCTGCTGGCGCTGGGGCTTGCGGTCAATATCGCCCGCCAGGCCGCGGAGGCGGGGCCGCGCGTGCAGGCAGAGGACCAGAGCGTGATCCGGCTGGCGCGCGAGTTTATCGAGATGATCGTTGCCGATCTCAACGAGGCGCCCGATCCCGATGCCAGGCTGAACCAGATCGCGCGCGATCTGAACCGTCTGCGCCATGTCAGCATCGCGCTCAAGGATTCAAGCGGGAACCCGCTGACCCCGCCGCGGCCCGATGCTGATGACGACACGCCCGGACCGCCGGCCTGGTTTGTCAGCCTGGTTCATCCCGAGCAGACCGCGGTCAGCGTGCCGGTCTCGGTCCACGGCAAGCCCGGCTCGCTGGTGATCACCTCGCATCCAAATGACGAGATCGCCGAGATCTGGGACGCGATCGTCACGCAGCTCGAGGTCGGCTCGGCCATCGCGCTCGCGCTGTTCCTGGTGATGATGAATGTGGTCGGCCGCGCGCTCGCGCCGCTCCAATCCTTGGCGCAAACGATGGGCGAGCTGGAAGACGGCCGCTACGATTCGCGCGCGACGCCGGGCGGCGCGCCCGAGCTCGCCGCGATCTGCACCAAGCTCAATCATCTCGCCGCGACATTGGGAGAGGCGGTCGAGGACAAGCGGCGTCTTGCCGAGCGCGCGGTGTCGCTCCAGGACGTCGAGCGCAAGGAGATTGCGCGCGAGCTGCACGACGAGTTCGGACCATATCTATTCTCGCTGCGCGCGCATGCGAGCGCGCTCGCAAAGCTGGCGGAAGGGCGCGCCCTGAGCGCGGACGCCGTGCGAAAACACGGCAGCGCCTTGCTGGAGCAGATCAACGCGCTCCAGCAATTCACCCGTCGCGTGCTGGAGCGGCTCCGGCCTGTGGGCCTCGCCGAGCTTGGCCTGGGCCAGGCGCTCGAATCACTGTCGCGATTGTGGCGGGAATCGCGTCCCGACGTCGCGATAAAGACCACGATCTCGCCCGCGCTCGGGCCGGTCGGTGAAACCGCCGATCTCACCATCTACCGCGTCGTGCAGGAGGCGCTCACCAACGCGTTCCGCCACGCCGGCGCAACTTCGATCGATGTCGTGATCGAGCCTGCGGAGCCGTCGGGCAGCGACGGTCGCGGCTGCGCCAGGGTGCGGGTCAGCGACAACGGCCATGGCATGGAGCCGGGCCAGAAGCTCGGCTTCGGCCTCGTCGGCATGCGCGAGCGCATTCTGGCGCTGGGCGGCACGCTCAATGTCGCATCAGGCGAGGGTGGCGTGACCGTGGAAGCGCTGGTTCCGACGGTCGCGGCCTGATCGCGCAGAAGGCATTCGGGAAAAATTCCCGATTTCGTCGGGAAAACGGGCGCGGATGCTGCCCGACCTTTTGTAGCTGGCGCGCTCACCGCCGCCGACTACACTCCTCTCCAACCAAACGGCGAAAACAAAACAGCCGGAGGTTACGGATGGGGCGACAGGAATGGGCAAGCCGAGAACTAAGCCGAGAAACAAGCGAAATCTACTGATTGCCTCGGTATCGACGGGGCTGCTGTCGGGACTCTTTCTCGGAACTGACGCGCGCGCCGCGCAGGACGAGGAGACCAACGTTCAAAACCTCCCGGCGATCGAGGTGGTGGCCCCGCAGCCGACCACGCGGCGCGCGCCAACGCGGGCGGCGCCGGCCAGAACGACAAGTTCCGCGAAGCCCACGGCCAGGCTCTACGTCTACCCGACCTCGCCCGGCGCCTCCGGCAGCATCGATGTCGACAAGATTCCGGCGAGCGTCAATGCGGTCGATCCGAACCAGATCAAGCGTACCGGTTCGTTGAACATCGGCGACGCGCTTCAGCAATATGTCCCCGGCGTCAATCTCACCGAAGTCACCGGCAATCCGTTCCAGCCGAACATCGAGTTTCGCGGCTACGTCGCTTCGCCTTTGGTCGGCACGCCGCAGGGGCTTGCCGTCTACCAGAACGGTGTGCGCATCAACGAAGCCTTTTCCGACGCCGTCAATTGGGACGCGATCCCGACCGCGGCAATCCGTTCCGCCACGATCGTGACCAACAATCCCGCCTTCGGCCTCAACGCGCTCGGCGGCGCCGTCAATCTCCTGATGAAGGACGGCTTCACCTATCAGGGTGCCGAGATCGACGTCATGGGCGGCTCGTTTGGCCGCATCCAGGGTTCGGCGCAATGGGGCAAGAAGGTCGACAACAACTGGGCAGTCTATGGCGCGCTTGAGGGCGCGCATGACAACGGCTTCCGCAATTTTTCCTCCTCGGACATCCGCCGCTTCTACGGCGACGTCGGCTATCGCTTCGAGGGTAATGAATTCCATATCAACATGGGCGTTGCCGACAATCATCTGGCCGGACCGAGCACTGTTCCGGTCGAGCTGCTCCAGCAATATTGGGGCGCCTCCTACACCACGCCGCAGACCAATGCCAACCAGATTGGCTATATCAATCTGACCGGCAAGGTCGAGGCCACGCCGACCTGGACGTTCGAAGGCACGGCGCATGTGCGTGGTTTCAGCCAGAAGACCCAGGATGGCAATCCGACCGACGCCCAGCCTTGCGCCGATCCGACACTGTTGTGCTTCGGGGACGACAGCACGCCGGCTTTCGGCCTGAACGGCGCCCAGCTTGCCAACCCCTTCGCTCCAGGCGCGGTGCTCGGCGAGATCGATCGCACCACGACGCGCTCGACCACGTTCGGCATCTCCGGCCAGGCGACCAACAGCGACCAGTTGTTCGGGCATGAGAACCGACTCGTGCTCGGCGCAACCTACGATGCCAGCGTCACCCATTTCGACGCGAGCTCCGAGCTCGGGACTTTGGGCGAAAATTACGTCGTGACGGGCAATGGGATTTTCCTCGGCCAATCGGGCGATCCCACCTCGATTGGCCCGGTATCGCTTCGAACCGTCAACCAATATCGCGGGCTCTACGCGCTCGATACTTTCAATGTGACGGAAGCCTTCGCCATCACGGGTGGTGGCCGGTACAATACGGCCCGCGTCACCCTGGAGGATCAGCTCGGCACCGCGCTGAATGGCGATCACACCTTCGATCGCTTTAATCCGGTGATCGGCGGCACCTACAAGATCACGC
The DNA here is from genome assembly GCF_000938285.1 of Bradyrhizobium sp. LTSP857. Taxonomy (NCBI): domain Bacteria; kingdom Pseudomonadati; phylum Pseudomonadota; class Alphaproteobacteria; order Hyphomicrobiales; family Nitrobacteraceae; genus Bradyrhizobium; species Bradyrhizobium sp. LTSP857. The sequence continues at coordinate 83,633 of NZ_JYMS01000044.1, read as the reverse complement.
CCGAACTGACCGCCTATGCCGGTTATTCGGAAGCCAACCGGGTTCCGACGCCGCTCGAGCTCGGTTGCGCCGATCCGAACAACCCCTGCCTGATCGCTGCCTTCCTCGTCTCCGACCCGTCGTTGAAGCAGGTCGTATCGAAGACCGTCGAGGCCGGTTTGCGCGGCACCAAGGACTTGAACATCGGCCAGCTCGGCTGGAAGATTGGTGGCTTCCGTGCCACCAATTATGACGACATCCTGGCGATCCCGATTCCGGGTCTCCAGGGCTTTGGCTATTTCCAGAACGTCGGCTCGACGCGCCGGCAGGGCATTGAAGCCGAGGTGAGTCTCAAGTCGAATGTGGTGCAATTCCACGCCAGCTACGCCTTTGTGGATGCCCGCTTCCTCGATGCGCTTCAGGTCGGCTCGAATAGCCCGTTCGCCGACGGCGACAGCAACATCCAGATCTCACCGGGCAACCAGATTCCGAACGTCCCGCGCCACCGCATCAAGGCCGGCATCGAATATGCCGTCACCGACGCCTGGAAGGTCGGCGGCGATGCGCTCTGGGTCTCGAGCCAGTATTATGTCGGCGACGAGTCCAATCAGGCGCCCAAGCTGCCGGGCTACGCGGTGTTCAACCTGCACACGTCCTACCAGGTCACCAAGAACCTCCAGTTCTATGGCAAGGTCGACAACGTCTTCGACAACCGCTACTCGACCTACGGCACCTTCTTCGACACCACTGCGCTGCCGAACTTCGCCAACGGCGGAAACAACTTCACCGATGCGCGCTCGCTCAGCCCGGCAAGGCCGCGCGCGTTCTACGCGGGCGCGCGGGTGACGTTCTGAGTTGAGCTCGCCGAGCGCGCGGCGAAAATTATCGCGCCCGAAATCCGTGTGCCGCCCGTTGAAAATGGAGGGCAGGACGCGGAGCCAATGACGAGCACCGGCAAGGCTGACGTTGGTGAGGCTGATGGTGGTGATGTCAAGGCAGCCTTCGAGACCGCCGTCCGCGATCATGCGTGCGGCCGTCTTGCCGAGGCGGGGGCCCTGTGCCGTGCTATCCTGACGCAAGACCGTCGTTTTCGCGATGCCATGGTGCTGCTGGCCGTGGTGCTGTGCCTCGACGGCGCGCCGGAAGCACGCGTCGAGGCGATCGACTTGCTGGAGCGTGCCCTGGCGATCCACGGGGACGATGCCCAAGCTCTTGAGATCCTGGGCGACGCGTTTTCGGTCGACGGCCGCTGCGACGATGCCATTGCTTGCTACCGGCATGCCGTCGGATTGGCGCCGACGCGTGCCAGGCTCCATTCGAAGCTTGGCATCGCCTTCAGCGATTGCGGCCGACACGCCGAGGCGATCGAGGCCTTGCAGCAGGCGATCGCTCGTGATCCGAACTCGGCCGCGCTCCACTTCAACCTGGGCGTCGTGCTGAGGGATGCCGGCCGGTCGGATGCCGGTGTCCATGCCTATCGGCGAGCCATCGAACTGCATCCCGACAGTTCCGGCGCCTACGCCAATCTCGGCATCGCGCTCGAGGAACTCGACCGCCGTGACGAAGCGATCGCATGCTACCGTCAGGCGCTGACATTCGATCCTGCGAATGTCGAAGCCCACATCAATCTCGGCGCCGTGCTCGAGGAGGTCGGGCGCCGTGACGACGCGGTCGTCGCGTGTCGCCAAGCGCTGGCGCTCGATCCCGCGCATGTCGATGCCCATATCAATCTCGGCGTTGCCCTCCAGGGGCAGGATCAGCTTGATGCTGCGATCGCGTGCTACCGCCAGGCACTGGTGCTGGATCCGAAGAGTGCCAAGGCATTGTCCAATCTCGGTGTCGCCATCGAGCAACAAGGTCTTGGCGACGTTGCGCTCGGCATCCAGCGGCAGGCCGCGGCGCTCGCGCCGAACTCCGGCAAGATCCGCTTCAACTTGGCGGTCAGCCTGCTGCGGCGCGGAGAGCTTGCCCAAGGCTGGGAGGAATACGAGTGGCGCTGGCGAGGCGGCGTTCGCAATCTCAAGGCGCCGGACCTGCCGCAACCGCTCTGGCAGGGCGAGGATCTCGCCGGCCGCACCCTGCTGGTGCGTTCCGAGCAGGGGCTCGGCGACGTGCTGCAATTCGTCCGCTATCTGCCGCTGCTGGCGCGTGCCGGTGCCCACGTGATCCTGCGTGCACCCGCCGCGCTCGCGCGGCTGCTGCGTTCATCGCTCGCTGGCGTAACAGTGATCGGGCCCGACGCGCCGCAGCCGCACTTCGACTTTCATATCCCGCTCATGAGTCTGCCGCGGCTGTTCGGGACCGATCTCGGCAACATCCCTGCCACGGTCCCCTATCTGGCTGCCGATCCGGCGGCGGTCGCCGCGTGGCGGCAGCGCCTCGACGCTGACGATAATCTCCGTGTTGGGGTGGTCTGGTCCGGCAACCCCGACCACAGGGGTGACCGCCAGCGCTCGATCACGGCGTCCATGCTGCTGCCCGAGCTGATCATCCCCGGAGTACGGCTATACAGCCTCCAGAAAGATGTTCGGCCAGCGGATCATGACGCGTTGCTCCAACTGTCGCAGGCCGTTACCGATCTATCGCCGCAGCTCAACGATCTCGCAGACACCGCGGCGGCCCTGTCCGCCCTTGATCTGCTGATTTCGGTCGACACGTCCGTCGTGCATCTTGCCGGCGCGCTTGGACGCCCGGTATGGACCATGCTGCCGTTCACGCCCGATTGGCGCTGGCTCCTCGAGCGTGAGGACAGCCCATGGTATCCGACCTTGCGACTGTACCGTCAGGCGCGACGGAGCGACTGGAACAGCGTCTTCGAGAAGCTGCGCGCCGACCTGCAGCGGCAGGCTATGCACCACGCGCCGGTCTTGCCGGTCTCAGGATCGCAGTGGCACGGAGCGAAGACGAACCAGTCCTCGAGCGCGGCCACCTTGCTCTAAAGCGTTTCCTCGGCGAGCCGGTGGACGCGCTGCTGGCGGCCCTGACGGGACGGGCTTTAACGTTAAATAGTGAGATTAATTCCACCGGCTGTTTGTCGATCCTCGCGAGCCTCGGTATGTCCTGCCAACAAGCAGGCTGAAATGCTCGACAGAACCATCCGCCCAACATCTGTTAAGGACGCCCCGCGTCAATTTGGCGACACTGTCGTCGCGATCGCCTTTTTTGGCGTCGCCGGCGTCGCGATGGCGGCATGGATGGCTGCGATTGTTTGGGTCATCTGGGGCGGGATTAAATGGATCTTTTGAACAAGCCGCGCCACTTCTTTCGTTATTCGACCGACGCACAAAACAGGATCGTGCTGCACGGTCTCACGCCCGACGAGACCCTGGAATTCGAACACCTCTTCTACCAACACGACGACTTTCGAAGCCCCGAGGACCAACGGCGCCTCGATCAGCTCTGCGCCAAGCATTGCCAGCCTCACGGCGACGGTAGCCGTGAACCTGCTGAGCTAAGCTATTTGATACCTCGTGGACCTCGTCCTCGACCGCAGGTTGCAAGCCGCCTCGGCTTCAGAAGGCGCGCACTTTGAGCACAGAAGCTCTCTGATCTGTCGTCCCTGCAAAACCAATAAGTGTTGAGGCCCGCCAGCACGGCGGTTTTTTTGCTGCCCCGAGGCGATGGACAGTTTGCGGCGACTGGCAATTCTGCATCCTCAATTTCCAACGCCGCCGCTTCTCAAACGGTTTCCGACCCGCCATTGTGCCGGCGCAACAAGATCAGCGGAGAAGCAATAATGTCGGACGACGTCTCGCGTCGCCAGTTCGCGAAGCTGGCGGCCCTGTCCGCGGCCGGGCTTCCGGCGCCTCTCGCGGTGGCTGAAGCAAGGCCGGCATCGGCGCCGCGCCGCGCGAGCAGCTTTCCGCAAAACTTCCTCTGGGGCACGGCGACCTCGTCCTATCAGGTCGAAGGCGCCGTCAACGAGGACGGGCGAGGGGCCTCGATCTGGGACAAGTTCGTCCGCATCCCCGGCAAGATCGAGGACGGCTCGACCGGCGACCGCGCCAACGAGCATTATCATCGCTACAAGGACGACATCGCGCTCATCAAGGAACTCGGATGCAAGGCCTATCGCTTCTCGGTCGCATGGCCGCGAGTGTTTCCGGATGGTGACGGCAAGCCGAACCCGAAAGGGCTCGACTTCTACAATCGCCTGGTCGACGAACTCCTCAAGAACGGCATCGAGCCGTGGCTGACGCTCTATCATTGGGACTTGCCGCAATCGCTCCAGGACCGCTTTGGCGGCTGGCGTTCGACGGAGACCTGCAAGATATTTGGCGACTACGCGGCCTATGTCGCCGAGCATCTGACCGACCGCGTCAAGAATGTATTCACGCTGAACGAGAGCGGCCGCTTCGTCTATTTCGGCTATGGCATCGGCATCGATGCGCCCGGCCTGACGCTGCCGCAGGCCGAAATCAACCAGATCAGGCACAACAGCGCGCTCGCGCACGGGCTCGCCGTGCAGGCGGTGCGTGCCCATGGCCGCCGCGGCACACGCGTAGGTCCGGCCGAGAACATAGATGCTTGCGTTCCGGCGATCGATACGCCCGAGAACGTCCGCGCCGCCGAGATCGCGCTGCGTGAGCTGAATGCCGGCTATCTCAACGTCATCATGACGGGCCGTTACACTGACGCGTTTCTGAAATACGCCGGCGCCGATGCGCCGAAATACACCGATGCGGAGCTGAAGATCATCTCCTCGCCGGTCGATTTCCTCGGCCTCAACATCTACGCCCCGCAGCACTACATCGTCGCGTCCGACCAGGGCGCGGGCTTCATGCCGCTGCCGGTGCCAAAAGCCTTTCCGCACATGAATTCGGAGTGGCTGCGCGTCGGCCCCGAGACGATCTATTGGGTGCCGAAGCTGGCCGCAAAAATCTGGAAGACGGATGCGATCTACATCAGCGAGAACGGCACCTCGGGCGAGGACCAGGTCACGCCCGATGGCAAGATCTATGATACCGACCGCATCATGTATCTGCGCAACTATCTCGCGCAGCTCCAGCGCGCCACCGCCGAGGGCGTGCCGGTGCGCGGCTATTTCCTCTGGAGCCTGATGGACAATTTTGAATGGGTGTTCGGCCTCAACAAGCGCTTCGGGCTCTATCACGTCAATTTCGACACGCAGGTGCGCACGGCGAAGCTGAGCGCGAGTTTCTATCGCAACGTGATCGCGAAGAACGCGGCGGGGGCGTGATCTCTCTCCCTCTCCCCGTTGCCGTCGATCGGTTAGTTGATCCCCAAGAAACAACGGCCGCCCGTGGAGGGCGGCCGCTATCATTATTCGATAACCGGTTTGGGATCGCCGGCTGACTAATGCCCCGGGAAGCCCGGGAATCCCGGCTCTCCGTGGTCCGCGAACTCGAAGAAGTCGAAGAGATCGCTGATCGCCGGGCTGTTCAGGGGAACATAGGGATTGCGGAACTCGGCGACCGGGTTCGGGAAGTTGTCGCGACTGCGATGCGTTATGGTCGGCAGCTGCCAATTACGCTCGATGAATTTGATGATCGAGACGTGATCCGCGTAGTCGTGCGAGATATGGCCCGGCTTTACTAACGGCGAAACCACGATCAGCGGGATGCGGGTGCCGTCGCCGAAGAAGTCGAGCGGCTGCACGTAGCCCGAGTCGTAGTAGCCGCCGCCTTCGTCGAAGGTGATGAAGATGGCGGTGTCCCGCGCGTAGGGCGAAGCCTGGACCTGATCGACGATCTTCTTGGTGAAGCCTTCGAACAGATCGAGCTTGGAGGACGCCGGGTGGCCATCGACGAAGCCGCTCGGCTTGACGATCGAGACTGCAGGCAGGGTGCGAGCGGAAATATCCGCGTACAGTTTCGTCGAGTCGTGCAGGTGCTCGGCAACCTGGTCCGGATGCGACATGATGGACGTGTCGTACTGGAACGGATTGCAGATGTTGCAGTATTCATCCGCGGTCGGGCCCGCCGCACCCCAATTGAGCTGGTACGGATCGTCGACGTAATTGTCCCACTGGTCGCCGTAGTACTTCCACGAAACATTCTTGTCGTTGAGGAGGTCGCCGATGCTGCGGGTCGACGACGGCGGAATGGTGAAGGGCGTATTGGACGGATTGTGGTCGATGTAGGCGTTCTTGCCGTTGCCGAACCAGCCCGGATTATAGTTGTTCAGCAGATAATAGTGGCCGGGCTCGCAGTGGGGATCAATCGGGCGAGGCAGTGACTGGAGATAGTCCCGGATCGGCTTGACGCCGGGCTGGTTGAGATCGGAGCAGTCGCTGTACGATCCGCCGCCGGAGGCGGGCGAGACAGAGAACGGGGGCGGATAGCCGGAGTTGAAGCTGCTGCCGTAACCATCCTCGGTGTACCAGTTGTTGGTGTCGGACGCCGGATTGGGGTTTTCGATCATGTGGACGATACCGGCATCGGGGGTGCCGCCGAAGACCTGCACCCCGTTCGGCGGCGCCGCCGGCTTGCCGTCGGAGTTGCTGAACCAGATCATGTCGGCATGACCGAACATGACGTGGTTGGCGCCGGTGCCGCCATTGACGGATTGGTGGAAGTTGTCGCTCATCGCGTACCTGTCCGCCAGGCTCGTGAAATAGGGCGCGTCACCCTTTTGCACATTGTAGAAGCCGAGCGCGGTCGAACCTTCTCCCGTGGTCACTGCGCCCGGCGCATATTGGGTGCTGAAGGTCTCGGGCTGCGCAGCGCCGTTGGCACCGGCACCGACGGTCACTTCGACCCAGGCGAACAGGTTGCCGGTGCAGCCCGAGGGATTGTCCCGACTGCCGGCGCCCTTGGCGCAATTCAATTGCTGCCACATCTGGTAGAAGCGATGCACCGGGCTCGCGGCGTAGCTCTCGTAGAGGAACGTGTTGCCGTTGGTCAGCTGAAACGGCCCGGCCGGCAGGCTGTTGACTGCGGTGATGCGCTGGTCCGGTGTCTTCGAGGTCTGGCCGGTGCCACCGGTCAACAGTGAAGGATAGTAGCTCGGGTCCAAGCCGGTTTCCGATTGCTGCGCGAGCGTCAGGCTCGCCTGGCACTGCGCGATCGGCGTGCTGCCGCACTTGTTGGGGATGTAGGAGACCTGGGGCCCGCCGACCAGCGGGGCCGGCAGCTGGTCGTTGGGAAAAGTCTGCTTTGGCGGGCTCATCAGAAACGCGTCCTTTGAACCGATGTCCTTTGCAGCCAGCTGATGCGCCTGTTCGAAATTGGGGCCTGGAACCGCATTCTTGTTGGCGTCGAGCTTGATGATGCCCCTGGAGAGCAGGTTGTCGACGCTGTTCCGGTGCTCCTTCGGCACGTAGGTAGCGAACACGTGGTCGAAGCTGCGGTTCTCGCCGATGATGACGATGACGTGCTTGATCGGCGACCGCGTGTAGTGATCGGCGGAGGTCGGCGCGCCGCCGGCAAGCACCGGGCTCATGCAGAATTGCCCCATCGCCAGTGCACTTAACCCGATGCGGCAACTATTCAGTAGACGTGACTTACGCTTGTTTCGGCTCATTCTGCGCTCCCTTGGTAAAGTTGTTGACCTGACGACTTGGTGGAAACGGTGGTGCCGGCCGGCTCGACGCGGATTCGTCCCATCATGCCGTTGTCCTCATGCTCGAGGAGGTGGCAGTGGTAGACGAAGGTGCCGACGATGTTCGGGTCGCGAAAATCCATGCGCAGCCGCACGCTCGGATATTGCAGCATGTGGCCGTTGTAATCGGGGACGTTGACTGTATCGCGTACGAACGGCTCGTTGACCTGCATGCCCGACCATTCGCGCAGCTCGAAGTGAAGCTGGTGGGTGTGGAAGTCGTGCAATTCCGTCGAGCGGTTCTCGATGATCCAGTCCTCGACGTCGCCTTGCTTGACGACGATGTCCGCAATGTCGGAACCCGCATCGAACGGTTTTGGCTTTTCGCCATCCACGGTGATGTAGAACGTCACCGGGCTGTTGGGATCGTCCGGATTGGTCGGTTGCTCGGAGAAGTACAGTTTCCTGACGCGCGCGGGCGCAACGTCTCCGATCCAGGGGCGAACGGCTGATGGCAGCGGCTGCGGATTTGCCGGCAGCCTCGATTGCGGTTCGGGCGCATCGGCCGCGGCCGTGATCGACAGGAGCGCGCGGTTGGGATCGTTTTCACCGGCCGGCCCGGTATCGACCGTTCGCGTCACGAGCAGCGCCGGTACGCCGAGCGGCGGACCTTCGACGATGAATTCGACGCGGGAACCGGGCGGCACGCCGATGCGATTGACCCACTCGACCGCTGGCGCCGGGCTGCCGTTGAAATGGATCGGCACGCCATCGATGGCGACGATGCCGAGCGGTTGCGGCGCGCGCCGGAACACGACCGCGAGATTCAGATAGGTGATCGCCGAGGCGTTGAGTACGCGCCACAGCTGTCGCTCGCCCGGCTTCATCTCTAGCGATGCCGGCGGATAATCGGGATAAGGCACCGGCACGAAGTTGACTGAGAGGTCTTTCGCCGGCCTGCCGAAGCCGGTGCCGTTGTTGGTGGTGTCACCGTCACTGTCGAGCTGATTTTTCGGGACGATCGGCTCGGATTTTGCGGGCGGTGCGTCGGGGTTCAAGAGGTCTAGGTCGCGGATCACCAACACCCGCTCGGGGAGGTCAGCCAGTTCCGGAGCAGCCCGCTCGACGCCCTCGATGATCAGAGCGCCTGACGCCCCGCCGAGCACCTGCGCCTTGCTGTAGCCGTGAATGTGCGGGTGATACCAATAGACTCCGGGCGGCTCGTCGGCGGGAATGCGCAACCGATATTCGAACGGCGGATCGTCCGGCTGGATCGAGGTCTTCAACACGTCGTCCTGATGGCATACCGGCGGTGCCGTCAGCCCGTGAAAGTGCAGATTGGCTGAGGTCGGTCGCATGGCGTCGCTGCCGCACGGATCCGAGATCTTTTTCGACACACACAACGGCGCCGGGAACGGCAACGCTTGCGGCTGATCCGCAGCGGGGCGTGCCGGTGCAAGCTCGGTCAGATCATTCTTGAAGCGCACGATCAGCAGATCGCCCGGCTTGACCCGCAATGTCGGTGACATCTCCCCATCGGGCGTCAGGTAACAGTAACGGGTCGAGCCGTCCGGCTGCTTGCTGTTGTGAATGGCCAGATCGACCTGCAGGATCCCGTCGTGGCTGCGAAGGTCCTGCGGTTCCCGTATGGCGCTTCCGGACGTCGGCCGCTGACAGGCTTCGTGTTGCGGTTGTGAGGGCTGAGTAAATCCGCTGGTTCCGAGCAAGGCCACGAAGCTGATCGCTCCAAGCCCCAACATTGCGAACCAGGCCACGACAACGACCGACCATCGTCGTGTCGATCGACTTCGGCTGATCCGACCAAGCCAACCAAGTGAGCGCGCTTCGGAATCAATCATAGACAGACCCGGATCCCGCTTCACCGAGGAATGACAAGGGAATGACGATCGCTGCGTCGTATCGACGCGAGTAGTTTTGTATCACCTGCTCTCTGACAGGTTGTTTACACGACGATGACACGCACGCTCGCAGTCGATGGAACTCTGACTTGGTTGAAAGGCGATCAGTATTTTCTTTCAGCATCTGCAGCTCGGTGATATCGGCACGGGCGCGCTGGATGACGGGGTGGGCAACGATGCCGAAGCTGACTTGGTTTCTGTTCCTGGTGTTCGCACTCTGCGTTCTCGCCTCGAATGCGGCGCTGACCGCGGACAGCTTCGATGATGAAGCGGCGCGTGGCGCCGGTGTTTTGGCCGCGCCATCGCTCGAGGTCCCCACCACGGCTTCCGTGCGGGTGCTGAGCGCGCCTGCCGCACAGCCGGGCGGGCGCGCGCGAAGCGCCAATCCGCTGTGGGCGATCCCGTTTGAGATCCTCAGCAATACGCGCGAGCGTCCAATATTTTCGCCGTCGCGACGGCCACCGCCAGTCGCGGTTGTTCAGGTCGCGGTCGCGAAGCCACCGCCGAAGCCGGCGCAGGAGGAGCATCCTCCGCAGCTTTCGCTGGTCGGCACCGTCATCGGCGGCGAGCGAAGCTTCGGTATTTTCGTCGACCAGACCTCCAAGGCTGCCCTGCGTTTAAGATTAGGCGAAGAATATCAGGGCTGGAGATTGCGCGCGGTGCAGGGCCGCGAGGCGATGTTCGCGCGCGACCAGCAGACCATCGTCCTGAATTTTCCGGAGCCTGGCGCCGCTGCGCCGGTCGCGCCGCGCGTCGAAGTTGCGGATGTGGCGCCGTCGGCCGACGAACCCAGGCGGCCGCACGTCCACCGTTAGCCTATCGGGTCGCGGCTGATATCCCGGCGATCATCAATTGTTGCTCCTGTTTTGCCCGACGAGTCAATCGCTTCGCAAACGGACGATGCACCATCCAGCACCTGCATTTCTACTGTGCATGGGGTTGTTTTCGCGTTTTTTGCAAACAGGGTGTCCGCCACCGCGCATTGACTCCGCTGTCCCCCTGATTCACAACGGCCTCAACATCCATAAAAAAGAGGACAACGCCAATGGCTGACGCGCTGATCATCGATGCCTGCCGTACCCCGCGGGGCGTCGGCAAGGCCGGCAAGGGAGCTCTCTCCGGCATTCATCCGCAGCAACTCGGCGCCACCGTGCTGCGCGCGCTGGCCGACCGCACCGGCATCAACACTGCTGACGTCGACGACATCGTCTGGGGCTGCAGCGCGCAGGTCGCGACCCAAGGCGGTGATCTCGGGCGGATGTCGGCGCTCGATGCCGGCTACGACGTGCGCGCCAGCGCGGTGACGCTCGACCGCTTCTGCGGCTCCGGCATCACCAGCGTCAACATGGCGGCGGCCTCGATCATGGCGGGCGCGGAAGACCTCGTCATCGCCGGCGGCTGCGAGATGATGTCGATGGAAGGACGTCGCGGCGGCGGTCCGATGATGATGGACAGCGGCAATCTGCGCCTGCGTGCGCGGCATCCGCAGTCGCATCAGGGCGTCTGCGCCGACGCGATCGCGACCATGGAAGGCATCACGCGGCAGGATGTCGATGCGCTCGGGCTCGAAAGCCAGAAGCGCGCCGCGCAAGCGATTGCCGGCGGCCACTTCAAGAAGAGCCTCGTGCCCGTCCATCGCGAGGACGGCAGCCTCGCGCTCGACCACGAGGAGTATCCGCGGCCGCAGACCACGATGGAAGGGTTGAGCAGCCTGAAGCCGGCATTCCCCGCCATCGCCGACTATGCGCTCGACGACAAGGGGACGACCTATCGCGGTCTCATTCTCCAGCAATATCCGGACCTCAAGATCGACTTCATGCACCACGCCGGCAATTCGTCCGGCGTCGTCGACGGTGCCGCCGCGATCCTGCTGGCCTCGCCCGCTTACGCCAAGGCGCATGGCCTCAAGCCGCGTGCCCGTGTCGTCGCGATGGCGAATATGGGGGACTCGCCGACCCTGATGCTGAACGCGCCGGTGCCGGCCACGCGCAAGGTGCTGGCGAAAGCTGGCCTCACCATCGACGACATCGACCTGTTCGAGATCAACGAGGCCTTTGCGGTGGTGGCGGAAAAATACATCCGCGATCTCAAGCTCGATCGCGCCAAGGTCAACGTCAATGGCGGCTCGATCGCGCTCGGCCATCCCATCGGCGCGACCGGCTCGATCCTGATCGGCACTGTGCTCGACGAGCTCGAACGGCGCGGCCTCAAGCGCGGTCTCGTAACAATGTGCGCCGCCGGCGGCATGGCGCCAGCCGTCATCATCGAGCGCGTCTAGCCTTATTTTCTAGGGTGAATCGCGACCGGCCTCGCACAAAGAGGCCGGTCGTCGCTTGTCGAAAGCATCGAATCAGCATTAGCAAGGCTGCTTGCGGGCCTTTGAAACAAGGCAAAATCCGCTGACCCAGGCGCCTTCCGCTCAGGAAGTAGCTAAAAAGCAGGGTTTTTTGCCACAGGGGGCCAAAAAAGCCCGTAAAACCGCGACAAAACTGTACAGAAGGCTATAGGCCTTCAACGGTTGGTCTAATATGCAACCGGCAACGAATCAGAGGAGACACGATGCCAACCCAAATGTCCAAATCGCAGCTGATCGAAAAGATCGCGACCAGCACCGAGCTTTCCAAGCGTGACGTCAAGAGCGTCATGGAGACGCTGACCGACGTCGGCCACAAGGAGCTGAAGAAGAACGGCCTGTTCCTGGTGCCGGGCTTCGCCAAGTTCGTGGTCATCAAGAAGCCCGCGACCAAGGCGCGCAAGGGCACCAACCCGTTCACGGGTGAAGAGATGATGTTCAAGGCCAAGCCGGCCCGGAAGATCGTCCGCGCCCGCCCGGTCAAGGCCGCCAAGGACGCTGTGGCCTGATAAAGAAGGCCCCCTCGTGAGAGGGGGCCTTTTGTGTTGAGTGATCGCGAGGGCTGATACGGAGGGGATCAGCCCTTGCGGCGCTTCACCCGAACCGGGACCGGCTGAAGCCGCGGCTCCGGTGCTGCAAGCGCATCGCGAACCCGATCGACCGCGCGATCGAGCAACTGGCGTAACCGCTGCGCTCTCCGCGATCTCTTTGCTCTTTCCAACAATCCGCTCATCGCATCACTCCGCCGCTTCGACTTTGGCCTCGGCCGGTTCGAGCACTGCGGCGATGGCTTCGTCGACGCGCTCGAGCCAGATGAATTCGAGGTTGTCCCGCGCGCTTTGCGGGATGTCGTCGTAGTCCCGCTTGTTGCGCGCCGGCAGCATCACCCGCTTCAATCCGGCGGCGGCAGCCGCCACCACCTTCTCCTTGATGCCGCCCACGGGGAGCACCAAACCACGCAGTGAGATCTCGCCGGTCATCGCGGTGTCGCTGCGCACCGTACGATTGGTCAGCAGCGACGTCAGCGCCGTGAACATCGCAACGCCCGCGCTCGGTCCGTCCTTCGGGGTCGCACCCGCCGGCACGTGAACGTGGATGTCGCTCTTCTCGAACAGCGACGGATCGATGCCGATCTGCGTGGCGCGGCTCTTCACCAGCGTCAGCGCAGCCTGCACGCTCTCGCGCATGACGTCGCCGAGCTGGCCGGTCAGGATCAAATTGCCCCTGCCGGGCACCCGCGTGGCCTCGATGAACAGGATGTCACCGCCGACCGGGGTCCAGGCAAGGCCGGTGGCCACGCCGGGAACGCTGGTGCGCTGCGCAATCTCACCCTCGAAGCGCGGCTGGCCGAGCACGGTGGTGATGTCCTTCGGCGTCACGACAACTTTCGAAGCCGTGCCTTCGGCGACCTGCACTGCGGCATGCCGGAACAGCTTGCCGATCTCGCGCTCCAGATTGCGCACGCCGGCCTCGCGGGTGTAGCCCTTGACGACCAGCTTCAGCGCCTCCGGCTCGATCTCGGCCTGCTCGGCGGCCAGGCCGTTGGCCTCGAGCTGCCGCCGTACCAGATAGCGCCGCGCGATCTCGAGCTTCTCCTCCTGGGTGTAGCCGGCCAGGCTGATCAGCTCCATGCGGTCCAACAGCGGACCCGGAATCTGGTCCAGCATGTTGGCGGTCGCGATGAACACCACGCGCGACAGGTCGAAGGGCACGCCGAGATAGTTGTCCCGGAACGTCCCGTTCTGCTCGGGGTCGAGCACCTCCAGCATCGCAGCCGATGGATCGCCCTGCACGCCGCGGCCCATCTTGTCGATCTCGTCCAGCATCATGACGCAGTTTCGCGTGCCTGCCTTCTTGATGCCCTGGATGATGTTGCCGGGCAGCGCGCCGATATAGGTGCGCCGGTGGCCGCGGATCTCGGCCTCGTCGTGCACGCCACCGAGGCTGACGCGCACGAAGGGGCGATCCATCGCGCGGGCGATGGATTGGCCGAGCGAGGTCTTGCCGACGCCGGGCGGGCCGACAAAGCACAGGATCGGCGCCTTGCCCTGCGGGGCGAGCTTGCGCACCGCCAGATATTCGATGATCCGGGTCTTGATCTTCTCCAGGCCGAAATGGTCGGCATCGAGGATGCGGCGCGCCTCCTTGATGTCGATCGGCTTCTCCTCGGGCAGCGCCCAGGGCAACTCGATCAGCCAGTCCAAATATGTGCGGACCATACCGGCTTCGCCTGCGGCTTCCGGCATGCGCTCATAGCGGCGCAGCTCCTTCTTCGCATGCGAGTCCGCCTCCGGCGGCATCTTGGCCTTGGCGATCGCAGCCGTCAGCTCGGCGACCTCGGCCGCCTTGCCGTCGCCTTCGCCGAGCTGGCGCTGGATGGTCGCCATCTGCTCGCGCAGGATCGCCTCGCGCTGCCGCTCGTCGAAGCTGGCGCGGGTCTTCTGGCCGATTTCGTTCGAGATGCGCAGCACCTCCAGCCGCTCGGCCAGATGCTTCGACACCTTCTCAACGCGCAAGGCGAGGTCGATGGTCTCCAGCACCTCCTGCTTGTCCTGCGGCTTGATGTCCATGAACGAGGTCGCCAGATCCGCCAGCGTGCCGGGCGCGGTGGTGCTCTGGAACATCGCGACCAGCTCGGGCGGCGCCTGCGGCAGCAGCTCGATCGCCTCGATCGCCTGGCGCTGCAAGTTCAGCGCGCGCGCCTCGATCTCGGGCGAACTCGTGGTCGGCTCCGGAATCTGCTGGAAGCGCGCCACCGGGAACGGCGTCCCCGGCAGGAAGTCGAGGATGCGCGCGCGCTGCACGCCCTGGCAGACAATGTGATGGGTGCCGTCGGGCGCGGTGATGTAGCGCACGATGTTGGCGATGGTCGCAACGCGATAGAGGTCGTCCGGACCCGGCTCTTCGGTCTCGGGGCTACGTTGCAGGACGATGCCGATCGGCCGCTGCTCGCGCAGCGCCTGCTGTGCGGCGGCAACCGACTTCGGCCGCGCGATCGCGATCGGCGCGATGGCGCCGGGGAACAGCACCATCTCGCGCACGGGGATGATGATCAGCGCGTCTTCGGGAATCTTCACGTCAGAATTGTTCTGGGAATTGGTCTGTGCGGTATTCATTTGTTCGGTGGCCATGATCGACCTCAGGATTTGGCGAGGCGCAGTGCGACGCAGCCGTCCATCACGAAGCGGCTGATGGCGTAGCGGCCGATGGGAAGCGCGATGCGCCGCTCGAAGCGGCCCTGCGGCAGTTCGAGCCGGTGGATGCGGGCGTTGCGAAGCTCCGGCGGCAGCGTGCGCTGGCCGGAGATGACGAGCACGCCGTCATGGATCACCGTCTCGACATTGTCGGGATTGACGCCGGGAAGCGCGACCAGGATCAGAAGCTCATGCTCGGTCTCGAGCACGTCGATCGGCGGCTCCCAGCAGGCTTCCTGACGGCCGAACTGCTGCCGCATCCGGTCGGCGCGGGTCAGCGAGTCCAGGGCTTCGGACAGCATCCAGTCGAGGGGATTTTTGGGTTGCATGACAAAACTCGGGGGAAGGCGCTGCGATTGGAAAAACAGCATATGGGGATGGTTCCCCGGAAATCCAGCATCGCGCATTCAGAGCATGCCTGGCCCTCGAACCAGAGGAGGCCCTTGCAAACAGTTCGGCGCCGCGGAGAGTTCCGCGGCGCCGTGTCTCGGGCGGGCAATCAGGCCGCGGCGCGGTACTCGTCTTCCGCTTCGAGATTGATCACGGAGGTGGCGAGCTCGGTCAGCGTGTGATCGGTCGCCTCTTCCTCGTCCAGCGTCGCCTGGAGCAGTCTTGCCGCGTCCGGCATGCCGAGCTCCTCGGCCCAGGTGCGAAGTGTGCCATAGCGGGAGATCTCGTAATGCTCGACGGCTTGCGCGGCAGCGAGCAGGCCGGCGTCGAGGGCAGGGGCGTTCTTGAAGTCCTTCATGATCTCGGCACCCTCATCGGTGATGCCGTTGATCGCTTCGCAGGGCTTGCCGCGCGCCGGCTTGCCCAGCATCTTGAAGATCTGGTCGAGACGTTTGACCTGGCCCTGCGTCTCGCGCAGGTGCTTGGTGAAGGCTGCAGAGAGCTGCTTGGAGTGAGCCGCCTTGGCCATCTTCGGCAGGGTCTTGATGATCTTGTTCTCGGCGTAATAGATGTCCTTCAGCGTCTCCAGAAACAGGTCGCTCAGCAGCTTCGGGGCCTGACGCGTGCGGCGTGCTGCGGTCTTTTTGGTTGTTCGCTTCTTTGCTTGTTTAGCCATAAATCCTCCTCTTGAGGGGCACGGGAAGGCGATCCCGTCCTCAATCCTCGCGCGACCAAGACTCGGCGAGGGCAAATGTTCCTCGCGAAGGCCGTGTCGAGCCGTTATGGATTGCGGCTGCACCTCGCGCGAGACCCATCCGCATGCTCGACTTCGCCCTGTCCGCTTTCGTGACACTGCTGCTGGTCGTCGATCCCGTCGGCCTCGCGCCGGCCTTTCTCGCCGCGACCGGAGGCATGCCCGACAAGGTCAAGCGGACGGTCGCGCTGCGCGCCCCGATGATTGCGGCCTCGATCCTGGTTGTGATCGCGCTGGCCGGAAACTGGCTGTTGCGCCAGCTCGGGATCGGCATCCCCGCGTTCCAGATCGCCGGCGGGCTCCTGTTGTTTGGCGTGTCCTACCAGATGATCTTCGGCGACCGCCCGCATCGCGAGGCGCGCGAGGCCGACAAGGCGACCGCGGAGCATGCCTCCGACGTCGCGGTGTTTCCGCTGGCCATTCCCATGATGGCCGGCCCCGGCGCGATCGCGACCACCCTGCTGCTGACGGGCGATGCCGGCTACGGGGCGAGGCTCGCCATCATCATCGCCGTCGTCCTCGCGGTCTGCCTTCTCTGCATGCTCTCCTTTGTCTCCGCGGGCCTGATCGCGCGGACGCTTGGGCGCACCGGCAATGCGGTACTCTCGCGCGTGCTCGGCATGCTGCTCGCCGCCTATTCGGTGCAGTTCGTGATCAACGGAATCGCGGCTGTCCGGGCAAGCCTGTCATAGGGCTGCGATAATCCGTTAATTTGTTGATTTTACGGGATATTTACTGGTACTCCGGGAGCATCAGGGAGGCGGCCGCGATCCGGCCCGCTTTCTCTTGCACTGCCGCATTGCTTTGACGTACTTCCCCTCCAGGGGATTGCGCATCGCCAGGAATTCGAGATGTCGATGACAGCGGACGAGCTCGACAAGAGGCAGGCCATCATCGACGCCTGTCGCCGCATGAATGCGCTCGGCATCAATCAGGGCACCTCTGGCAATATCAGCGTGCGTTTTGGAAATGGGCTCCTGATCACACCGACCAGCGTGCCCTATGACGCCATGACGCCCGACCAGATCGTGTTCATGGCGATGGAGGGCTCGCACGCCCCCAGCCAGAAGCCGTCGAGCGAGTGGCGCTTCCACCGCGATATCCTGAAGGCGCGCGATGACGTTAACGCTGTCGTCCACGCCCATCCGACTTATTGCACCATCCTGGCGATCATGGGCATGGACATCCCGCCGGTGCATTACATGATCGCGGCCGCCGGCGGCGACAGCATCCGCTGCGCGCCCTATGCGACCTTCGGCACGGTGGAACTGTCCGAGCATGCGGTGCGGGCGCTGGAGGGCCGGCTCGCCTGCCTGCTCGACCATCACGGCATGATCGCGATCGGCAAGACGCTCGACAAGGCGATGTGGCTCGCCGTCGAGGTCGAGACGCTGGCGCGGCAATATCACGGCTGTCTCCAGATCGGCAAACCGCCGGAGCTCGCGAGCGCCGAGATCGAACGGGTCCGCCAGCGCATGGCCGGCTACGGCATGTCGGAAGGTTAGGGCAGGCGGTGTTCGCGCGGATCAGACATATCGTCGATCGCAAGGGATCGAACCGCGTCATGGTTCGGCTGCGCGCGCTGTTGCGCAGCAACGAGTTCTACCTGATCCCGCTGGCGCTCGTGATCGGCACGCTTGCCGGCGCGATCGTGACGCTGATGGCCGAGATCGCGCAGATTGCCCATATGGTGATCTACGGCATTCCCGTCGACGTACGCCTGTCTGCCAACGCCCGGGTCAGCCCCTGGGCGGCGCTACTCGCGCCCGCGCTCGGCGGGTTGGCGCTCGGCATCATGGAATGGTCGCGGCGGCGGATGAAGATCTCCAGCGCCGTCGACCCGATCGAGGCCAACGCGCTGCGCGGCGGAAATTTGTCGATGCGCGACAGCGTGGTGGTGTCGAGCCAGACGTTGATCTCCAACGGCTGCGGCGCCTCGGTCGGCCTCGAGGCCGGCTATACCCAGATCGGCTCGGGCATCGCCTCGCTGTTCGGCAAGTTCTTCAATCTCCGCCGCAACGACCAGCGGCTGATCGTTGGCTGCGGTGCTGCTGCTGCGATCGCGGCGGCGTTCGGCGCGCCGATCACCGGCGCGTTCTACGCCTGTGAATTGATTGTCGGCGTCTACTCGGTCGGCAGCGCCGCGCCGATCCTGGCTGCCTCGCTCGCCGGCGCGCTGACCGCGCAATGGCTCGGCGGTGCGCCGTACTCCATCGAAATACCCAAGGTCAGCGCCGTCGGCATCGAGCAATATCTGGCGTTGATCGGGCTTGCGCTCGTCACCAGCGGCGTCGGCATCGCGGTGATGCGCTCGTCCTCGATGTTCGAGCGGCTGTTCAAATGGCTGCCGGTGTGGCTGCGCCCGGTGATCGGCGGCCTCATCGTCGGCGGCTTTGCCATCGTTACACCGCAGGTGCTCGCGGCCGGCCACGGCGCCATGGTGCTCGATCTGTTTCACGACCTGACCATCGGTCTGATCGCGCTGATCATCGCCCTGAAGGTGACGGCCTGCCTGATCTCGCTCGCGTCCGGGTTCCGCGGCGGATTGTTCTTTGCCTCGCTGTTCGTCGGCAGCTTGATCGGAAAGTTCTTTGCCGCGGTGCTGTTGCTCATCAGCCCGGAATTCGTGATCGATCCGCTGGTGGCGATGCTGACCGGCATGGCGACGCTCGGTGTCGCCATCGTCGGCGGTCCCTTGACCATGTCGTTCCTCGTGCTCGAGATGACCCGCAATGTCGACGTCACCGCCGTGGTGCTCGCCGGCTGCATCGTGACCTCGATCTGCGTCCGCTTCATGTTCGGCCATTCCTTCTCGACCTGGCGTCTGCATCTGCGCGGCGAGACCATCCGCAGCGCCAATGACGTCGGCTGGCTGCGCAACCTCACCGTCGAGCGGCTGATGCGCTCCGACGTCGGCAAGGTGCCGTCGACCACGACGATCGCCGCCGTGCGGAGCGAGTTTCCGCTGGGATCGCGGCCCGGCATCGTTATCGTCAACAATGCGGACGAATATGTCGGCCTCGTCCTGCTGCCCGACCTGTTCTCCAGCGACCTCGACACCATCGCTGACGACATCCAGATCATCGAGCTCGCGCGCCTGACCGACATCGTGCTGATCCCGGAAATGAACGTGAAGTCGGCGATGGCGGTGTTCGATGAGGCGGAGGCCGAGATGCTGGCGGTGGTCGATTCCACCGACAGCCGCAAGGTGGTCGGCTTCCTGACCGAGACCACCGCCCGCCGCCGCTACGTCGAGGAGATCGACAAGGCCACGCGCGGCGTGCTGGGCGCGCTGTCGTAGGGATCGCGCCCCGGGCAAGTTGACGCTGGCACGTGCAGCGGACTTGCCAGATCGTTCACAACCTCTAGGCTAGGGGCGGACGATCAGGCTGCCGCCTGGCCGCATTCAGCGACGAGGGACGTGCGATGTCGGACACGCTTCGCCTGTTGCTTGCCTTGCTCGAACTCGGGCCCCGGTTGAAGGATCGGCTGGGCGATAAATGGCCCCCTTACGGCGACGAATTGCTGGAGCTGGCCGCTCGTGCGGGTCGTGGCGATGATCCGGATCAGCTTCGCCAGGCGCTCGACCTGTTGGTCGTGCGGCTGCTCGCGGAGGCGCCGGCCATGGAACTCGTCGAGCAGGCCATGGCAAAGTCAGCGCCCACTGTCGTCAAGGAGACTGTGACCCGGCGCGGCCGGGTTTCGCCGCTTGTGGTCCCCGACATCGTCCGGCCGAGCACGGATGAGGCGACCGGTGTTGTCACCATCCCCGTCTTCTACGGCACCGACCGCGCTCGGGGTGACGACACGCCGGCGAACTATTTTGGCGGCGCGCGCGGCACGCTTGCATTCGGGATCGCGGAGGTCAGCGTGCCAACGCGCGGCCGCGAGCTCGGCGCGCTGACCGCTCCAAGCTGGTGGCACTTCGAACTCTCGGCCAATCCGCAAAAGCATGTGATCCTCAAAAGCGTCGGGGCGCTTGGCCGGGACGTCTTCGTCACGAGCCTGAAGGACTCGCTTGCGGCGGCGGACCAGCGCGACGTCCTGATCTTCGTGCACGGCTACAACGTGACGTTCGAGGATGCGGCGCGGCGGGCCGGGCAGCTTTCAGTGGATTTGAAATTCGCCGGCAGGACGCTGCTGTATAGCTGGGCGTCGGCGGGTGACACGAAGAAGTACACCGTGGACGAGAGCACGATTGATTGGTCGCGCGATCATTTCGAGGCGTTTCTCCAACTCGCGCTCAACGAGATCGGTGCCGGCAAGGTTCACATCATCGCCCACAGCATGGGCAACCGCGCGGTGATCAACACGCTTGAGCGCGTTACGTCCTGGCAGCTATCGGCCAGTGCCGCAAAACTCGGTCAGGTCATTTTTGCCGCGCCTGACATCGATCGCGATCGCTTCGTCCAGCTCGCCGCGAAATTCAAGGGCTGTGCCGCGCGCGTCACGCTCTATGCCTCGTCACGCGACGTCGCGCTGCTGGCCTCGAAATTCGTGCACGGCTATCCAAGGGCGGGAGAGGCCGGTGAGGCACTGACGGTCGTCGACGGCATCGATACGATCGATGCGTCGCTGGTCGACACCAGCCTGATCGGCCTGCACCATTCCTATTTCGGCGAGAAGCGCTCGATCCTGAACGACATGTTCAATTTGATCGCGCAGCAACTTGGGCCGGACCAGCGCTTCGACCTCCAGGCCGCAGGTGACGCACTCCGAAAGTATTGGAGTTACAGGGCCTAGAGGTCCGGTGGTTTATTCGAGCTGGTCCACCTCGCGCAGCACGGGAAACAGCTTCATCCACAGCAGCGCGATCGCGATGGTGCCGAGGCCGCCGAGCGCGGCTGCCGGCATCGCGCCGAGCAGGGCTGCCGCCATGCCGCTCTCGAACTCGCCGAGCTGGTTGGAGGCGTTGATGAAGAGGAAGTTGACGGCACCGACGCGGCCGCGCATCGCATCCGGCGTCGCAAGCTGCACCAGCGCGACGCGGACGACGACGCTGATCGTGTCGGCCGCACCCATCGCGGCGAGCGCGATGACCGAGAGCCAGATGTTCCGCGACAGCGCGAACACGATGGTTGCGAGCCCGAAGGCGATGACAGCCTGAAACATCCGCAAGCCCGCACGGCGCGCGATGGGATGGCGTGCGATGATCGCGGTCATGCACAGCGCGCCGACCGCGGGCGCCGCGCGCATCACGCCGAGCGCCCAGGGACCAGCCTGCAGGATGTCCTTGGCATAGATCGGCAGCAGCGCGGTGGCGCCGCCGAGCAGGACCGCGAACAGGTCGAGCGAGATCGTGCCGAGGATCGCGGGATTGCTGCGGACGAAGTGCAGGCCGGCGAACAGGCCGTTGAGACCCTCGTGCTCGGAGGCCGCAACGCGCGCGACCCGGATCAGGCCGCTGAGGCCGCACGCGATCAGCGATAGCACCGCCATCAGCACGAATGGCGCACTTGGTGACAGTGCGTAAGCGAGCCCGCCGACGGCAGGGCCGCCGATGGTCGCGACCTGCCAGGCGCCGGTCGCAAGCGCCGTCGCTCGTTGCAGCATGCCGTCCGGCGCGACCGCCGGCAGCAGCGCGGACGAGGCCGGGCTTTCGAATGCGCCGGCGAGGCCAAAGATCGCGAGCACGGCGAAGATCTCCGCCACGGTGAGCGTCCCGGCCAGCATCCGCGCGCCGAGATAACCGGCGGCGAGGCCTTGCACGAGTTCGCAGAGCTGGACGATGCGCCGACGGTCGTAGCGGTCGGCGGCGTGGCCGGCGACGAAGACGAGCAGTGCGCTCGGAATGAACTGCACCAGGCCCGCAAGGCCGAGATAGAACGCGCTGCCGGTCAGCGCATAGATCTGCCAGCCCACCGCGACGGTCGCGACCTGATAGGAGAACTCCGACAGGGTTCGCGAAGCAATGTAGAGCAGTAGCGGTGGATGTCGCAACAACGCGACGGGTGCAGATGGAAGTGTGGAAGTTTGATCCAAGGTGTTGGGCAATCTGGAAGCGGGACGGCGGGCTCTTTGCACCGCCGTCCGCGCCGGCTATCGGCCTGGTTGAGGAGGGACTGCGACGAGGCAGGCGACGATTCGGCGGACCATCGGCAGCACCACGAGCAGAGTTGGAAAAGCAACGAGCCATGAGAGCGCCCAGGCGCCCGGCCATGTCGCTAGAAACGCCGGCGTTGCGCCGAGGCTTTTGAGTGTTGAAATAACCGACACCACGGCTGTCATGAGGATGGACAGCACCAATGGCATCACGATCGGCGCATAGCGCGCCGGCAGTTTGCGAACCGCATTCATTTGATTTCTCTTAAGGAAAAAGACGCGTCAGTCACGTTGAACCCTGAAATTGGCATCGATCCCGACGACGTCGGTTGATGCGTTGGTTCACGTGAAACGCTTACGGCGACCGAAAAACGGCGCGGCCGTTCACTAACCGCTCAGGTTGAATGGATCAAGCTCGATCTGGATGTTGGGTTTACAATCGTTCAAAGCGCGGCAGATTGCCGCGATCATGCAAGCATTTCAGTGGTTTGCGCATTATGTATTGTTTGCACATGTCGCTTCGGCGAGAACAGAGGACGTTGATATGAGCGATCGACCCGCCAATTCCACCACCTTGCTGGCCGCATTCGCTAGCTTCGCCCTGGTTGCGGCTTCCGCATCGCCTTCGGCTGCAGCGTCGACCGCTCCGGCAACCAAGTCCGCAGCGGCAAGCCCGGCTGCATCGCGCGATGCCACCGATTTCAGCGCCGCCAAGCGCCGCTACAATCGTCGCGGATCAAACGCCGCGGCTCTTGCCGTCATGGGTGCGGCGGCTGGCATCATCGGAGGTGCGATCGCTGAGAGCCGGCGCCGCGATTATTACGAGGATCGTTATTATTACGATCGGGGCCCAGGCTATTACGGTGGTCCAGCCAATTACGGCGGTTCCAACTATTACCGGGGGCCGAACCGTCCTTCGGGCCCTTACATCCCTGGGGGCTATTGTGCCGGCGGAGGCCCCTCGGCCGTCTGCGGCAATTTCGACCGTTGAGTTCGGATGCGGCCGTCGGGCCGGACAGCTTCTCAGGTATTGCCAGGGGTGAGTTCGCGAAAGCGAACCCACCCGTTTTAGTTTGCCGCTTCGCAGTCGTGTCGCGAAGCTAGGCCCGCAACATTCCCAATTTCACCTCAACGTCCCGCCGGCGCCGACAGCGCGCCGTTCATGTAGCGCGAATAGTCCGGCTCGGTCGGTTGCGACGGCCAGACGGCGGCGTTGGAGTCGCGCACCGATTGGCTGATGGGGGCAGGCTGCGCCTTGCGGGTGTGGTGGCGGTCGCTCGCTGCTGCGGCCTGGATGGTGACGGCGGCAATCAGCGCGGCGCCGAGAATGGTGAAGGTCTTTTGCATTTTTGTTTCTCCCGTGACGACGTCCCGGTTGTGAGAAATGTGTTCGTCGTCGCGGCTGACATGGCGACACGCCCTACCGAATATCAGCAGCGCCCGGATCACGATCAGCAGCGCTGCCATCACGTTGGGGCGAGCAAGTTTTTTGGTCTCGGCTAAATATTCGGCAATTGGCCCTTTGGGGCCGATGGACTTGCCCCCCGCAATCCGGTTGAATGGGGTGAATTGAGATTTTGAGCGACAACGATGTCGAAATATCTGCTGATCCTTCTCCTGATTGCCTCACCGGCCGCGGCGCAAGTCAAGTTGGCTCCCAAAACCTCGGCGGCGCATCTGGACCCCTGCGCGCCGATCGGACGCACCGCGGATGGCAAGCTGGTCTATTCCATGAAATGCGAGAACCTGCCGGCGCCGCCCGCGCCCCCACCGCAGGCGGAACTGAAGGAGGCGCCCGTGCCCGCCGCCGAGCCGGAGCCGGAGGTGCGGCGGAGCGGCATTCTCGGCTGGTCCTACGACCGCAGGTGACGGGCCGCGCCCCTTGCGCGAAGTCCTCTGGAATGCTCTTTGCTTGAAAGTTCCCCGTGGGGCCACCGCCCCCGATCCAGAGAGATGAGATGAGCAAACTCGTTATCCGCACCGGCGATTACACCTTCGATGCTCGCTTCGAGGAGCAGCTGGCACCCAAGACCGTCGCTGCGTTCCGCAAAGCGTTGCCGTTCGAGAGCCACATCATCCATGTGCGCTGGAGCGGCGAGGCGGTGTGGATGCCGCTCGGCGATCTCGACTTCGGCGTCGGCTACGAGAACCACACGAGCTATCCCGCGCCCGGCCAGATCATCCTTTATCCCGGCGGGATCAGTGAGACCGAGATCCTGATGGCCTATGGCGGCGTGAGCTTCGCGAGCAAGATGGGCCAGCTCGCCGGCAATCACTTCATCACCGTGACCTCGGGGCTGGAGAATCTCGCGACGCTGGGCAAGAGCGTGCTATGGAAGGGCGCGCTTCCGATCCGCTTCGAGGAAGTCTGAGTTGGCGGACGCCCGCTACCCGCGCGATCTTCGCGGCTACGGCCGCAACCCGCCCCATCCGCAATGGCCGGGCAACGCGCGGGTCGCGGTGCAGTTCGTCGTCAATTTCGAAGAGGGCGGCGAGAACAACATTTTGCACGGCGACCGCGCGTCGGAGGCGTTCCTGTCCGACGTGCTCGGCGCGCAGCCCTGGCCGGGCCAGCGCCATGCCAATATCGAATCGATGTTCGAATATGGCTCGCGCGCCGGCTTCTGGCGGCTGTGGCGGATGTTCAACGAACGGAAGTGGCCGACCACCGTGTTCGGCGTCGCCACCGCGCTGAAGCGCAATCCGGAAATCGTCGCGGCGATGAAGGAGGCGGGCTGGGACATTGCGAGCCACAGCCTGAAATGGATCGAGCACAAGGACATGTCCGAGGCGCAGGAGCGCGACGAGATCACTGAGGCGATCCGTGTCCACACCGAGGCGACCGGCGCGCGGCCGCTCGGCTGGTACACCGGACGCAACTCGATCAACACCAACCGTCTGTTGACGGAGGAAGGTGGCTTCCTCTATCTCTGCGATTCCTATGCGGACGATCTGCCCTATTGGGTCAAGGGTGCCAAGGGCAAGCAACTCATTATTCCCTATACGCTTGATGCCAACGACATGCGCTTCATCAATCCGCAGGGCTTTGCGGAGGGCGAGCAGTTCTTCACCTATCTGAAGGACGCTTTCGACGTGCTCTATGCCGAAGGCGAGAGCGCGCCAAAGATGATGTCGGTGGGCCTGCACTGCCGTCTCGCCGGCCGGCCCGGCCGCGCGGCGGGGCTGATCCGCTTCCTGGACTATATCGGCAAGCACGAGCGTGTCTGGGTGCCGACGCGGCTCCACATCGCGCAGCATTGGCACGACAAGCATGCGGGTCTTGCCGGCAACGCTTTCGAGATCGAATAGGGAAGCAATGTCACAGATCGCCTTGTCTGATCTCAATGCTGCGAGCTTTGACGATTTCGTCGCCGTACTTGAAAACGTGGTCGAATATTCGCCTTGGATTGCCCAGGAAGCTGCGGCGCGCCGTCCGTTTGCCGGCATCAATCCACTGCTCGACGCGATCAAGGCGGCGATCGCGAGCGCTGAGCCCGAGGTGCAACTGGCGCTGATACGCGCGCATCCCGACCTCGCCAACAAGACCCAGCGCGCAGCGGGACTCACGCCTGACTCGAGTGCCGAGCAGAACAGCGCTGGTCTCGATCGTCTGTCGGACACCGAATATGCGGCCTTCGAGCGGGCGAACAATGCCTATCGCAAAAAATTTGGCATCCCGTATATCGTCTGCGCGCGCCGGCACACCAAGGATTCCATCCTGCGGGACTTCGAGGCGCGGCTACAGAACATCGCTAAGACCGAGACCCGCCGCGCGCTCGAGGAAATCTCTCGTATCGCCGCTCTGCGGCTCGACCAGCTCGTCATCGCGGATGACAAGCTCAAGGTGCACGGCCGGCTCTCGACCCATGTGCTCGATAATCACGCGGGCAAGCCCGCGCCGGGCATCGCGGTCGAATTGATCGAGCTCGCGAGTCTCGGCGAGAACCGCATCATCGCGCGCACCGTTACCAACGCTGACGGCCGCACTGACCAGCCGCTGATCGGCGGCCGTCCGCTGCCGATCGGCCGCTACGAGCTCCGCTTCAGCGTCGCCAAATATTACGCCGAGCGCAACGTGCCGCTGTCAGATCCGCCGTTCCTCGACGAAATCCCGCTGCGCTTCGCGATCAGCGAGGCGGAGAGCCACTACCACGTGCCGCTATTGGTCACGCCCTGGAGCTATTCGACCTATCGCGGCAGCTAAGCACCAAATTTGTCGTGCAGGGCCGGAAACAGCCGGTCCGGCTTGAAGGGCGGTGCGGTGAAACGGATGCCGGTGGCGTCCGTAATCGCGTTGGCGAGCGCGGCGGTGACCGGGTTGTACGGGCTCTCGCTCATCGACTTCGCGCCGAGCGGCCCGATCGCATCGGACGTTTCGGCGAAGAGGACTTCGGTGCGCGGCACGTCGGCGAAGGAAGGCAGGTGGTAGTCGCGAAACTTTGGGTTGGTGACGCGGCCAGTCCCATCGATCACCATCTCCTCATAGAGTGCGGCGCCAAGCGCCTGCGCCACGCCGCCTTCGACCTGGCCACGGCACTGCATGGGATTGGCGACGACGCCTGCGTCGGCGGCCTGCACGCTCTTGAGAATCTTGAGCTCACCGGTGCCCTTGTTCACGGCAACGCGAAAGCCCTGGACGTTGAAGCCGACCGAGCGCGGCGTGCCGTCGGAATTGCCTTTCGCCGCGAGTGGCTGGCCGCGTTCGCGCGCAAGCTTTGCCAACTCCGCAAAGGACATCCGTCGCACGCCGCTCACGACGGAGGCCTCTTCGAGCATGCAAGTCGCAACATCGCACAGCCAGGCGCCCGCGGCTGCCGCCTTCAGCTCGGTCGCAAGCTGCATCGCCGCCGCGTGCGTCGCCTTACCGGCCACAAAAGTGCCCGCGCTGCCATAGGCGCCGGTGTCGTGGCCACCATGGGCGGTGTCGGACTGGCGCAGGCGAATCCTGTCGACGGTGGTCGCAAGCGTCGTTGCCGCGATTTGCCGATGCACGGTGCTGGTCCCGTTGCCGAATTCGGCGGTGCCGACCGTGAGATCGAAGCCGCCGTCGTCGTTGAGCGCAATCATCGCATCCGCGATGTGGCCGGCCGGCGGCACCGTATCGATCATCGTGAGCGCCACGCCATCGCCGATCAGCCATTCCGGCGACAGATCGGGCTGCGGCGTGTCGGCCTGCATCGCGCGCTCGACGAGATCGAGGCACTGATCGAGGCCGTAGGAGCCATAAAGCACGTCGTGAAATTCGGACGGCGGCGGCGACAGCATGGGATCGCCGGGCTTGACGATGTTGCGGCGGCGCATGTCGTAGGGGCTGATACCGAGCTGCCTGGCGAGCTCGTCGATCGCGGCCTCCACCGCGATCAGCGTCTGCGGCAGGCCGTAGCCGCGAAATGCACCTGATGGCACCGTGTTGGTATAGACGGCAAAGCCGTCCACCTTTTTGTTCGGGCAGTTATAGACGGCGATGGACTCGGACAGCGAGTGGAACATCACGGGGCCGGCGTGATTGCCGTAAGCGCCGGTGTTGGAGAGCACTTCAAGTTGGAGTGCGGTGAGCTTGCCGTCCGCATCGGCGCCGGCCTTGATGTGAACCCGCATCGGATGGCGCGTCGAGGTCGCGATGAACTGCTCCTCGCGGGTGAGCTCGAGCTTGACGGGGCGGCCGGTCTTTAGCGCGGCGAGCGCCAGGATGTCTTCGACGAACATCTCCTGCTTGCCGCCAAAGCCGCCGCCGACGCGCTCGCAGAACACGCGGACTTTGTCCATGGGGAGCTTGAAGATGTCGGATAGCGCACGACGGGTCAGGAACGGTACTTGCGTCGAGCAGCGGACGTTGAGCACGCCGGCGTCATCGAGCCAGGCGAGGCCGCCATGGGTCTCCAGTGCAGCATGCTGCACGCGGTGGCTGTGGAAGGTCGCCTCGTAGCTGACGGCGGATGTGGCGAGCGCCGACGCGACATCGCCGAACTCGCCATGCGTCTCTGCGACGAGGTTGCGCTGGGCGTCGGCGACACGATTTTCGGTGGTTCGGTCGGGATGAATGATCGGCGCGCCCGGCGCCATCGCCTGCTCGGGGTCGACCAGTGCGGGCAGGATTTCGTACGCAACCTTCAGTCGCCGGCACGCTTCCTCGGCTGCGGCTTCGCTCTCGGCGACGACGGCGGCGACCTTCTGTCCGATGAAGCGGACGACGTCGTCGAGGATGCGGGTGTCCTCCGGGTCCATCCAGTCCTTCTCGTGCCGCGCGGTCGAGATCAGCATTGATGGTGCATCATCATGCGTCAGTACCGCATGCACGCCGGGAACGGTCAGCGCCGCCGACTTGTCGATCGCGACGATCTTTGCGTGCGCATGCGGCGAACGGAGCAGCTTGATGTGCAGCAAGCGATCGATGGCAGTATCGAACGTGTAGCGCGCCTTGCCGCTCACGACGTCCGGACCTGCGGGCGCCGGCAAACTGCGGCCGAACGCTGCGCCGGCCTCGACGCTCTCCTCGACATTGGTCTTGCCGAGGATCGCGTCCTCGATCGCACGATAGCCGGTACAGCGGCAGATGTTGCCCTTCAGCGCCCCGCCAAGATCGGTGCGTTGTGCCTGGTTGAGCGAGGCGCAGGTGAGGATCATGCCGGCGGTGCAGAAGCCGCACTGGAACCCCTGTGCGTCGAGGAAGGCTTGCTGCATCGGATGCGCGCCGTTGTCGCCTCCAAGCCCCTCGATCGTGATGACGGCGCGACCTTCGGCGCGGAAGGCCGGGATCAGGCAGCTGTGCACCGGCTCGCCGTCGAGCAGCACCGTGCAGGCGCCGCAATCGCCGGCGTCGCAGCCTTTCTTCACGCCGAAATGGCCGAGCTCGCGCAGGAACGTGCGCAGGCATTGGCCTGCGCGCGGCTCTTGCGGAAAAATCGTACCGTTGATCTCGAGGCTCATGGTCGCGCCGTGTCCAGCAATTCGCCGCGGATCTCCTCGGCGAGCCGCAGCGTCATGTGCTTGCGCCAGAGTGGCTTGCCGTGGATGTCGGTATGGTACAGGTTGTCGGTGATCTGCTCCAAGATCGCCGCGCGAAGCGTGCTCGCGTCGGGCGCTTTTGGGAACAACAGTCGGATCGGGCGCACCGTCGAAGCGGTGACCGTCAGCGTCAGCGCACCATCGGCATCGAGGCTGCCGATCAGAAGTGCCGCCGAGCGGCCGACTGGCGCGAGCGAGATCTGGCGAAACGCCGAGCGTCGCTTCAACGACGCAATCGGAATATCGATCTGCCGCAGCAGGTCGCCTGAAGTCAGGCGGTTGCGTTGGTTACCGGTGACGAAGTCGACGACGGGAATCTTCTGCTCGCTGCCGGTTACCTTCCAGATGGTGCAGACGCCGTCGAGCGCTGACGTGAGCGAGATCATCGGTCCCGCCGGCAGCGACATGCA
Organism: Bradyrhizobium sp. LTSP857; assembly: GCF_000938285.1. NCBI lineage: Bacteria > Pseudomonadati > Pseudomonadota > Alphaproteobacteria > Hyphomicrobiales > Nitrobacteraceae > Bradyrhizobium > Bradyrhizobium sp. LTSP857. The sequence continues at coordinate 54,084 of NZ_JYMS01000044.1, read as the reverse complement.
GAGATTGCCACCCACCGTTGCCGTCTTCCAGATCTTGAAGGAAGCGAGGAAGGCGCGGCAGCACTGACCGATCAGCGGTGCGGCGAGCCAGTCGGCCGGGCAGGCGAGCGCATCGAGTTGTGAGATCGTGCAGGTGGCGGCAATGATAAGATGGGTGTCCGTGATCGTCAGCGCCGGCCATTTCAGATCGGTGAGATCGATGAGCCTGGTCAGGTGAACTTGCGGCTCCGAGAACAGCCAGGTGCCGCCTGCGAGCCAAGCATCGCCTGACGTCCAAACGGGCAGTTGGGAGCGCGTTTGTGGATGGGCCACCGCTGTGATGGTATTCAAGTCCATGGCTGGGTAAACGCTTGCACCGAGTGATTTTCTCTGCGGGAAAGTCTTGCAAGACCAGCGCCAAGTGGCAACAACAAGTCGCAGCAATCGCGCGCTCGGGCTGGCCCCTGCCTTGCAGGCCTGTCGCCGGCGGATGTGAGGAGAAGCAGGCTCATGAGCAACGCAAAGCCGATCTGGATCAGGGATCCCCTGGCTATCCTCGCCGACGGTGCCGAGCGAGGAATCGTAGTGAAAGACGGTCGGATCATCGAGCTCGTGCCCGCCGGCGGCACGCCCGCGACTGCGGATGCCGCGGTGCTTGACGCGGGCGAGCATGTCGTGCTGCCTGGCCTCATCAACACGCATCATCATTTCTACCAGACCCTGACGCGGGCGCTGCCGGCGGCGATGGATCGCGAACTGTTTCCCTGGCTTCAGGCGCTCTATCCGATATGGGCGAAGCTGACGCCGGAGTCGCTTGAGCTCGGCGTCACCGTAGCGATGTCCGAGCTGCTGCTCTCGGGCTGCACGACGACGACGGATCATCACTACGTATTCCCGGCAGGGCTCGAGGAGTCCGTCGATATCGAAGTCGGGGTCGCAAAACGGCTCGGCGTACGGGTGCTGCTGACGCGTGGCTCGATGAACCTGTCGCAGCGCGACGGCGGCTTGCCGCCTGACAGCGTCGTGCAGGACGAGGACACGATTCTCGCCGACAGCGCGCGCGTGGTCGCAAAACATCACCAGCGCGGCGCGGATGCGATGGTGCAGATCGCGCTCGCGCCGTGCTCGCCGTTCTCGGTGACGACGTCCCTGATGCGCGCCACGGCCGATCTTGCCGACAAGCTCGACGTGCGGCTGCACACCCATCTCGCCGAGACCGAGGATGAGAACAAGTTCTGCCAGCAGATGTATGGCTGCCGTCCGCTCGATTATCTCGAGCAATGCGGTTGGCTCAACGCACGGACCTGGCTAGCCCACGGCATTTTCTTCAACGCCGACGAGATGAAGCGGCTCGGCAAGGCCAAGACCACTATCAGCCATTGCGCCTGTAGCAATCAGCTCCTGGCGTCCGGCTGCTGCCCGGTGTGCGAGATGGAAGAGGCCGGTGTCGGGATCGGCATCGGCGTGGACGGCTCAGCCTCGAACGACGGATCGAACCTGATGCAGGAGGTGCGGGCCGCCTTTCTGCTGCAACGAGCGCGCTACGGGGTGACGAAGGTCAGCCACAAGGACGCGTTGCGCTGGGCGACCAAGGGATCGGCGGCCTGTGCCGGCCGGCCGGAACTCGGCGAGATCGCCGTCGGCAAGGCCGCCGACCTTGCGCTGTTCAAGCTCGACGAACTGCGTTTCTCTGGCCATGGCGATCCGCTGGCCGCATTGGTGCTGTGCGGGGCGCATCGGGCCGATCGGGTGATGGTGGCGGGGAAATGGGCCGTGGTCGACGGCGCGATTCCGGGGCTGGACGTCCCGGACCTCATCCGGCGTCACAGTTCCGCGGCGCGGGCCATGCAGGCGGGATAATCCAGGCAGAATAGAAAGAGGGGGCGACCACAAGTGCCGGGTGCTTCTGGCCACCCCCTCCGAACCTCCTCCGGGAGGAGCAGGTGATTTTAGTAAAGCAAGAAGCGTGCTACTTGCCCGGCAGCTTGTCGTCGATGCCCTTGACGTAGAAATTCATGCCGAGGATCTGGCCGTCGGCAAGATTGGCGCCGCCCTTGCACTCGATTTCCTTGCCGTCCTGCCCAATGACCGGGCACTTGAACGGATGCAGCTTGCCGGCGGTGATCGCCGCCTGGGCATCCTCGGCGATTTTCTTCACGTCGTCAGGCATGTTGGTATACGGCGCCATCGCGAACATGTGGCTGTCGAGGCCGCCCCAGCTGTCCTCCGACTTCCAGCTGCCGTCGAGCTCGGCCTTGACGCGGGCGATGTAGTAGGGCGCCCAGGTGTCGAGGATCGAAGTCAGCTGGGTCTTCGGCCCGAATTTGATCATCTCGGAGTCCTGGCCGAAGGCGAACTTGCCGCGTTCGCTGGCGATCTGCATTGCCGCCGGCGAATCCGTGTGCTGCATGATGACGTCGGCGCCCTGATCGATCAGCGCCTTCGCCGCGTCGGCTTCCTTGCCCGGGTCGAACCAGGTGTTGGCCCAGATGATCTTGACCTTGATGTTCGGGTTGATGGTCTGCGCCGCTAGGATCGTCGCGTTGATGCCGGAGACGACCTCGGGAATCGGGAACGAGCCGATATAGCCGAGCACGCCGGACTTCGACATCTTGGCCGCGATCAGGCCCTGGATGTAGCGGCCCTGGTACCATTTGGCCGAATAGGTCGACATGTTCTTGTCGCGCTTGTAGCCGGTGGCGTGCTCGAAATGCACGTTCGGATATTTCTTGGCGACCTTCAGCGTCGGATCCATGTAGCCGAATGACGTCGTGAAGATCAGCTTGTTGCCGGCACGGACGAGCTGCTCGATGGAGCGCTCGGCGTCGGGACCCTCGGGCACGTTCTCGAGAAAGGTGGTCTCGATCTTGTCGCCGAGCTCCTTCACCAGCGCCTGTCGGGCGAGCTCGTGCTGATAGGTCCAGCCGAGATCGCCGACCGGGCCAAGGTAAATGAAGCCGACCTTCAGCTTGTCGGCGGCGGAGGCTGCACTGACGCTCCCGGCAAGCAAAAGCCCGGCAGCCAGCGCAAGAAGTGTTTTCCTCATCATCAATCTCCAAACAGTCGGGGATAGCTACGATCCGCAACATGCGCGCCCCATCGCGCACGCCGCGGAAATGAAAACTTTAACGGTCAGGCACGAATACGGTGCCGAGTGCGGCCGGCGCAGTCGAGCCGCCGGTGCGCGCACGGGAGAGCAGGACCAGAACGATGACAGTCGCGAGATAAGGCAGCGCCGACATGAACTGCGAGGGAATGCCGACGCCCCAGCCCTGCGCGTGCAATTGCAGGATCGTCACCGCGCCGAACAGGTAAGCGCCGATCACCAGCCGGCCCGGCCGCCACGACGCGAAAACGACGAGCGCCAGTGCGATCCAACCGCGGCCCGCGGTCATGCCGGGAATGAAGAACGGCGTATAGGCGAGCGGCAGATAAGCGCCGGCAAGCCCGGCGCAGGCGCCGCCGAACATCACGGCGAGCATCCTGATCTTCAGCACGGGATAGCCGAGCGCATGCGCGGAGACATGATTGTCACCGCACGCGCGCAGGATTAGTCCCGCACGCGTGCGATAAAGGAACCACCAGACGCCGATGATCAGCGCCAGCGAGAAGTAGACGAAGGCGTCCTCGCCGAACAGGATGCGCCCGATCAGCGGGATGTCGGTGAGGCCGGGAATATGGAGATGCGCCGCCGGCGTGATGCGCTCGCCGACGAAGCGTGCGCCGATCAGGCCGGAGAGACCGACGCCGAGAATGGTTAGCGCTAGGCCCGTCGCGACCTGATTGACGGCGAGCCCGAGTGCCATCAGCGCGAAGACCAACGACATCAGTGTTCCCGCGACGATGCCGAACAGCGCGCCGATGAAGATCGAGCCGGTTAGCCACGCGCCGCCAAAACCGCAGGCCGCGCCGACAATCATCATGCCCTCGACGCCGAGATTGAGCACGCCGGAGCGCTCGGTCACGAGCTCGCCGGTCGCCGCAATCAAGAGCGGCGTCGATGCGGCAAGCACCGACAGGATGATGGCTTCAACCAGTTCCACGGGCCACCTGACGGTTCGGGAACACCAGCTTGAAGCGGTAGAGGATGAGGGAATCGCAGGCGAGCACGTAGAACAGCAGAATGCCCTGGAAGACCTTGGTGACGTCCAACGGGATCTTCATTGCGATCTGCGCCTGTTCGCCGCCGATAAAGGTCAATGCGAGAAAAAGGCCTGCAATTAATATTCCAATCGGGTTCAACCGGCCGAGGAAGGCGACGATGATCGCGGTAAAACCGTAGCCGGGCGAGATGCCGGGCTGGAGGTGTCCGACGGGACCAGCGACCTCGATGATGCCGGCAAGACCCGCGAGCGCGCCCGAGATCGCGAAGGTCAGGAGGATCAACTGGTTGGAATTGAAACCGCCGAACCGCGCCGCGCGCGGTGCGGCACCGACCACGCGGATTTCAAATCCCTTGATGGTTCGCCCGAGTAGGATCGCTGCCGCCGCGACGACCAGCAGCACGATGATTGAGCCGAGATGGAGCCGGCCGCCTTCGATCAGAAGAGGGACCGTTGCCACCGGATCGAACTCGGCCGTGGTCGGGAAGTTGAAGCCGTTCGGATCGCGCCAAGGCCCGCGCACGAGATAATCGAGGAAGAGGTCGGCGACATAGACCAGCATCAGGCTGGTCAGGATTTCGCTGGCGCCGAACTTCACCTTGCAGATCGCCGGGATCAGCGCATAGAGCGCGCCTGCGGCTGCCGCGAGCACGAACATCGCCGGCAGCACCCAGGCACCGGCATCGGTGCCTTGCGTCTTCACCGCGATCCAGCTTCCGGCGACCGCACCGATTAGGAATTGTCCCTCGGCGCCGATGTTCCAGGCGTTGGCGAGATAGCAAAGCGACAGCCCGATCGCGATCATCACCAGCGGCGTCGCCTTGACCGCGATCTCCTGGAGCGAATAGCTGTCGGTGAGCGGTGCGATGAAATAGGCTTGCAGCGCGAGCAGCGGATTCTTGCCGAGGATCGCGAACAGGATCGTCATGGTGACGATCGTCAAGCCGATCGCGATCAGCGGCGAGACCAGCGCGATCGTGTTGGAGCGCTCGGCGCGCTTCTCAAGCACCAACTGCATGCGCGGCCTCCTTCGGCTCCAGGCTGCTGCCGCCCATCAACAGGCCGAGCTTTTCACGTGTTGCATCGCGCGTGGCGAGCGGCTCGGACAAATGGCCGTGGAACATCACGGCGATGCGGTCGGCGATTTCGGCGAGCTCGTCGAGATCCTGGCTGGTGACGAGCACGGCCGCGCCCGCGGTTGCCAGATCGAGCAGCGCCTGGCGGATGACGGCAGCAGCGCCGGCGTCGACGCCCCAGGTCGGCTGGCTCACCACCAGCACGGCCGGGTTGCGCAGGATCTCGCGGCCGACGATGAATTTTTGCAGATTGCCGCCGGAAAGGCTTGCCGCTTCCGGATCGCGCTTGGCCTTGCGGACGTCGAATGTTTCGGTGGCGCGGTCGACGGTCTTCAACGTGGCCGCGGTGTCGATGAAGCCGCGATGGACCATGCCGCTGGCGGCGTGTCCCGTGAGCAGCGCGTTCTCCGACAGCCTCATGCGTGGCGCTGTGCCGTGGCCGAGCCGCTCTTCGGGTACGAAGGCAGCGCCGAGCTTGCGCCGCTTGGTGATTGAGAGGTGGCCGGCGGCGATGCCTTCGATCACCACCGTGCCGGGGTCTTTCGAGAGCCGCTCGCCAGACAGCGCGGCGAACAGCTCGTCCTGGCCGTTGCCGGCAACGCCAGCGATACCCAGGATCTCGCCGCCCTTCAGCTCGAACGAGATATGCTCGAGCCGCACGCCGTGCGCCTCGTCCGGTGCGAGCGAGAGATCGTTGACGACCAGTCGCGGTATCGTGGTCTGCCTGCCGGCGGCAGCTTTCACTTCCTTGATCTCGCCGCCGACCATCATGCGCGCGAGCGAGGCAGCGGTCTCGAGCCGGGGATTGCAGGTGTCGACTTTCTTGCCACCGCGCAGAATTGTGGCGGTGTCGCAGAGGCGTTTCACCTCCTCGAGCTTGTGGCTGATGTAGAGAATGGCCCGGCCTTCGGCCTTGAGCCGCTCCAGCACGATGAAGAGCTGGTCGGCTTCCTGCGGTGTCAGGACGGCGGTGGGCTCGTCCAGGATCAGGAATTTCGGGTCCTGCATCAGCGCGCGGACGATCTCGATGCGCTGGCGCTCACCGACCGACAATTGCCAGACCTCACGTCTGGGATCGAGCGGAAGACCGTAGGTCTTCGACACCTGCTCCAGCCGGGCCGACATGTCCTTGAACGATTCCTTGCCGTCGAGGCCGAGCGCGACATTCTCGGCGACGGTGAGATTGTCGAACAGCGAGAAATGCTGGAACACCATGCCGATGCCGCGGCTGCGAGCTTCCGACGGACCTGACAGCACGATCGGCTCACCCTGCCAGCGGATATCGCCGGCGCTGGGCTGGATCAGTCCGTAGATCGCCTTGACCAGCGTCGACTTGCCGGCGCCGTTTTCGCCGAGCAGGGCGTGGATTTCCTTCGGCCAGATGTCGATGTCGATGGAATCGTTAGCGAGGAAATCCCCATAGCGTTTGCTGAGCCCGAGCGTTTGAAGCAGCGGGGACTCGCCGGAATGCAGGCCGTTAGGCGTCGGATCTAACATTCGCGGATACGCTTGCATGAGATGAAGTGCCTTAATTGTGGGCTAGTTTGAACCGTCGCGTAAGGTGTGAAAAAGCGTCATCCCTTGCTCAACGCTTCGGCAGGTACGCCGGCGTTGCGAGTCGCTGCTCTCGTCGGGCGACGATTGTCTCCAACCGTCCTTTCGACCGTCGTTGTGGCCGCGTCCTGCGAGCAACGGCTGTTGCAAATTTGTGACGGTTCAAACCAAATCGGAACTCGCTATGCAGAGTTGACGTGAAGTTGAGCAAAAGCAGCGCCACTGCTCGTATGCATCTCCGGACAGCGATGACGTCTTCAGTGACGATCGAGTCCGCGTTCTCCGCTCGGCGCGAAAGCCAAGCAAAATCAATCGGGAATGTCTGGCAATAACCAGGCTTGCTTTGCTGCTTGCCGACTGGGGCGAGACGCAGAAATCCTCAAAATTCCGCGGTGAAGTGCGGCTTGCTGCTGAAACATGCGGCACGCCTTGAAAAAAGTTGAGGCTTCTCACACCGGGAGTTCGGCGCAAGTGTCGCACCAAGGGACGTTCATTTTTACGTGTCCAAACTTGGGGGTATTCAGGATGTCGTTTCGTTTCAAAGCAATTGCAGCCGCGGCGCTGTCACTTGCTACGCTCGCCACCGGTGGCTTGGCGCAGGCAGCGGATTTGCCGGTCAAGGCTGCCAAGAAGGCTCCTGACCTCCCGTTCTTCCTTGTGATCGACGACCGTGTGTCGTTCTCCTGGATGCCGAAGGGCACCGACCCCGGCATGTGGAGCGTCCGCCCGGATGGCAGCATCAACGGCACCACCGCCAAGCAGGTCTACTCCTTCACCCACTTCGACCTGTGGGCCTACGGCACCAACTTCTTCACCATCTCGATGTTCAAGTCGGGTCATAATGATCCCGCCTCGCCTTGCTCCGCGCCGGGCGTGACCATCACCGGCGGCGCCGCGGACTGCGCGGGCGCAACCGAGATTTACGGCCTGTTCCGCTCGACCTTCGGCTGGAACGAGATCTTCAACACCAAGGCCTTCACCATGGGGCCGCTGCACAACATCTCGTTCGAAGTCGGTATGGATGCCAACACCGAGAACAACTTCCTCGCGCCCGCCAAGCGCGACGTCGTCGCCGGTCTCCAGTTCGCCTTCGACCTTCCCTACAAGGGCTATATCAACGTCGCTCCGTTGATGTACTGGGAGTTCTCGAACCACAACGCCTTCACCCAGTGCGGCTTGTTCGCGCCGGGCGTTGCGGGCGTGACCTGTAACTCCGACGGCAACGTCAGCTACAACCCGACCTGGGCCGTCGAAATCAACTACTACATGGACCTCGGCTTCCTGCCGCCGAACATGCAGTTCTGGTCGATCAGCGGCCGCGCTGGCTGGTACGGGCCGAAGGGTGACTCGAACGGTACGCCTGCACTCTCGGGCGTGGGCATCTTGAGCACCAAGTCCAAGACCGAGCTGAACAGCGAACCGATCCGCCTGACCTTCGACGCCTCGAAGGCGGTCTGGGGTGACAAGTACTCGCACTTCGTCGACCTCTGGGTTGCCTATCGCTACTGGCAGAACAAGTTCGGCCTCGACCACAACGCCATGGCTGGCGTCTGCACCATCGCCCCGACCGGCCAGAGCACCAAGAGCTGCACCGAGTCCACGGTTTACGGTGGTGTGACTGTGAAGTTCTGATCGGCTGACGGTCTCCAAGTTCGAATGGCGCCGCGCATGTCCCGCGCGGCGCCATTGGCGTTTGCGTAGGGTGGGCAAAGGCGCAACGCGCCGTGCCCACCATTTTCCCAGACGGTTGGCTATGGTGGGCACGCTTCGCTTTGCCCACCCTACGAAGTTGAGTTCTTGGGGCGAGTTACTTCGTCCACACGCCGTCGTGCAGCGCTGCGGCCTCTTCCTCGAGCAGCGGGCCGACAACCTCCGTCGGGCGCTGGCCGCTGGCAAAGACCTCGCGGCAGGGCAGGTCGAGGGTCGGGTTCTCCGGGTGATTGCCGGTGACGCCGCGCAGGCGGTGTTCGCTGAGGCCGTAGACCACGCGGCCGATGCCGGCCCAGTAGATCGCGCCGGCGCACATCGCGCAGGGCTCGGCGGAGGAATAGAGCGTCGCCTTCGCCAGCACCTCGCGGTCCAGCGTGCGGCAGGCCTGCGTGGCCGCCAGGCGTTCTGCATGCGCGGTGCCGTCATGATCCGGCATGTAGCCGTTCTCGGTCTCTATCAGCACCCGGCCACCCGCATCGACGACGATGCAGCCGAAGGGGTGGTTGCCGTGGGTGAGAGAACGGCGGGCGACCGCGAAGGAGAGGCGCAGAAAGTGTTCGTCGCGTTCGGATGCGCCGTTCATCGTTGCTCCTGGACCATGATCCGGAAAAGTGTGCAGCGGTTCTCCGAAAAGATCATGCTCAAACGATTCGTTAGTGGCCCGCCATGTGCCGGCCGACCACGGTGAGATCGGCCTCGCTGGTTCGTGCTTCATACACGAATTCGCCGTGGAACATCACCACCAGCCGATCGGAGAGTTCGAGCAATTCGTCGAGGTCTTCGCTGACCAGCAGCACGGCGGCGCCGCGGTTGCGCGCGGCCATGATCTCGGCGTGGATCTGCGCCACTGCCGCGAAGTCGAGCCCGAAGCAGGGATTGGCCGCGATCAGCACCTCGACGTCACCGCCGAGCTCACGTGCGAGCACCGCGCGCTGCACGTTGCCGCCCGAGAGCGCCGAGATCGGCGTATCCGGCGTGCGGGTTTTGATCTTGTACTGCCCGATCTTCTTCTTCGCATCATCGCGGAAGGCGCCGCGGTTGAGCCACCAGCCGCCGCTGGCGAAAGGCGCGCGGTCGAATTCGCGGAAGGCAATGTTGTCGGCAACGCTCATGCCGCCGACACAGGCGTTCTTCAGCGGTTCCTCGGGCAGGAGCGACATCTTGTGGCGACGCATCTCCTCGCGGCTGGCGCAATAGGCATCGCCGGCGACGCGGATTTCGCCGCTCTCGGATTCGCGCTGGCCCGCCAGCACCTCGACGAGCTGGCGCTGGCCGTTGCCGGAGACACCCGCGATGCCGACGATCTCGCCGGCGCGCACGGTGAGCGAGACGTCGTGCACGGCGATCGCGCCGGCATCGTCGAGCGCGCGGACCTTTGCCAGCTCCAGCCTGGCCTGACCGGCTTCACCGGTGCGTGGCGGCTGCACCGTCAGCTCCTCGGCGCCGATCATGGTGCGCGCCATCGCATCCGGCGTCAGCTCGGAAACCTTGCCGGCACCCGCAAGCTTGCCGCGGCGCAGGATGGTGACGTCATCGGCGAAGGCCATGACCTCGCGGAACTTGTGCGTGATCATCAGGATGGTCAGCTCGCCTTTGACGACCATGTCGCGGAGCATGCCGAGCACCTCGTCGGCCTCCGCCGGCGTCAGCACCGAGGTCGGTTCGTCCAGGATCAGGAAACGGCGCTTCAGATAGAGCTGCTTCAGGATCTCGCACTTCTGCCGTTCGCCGGCTGAGATGTCTGAGACCTTTGCGCTGAGCGGTACCTTGAAGGGCATCCGCGCCAGGAAGGACTCGAGCTCCTTCATTTCCTTTGACCAGTCCACCACGACCGGCACGTCGTCGCGGGCAAGTACGAGGTTCTCGGCGACCGTCATGGCCGGCACCAGCGTAAAGTGCTGGTAGACCATGCCGAGGCCGAGCGCGTGGGCGTCCTTTGGATTGGCGATCGCCTGCTCGCGATCGCCGATGATGATGTCGCCTTCGGTCGCGTGGTAATAGCCCATGATGCATTTGACCAGCGTCGACTTGCCGGCACCGTTCTCGCCGAGCAGCGCATGGAACGAGCCCGGCCGTACCTTCAGCTCGACATTGTCTAGCGCCAGGAAGTCGCCGAAGCGCATGGTCATGGCGATGGCGTTGACGCCGAAGGCGCCTGACGGCGGGAGAGGCTCGCCGACGATCACGAAATCGCTCCGATGAAGGCGTCGGAGGTCGAGACCGCGCCGAACACGCCGCCCTGCATCTTGATCATCTTCAGTGCGTGCTCGTGGTTGCTCTTGTCGGTCGCGCCGCAGCAATCGTGCAGCAGCACGCATTCGAAGCCGCGGTCGTTGGCCTCGCGCATGGTGGTGTGGACGCAGACATCGGTGGTGATGCCGGTCAGCACGATATTCTCGATGCCGCGCACGCGCAGGATCAATTCGAGGTCGGTGGCGCAGAACGAACCCTTGCCGGGCTTGTCGATGATGGGTTCGCCCGGCAGCGGCGCCAGCTCCTCGATGATGTCCCAGCCGGGCTCGCCGCGCACCAGGATGCGGCCGCAGGGGCCGGGATCGCCGATGCCGGCGCCGATCTGGCGCGAGCGCCAGCGCTTGTTGGCGGGCAGGTCGGAGAGATCGGGGCGATGGCCTTCGCGGGTATGGATGATGTGGAAGCCTTGGCTGCGCATCGCCGTCAGCAGTTTCTTGATCGGCTCGATCGGGGCCCGCGTCAGCGAGAGATCATAGCCCATCTTGTCGACATAGCCGCCGACGCCGCAGAAGTCGGTCTGCATGTCGATGATGATGAGCGCCGTGTTTTCAGGACGCAGATCACCGTTGTAGGGCCAGGCATAGGGCTCGGACTTGATGGTGCGCTCGGGCATGATTTCGCTCTCTAGCGGGTAATCGACAATTCGGCCGGGGCTCCGGTCAGCGTGCGTTTCGGCGAGCAGGTTATGATCATGATCGCCAGCGTCAGGATGTAGGGCGCGGCGTTGAAGAGGTGATAGCCGGAGGTGACGCCGACCGATTGCAGCGCCGGCCCGAGCGCGGCGGCGCCGCCGAAGGCCAGCGAGGCCCACAGGCACAGCAGGGGATCCCAGCGCGCGAAGATCACGAGCGCCACGGCGGTAATGCCCTGACCTGAGGACAGGCCCTCGTTCCAGCTACCGGGATAGAACAGCGACAGGAACGAGCCGCCGATGCCGGCAAGGAAGCCGCCGACCATGGTGGCACGCAGCCGGATCAGCAGCACGGAATGGCCCATCGCGCGTGCGGCGTCAGAGCTTTCGCCGGCGGTACGGATGAGAAGGCCCCAGCGCGTGGTGCGGAAGGCCCAATAGAGGATCGGCGCCAGCGCAACGCCGATCAGGAAGAGGACATTGACCCGCAGTGCTGCACGGACCTGCGAAATGTCGCTCCACCAGCCGAAATCGATCGCTGGCAGGCGTGGCGCGGTCGGCTCGATCAGTGGCTTTCCGAGATAGAAGGCGAGACCGGTACCGAACAGCATCAAGGCGATGCCGACCGCGACGTCGTTGACGCGCGGCAGCGAGCAGATGCCGGCATGCAATGCGCCGAGCAGCGCGCCGGTGATGCCGGCCGCGAGCACGCCGAGCCAGGGCGAGCCGGTGAGATAGGAGATGCCATAGGCGCTCATCGCGCCCATCACCAGCGTGCCTTCGAGGCCGAGATTGATCCGGCCTGAGCGCTCGGTGATGCATTCCCCCAAGCTCACGAACAGGAACGGGGTGGAGACGCGAATGGCGCCGCCGAGCACGGCAAGTGGGACGGTCCAGAGTCCGATCGATCCGTCTGCCATCTCAGGATTTTCCCTTCAGGAATCCGATGCGGCCGTAGAGCGCATCGCTGGCCAGCACGAAGACGAAGATGATGCCTTGGAGCACCAGCACGGATGCATCAGGCAGGCCCAGGCGGCGCTGCAACAGGCCGCCGCTGGCACTGATGCCGCCGAGCAGGATCGCGACGGGGATGATCGCGAGCGGATTCTGCCGCGCCAGGAAGGCGACGAGAATGCCGGTGAAGCCATAGCCCGCCGCGAGATTGGCGTTGGTGCGCCCCTGAACGGCAGCGACCTCGACCATGCCGGCAAGGCCAGCTGCGCCGCCGGCCAGGAAGCAGATCGTGAGGATGAGCTTGCTGACACCGAGACCGACGATCTTGGCCGCGCGGATGTTGCCGCCGGCAACCCGCGCGGCGAAGCCGAACACGGTGTGATAGATCAGGATGTAGGCGGCGATCGCGGCGATCAGGCCGAAGACCAGGCCCCAATGCACGTCGGTGCCGGGGATGGAGCCGATCATGTTGGCGGCGCCGATCTCGCGCGTCGACGGCTTGTTGAGGCTGGCCGGATCCCGCATCGCGCCTTCGACGAGATGGTTGAGGATCGCGAGCGCGATGTAGACCAGCAGAAGGCTCGAGATTGTTTCGTTGACGCCGCGATATTGTCGCAGCGCGCCTGCCAGCATGATCCACAAGCCGCCGCCGATCACGCCGGCGCAGACCATGGCGATCTGAACGATGAACGGTGGCATGCCCTGAAGCGCGAGCGCAGCGCTCGTCGCCGAGAGTGCGCCGATCAACAGCGCACCTTCGCCGCCGATGATGACCATGCCGAGCTGCGCCGGCAGCGCGGTGCAGAGTGCGGTGAGGATCAGGGGAGCCGCGCGCGTCAGCGTGTTCTGCCAGGAGAACCAGGTGCCGAAGGCGCCGTAGTACATATAAAAATAGAGATCGAGCGGATTCTTGCCGAACATCGCGACAAAGATGCCGAAGACCACGAGCGCGCCGGCCAGCGCCGCGCCCGGGATCAGGATGTACTCAATTGTCGCGCCGTGGCGCTGGAGGAAACCGGGATCGGCGGCCGGGGCAATTGCCCCGACCGTTTCAGTGGGATCCGCCGCTTCCGTTGTCACGAAGTCGCTCCGATCACGCCCTCGACGAGATAGTCCATCTTCTCCAGTTCGGGATCCTTCTGGCCCCGATCGGTGCCGGCTGGGATCACCGTCTTGCCCTTGTTGTCGACCAGTCCTCCCTTGAAGATGGCGTAGCCCTCGGCCGACAGGAACTTGGCCTTGACCTCGTCGGCGTGCTTGCGCGCCTCGGCGGAGACAGCCTCGCCATAGGGCGAGGTCTTGACGATCTCTTCCTTGAGGCCGCCGCGATAGAAATTCGGGATGGTTTCGCCGGCGGCGATCATCTTGACGAATTTCGGATAGAGCGCTTCCCAATTCCACTCGGCGCCGGTGAGATAGGCCTTCGGTGCCAGCGGCGACTGGTTGACGTGATAGCCGCAGACCATGGCGCCGCGGCGTGCCGCGTTCTCGACCATGGTCTTCGGTCCGTCGACGTGGCAGGTGAGCACATCGACGCCCTGGTCGATCAGGCTGTTGGTGGCCTCGGCTTCCTTGACTGGCATCGACCAGTCACCGGTGAAGATCACCTGCGTGGTGGCCTTTGGGTTGGCGAGCTTGGCGCCGAGCGCGAAGGCGTTGATGTTGCGCAGCACCTGCGGGATTGGTTTCGCCGCGACGAAGCCGAGCTTGCCGGTCTTGGAGCTGTAGCCCGCAATGATGCCCGAGATGTACTGAGCCTCATCGATGTAGCCGAAATAGCTGCCGGCGTTCTTCGGATCCTTGTCGCTCCACAGGCCACCGCAGTGCTCGAAGCGCAGCTTCGGGAACTTGTTGGCCATCTTGATCATGTGCGGATTGTAGTAACCGAACGAGGTCGGGAAGAGCAGGCTGGCGCCGTCGAGATTGATCATGGACTCGATGGTCTTCTCGACCGCATCGGTCTCCGGCACCTTCTCTTCCTCGACGACCTTGAGACCGGGAATCTTCTTCAGTGCCGCCGCGCCCTGCGCATGCGCCTGGTTGTAGCCGTAGTCATCGCGCGAGCCGACATAGATGAAGCCGATGGTGGTATCAGCCGCGAAAGCCGGGCGGGCGCCGGCCGCCGCGCCGAGGGTGAGGGCCGCGCCGCCTTGCAACACATGCCGTCGTGAAATCCTGCCAAAATCCATTGGTTGCTCCCTTGGCGGCTGCACCGCCGTGATTTCGCGGCTGCACCGGTCTGGCGGAGCCCGGAACAAGATGTCGCAAGCTTCGTGCCAGAGGCTAGGAAGTGTGCACATATCTATAAGTATTTGAATTATGTAAATTATATTCCGCGATCGAATCTTGATGAGGAAATCAGCAGATCAAATTTTGAGCAGTATCTTATCATTGTATGCAATGGAGTTAAGCAGCCTTAACCAGCACGCGTGTGCATTGCGATGCCCAGGCCGTCTGCCGCTTGGCGCATTCATGCTAACCAGTCGCTGATTTGGGACGGGCGCTAGCCGAGCGATTTTCGCTGGCACCGAACTTGTATCGATTGTCGTCACGATCGCCGCGCGCGGTCTCCAGGATGGAAAGCTCGACCGAGATGGGTGCTGCTACCGCCGTTCAAGATGCATCGCTCGGCAAGGAAATCGTTCGCCGCATCAACGAACTCGGTGCGATTTCGGAAGAGCCCGGCAAGCTTACCCGCATTTATCTCAGCAAGGAGCTGCGTACGGCTTCGGACCTCATCCTCGGCTGGATGCGCGAGGCCGGCATGAGCGCGCATCTCGACGCGATCGGCAATGTCTGCGGCCGTTACGAGGGCGAGCGGCCCGGGGCGCCTTGCCTGATGCTCGGCTCGCATTACGACACCGTGCGCGATGCCGGCAAATGGGACGGGCCGCTGGGCGTGATCACGGCGATCGCCTGCGTCGCCGATCTCAACCGCCGCGGCAAGCGCCTGCCGTTTGCCATCGAAGTCGTCGGCTTTGCCGACGAGGAGGGCGTGCGCTTCGCCTCGACGCTGATTGGCAGCCGCGCGCTGGCCGGCACCTTTGATGAGAGCGCTTTGAGTACGCGCGACCGCGACGGTGTCTCGATGCGCGATGCCCTCGTGCAGTTCGGCCTCGATCCTGATCATATCGGCGCAGCGGCGCGGGCTCGGCGCGAGCTGCTTGCCTATCTCGAATTGCACATCGAGCAGGGGCCGGTTCTCGAAGCACAGAATCTGCCGGTTGGCGTGGTCACAGCGATCGCGGGCGCGACGCGGCTTGCGGCGCGGCTGACCGGCATGGCCGGCCACGCCGGCACGGTGCCGATGGCGCTGCGCCGTGACGCGCTCGCCGGCGCGGCCGAGTGCATTGGCGCGATCGAGCAGTTCTGCCGGACCGACAAGGGCGGGCTGGTCGGCACTGTCGGCTACATTCAAGCGAGGCCCGGTGCGACCAATGTCATTCCAGGCGAGGTGTCGTTCACCATCGACATGCGCGCGCCGACCGACATGCATCGCAAGCGCGCGGTGGCCGATGTCGTCCGCCAGATCGAGGCGATCGCAAAGCGTCGGCAACTGGCGCTTCAGCTCGACGTCACCCATGAGAATCGCACCGCGCCTTGCGCGCCCTGGCTCAAGGAGCAGATCGCACAGGCGATCGCCGCGGAAGGTTTTGCTGTGTTCGAGCTGCCGAGCGGGGCGGGGCATGACGGCATGGCGATGATCGACATTGCCGACGTCGGCATGATTTTCGTGCGCTGCCGCGGCGGCATCAGCCATCACCCGGACGAGCACGTCGAGCTCGCCGACGCCGATGCCGGCGCACGGATGCTACTCAGGGTGATCGAGAATTTCAGGCCGCGGGAAGCGTAAGCCGGGCCCGCAAGTCACCGGGTAGAGATACGAATCAGGCAGGTCTAGAATAGTGACGGCTCACCGCCGCGATCACGAGACATCATTCGACGACGCACATGAACAGCGACATCCCTTTTTCATCCCATCGCGATAACCGGTTTTACCAGGGCTTGACGGCGACCTTCGTCGCCAACGCCCTTCAGGCGGTCAATTTTCTCGGCGATCGATTCCTGAGAAAGCCGCATCATGTATCGTCGGCCATCGAGGACCTTTACCGGCACTCGATGGACAGCGCTTTTTCGGTGACTGAGTCCTTTCTCGTCACGGGGGCGCCGCACGCATCCGCATATTACCCGCGCGACTTCGCCTGGTTCTATCCCGACGTCCTCGACCCCGCGACCATCATGGATGCGCAGGACGCGGTCCGGCGGGCCCGGCTGCTCGAAAAGAGCGTCCGTCTCTTGCTGGAGGCGGTTCGCGCCAACGTCGTCACGACGACCATCGTTCCGGCGGGACGCGGCCTGTATCTTGGCGTGAACTATTTCTCGCGCCCCTCGGATACGCTGCTCGGCATTCTTGCCGGTCTTCAGCAGATGATTTCTGCCGACCAGAGAGCGTCGTCCTATCTGGCGATGTCGCAATGCGCGCATGCCGGCCGTCTGTTGCTGGCCGAATATGGCGTCGACCTGAAACGGGCGATATTGCAGCTCGCCGGCGAACTCGAGCCGTTCGATCATGACGGCGCCAGGTATCTACTTTGCGATGTCAACGCGCCTCGTTCTGCGGCAACTGACACCCGGGCCGAGCGCAGGCGTTTTGTCACCAATGCCTGCGTCTACACGACATTTGCGTGGGGCGTGCAACTCGGTGTCGTCGACGAGAACGAGCTGAAGCGTCTGCTCGGGCGCGAACTCTCACAGTACAAGCAAGAGCTTCTCCGACTGTTCGGCAAGGACGGTTATGTCAGGCATTCCCTGGATGGCCCGACGGGGTCGCCGACATCGTCCATTGCCCTGGATTTCGTCAGCGTGCATCGCGGATTTTGGGATCTGAGCGAGGCTAGCGAGCGTGCGCTGTTCGCGGTCACGACGGATTTGGTCATCGCCGAGCCGCGGTTTCGCATACCCGGAACATCCCACTTTCTGGTGTCTGCGGATAATCCGCGCAACAAGATGATTCACAAGATTGCGGCGCCTGCCTACCAGGGTCGTTCTTCCTGGCCGACATTCAATGTCGAATTTGCCGATCGCATGCTGGACTTCGATGAATTCTCGGGGAGCGATACCTATCGTGCCTACGCCCAGGGAATATTGAAGGACATTCAAACATCGACCGAGGTCCACGGCGGATATCAGGAACTGTTGTCGGAACAGGGGCTGAAATATCGCACCTGGGCCTACAAGGGCGCCGTGGCGCACTCCTGGTTTCCGCGTTTCTTGTCCGTCTGGAGCAGGGCGTTTGGAACGCCCTTGCTCCATTGGAATGATTGACCCGCGAACGCTACCCCGCCGTCACGTCGACCAGCTCGCCGCCTTCGAGCACCTTGGCCGCCTTGGCGCGGTCGAGGTCGCCCTCCCAGGCGGCGACAACGACAGTCGCCACGCAATTGCCGATGAGGTTGCCCATGGCGCGGGCCATGCCGATGAACCAGTCGACCGAGAGCACCAGCACGAGGCCGATCGCGGGAATGCTCGGCACGGCGTTCAGTGTTGCAGCCAGGATCACGATCGCCGAGCCCGGCACGCCATGCGCGCCTTTCGACGTGATCAGGGACACGCCGAGCACCAGCAGGAGATCGCCGAACGACAGCGGCGTGTTGGTCGCCTGCGCGATGAACACGACGGCCAGCGTCAGGTAGATCGAGAAGGCGTCGAGATTGAAGGAATAGCCGGTCGGAATCACGAGTCCGACGACGGAATCCTTCACGCCCATCCGCTCCAGCTTCTTCATGATCTGCGGCAGCACGGCGTCGGAGGACGCGGTCGCGAGCACGATGGTCAGCTCTTCGCGCAGGTAGGAGAGGAACTTGAGGATGTTGATTCCGGCGAGCGCCATCACGCTGCCGAGCACGCCGAGCACGAAGATGCCGACCGAGACGTAGAACAGCATCACCAGTGAGACGAGCTGCTTCAGCGAGCCGATGCCGTATTTGCCGACGGTGTAGGCGACCGCGCCGAGCACGCCAAGTGGTGCGACGCGAACGATAAGCCCCATGACTCGGAACAGCACGGTCGAGGCGGCGTCGATGATCGAGGTGATGAGCTTGCCCTTCTCGCCCCCGACCAGCGCGAGGCCGACACCGAACAGGATCGCAAAGAACAGCACCTGGAGCACGTCGTTGCGCGACAGCGCATCGAACGAAGTGCTGGGGATCACGTTGAGCAAGAAAGCGCCGACGCCCGCGCCTTGCAGCTTGTGGGCGTTGTCGGCGTAGGTGTTGAGCGCCTTGGCATCCAGCGTCGACGTATCGATGTTCATGCCGTGGCCGGGGCCGAAGATGTAGGCGAGGATGAGCCCGACCACGAGCGCCACGGTGGTCATCACCTCAAAATAGAGGAGCGCCTTGACGCCGACCCGGCCGACCTTCTTGAGGTCGCCGGCGCCGGCAATGCCGTGCACGACGACGCAGAACACGATCGGCGCCACGATCATCGAGATCAGCTTCAGGAAGGCGTCGCTGAGGACCTTGAGGCTGATGGCGAAATCCGGCGTGGCTACGCCGAGAATGATGCCAAGGATCAGCGCTGCCAGAACCTGGACGAACAGCGAAGTGTAGAGCGGCTTGCGCTCGGCGGCCGGGGCCGCGGCAATGGTCGACATGGTGACTCCCCCGTTTCAACGACGTCCTGAACGGCAAAAAGGAGCAACAACCGTGCCAGAATGTCGCGGGATTTGCCGAAAATGGCCTATTCGGCCGCTTTCGCGGTCCTGCCGAACATCCGCGTCGGCGCCGGGAAGCCACAGGACGTCCCGTCGGTGACCTTGACCTGATCTTCCCACGGCAGGCGGAAGGTGCCGGCGACCATGTCCTGCATGAAGGTGTAGGGGCAGTCCATCGCGCCGCCCTTCACGGCGACATAGCCGCGGTGCCAGAGCTGGTAGATGTTGTTCTCGACGCCCCAATTGATGCGGGCCTCGCGCACCAGATCTGGCCGCACCTCGGCGGTGATGATCTCATCGGCGCGGCCATTGGTGCCGTGCGCGAGCACGCTTCCGTCGAAATTGACGATCATGCCTTCGCCCATGGAATCGAACGAGCCGTCAGAGCCGCACATGCAGACATTCGCGGTCACCATCAGGTTCTGGAACGAATTGGCCTGATTGGTGAAGCGCCAGGATTCGCGGATCGGCGCGGTATAGCCGGCGGTGCGGATCATGATCTCCGCGCCCTTGTAGGCGCATTCCCGCGCCATCTCCGGAAACATGCCGTCATGGCAGATGATCAGCGCGATCTTCGCGCCATTCGGCCCCTCGATTACGGGAATGCCGATGTCGCCAGGCTCCCACGGCTCGACCGGAATCCAGGGATGGAGCTTGCGGTAGTAGAGCTTGATCTCGCCGTGGTCGTCAATGATCAGGCCGGAATTGTAGGGATTGCCGTGCGGGTTGAACTCCATGATGGAGAAGCAGCCCCAGATCTTGTTGTCGGTGCAGGCTTTCTTGAACGCCGCGACCTCGGGCCCGTCGAGCCGGCACATGATCTCGGGGTTGGTGTCCATCGAGAGGCCGTGCAGCGAATATTCGGGGAACACCACCAGATCCATGGTGGAGAGATTGCGGCGGGCCTTGCCGACCATCCAGACGATGCGCTCGGTCTGCTTTGCGAGATCGGCCCGGGTCACGACGTTCGGCAGTTGCAACTGCACGAGCCCGATGACCACGCCCTCAGGCGATTTGTTCAATCCGCCAAGTCCGTTCATGATCTGCTCCCTTGCCGTCCGCGCGGCGCCGCTGCGCGCTATTCGTTCGCGGACGAGCAAATCCGATTTTGGCGGCATGCAAAAGTCCATTTTTCAGGCTGGCAGGCGAAGTCGACCGTGCCTGCGCGGACCGTCGGTCGTCCCCGAAGCATGCCGACGCCCATTGTTGCAGCGCCGCGTGCCTCAAGACTCGGCTTGACCATCCAAATCGTCTGGTGTCAGACTTATGACATGAGTACAGCAAAGCGACATATCGCCAGCCTTCGCGACGAATATGCCGAGATGACGCGGCAGCGCATCATTGCCGCCTTTGTCGAGACGCTGGAGGACGAGGCGGCTGACGACATCTCCATTGCCGCGGTGGCCAAGCGCGCGAAGGTGGCTGAACGAACCATTTATCGGCACTTCAAGACCCGCGCGGAGCTGTTTGCGGCGGCCGGCGAATGGATCGAAGACAATGTCTTCAGCTATATTCCCTTTACGTCGCCCGACGAGCTGCCGGATATCTTCCGCAAGCTGTGCAAGCGGTTCGATCGCCATCCACATCTGGCGCGCGCCATTGCGATGACGCGGGCGGGCCGGCGGGTGCGCGCCGGCTTCCGGCGGCACCTGATAGACCAGCATCACAAGGCGATGGCGCCGCTGGTGCGGCATCTCCCCGCGAAGGAAGTCCGCCAGGCAGAGGCGGTCGCGTCTTATCTCAACAATGTGCTGGCCTGGAATGCGATGCGCGAGGACTTTGGCATGTCCAGCGCCGAGATCGCCGACGCGATCGAGTGGGCGCTCACGACGCTCTTGAAGGACGTCCGTCAGCGCGATGCCGCTGCGGCCCGCAGCGGCAAGACCGGCAAATCGCCGCGCAAGCGAAGCACGGCTGCGAAAGAGCAGGCGTAGAGGGGGGAAGGCGATGAACGCGATACCCGACGATCTCCTGATCAACGCGCCCGACGAGGTTCTTATCCGTCAGGATCTGGTGCTGACGGCGCTCGGCCGCCGCCCGGCCGATCGTTCCTTGCGGGTCGGCAAGTTGCTCGACGTGCACAGCCGCACCTGGAGCGAGGACCAGGAGATTGTTTTCAAGGGCCGGCGCATCGCCTGGATCGGGCCTGCCGGCACTTATCCCGGCGAGGTCCGTGAACGCGTGCATCGGCCGGATCTTGCGGCCGTGCCAGGCTTCGGTGAAGTGCACAAGCATATCGAAAGCTCGCATCTGACGCCGGAATGGGAGGCGGCGCTGGTGCTGCCGCATGGCAATACCTGGACCTGCGAGGCGAGCCACGAATTCTCCAACGTCAACGGCGCACGCAATCTCGAATTCTGGTTCGAGGCACGCCGTCGCGGATCGCCGCTGAAGATCTTTCCGCAACCCGGCTCGGCGGTGCCGCCCACGGCCTATGAGTGGGGCGGCGGCTGGTATGGCCACGAGGAGCAGGCGAGCTTCATGAGCGAGAGCCTGATGGTCACTGGGCTCGACGAAGTGATGGACTGGCCGGCGGTCTGGAATCCCGACAATCCGTCCTACAAGCGGCTATGGGGCATGATCGAGGCCACGTTCGCGGCCCGCGGCGTCGTCGAAGGCCATGGCTCCGGTCTACGGGACCTGCCATCCATCAACGCCTTTGCGGCGGCCGGGCTCGCCTCCGACCATGAGGTACAGACGCCAGAGGAGACCTGGGACAAGCTCACCCGCGGTCTCTTCATCGAGTTGCGCGTCTACGCCATGGACGAGATCGTCAAATGGCTGCTCGCCAAGGGCTTGCAGGACTGGTCGCAGATCGCCTTCACCACCGACGACCGCAGCGCCAGCCATACGCTCGAGCTCGGCGCCAGCGATCACAACGCGCGGGTCGCGATCGAAGCCGGTCTCGCGCCGGAAGTCGCGATCCAGTGTCTCACCATCAATCCCGCGCGGCACATGCGCATCACGCCGTTCGTCGGCAGTCTCGCCCCTGGGCGTTTCGGCGATGTCGTGCTGCTCTCGGATGTCGCCAAGCTGACCATCGCCGAGGTCTGGGCCGATGGCGCGCAGGTGTCCGAAGGCAAACGCTACCTGGGCAAGGTTCCCGAAATCTCCTGGCCCGATTGGGCGACCAGGACGGTGAATGTAAAACGCGAGATCCAGTCCGAGGACTTCGAGCTGCCGGCCCAACCTGGTCGCACCACGATGAAGGCCGCGGTGATCCGCCCGTTCCATTGGCATCCGGAGTTCTACACCCTCGAACTGCCGGTGCGTGACGGCGCCGTGCAGCGCGATGAGAGCGAGGCCATCACCAAGTTTGCCATCGTCGATCGTTTCTCCGGCGACGGCCGGGTTGCAAAAATGTTCTGGCGCGGCTGTGGACCGCGCACGCCAGACACTGCGCTTGCCTGCTCGGTCGCACACGACAAGCACAACATCTGGGTGGTCGGCTCGTCCGACGCCGCGATGGCCAAGGCCGTGAACGCGCTGGTCGAACGTCAGGGCGGATGGGCTCTGGTGCGCGAAGGCGAGCTCGTCGCCACCGTGCGCTTCGAGGTTGGCGGATTGATGAGCTGTCGCTCGGCGCAGGCGCTCGATGCCGAGATGCAAGCGCTTTATGCAGAGGGCCGCAAAGTGGACTGGATGTATGAACCAACCTTCCGGCCGCGCTGGTATCCCGGATTTCCGGAGCGCCTGATGTTCGCGACGCTGACCTGCGCGCCCTGGAGTTGGGTGCTGGTGGCGCCGTGCGAGCAGGCGCCGCTTGGTTTCATCAATGTGCAGACCGGCGAAGCGCACCCGGTGGTCTGGTAGGGGGAGGACAGGGATGAACGAGATGACGAAGCCGCAAGCCGCCTCCGCAGAGCCGGCGCCGCACGCGGCCGCGGGACGGCTCGATCGCATCTTTTGCCTCACCGAGCGTGGCACCAGTGTCGGCCGCGAGGTGACGGCTGGCGCGACTACGTTCGCGGCGATGGCCTATATCATCGCCGTGAACCCGGCCATCATGTCCAATGCCGGAATGGATCGCGCGGATCTCGTCAGCGCCACGGCACTCGCCGCGATTCTGGGCTCGGTGATGATGGGGCTGTGGGCCAATCTGCCGCTCGCGGTCGCGCCGGCGATGGGATCGAACGTCATCTTCACCTATGTCATCGTCAAGCAAATGGGCGTGCCCTGGCAAGGTGCGCTCGCGATGGTCGCCTTCACCGGCGTGTTGTTTTTGATTCTCAGCCTGTCGAAGCTGCGCGAAAAAGTCGCGAAGGATGTTCCGGAAGCGCTGAAGATCGGTATCCAGGCGGCAGTCGGTACCCTGATCGTCTTCATTGCGCTACGGGGCGCCGGCTTCGTGGTCCAGAACCCGTCGACCTACATCGCTATGGGATCCCTGCGCAGCCCGCCTGTGCTGCTGACGCTGTTTGGCCTCCTGCTCACGCCGGTGCTGGTGGTGCGCCGGGCACCGGCGGCGCTGATCTTGTCGATCGCGTTGCTGACCTTGATCGGCTTCTTCGTTCCAGGCGCCAACGGCAAGATGGTGACGTCGGTGCCATCAGCCATCATGGCGTGGCCGCGCTGGCCGACCAGCACCTTCATGGCACTCGATGTCGGCTATCTCTTCAGCCATTTCGTCGTGGCGCTGCCGCTTCTGTTCTACTTCCTGTGCGCCGAATTCTTCTCGACGCTTGGCACGCTGATTGGCGTCACGGGGGCCGCCAATCTGCGCAAGCCCGACGGTTCGATCCCAAATGCCACCGCGGCGTTTGCTACCGATGCGACGGCATCCATCGTCGGTCCGCTGCTCGGCACCTCTGTCGTCACGGCCTACATCGAGTCCATCACCGGCGTGCAGGCCGGCGGACGCACCGGCCTGACCTCGCTGACCGTTGCTGGGTTCTTCTTCCTCGCACTTTTCTTCTGGCCCATCTTCGTCATCATCCCGCCACAAGCGACCGCACCCGCGCTGGTGCTCGTCGGTGTGTTGATGATGCAGGGGCTTGCCCGCATCGACATGACCGATCTCGTCAATGCGGTTCCGATCGTGCTGACGCTGCTCGTCACCGTGCTGACCAATAACCTCATCAACGGTATGGCTTTGGGCACACTGAGCCATATCGCCTTGGAAGTGACGGTCGGCCGGCGGTCGCAGATTCCGGCGATGGTGTGGGGACTCGGTGTCGTGTTCATCGCTTACGCGATCGTGATCGCTCAGATATTTTGATAGTCGCGCTACGCCGCGAGATCCAGCAATCTGCACGATCCGCGCACCAGCGCCTTTCGCCCGGCCGGTGTCATCGCGGGCACACCGTCAGTGACGACAACAAGGCCGAGCTTGACCAGGCTTTCGACGACATAAGCCTTCGAGAGGCGACCGTTCGACACCGGATTGCGAAGCGCGCGCAGCGTTTCCCACTGGTCCGGTGAAAGATCGAAGTCGAAATCGTTGCTCATGTTGCCTCAAGTGATAGTACCGTTCGTGCGCCCCTGTTAACGGCGCTGCATGAAGACCATGCGACGACAATGAGTCCGGAATCCGGTGAGCTGTTTAGAACGTCTCTTCACAAATTGCCGCACACCGTTGCGTCACAACAGTTAAGATCGCTCAGGCACGAATATCGTCCCGATCGCGGATCACTAATTGATGATTTGCTCTTGATCGTGCGACGTCGACTACCGCAATGCACGGGAAGCACCTCTGTCCCATTCTGCGTCGCAATATGCACAGAAATCTTGAGGCCAAGGGTTTCGGACTCTGTTACGCTGATTCCGGGGAATGGCTTCACACAACAGGAGTGTGAGTGCATGAACAGGCTGGTCGAAATTCGTAGTCAGGAATTCCTCTGCCGAGAGCGCGCCGCGCTGGATTCCGAGCGCCGGGTGTTCTGGCTTGCGCAAGCCGAGGCATGGGAACAGCGCGCGCTCGACGAAATCGCGTATCACTTTCGCGAGTGCAATCTCGCCAAGGGCGAGTTCGTTAAGACCGAGCTGAACGCCGCCTGACGCGATTGCGATCACTTCTTACTGATAGGTCGCCACGATATCGGACACCGCGCGCTCCAGCTGCTGCGCGGTCGCGCATTGACGCACCACGCTGCAAAATGTCGCGTAGCGCGGCATCTCGGAATCGCCAAAGCCCCAGGCGAGCCGTCCTTCGGGGTTGAGCCAGACCAGCCGCTTCGAGCGTTCGGAGATGCGGCGCAGGATGTCGGCGCGCGGGTCGAGATTGTTGCTGCGGGCATCGCCGAGCACGATCACTGTCGTCTGCGGCGTCAGCGTGCTCATGAACTCCTTCTCGAAATCGACCAGCGAAGAGCCGTAGTCGGACGAACCGAAGCCGACCTTGGACATGATCTCGGCCATGGCCTCTTCGGGCGATTTCGATTCCAGGATGTCGCTGACTTCAATCAGGTGCGACGAGAATGCGAAGGAGTGGACGTCGTCGACCACTTCGTGCAGCGAGTGGATCAGGAGCAGGAAGAAGTCGGAGACCTGTGCAACCGAGCCGGAGACGTCGCAGATCGCCACGATCCTGGGCCGGTCGCGGTGCTTGCGCTTCCACGCGGTGAGGAAGGGCACGCCGCCCCAGGCGGCGTTGCGGCGCAGCGTGCGGCGCACGTCGAGATGGCCGCGGCGCTGGCGCTTGCGCGGTTTCGAATAGCGCTCGCGCAGGCGCCGCGCGATCTGGCGGATCAGCGCGCGCATCTCCGCGACCTGACGCCGCTCGATGCGCGCGAGCGGGGCATTGCGCAGGATCTCGTTGCGGAGGTTTTCGGCCTCTTCGCGGGCATAAAGCGCAAGTCCCTGCGCGACGGTATCGCGCACCGCCTCGCGCAGCGCGTCGAGCGCGGCGCGCAGGCGCTCGGCGAGTGCCGGGTTGGTTACTGTCAGTTCGTCGAGATCGTCGCGCAGGCGCTGAAGGCCCATGGCGTCGAGGATTCGGCTGGCGAAGATTCCGCGCTGGGTCGAGTAGCGGATGTCGGACAGGGACGCGGCGCCCGCAGCGCCGGCGATCGCGGCGGCAATCGCGTTGCGATCCTGCGACAGCAGCATCTGGGCAAGCGAGCCTAGTTCCTCGGGCGGTGGACCTCCGCCCGCTTCGCTGGCCGCACCCGACGAGGGCGATTGGTCCGCATCCTGCGGACTATCGTCGCGGTCGGCCTCAGGCTGTTCCTGCCGCGGCTCCGGCTGGCTGAAGAACAGATCAAAGCAGTCGCCGAGCGCGAGTTTCTCGTCCTGCGACTTGGCGAGTGTCAGAAGAAGGGTATCGCGCAGGATGGCGCGGTCGGACACGCCGACCTCTGCGACCGCGCGCATCGCATCGATGCTTTCAGCAGGCGAAACATGGACGCCGGCGCCGCGCGCCGCCCGAAAGAAACGATGGATATTCTCGCGCATCGGCGTCAACCGAAGACGTTGGATCGCGCTGACTTGGCAATGAAGGTCGTAATCTGGGGCGACGCGGCTTCGATGTCAGCCTCGTATTTCAGCAGCACGTTGAGCGTATCCTTGACGATCTCGGTGTCGAGCTCGGAGGCCTGCAAGAGCACCAGCACACGCGCCCAATCGATGGTCTCGCTGACCGAGGGCAGCTTTTTCAGATCCAGCGAACGGATCTCGTGGATGAAGCCGACCATCTGCCGGCGCAGCGTCTGCGAAATGTTCGGCACGCGGCTCTCGACGATGCGCTCCTCCAGCCGCTGCTCGGGGAAGCCGATATGCAGATGCAGGCAGCGCCGCTTCAGGGCGTCGCCAAGATCGCGTTCGCTGTTGGAGGTGAGGATCACTGTCGGCGGGGTGATCGCCGAGATGGTGCCGAGCTCTGGGATCGTCACCTGGAAGTCGGACAGGATTTCCAGCAGCAGCGATTCAAATTCAGCATCCGACTTGTCGATCTCGTCGATCAGGAGCACGCAGCCGCCCGGCTGCTCTAGCGCCTGGAGCAGGGGGCGCGGCTCGACGAACTCCTTGGAGAAGAACACGTCGCCGAAATCGTGGAGCTGATTGAGTGCATCGTGCAGCGTCTGCGCGCCGCCAAGGACTTCGCCGAGCTTGTCCTTCAGGATCTGGGTGTAGAGAAGCTGCTTGGCATATTTCCACTCGTAAAGCGCCTTGGCTTCGTCGAGGCCTTCGTAGCATTGCAGGCGGATCATCTCCATGCCACGCCAGGCGGCAATCGCCTTGGCAAGCTCGGTCTTGCCGACGCCCGCGGGGCCTTCGACCAGGATCGGCTTCTCGATTTGTTGCGACAAATAGACGGCGGTCGCGATCTGCCGGCTCGCGATATAGCCTTGCGCGGCGAGGCCGCTCTCCACTGCCTCGATCGCTGTCGAGGGCTTCTGATCAGCCACGAAAGGGCGCTCCCAAAGGTCTTGCTTGAGGCCTGTTCTGCCTGCGTTCCTGGCAAAGAACAAGCCTCGTCTGGGACGGGCCTGACCCGCGCGAACGGTCGCTTTTTCCGTTCAGCGCAAATACTTAAGCGATGACCGATGTGCGGTCAGTGCTGCAGCAGCTCCGGCTTCCGGATGGTCTGTCTGACCTCGGCGCCGCAATCGACGCATTCATAGACGAAGTCGATTTTGGCAAGGCTCCAATGCGGCTCGACCTCGCGCACGTACATCGGCAGGAACCCCATACAGGTGGGGCAAATCACAGGCGCGATTTCGATATCCTGATGATGCTGTACATAAGCTGGCATCTCGGCTCTCCTTCGCAGGCGACCACCAATCCCCGCGCAGAGGCTACTGCCGGTGGCGCCAGCGCCGTCATCAACTCTTTCGAACAGAGGCGGAACGGCGCGGGTTTGTCGTTCGCTGTGACATTCTTGTTACGTCTCTGTACTGTAACGGGCGGACCAAATGCCTATTTCACAGGCCGATCCGGTTTCTCGGACCTTCACTGCAACGATAAGGGAGCAAAGCCCATGACGCATGCCATTCGTTTTCACAAGACCGGCGGTCCGGAAGTCCTGGTGTGGGAGGAGGTCAGCGTCGGCAAGCCCGGACCTGGCGAAGCGCGTATCCGTCACACCGCCGTCGGTCTCAACTTCGTCGACATCTATAACCGCTCGGGTGTGTATCCGGCGCAATTGCCGAGTGGGCTCGGCAGCGAGGCGGCGGGTGTCGTCGAGGAGGTTGGGCCCGGTGTCACCGACGTGAAGCCGGGCGATCGCGTCGCCTATGGCGCTTCACCGCTCGGCGCCTATTCCGAGGCACGGCTAATCCCCGCCGACCGGCTGCTCAAGTTGCCTGACGGTGTCGACGACAAGACTGCGGCGGCGATGATGCTCAAGGGGCTCACCACCCAATATCTGATCCGGCAGACCTATCGGGTGAAAGCCGGCGACACCATCCTGCTACATGCGGCAGCCGGCGGCGTCGGCCTGATCTTGAGCCAGTGGGCCAAGCATCTCGGTGCGACCGTGATCGGCACGGTGAGCAGCGACGAGAAGGCAAAGCTCGCCAAGGCACATGGCTGCGACCACGTCATCATCTACAGCCGCGAGGATTTCGTGAAGCGCGTCGATGAGATTACCGGCGGGAAGAAGGTGCCGGTTGTTTATGATTCCGTGGGCAAGGATACGTTCCTGAAGTCGCTGGATTGCCTCGCGCCGCTCGGCGTCGCTGCATTGTTCGGCGCGTCCTCGGGCGCTGTCGAGCCGCTCAATCTCGGCCTGCTGGCGCAGAAGGGCTCGCTCTACGTCACCCGTCCGACGCTGTTCACCTATGCTGCCAAGCGCGAGAGCCTTGTCGCGATGGCGGGTGAGCTGTTCGACGTCGTCAAGTCCGGCGCAGTCAAGATCGAGGTGCACCAGACCTATCCGCTGAAGGACGCCGCCAAGGCGCACGCCGATCTTGCCGCGCGCAAGACCACGGGATCGACTGTTCTCACGGTGTGATCTCCGGCCGGACGGTGGCGCAGGCTCACGAGAGCGTTTTCGAGCGAAGTGGATGCCGATTCGCCTAAAGAAAACGCGTCAAAACAAAAATCCAAAGCCCAGTTCCGATCCTATCGGAACTGGGCTTTGGGCCTGCGTCACGTCCGTTCATGCTTGCGCAGGTCGTGGGCATGATCGAGATGGGTCGCCTGGAGATCGACTTCGTCAGGCGGGATTTGGGGGAGGGCGGCCTCAGTCAGGACTGCCTCGGTCACATCCTCGACCGAACTCTCTACGATCTCGTGGATGAACGAGATGTTCTGATATTCACCCGAGGCCACGCGGGAGATGACCTCGCGTCGGGTGATTTCGGGGTCAACGATCGCCTCGCGGCCGCGCCGCCCGTAGTCGATCATCACGACGAAATACTGCATGAAACGATCCTGCCGCGCCATATGGTCGGAGCGCGGCAGAGTATTTCCGAAAAACGGAATTAAGTCACGATCGATTTTCAAAAATCAGAAATCGGCGCCGACGCGCCTACCTGTTTTTCTTTCGGGGACGGGCCGACTTGGCGCGCAGGCGCTCGAGCTGGCCCTTGGGCATCGAGAGGCAAATCTCCCCGACCCAGTCGAGCTTGACGCCGACGATCGGCTTGGCGTTGAAGCTGTTGAGATTGACGACGGAGGGAGATTTACCTCGCTCGATGGTCTTCAGATAGCGCTCGCCGGTCTTGAGCCGGACCACGGCCTCTTCGCCGTAGAAGCTTGACAGCGGATGGCGCTGGTCCTTGTAGACCACGATCACGTCGCCGCTCTCGTATTTGGGCAGCATCGAATCGCCGACGATCTCGAAGGCGACAGTCTCTTCCATGATCGGGAAGGGCAGCGCGATGTCGCCGAGCCCCTCCGGAGGAACCTGCTCGAAATCCGGCTCGATCACGGCGCCGGCGCCGACACGGCCCATGATCGGCGCGAGGTTCAGCTCAAGATATTCCATGATTGGAACGATTTCCGAGGCTTTCACCAGGCGTTCGCCACCAAGGATTTCCGACACCGCACCCGGGCGCACGCCCATCGCTGCGGCCAGCCCGCCCTTGCTCTTGCCCGTCTTCTCCAGGCCTCGCTCGATCATTGCAGCGTCCAACATCGTGATTCCCTCGATTGTCCATCGTCTCGCCTCTTGTAATCCGAAATTCGGAATTGATGCAATTATGAATATCAGAATTCGCGCTTGACTTTTGCTTCGGAATACCGGAATATTTGTCCTGCCTCCGGATCGTGCGATCGGCGGAGGCGCATCACAGGACAGCAGCATGGAACCGGGCCATTGGTCGTCGGAGCACTCCGACGCGCTTCGCGACTATTTTCTCACAGGGATGTCTTATGCGGAGATCGGAAGGGAGATTAACGCAAGGTTTGGAACGGCTTACTCGCGCAATGCAGTAGTCGGCCGCGCCAAGCGGCTCGGGCTCGCCGCGCCGGTACGGATGATGAGTCCGTCGATCGTGCCGTCCTTACCTGGTGAGCCCGGTCTGCTCTCGACGCGCCGTGCAGCATTGCCGTACCTGAACCTGCCGCCGCAATCGGCGCTGAAGCCGGCCAAACCGGTCAAGTTGCGCTGCGTCGGTGTCCGGCCGCGCTTGATCCCGCTCGTCGAGCTCGAACGAGATGACTGCCGCTATCCCTATGGCGGCGACAAGGAAGGCGAGGAGATCGCCTTCTGCGGCCATCCGCGGCTGCCCGGCTCAAGCTATTGCGCGCCGCATGCGCGCGTGACCCGCAGTCCCGGACCCGCTTCGGGCCGCGCCGCCGGCGGCGTCGCGCTGAGGCTGGTCTCCGCTGCCTGATGGGCGCGCGGCCCAGCCATTCATTCCAACGTCAGTTTCGCAAGGAGTCTCCGAGTGGCACGTGTCAGACGTAACATGTCCTACAAATTGGCCAAGCTTCACGACCGGCGGTCGCGGGACCTGCCGTTCAATGCCGCGGTGGCGGAGGTTGAGGTCGACAATCCCCTGGCGCTCGATCCGGACGAGAAGATCGTGGCCATGCGGTCGATCCGCAACGATCCGCTCGGCCGGCTGCATTCGCATCACCAGATCGACGAGGCGCAATATCGGGGCGGTCGCGCCTACCAGAACGACTGGGAGAGGGCGGAGCGTGGGCCTCAGGCGGCGGATCCAACCCGCGAATATGTCGACGGCGCACGCTCCCGCGAGCCCGTCACCGAGAGCCAGCGCCAGGCGGTGCTGCGACTGAACCGAATCGAGCGCGAACTCGGCACCGACGGTGCGGTGCTGGTGCATGACGTGCTGGTACTCGGCCTGACCATGGATCAGATCGGGCAGTGCCGCGCCGTCCGCACCCAGCGCTGGAACGATTATTTCGCCCGGCGCTTTCGCGAATGCCTCGACCGGCTGGCGCTGATCTACGGTTTTGCGACGGAGGCCTCGGTGCAGCGCTCAGGGCTGCGTCGATGACATGAGTACGCCGGCGATCTTCGTCGCCGGCGTGCCGCCGCGGTCCCTTACGGATGCGGCATGACCTGGTAGGGAGTGGTGTAGGGCTCGACGCGGAGCGAGGCGTTGGCGAGCAGCCCGATCTTGGCGGTCGGCGCCTGCTGCAATTCGCCGTTCTGGCCACGATGCACGTTGTACTGCCAGACGGTGAGATCGCCTTTCTGCGCCAGCGCATGCGCAACCGCGCTTGCATCACTGCCGCCGAGCGCCTGGAGCTCCTCGGGCGACAAACCGATGATGATCTCGTCCTTGACGGTGACGATCTTGAACAGGTTCATCTTGGTCTCCTGCGCCCATGCGCCTTGTATGGAGAGGGTGAGAAGCGCAACCGCGGCGCCCTTGATGAGATCGCAGCGAGAAAGCATGCCGTCGTCCTTTGGTGCTGACGCGCGCCCGAATCGAAGTGTCCATCAGCCATGGCGCCCGTGATCTGCGTGGCCGTTACGCACCCGCTTGGTCGCAGGATATTGAACCGCGGTTCATGTGACGGGAACGATACAACCGCTGAGGTCGGACTCAACGATTACGTGTATCCGTTGAAAAAGCGCTAGTCCGCGCTGCCAATCTCCGTTCACATCGGAAACAACGCGAAACGCTGTGCTAATTGACAGCGGTCCTGAGTGATGCTGCTTCTTGACGCAGGCGGGTGACGGCTGCGCATATTCCTGTTATCCGGAATTGCCGTGGTGCGATGCCGACGAAGCATCGCTAAGTCATACGGTTTGGCTTGCCCGAAGGGTTGTTCCTTGGCATAATTGCAACTTCTCGGGTCGGGCCGAGTCCGTCCAGGGTCCAGTTCTCGTTCTGGACCCCGACGTCCGACCACGAAGGCCGATCGGTGTCATAGGTGCGAGATGAAAAACCTCAATTTCGCGGCTGAACTGCATCTCAAGCTTGGCGCGCCCGCGAACAGTACCGTCGAAAGTCTGCGCTTGCTGCGCGCCTTTCTCAAGCTCGCGCCCCGGCAGCGCTTTGAGGTCATCAAGCTCGTCGAAGACCTCGTCACCGACGAAACCCTCCCCGAACATCCGTTGTCTTGAGCCGGACTGCGCGCCCGCATTACACTTTGTCCATCTTTCCGGCCGAAGAGGGACCGCCCGGTGGCGGCCGTGACCGGCGTCTGGCCGCTGGAAGGCGGTGCGACAAGTGTGATAATCATGGGAAAAAGAGGGAGGAGTGCGACCATGATCGAACCGAAGCTCGAAGTTCCGGCCGAACTGCGCGACCTGGCCGAAAAGACGATTGACCAGGCGGAGAAGGCATTCGGCATGTTTTTCGATGCCGCCACCAAGTCCGTGTCGTCGGTCCCGGGGGCCGGCGCGGACGTGTCCAAGCAGGCGCTCGCTTTCACCGAGCAGAACATGAAGGCGGCATTCGAGCACGCGCGCAAGCTCGTGCACGCAACCGACCTTCAGGAAGCCATGCGGATCCAGTCCGAATTCCTGCGCAGCCAGTTCACCAACGCCGGGGATCACATGCGCCAGATGACCGGCAACTTCATGCAGCCGGGGAAGGGCAAGTCCTGAGTATGCAAGGCGCAGCCGTCTGCTTACAAATTGATCTTGCACGGCGGTGCGATGCGCATTTCAATTCCGGTGCAGGTCCATGATGGGCCACCGGATGATCTCATTCGCCGTCCATCATCCTTTCTGCTGATCCCTGTCGGTTCGTCCGGCAGGGATTTGCATTTTGCGGAGTGGGCGCAAAGCGTTCCCGGCTAGTAATCGCCGGGGTTCATGATCATCGGGCTCGTCGTATCGGCCGGCGCGAGCGAGCTACTGGCGCTGTCGCGCAGGAAGCGATCGAGTGTCGCCTGGATCTTCTCCTTGACCGAGTCGGGCCCGCGATCGCTCATCTCGGTGTGCTGCGCACCGGTATGGACGATGTCGATGCCGCGCGCCTTGGCCTGTTCCGGTGTCGGCAGCACGCCGGGATCGGTCACGAAGTTCGGGTCCTTTGAGCGGAATGACAGGATCTTCATGCGGTCGCTGAGCACGAACGGTACCCGGAGATTGTCGAGCGTGATCACCTTCGACACCAGCTCGGGATGCTGACGGGCAACATACATGGAGACGTCGCCGCCGTTGGAATGACCGACCAGTGTGATGTGATCGTAGTCGGCGTTCTCCTGCCGCCCCTTCAGCTCGTTCAGCACGAAGAGAATATTGGCCTCGCAACGGATATAGACTTCGCGCCGGCCGACATAGGGCTGGCCGACATGAGTCATCAACGGCGGATCGCTCGGCAAGTCCTGCTGGATGCTGGCGACGAGATAGCCACGCGCGGCGATGACGTTGGCGAGGAAGGAATACTCGGTGGCCTTGACCGTATTGCCGTTGCTGATGATGGCGATCGGAAGCTTCCAGAGGCCGAGATTGGCCTTGGTCTCGTAGTCGCGCCGCACCGCGATCTCGACCGAGATCGGCCGCTGGCGCGCGGCGTCGTACAAGGTTACCACCTCGTGACGGATCGCGAACTTGCTCACGACGATGTACTGGCCCGCCCCAAGGACGCAGAGAAAAGCCAGAATTGCGAACACCCTCTTCATGGTTCCGTCTCAATCACTTTTGACTGAAGATGGTCATTAGGAACTCCCGGATCGAGCGATCGTGAGCATCCTACGGGATTAAATTTAGGCAAGTCTGTGAGCAGGGTCCCATAAAGGGCCACATGCGGGCGCGCAGCGCCGAGCCGGACGGCTAGAGGCAGTTGGCCTTGCCGCGTTCCGGACAGAGCCGGAAGGCGCTCGAGAGCGTGAACAGGAAGCGCGGGCTGCGGCGCTCATTGTCCGGCGCCCGGTAGCTCAGCGGCACGGCGACGCCGAAATCGGCCTGGACATCATCCCAGAGGAAGAACCGCACGCCGGCGCCTGCTGACGTCAGCGACAGGCCGTCGCTCAGGCGATAGCCGTCGTTCCAGACTGCGCCGGCGTCGCCGAAGGCGTAGAGCTGGTAGCCGCTCCAGTAGCGGAAATTGAGTTTCTGGTCGAAGCGCAGCTCGAGCGAGCCGGCAAGACCGTTGTCGCCACTAATCTCCGCTGCTCCGTAGCCGCGGCCGAAGGCTGCGCCGCCGAGATAGAATTGCTGCGAGGTGAACAGCGGGCGCGACGCCGTCTGGCTCGCCGCGGAAAACTTGAGCGACCAGGCCTCGTTGAGCGTCTGATAGCGTGTGAACCAGAGGTTCAGCACCGAAAAGTTCGAGGAGGCGCCGTCGCGCGACAGTAGATCGTCATTGAATTGTGAGGCGCCGAAGACGTCGAGGCCCTGGCGATAGGTCAGTGTCGCGAAGTTGGTACCGCCGAAGCGATCCTGGAGCCGGTAGTCGGCGGTCAGGCTCGCGGTCCGGATATGGTCGTTGTACCAGGGGCCGTAAAGGTCATGCTCAGAGACGTTGCTGAACGTCCCAGCCAGCGTCAGCGTCAGGGCCGACCATTGCGACATGAACGGCACGGTGCTGGCGCGCACCTCGAAGGCCTCTGTCGTGGTGATGTCGCTGTCGAGGCGCCGCGCATCGCCCGGCCGGACCGCGCTGTAGAGCACGGAAGCACCAAGGCGCACGCCGTCGACTCCGACCGGGGCGTCATAGGACAGCCGAGCGAAGCCGAGCTCACGCGGGTCGTTGGCAATGGTCGACAGGTTGACCGCAAGCGTATCGCCGGGCGTCAGGTAGGAGTTGAACGCGCCCGTCGCATAGGTCTGCCACGGGCCGACCGAGGATGATCCGAGATTGTCCAAACCGAACGACGTGAAAACGTGCCACGTCTTCAAATAGACGGTGAGGCGGAAGCGGCCGGTTGGACCCCCGATCTCTTCCAGTGCGGTATCGGTGATCCGGACGCCCGGCCTGCCGTTGATGAGGAACAGCTGGCGTTCAAGCGTCGCCAGACGGGACGGCTGCTCGGCGAGAACCGGCCCGAGCATTGGTCTCACGCCGAACTGCTCGGCGCCATCGCCCTTCAAGTCGGCCTGCACGACCGCGCCTTCGATCACGCGGATCTGGACGCGGCCATCGGCGATGTCTTGCGGTGGCACAATCGCCCGGCTCAGATGGAAGCCGTCGGCGCGGTAGAGGTCGCTGATCGCACCGGCGATCGCAGCGAGGTCGGCTTGCGAGACCTTCTTGCCGAGATAGGGCTGATAAACCGCGGCGATGCGATCGCCCGGGATGGCGTGAGCGCCGCTGACGTTGACGCCGCGTAGGACGAATTGCGGCTTGGTATCGCCGCCGGTGTTCGGCTGGCCGATCGTCGGCAGCTTGACCGGGGGGCGGCTCAGCGTTTCCTGATCGGACTGGTTTTCAAAATACTTCTCGGGCTGGCGCGGATCGAATCCGGGCTGGTTCGCCTGTTGCGCGAGTGCTTGCGGAATTCCCGTAAATGTTGGTCCGAGAAGGACGAACGCGGCAGCGAGATACCGTCCCGCCATGGCTCGCGAGGGCCGCGCTCCGTAGTTCAACTGAGGAGCCCGCCGGAGCAGGTAAGGAATCGTTAGCCGCATGATTTTTCATAGTTTTTTATGGTCAATGAAAGGTTAATGCGGCCGCCCGACTTACTGGTTCCGGCTAATTCTATCTTGAGTGATTCCGACTAGCCTCATCTGCGGCTGTAACGCGGACTGAGGATCGTCATGCTCGGCAGAGTTGGAATGCGGTGCGCCTTCGTGGCGGCGCTGATCCTGGGAACGTCTTCCGGCGCGTCCGCCGCAGATGAGGGCGTCTGGTCGGTAAGCAAGGCGTCGGGCGAGGTGTGGGTTGCAACCGACGGCGCACAGCAGGCGTCGTTGAACCAGGAGGAAGCGCTCAAGCCCGGCGATACCATTCGCACCGGGCGCAACGGTCGGGTGCTGCTCGTCCGCGGCGAGGAAACGATCCTGATCTCGCCCAACTCGGTGGTCGGCCTGCCGGCCGAGAAGAAGGAGGGCCTTTCGACCACCATCATTCAGCAGGCCGGTTCGATCCTGCTCGAGGTCGAGAAGCGCAACGTCAAGCATTTCGAGGTCGAGACGCCCTATCTGGCCGCCGTGGTCAAGGGGACGCAGTTCAGCGTCACCGTGAATGCGGGTAGCACCAAGGTCGGCGTGCTCCGCGGCCAGGTCGAAGTCTCCGATTTCAAGACAGGCCAGGTCGCCCAGGTGATGCCGGGGCAGGCGGCCACGGCCTTTGAGCACGGCAAGCCGGGTCTCAGCCTGAGCGGCGCCGGTACGTTCAATCCGATCGAGCAGGGCAAGCCGCGCGCGTCGACGATCGAGCGGATCCCCGTGCCGAAATCCGGACTGTCGACGCCGCGCGATGCGACGAACGGCCATGCGATTCACGCGCTGGGTCCGATCGACAAGGGGATCAAGGCAGCCGGCGCATCGACGCAATCGCATCAGGCGGCTGGAGGCCCGGCGCCCAAGGCCGGCGTCGTGCGCATCTCGAGTTCGCTCGGCGAGGTCAAGCTGAACTTCCACAAGGTCACGAATGGTCTCGCCCATGGAGCGGTCGTGCCGGGCCGGGTGCGTAACGCGAACGCCAGCACCAGCACAGCCACGGTGTGGAGTGACAGCTCGACGAGCACCACGACCTCAGCCTCCAACAGCTCGGCCGTAACAGCGGTCACCGTGAGCAGTAGTACTTCCGCCGCCAGCGCGACCACGACGTCATCAAGCACGACGACCACAGTTGCGACCACCGCCGGCTCGACCAAAGACGCGTCCAGCGGAAGCTCGGGGAGCGGAAGCAGCGGAACCGGCGCGACCGGCAACGGGAGCGGCGGCACCGGCAATAGCGGTAATGGCAATAGCGGAAATGGAAACGACGGCAACAACGGTCACCACTACGGTTGGTACAAGCATCACTAGGGACTGTGCCGTGGCCATAAGGGGGAGCACGTAGCGGCATTCGCCGCCCGTGCAGGGGAGCAAGGTGAAACGTTATCGACCGCATATTCTTGTCGTGATCGCGCTTGCGGTCGTGCTGTCCACGGGATGGCATGGCGCGCTCCGCAATGCGCTCACCGATCTGCGGTTTGCGTGGCAGTCGCGTGCGGCAAGCGGCAACGTCGTCGTGGTGGCCATCGACGCGCCCTCGATCGACCAGATCGGGGTGTGGCCCTGGCCGCGCCGGCTGCACGCGGAGCTGCTGCATCGGCTCGAAGGTGCAGGCGCGCAGGAGGTGGCTTTCGACGTCGATTTCAGCACGCCGTCTGATCCCTCTTCCGACGAGGCCTTCGTCAGGGCGCTTCGAGAGGTCGGCGGCTCGACGATCCTTCCCTCCTTCAAGCAGCCGGCCGGCGGTGCGGTTCACATCAATCGCCCGCTGAAGCCGCTCAGCAATCAGTCTTGGCCGGCCGTCGTCAACGTCGCGGTCGAATCCGACGGCCTCGTTCGCCGTTATCCGTTCGGGGAGAAGCTCGGCGACGCCGTGATGCCATCGATGGCCGTGGTGTTGGCTGGGCAGGACGTCAATCAGCGGCCGCCTTTCCTGATTGATTTCGGCATCCGCGCGGCTTCCATTCCGAGTGTCTCTTATGCCGACGTGCTCCGCGGCGATGCCGCGACCCTGGACAGGCTGAGAGACAAGAAGGTCATCGTCGGGGCTACCGCGCTCGAGCTCGGCGACCGCTTCAGCGTTCCAAATGGCGGCATCGTCTCCGGGCCCGTCCTCCAGGCGCTCGCGACCGAATCGATCCTTCAGCACCGGACGCTGCGCTGGACCTCCGATGCCGGCATGATGCTCGGCCTCGGCTTGATCTGCCTCTTGATGATGTATTCGTGGCGCCGCGTCGCGCCGGGTCTGCGGGTCGCGGTCCTGGTCGCAGCAGGGGCCAGCGTCGAACTGGTTGCGGTCCTGGTGCAGGCAAGATGGCCGCTGGTCATCGACACATCGCTAATCCACATCGCCATCATCGCCTACCTGACGGCGATTGCGCTCGACGAGATCGACTTCCGCAGGCTCTTGGGACGCATCGCTGAGAGCCGCTTTCACCGCATCGCGATGTCGCTCGGTGACGGCCTGGTCTGCACCGACGAGGATCATCGCATCACGGTGTGGAATCCGGGCGCCAGTGCGATCTTCGGTTATATGCCAGCCGAGATAATCGGTCGCCCGTTCGAAAGCCTGTGTGCGGTGCCGGTCGACGGCCACGCGAGGCGTTTCTCCATGCGCGACGCTGCGCGCCAGGCGCTGCTGGTTCCGGGTGGCGCGGTTGTCGTCGAGTTCGAGGGACGGCGCAAGAACGGCGAAACCTTTTCCGTCGAGGCGAGCTTTTCGGGCTGGCAGGGTGCGGATGGCTTCCAGTACGGTGCGATCCTGCGCGATATCTCTGTGCGCAAGCGCGAGGCGGAACGCGTCAGATATCTCGCAGAATATGATGCGCTGACCGGGCTTGCCAACCGCAACACGCTGCATGCAGGCCTTGCCAGTCTGATCGCCGCGGCGGAACGGCGATCTTCCGAGGTCGCGCTGCTCGTGCTCGGGCTCGATGGCTTCCAGCAGATCAACGACATGCTTGGGCATGCGGCCGGCGATCTCGTGTTGCGGGCCGTCGCTGCGCGCCTGAAGGTAGAGGCCGGCAAGGCCGCGATCGTCGCGCGGCTCAGCGGCGACGAATTCGCCATCGCGCTTGATTGCGCATGTGCCGGCGAGCCGGTTGCAGAGTTTGCCGAGCGGGTCGCGCGGGCGTTCGAAACGCCGCTTGTGACCGGCACGCGCCAGCACCGCGTCAGGATCAGCATCGGCGTCGCCGTCTGTCCGGAAGGCGGGCGCAGCGCTGATGATCTCCTCAGCAACGGCCATCTCGCGCTGAGCCGCGCGAAGGCGACGCGGCGCGGCGGCCATGTGATCTTCGAGAGTGCCATCAGGCAAGAGCTCGAGAACCGGCTGACGCTGGAGAGCGAGCTTGCGCTCGCCGCGGACCGCGGCGAGTTCGAATTGTTCTACCAGCCCCAGGTTCGTCTCGTCGACGGCAGCATGGTCGGAGCCGAGGCGCTCATCCGCTGGCGGCACCCGGCGCGCGGCTATGTGTCGCCCGGAGAGTTCATGCCCGTGGTCAACACCTCGGCGCTGTCCGAGCGGATCGCGAATTGGGTGATGGAGACCGCCTGCCGGCAGGCGCGCGCGTGGGAATTGTCCGGTTACATCGTGCGCGTCGCGATCAACCTGTCGCCGTCGCAGCTCCACTCCGGCGATCTCGCCCATTCGGTTGCGGTGCTGCTCGCGGCGACCGGGCTCACGCCGTCGCTGCTCGAGCTCGAGGTCACCGAAGACATCCTGCTACACGACGAAGGCCGCGTGCTCGACATGTTCAAGCGGATCCAGGAACTCGGCGTCCGCGTCCTGTTCGACGACTTTGGCACGGGCTATGCGAGCTTGAGCTATCTGAAGAAGTTTCCGCTCGATGGACTCAAGATCGATCGCTCATTCGTGCTCGACCTGCTCGCGGATTCCGATGACGCTGCCATCGTCAGCTCGACCATTGGCCTCAGCAAGCAGCTTGGTCTTACGGTCGTAGCCGAAGGTATCGAGAATCGCGCCACCGCCGACTTTCTGGTGAGCATGGGGTGCGAGGAAGGGCAGGGCTATTTCTTCGGCCGCCCAATGCCTGTGGACGCGTTCGAAAAGCAATTCCTGGCGGCTGAGCGCGAATCCGTTAGCGCTGCTTGACCCCTAGCGCCGGCGCGCAACCGCGATACCAAACAGGAAAGCGACGAAAAGGCTGGCCAGCGGCGCCTCCCGCGTGATCGCGGCGACGGTCGAGAGCGGTCGTCCGGGCTTTCGCGCTTCCTCGATCGCATAGGTAAGACGATCGACGGCGGCGCGCAGGCCTCCCGCGACCTCACCGATCGTGTGAGAGACGTCGGTCGCGGCATCAATGGCACGCTCGGCCATGCCGGGCTGGTGCGGGGGCTGCGGAATTTCCGTGCTCAAGTTGGTGAACTCCGCTCCAGATGAGGTGAATGAGGCCGGCACCTTTGGCTATCCGCGCGAGCGCTAGTTTTGAATAGCGGGCCCGAAGACCTTTGGCTATCCGCGACGGGCGCCGTGGTGAAACGGCGGGTGCCGGCCTTGCAGTGGAAATGCGGCGCGCGGGCTTTTGTTCCGGGTTGCAGGCCCGCGCCATGTCTTTTCCCCCGTGAAACGACGGATGCGAATCTCTGTTAGGTTGGCGCAGTCCTTGCTGATCTCGGGAGATTGCCGTGACCGATCGGACCACAACGGATCGCGCCCGGCGCATCGCTTTGCTCGGCGCGCCCATCGACATGGGG
Source organism: Bradyrhizobium sp. LTSP857 (assembly GCF_000938285.1). NCBI lineage: Bacteria > Pseudomonadati > Pseudomonadota > Alphaproteobacteria > Hyphomicrobiales > Nitrobacteraceae > Bradyrhizobium > Bradyrhizobium sp. LTSP857. Next base: position 13,475 of record NZ_JYMS01000044.1, on the reverse strand, counting down.
GCCTCGCAACGCGGTACCCTCATGGGCCCCGCGGCGCTGCGCACCGCCGGTCTTGCGACGCTGATCGAGAGCCTCGACGTCGATGTCGTCGACTACGGTGATCTCTCCGTGGCCGAGCTTAGCGACCTCGCCGACAGGCCGCCGGAGAAAGCCAACCATTACCGTGAAATCCAGCGCTGGACGCGCGTGCTCAGTCGCCGCGGTTACGAGATCGCCAAGACCGGCGCGACCCCGATCTTCCTCGGCGGGGATCACACGCTGTCGATGGGCTCGGTCAATGCGATGGCGCGGCATTGGCAGGAGCGCGGACGCGAGCTGTTCGTGCTCTGGCTGGACGCGCATGCCGACTACAACACGCCGGAGACGACGATCACGGCAAACATGCACGGCATGTCGGCAGCGTTCCTCTGCGGCGAGCCCGGCCTCGATGGGCTCCTGGGTGACGATCCGCGGGCCCCGATCAATCCTGACAGGCTCGACCTGTTTGGCACGCGTTCGATCGACAAGCTCGAAAAGGAGTTGATGCGCGCGCGCCGGATCCGGGTTGCTGACATGCGTCAGATCGACGAGTTCGGCGTCGCCGTGCTCATCCGCCGCGTCATCGAGCGCGTCAAGGCGAGCGAGGGCGTGCTGCATGTCAGCTTCGATGTCGATTTCCTCGACCCTTGTGTCGCGCCGGGCGTCGGTACCACGGTGCCGGGCGGAGCGACCTATCGCGAGGCGCACCTGATCATGGAACTGCTGCACGATTCTGGCCTGGTGGGGTCGGTGGACATCGTCGAGCTCAATCCGTTCCTGGACGAGCGGGGCCGGACGGCGCGAACCGCGGTCGAGCTGATCGGCAGCCTGTTCGGCCAGCAGATCGCCGATCGGCCGACGCCCAGCAACGCAATCGCACCCGGCGAGTGAAGCGCGAGCCGTTTGTGCACTGCAAAGAAGGGAACTGCTGTCGCGGCCGGTGGATTTAGATCAGTCGTGATCGAAATCGCCTGCTTTTGAAATACCAGCGAATTGCAAATGCGCTTCGCGAAAGGTTTCATGCGGGCCGAGCTTCAGCCGAGGGTCCGTCATGAGCAGCACATTCGATGCCGACGAAAAATCATCCAGGACCACACGCCGTCGTTTCCTGCAAAGTGGCACTGTAGCGGTCGGAGGAGCCGTCCTTGGCGCCGGCACTGCTGCTGCAGAAACGGATAACCTTCCGCCCAACATTCCCGACTGGATGAAGGCGCCGGGCGAGCCAATGGGAAGCCAGCCTTACGGGACGCCGTCGCCGTTCGAGAACGGTGTCGTCAAGAACATCTCGCAAAACCTCAAGCAGTACATTTCCGCATCCGGTCGGACGCCATTGCAGGAGCTCGACGGCATCATCACGCCGAATGGCCTGTTCTACGAGCGGCATCATGGTGGCGTTCCGACCATCGATCCGGCGCAGCACCGGCTGATGCTGCACGGCCTCGTCGAGCATCCGCTGATCTTCACCATGGATGATCTGCGGCGCTTCCCGTCGGAGTCGCGCATCCACTTTCTCGAATGTTCCGGCAATCCCGGTTACAGCAAGCCCTACGGCAAAACGGCGTCAGACCTCGTGGGTCTGCTAAGCTGCGCGGAATGGACGGGCGTGAGCCTGAAGCTGGTGCTCCAGGAGGCGGGGCTGAAGCCGGAGGCCAAATGGGTCGTTGCTGAAGGCGCCGATGCCGCAGCGTTGACTCGCAGCATTCCGATCGAAAAATGTCTCGATGACGCGATGCTGGTCTATAGCCAGAACGGCGAGCGGTTACGGCCGCAGCAGGGCTATCCGCTGCGGCTATTCCTGCCGGGCTTCGAAGGCAATATGAGCGTGAAGTGGTTGCGGCGTCTGCACGTGGCGGCAGAGCCTGCCTACTCGCGCGAAGAGACCTCGAAATATACCGACCTCCTGCCGGACGGCACGGCGCGCGAGTTTTCCTTCTACATGGAGGCGAAGTCGATCATCACGCGTCCTTCGGGTGGTCAGCGCCTGAGTGCACCCGGCTTCCACGAGATCACCGGCATCGCCTGGAGCGGACATGGCAAGATCACGCGCGTCGAAATATCCGTCGATGACGGCAAGACCTGGCAGGACGCACGATTGCAGGAGCCAGTGCTGACGCGTGCCTTGACGCGCTTCCGGCTGCCTTGGCAATGGGACGGCAAGCCCGCCGTAATCCAGAGCCGTGCGATCGATGAGACCGGCTACGTGCAGCCAACGCTCGCAGAACTGCTTGCGGTGCGCGGCGAGAATTATTTCTACCACAACAACGCGATCTGGCCCTGGCGCATCGCGGCTGACGGCGAGGTAACCAATGCGCTTGCGTGAGACTTGCGGCATCCTCCTGGCAATTCTTCTGTGCGCCTCAGCGAGCGTCGTGCGGGCACAAAGCCCGTACGGCATCAGACGGCCCGCAACGGCAGCCGAGATCGCGGGCTGGAATATCGATATCGGGCCCGATGGCAGCAATCTGCCGGAGGGGCACGGTACGGTCAGCCAAGGACGCGCCGTGTTCGCTCAGCAATGCGCTTCTTGCCATGGCGAGAAGGGCGAGGGCGGCCTCGGTGATCGTCTCGTCGGCGGGCAGGGAACGATCGACACGCCCAAGCCGATCCGCACTGTCGGCAGCTACTGGCCTTATGCGACGACGCTGTTCGATTACATTCGCCGCGCCATGCCGCAGAATGCGCCGCAGTCGCTCAGCAATGACGACGTGTACGCGGTGTCGGCGTACATCCTGAGCTTGAACGGATTGGTCGCAGCCGATGCGGCGCTGGATGCGAAATCGCTCGCGGCCATCAGAATGCCGAACCGCGACAGGTTTGTCGGCGATGCGCGTCCCGACGTGAAGCATTGAGGGGCAGGCCTCTGGTTCCGGCGCATTGGCTCGGAACTTGCTTAAGCAAGGGCGGAACTCGTCCGGGCACAAGTGAGTTAACCCGCGAGAGGAAAAAGTATGGATCATTCGATGACAGATCGTTTCCCGAACTCCATCTCCATCGCGCTTCGTCATCCAGGCGTGATCGCGCTGATCGTGGCCGCCGTGACGATTGCTGCGATGCTGCTCGTCGACCACGGACCGTGGAGCCGCGCCAAGGCGCAGCCGGCTCATGTTGCGATGTATGCAAACACAGGCGACGCCGCGCACGCCGCTGGCGCGAAGGTGCTTCCCACCGAGCCGAAATCGCCGGTCGAGCCCGAGCGGCCGGGACCGAAGACGTCTCCGACCGTCAATCCGGTGACGCCATAGGCGTCAGCTCTTGCGGCCGTAGTTGAGTAGCCCGCCGCTCGCTTTCGGCGGATGCGCGCGAAGAGCCTCCTCGTTCGGCTCGGTGCCCCAACCGGGGCGGTCTGGAATGATCAGATGGCCGTTCTGGATTTCAGGCTCATGCGTGAACAGCTCCTGGTCCCACGCCAAACGATCGATGTCGATTTCCATGATGCGCAAGTTGGGGACGGCGGCGCAGAAATGCGCGTTCATCAACGAGCAGAGGTGGCCGTAAAAATTATGCGGCGCGACGTTGACCTCAAAGGCTTCCGCTGCTGAGGCGATCTTCATTGATTGCCACACGCCGTTCCACGGCGTGTCGATGATCGCGACGTCCATCGCCTGCTCGCGGAAATAGGGCAGGAATTCGCGCAGGCCCAATAGCGTTTCGCAGGACGAGATCGGATGCGGGCTCTGCCTGCGGATATAGCCGAGCGCTTCCGGATTGAAGCTGTCGATCTCGATCCAGAACATGTCGAGGTCGGCGATGGTGCGCAGGATCTTCAGATAGCCTTCGGTCTTTGCGTTGAAGTTGCAGTCGAGCAGGATGTCGACGTCGGGGCCGGCGCCGTCGCGGATCGCTTCTAGATGCATGCGCAGATCGCGCAGGATCTTCCGGTCGACATTGATCTCGGGTGCAAAGGGCGAGCCGAAGCCGGGTCGCCATCCGGTTGGCTTGCCGTCGTCATATGAGAAGATATTGGTCTTGAGCGCGGTGAACTTCTTCTCGCGCACCTCGCGTCCCATGGCCTTGACGCCGTCAAGACTTTCGATCGGTGGCTTGTACCAGGAGGGATGATTGATCCGCCACGTCGCGCAGTGCGACCAGTAGACCCGGACGCGGTCGCGGATCTTGCCGCCGAGCAGCTCGTAGCAGGGCACGCCGAGGCACTTCGCCTTGGCATCGAGCAGCGCATTCTCGATCGCCCCGAGGGCTTGCGCCACGACGCCACCGGCAGCGGGGCGGGTCGCCGCGAACAGCTCGGCAAAAATGCGCTCGTGCTGGAAGACGTTCTGGCCGACGACGCGGGCAGAAAGGCGCTGGATCGCCGCACCGACGCCGGGCGACCCAAACCCCTCGTCGAACTCGCTCCAGCCGACGATGCCATCTTCGGTCGTCACCTTGACGAAGTGGTAGTTTCTCCAGCCGGCGTCGCAGGCGAGGATCTCGAGACTTGATGCTTTCGATGATTTTGTCATGTCGCTCCCTGTCGCCCGGCCGGGCGTTGTTGCTCTTGTGGCCCGGTCGCAAGCCCGGACCCAGCCACAATTGTTAGGCTAACGACAGACCGGCGTGAAGCCCGCGGAGGGGGCGCCCGGCGCGCAGTTTCGGCGTTTTCGGCAGTAATAGCTGTGAAATCTGCCATGATCTTGCCTGGGATCGTCTCGAAATTGCACGAGGCTCTGACGTTTTTGGCCACAATCGGGATCGACGCTGTGGTCATGAAATTCATGGCCATGATTTGGATTCTGGCGCTGCTCACGATGAGTGGAGCGGCCATTTCCGATCAGCTTTTGACGGCCGATCAGCACGTCGCGCAAGGGGTGAAGTAGGCGCGGCGGGCGAAGGCACTTTGTGTTTTGCGGTTTGTCTTTGGGGGACGACAGCGATGCTTTCGGTAGACCAGTTCTTGCGCTTCATCAGCGTGCCGGCCGTGCTTGCGGCCTTCATTATCGCATCGCAAATCTCGGCGGCGCTGTCGCCGGTCTGATCAGCCGATCACGAACGATCCGAACAGCGCGAGCACGGCAAGCGCCATCAGCGCGGTGCCGAGCCAACCCAGCGCGACGAGCCATGACCGCGCCTTGAAGCGGCCCATGATCTTCTCGTTCGAGACGATCAGCATCATCATCGCCATGATGGGGACGGCGACGATGCCGTTGAGCACGGCGCTCCACACTAGCATGTGGATCGCGCTGATGCCGGTGAAGCCGAGGCCGAAGCCGATGATGGTTGCGGCCGCGATGATGGTGTAGAAGCCGATCGCTTTCTCGGGCCTTGCCTCCAGCGTGGCGCGCCAGCCGAAAATTTCAGCAACGCCATAAGCCGCCGAGCCCGCCAGCACCGGGATCGCCAGCAGGCCCGTGCCAATGATGCCGAGCGCAAACAGCGCGAAGGTGAAGTCGCCGGCGAGCGGCCGCAGCGCCTCGGCCGCCTCCGTCGCCGAATTGATGTTGGTGACGCCGTTGGCGTTCAGCACCGCGGCCGTGGTCAGGATGATGAAGAAGGCGATGCCGTTCGACAGCAGCATGCCGAACGTGGTGTCGATCTTGATGCGCGCGAGCTCGGGATCGCCGCCGCGCTTCGTCTCCTCGCGCAGCGGCCGGTCGCGCTTGCCCTGATTCATCTCCTCGACCTCCTGGGAGGCCTGCCAGAAGAAGAGGTAGGGACTGATGGTGGTGCCGAGCACGGCGACCACCATCATGAAATAATCGGCGTTGACGGTTGCCTTCGGCCATACGGCTGCGAGCAGCGCCGTGCCCCACGGGATTTTCACGGTGAAGGCGGTCGCGACATAGGCGAACAGCGTCAGCGTCAGGAATTTCAGCACCGGCGCATAGCGGCGATAGGGCAGGAAGACCTGGAGGATGGTCGAGCCGGCCGCGAAGATCAGCGCATGCTCGTGGTTGAGCCCGCCGATGACCAGCGACAGCGCCTCTGCCATCGCGGCGATGTCGGCGGCGATATTGAAGGTGTTGGCGGCAACGAGCAGCGCCACGAGCCCCAGCACCAGCCAGCGCGGCGCAAGCTCCATCACGTTGGCGGCAAGCCCCTTGCCGGTGACCCGTCCGATCTGCGCGCTCACGAGCTGAATGGCGATCATGAACGGCGTGGTGAGGAAGACCGTCCACAGCAGCCCGTAGCCGAATTGCGCGCCGGCCTGCGAATAGGTGGCGATGCCCGACGGATCGTCGTCGGCTGCACCCGTGATGAGGCCTGGCCCCAGCCGCTGCAGCATCGTTGGCGCGGACTTCGTCGGTGCGACGACGCTGTCATGCTTCGAGGCGGGGCGCTTTGATCGGTTCGACAGGGCTCACCTTCCGGAATTTCGAATTCAAAGCCTAAGCGCCATCATATGCGGAAAGTTCCATCGCCGGCCAGCGATGTGCCGCGTGGCGAGCCGATGCTTCGCCGTTGCTTTGACTCGTCGGGCAAAACACCTGTAGGGATGTACCATTCCAAAGATCGCCATTCCCAAGATCGCCATGGCGAAAATCGTCGAGCCCGCACCGTCACCGCCCGCGAGCTTTTCTGTTGCTTGTGTCTGGCGCCCTTTCAAAACAAACCCGTGACCGAGTGTTTGTCCCGAGCGGGTCCGCCTAGGAACAGCGTGGCCATGGCGGCGTTTCCCCGTTTCGAGAACGAGGACATCGCCAATGGACAATCTGACGAAGCGCGAGCAGCCCGACCGCAGCAAGATCAACATGCACGAGGCTTTCGAGGTCAAGCACTGGACTCACGCGCTCGGCGTGTCCAGGGAGCAGCTGCAAAAGGCCGTCGACAAGGTCGGCAATTCGGCTGCCGCCGTCCGCAAGGAGCTGGCGAGGTAGCCGCGGGAACGAGTGAACCGCAGGCGCGTTTTCCGCTCTGGAGGAAACACCGATGAAAGCAGCGACACTGACTTTGGCCATCCTGTTTGCGCTCCCGGCCGGCTACGCGTCGGCCCACAGCGCCAGGCACACCCATCACCATGGCTGGTTTGGTTCGATGAACATGATGCACGGCCCGGGACGGGCGGCAGCCCGAAACGATCCGAACGGGACGGCCAGCGGACCGACAAGCGTCAGCGGCACCGGCTCGTCGAAGTTCGGCGGGCAGATTCCGGGATCCAGCGGCGCGGCCCGACAGTAAGCTTCGGACGTGCAACTCTTCAAACGGCCCGGCGTCCGTCGCGGATGTCGGGCATTCTGCGTTCTATTTCATGCTGACGAACATGCCCCAGGCGGCGGCGAGCGCCGCGCCCGTGAAGACGACCACCGGGTTGTCGCAGAACGTGCTGCCATAGCTGCACACGTTCGAGCCGAACTGGCCGAGCTCATGATGGCTCGCGGAGTAGAATAGTCCTGACAGCCCGAGCAACCCGGCAGCGACGTAGTACATCGCGCATCTCTCCTCAGAACGCGTGCGGGTGAGCATGGCGCGGAGAGATTTCATTCCGCCGAATCCGATTTATTGCATTTAAGTAAAGTTCTTGAGCTGTCGGTAAATACCGACAGAGGCAACGTCGAGATGATCCCGCAAATCCGCCGCGGCAGCCCGCTTCTGACCCACGTCACACGGAGGCGCGCAAACCTCTGGCACGGGAGCCCTTCCGTCAAATCATTTCGGTGCCGGCACGGCATCGACCGGGGCGCCGTCGGACGGCGTCCAGCGCACTCGGCCATTGTGGGCTGAGAGGTCGAGGCCTCCGGCGGTGCCGTAAAGGACCAGATGGCCGGAGCCGGTGGTGTCGATGGCGAACACGCTGCGTGGAAGCTTGTCGGCATTGGACAGGCTGAGCGAAGGGTCGGACTTTTCGTTCAGCGATAGCGTTGCGCGAGAGACTTGCTGCGGGTCCAGCAGCGACACGGAGGGGCCGGCGGCGCCAACCCACGCCATCAGGCGAACCTTCTTGTTGGCGTCGAGGAGCGCGAGGCTGGGAAGGCCGTCGCGGTCAGCGCTGAATTGGGCGACGATGTCGCCTTTGGCGCTCTGCACCGCGAAGCTTTCGGCGATGATCGATTTCGCGTTGATCCCTGTGGGTTTATCGAGATGCATGAAAATCGGGACGGCGGCCAGAACTGCGAGCCCCGGAATCGTCCATTGAAGCCCTTTCAATTTTCGTTCCGCCCGCTCGAGGCGCGAGTTCAGCTGCTCGATCGTTGGTTGAGCCTGCTCGTGGGCTGGCGCTGTGGGCGTTTGCGGGTTGGTCATGTGGTCACCCTAGGGGCATGAAAGGTTTGGACCTGCCCGTGAAGCGGACCGGCGCCCTCATGCGGCTCGCAGATTGCCAGCAATTGGATGACCTTGACAGCCCGTTAGAGGTAGCTTTGCAGCGCGGCATACCGACTGAGCGGCGTAGATGGAGTGCGCTTCTGACCCCATTGCAGACATTTGGGGGACCACATTTTACGTCGAAGTTCTGACCGCTCAGAACATTTGACGAAGCGCCTCGCTATCAGGTCTCGCCCAGTATCGAGCCTACTGAAATTTGCAACCAGTTAAGGAAGCGGTGGTAATCCAATCCAATGCACTTAACCGTTGTATCGATTGTAGCTTCTTTGGGGTGGTCGCGCCTCTGATCGCGTTCTTCGTCATCGTAATCCGGGGGTGGCGAAAGTCGCAGACCGAAGAAGCGCAACGAGCGTCACTGGACAAGCTTAAGCAACTAAAGCTGCCAGACTTGACGCTCTTTCTCAAACGGCTTGCCGCTGGTGCGATCATCGCGGCGCTCACTATTGTCACACCGATCGGGCTGTTTGTGCTCATCCTATTTTTTCCTACCATTTCCTGTCATGGAGGAGGTTCGGGAGGAAATTGCGGCGAGGGTTATTTGGCTTCGATTCCACTAGCTTTGCTTACCATCCCACTCGACCTCGTGGCGGCGTTCTTCGTTTGCAAAATCCTAGCCAACGCTTTCTGGCCAAAACGATAGCCGGACCGTGTTTGAGCAACAGTGGACCGCCTCTTTCTCCGTCTGCTCCTGGGCTCTTAGCCGACGCCGCCTCCCGCGAACGAAATAGCGGCGTGGTCATCCCGACGAAACACGCCTGAAACCAGATCGTTTTGAACTCCGCCGGCCTTCCGCCCGACCAAAGGATCGACATACGGCCTGGTCCTGGATCAGTCCTTGCTGAACGGATGTTTGCATGACCCCCGCTCTCGATCTCGGCTATCGCCTCGTTGCGCTCGGGGCGTGCGTCTTTTGCGCCCGCAAGACCTGGTATGGCTATGTCGAGCGAAAGATCCTGTTCGTCAGCGATGATTGGTGGGACTGGTCGAGGTGGTCGCGGCAGGTGTATGACCGGGACACCATGCCGATCCGGTACTGGATGCAAATGGGCGGCTCGGCCTTCGGCTCGGTGCTGTGCCTCGTGGGTGCGATCGTCGGGTGGCAGCAGAACAGCTGAGCCTTCGTGGTCCTGTTTTTGTTTATGTGCACTTTTGTTCACGTCCTCCGGAACGATGATCTCCTGACCGCGTGTACCCCCTGCTGTCCCTGTGGCGGCGCAAGCGGGGTCACAAATGGCAAACCAATTGCTGATCATGGTCGTCGAAGACGACCCGGATGTTCGAAACGTCGTCGAGGATTGCCTGAGCGAGGGAGGTTTTGAAACCGTCATCGCTTCGTCCGGCGAGAGCGCCATCGAGCTGCTTGATGCAGCCGAAGGCAAATACCGGGCGCTTGTCACGGACATCAATATGCGTTCCGGAAAGGTCGACGGGTGGCAGGTCGCGCGACACGCCAGAGAAATCGACCCCAATTTTCCCATCGTCTACATGAGCGGAAGGGACGTCGACGAGTGGGCGTCACAGGGCGTCCCCAACAGCATCATGCTGGCGAAACCATTCGCGCCCGCGCAGCTTGTTACCGCCGTTTCCAACCTCTTGAACGCCGCGCCGCCGGCCTCCCCGGCGGGGTGAAGGCCCCCCATTCGCAGAGCGCTCGGCCCGGAGCGGACGTCTTCGAGTTGGCAAGCCGAGGTCGGCTGGTGACCCATCTCGGACATTGGCAGCCTTACTCCCGGCGCTCAGCCCTGCTGATCTGACGGCGTCAAGCGCGGGCTGTCATTCGACTATTGTTAAGGCAATTGGGATCAAAAGGGCCGTAAGATGCTTATCCCGCTGTTGCCAGTCGTTCTGAGCTACCCTTTCTGAGCCAGCCGGTTTGAGCAAGGCTGATTTCCTCCACCTAACCTTTGAAAGCGGCCCGTCATGATGGCCCTTGATCATTCGCCTGTTCCCGCGGTCGTTCTCGTCGTCGAGGACGACATGCTGCTTCGCATGCGCGCGGTCGATATGGTGGAAGACGCCGGTTACATCTCGGTCGAGGCGGTCGATGCCGACCAGGCTGTCACAATCCTGGAATCCAGATCCGACATCGTGTTGCTGTTCACCGACATCCAGATGCCCGGCAGCATGGACGGCCTCGGACTTGCGCACTCCGTGCATGCGCGCTGGCCGCCGATCAAGATCATCCTGGTGTCCGGCCAGTTGAAGCTGGCTAGCATCGATATTCCCGCCAACAGCCGCTTTTTTGGCAAGCCGCTGGAGGCAAAGGTCATGATAGCCCAGATCCAGAGCATGATCGGCCACGCCTGACGCCGGCGTTATCAGGCGAAAACGGCGATAATCACCCTCTCGTGCAGCCATGTCGTCTCAATTGATAGGAGCGGAACCCAACGTATGGTGCTACGGTAAGGAATGTTTGAGATTGATCATCAGCGAAACCAGCACCAATTGAGTGCGGGAGAAGTCCCTCCGCAGGAATTTCTGGCGGCGGAGAACGTCAGCCTTAGGCTGCTGTTGGCGCAGGCTGAAATCAACGCCCAGGAGCTGCTCGATCAAGCCGGCATCGACGCCCGCGAGCGCGAGGCGGCCGACAAGCTGCAGAAGCTTATCCTCGAGGAGCTGCACCACCGCATCAAGAATACGTTGGCGACCGTCAGTGCCATTGCCTCCCAAAGCTTGCGCAACGTGGCGGGCGCCGAACATGCGCAGCACGCGATCGAAGGCCGGCTGCTGGCGCTGGGGCGGGCTCATGACCTCTTGTTGCAGGCACGCTGGACCAGCGCCGATCTAGAAAAGATCGTGCGCGGCGCGACCGAAGCCTTCGATAATCCCGATGTGCCGAAATTCGCGATTGCGGGACCTGACGTCCGGATGACATCAGGAGCCGTGATCGCGATTGCGATGACCCTCAACGAACTCTGCACCAACACCACGAAATTTGGGGCATTGTCGGTGCCCGCCGGCCGCATCGACATCGCCTGGACGCTCGATCCCGGGACGCAGCGCCTGCATCTGAAATGGACCGAGAAGAACGGCCCCGCGGTTCGGGCTCCGGATAAGCGCAGTTTCGGAACGCGGCTGATCGAGACGCTCGGCAATCAACTCAAGGGCGACGTGCAGTTGACGTACGAGCCCAGCGGCTTCGTGTACGCGCTCGATGTGCCACTGGCATCCTTAACATCGATAGCGAGTAAATAGCCTAACGCAGGGTCTCCATATAGACGGATGATCGGACGTGGGCGGCTGATCGGCCATGTCGCCTTCTGGCCCGTAGGCGAAGATGGAGGCGGCGTTCAGCACGAGCATAGTCGGGCCCAGACCGGACATCGCGCACACGCGGACAAACCGACGCTCGTGACCCACAACAGACTTGGTCGATTTGTCCGATTTGAACGAAGCTCTTAATATTGCCGAAGGGCCGCAGGCGATAGTGGTGGACGACAGCAGCATCATCGGAACCCAACGCAAGATTGCCATGATACGTGTCGCCCTAACCGCGACGGCAGCACTCTTCTCGTGCGCAACAGCCTTAGCTGATCCACCGACATTTTCCTTGTCAGATCGTCCATCGCAAGACGGTCGATGCATCGGCGATAAGGGCGTCGGTGATCTGGATCGGTCGGAACGGGCATGTTTAGAACAGGTCGGCGACCTCGGCCGCCGCGTAGGACCGGGGCTGCAATTGAAATTCCGCAACGGGCTGGCGCGGGTCTACCTCAATGAAGACGCCAAATGTCAGGCCCCCAAAGCAGAGGGCTGCGTCAAATATCGACTGACCGGATATTTTCCCAAGCATGATCTGTTGCTGATCGAAGTAGGCTATTGGGAGGGTGGGAGTTGGCTTCTGGTGCACGTCGATAGCGGCAAGACATCGGAGATCGTTGCGCCCCCGCACTATTCACCGGGCAAGCTTTGGCTCGTCTCCGTCGCTTCGGGCGTCGGGCCTTCGGGACCGCCTGACGGAATTGATATTGTCCCGGCCACGTCCGATCCCTCTCTCAAGGAATGGCACTACAGGAGCCCGGATGATGATCAATGGCTTTATGAGTTTGCAGGCTGGGAGGGCGATGATCATGTCGAGCTGGTGGCGACATCAACTGAGACACCAACGAAGCGCGTAACCGCTTTCGTCGAGCGCCGGAACGGCGATTGGCATCTTGCAGGGCCAAAATAGACACCTACCACCGCAATCGCGTGGGAAGGAATAAAAAGTCATGACCGATACCGAGAAGAAGCTCTTGATAGCGCTCGTCGCCATGGTTCACCAACATCTGCACGAGCATGGCGATGAAGTTGACAATCTCGCGGAGTCCGCCGGAGAGCGGGCAATCCAAGTACTTGCGGACTTTGGACTGATGGAAATAGTGAATACCCGCTTTGGGCGGTGGACAGAAGCGGGCAAAAATTTCTCTGAAGAAATCGGGTATGTGAGTCGCGCGCCAGCCGACTATCCGGGCTCGGTCAGATTGGTTGGAAGGTCCGATCCAGATGACTGACCTGCCATGTCCGCCTCTGGCCCGGAGCAGTCTGTGAGGGCAGCGCAGAGCACGTCTGCTCTGCCCCCGAAGTCAGACGTCAACTTGTTCTGCTATCGCGAGGGCATCGTCGACCTCGATGCCGAGATACCGGACGGTACTTTCGATCTTGGTGTGCCCCAGTAGCAGCTGCACGGCTCGCAGGTTGCCGGTTCGGCGGTCGATCAAGGTCGCTTTAGTTCGACGAAGAGAATGCGTCCCGAACAGATGCGGGTCCAGTAATCGTCAATTGCCTGCCGGGTCGATTCCGTCAGCTCAAATTTTACCGGCCGGCCGGTCTTCCTTTGTCGGACGGTCGCGCGGTCGGCCGAATATCCGCCCGGCGCAACATCATCAACTTTCAAGGCTACGACGTCGCAGCCGCGCAGTTTGCTATCGATGGCGACGTTGAACATTGCCAAATCGCGCGTTCGGCCCTCGACCTGGAGCTTCGTTCGGATTGACCAAACGTGCTTGGGACGGTGCGGCGGCTTTGCGCCGATGATCTTGCCCTTGTTCCAAGGATCGTGTTTCGAAACGGCAGGGATGGTTGGGACATCGGCCATGGCGGACCTCCTCAGGTAGTGAGGCGGTCATTTTTAGCCCGCAGGCCTTCCAAACCCGCGTCCGCTTTGAGACGATTGAAGACGTACTTAGGTCCAATTTGAGCGAAGCGAGGGCAGCCTTTGA
>NZ_JYMS01000043.1:0-4948 GCF_000938285.1 Bradyrhizobium sp. LTSP857 | reverse complement strand
ATGCCTTAGGCGCTCTATCCTATCTTTCCAAACTTCCTTTTGTCGATCCTCAACGTATCGCTGTCCTTGGAGGATCGATGGGTGCAACGGTTGCGCTGGAATTAGCGTCGACCCACCACGTGGAAACATTCGACGCTCCTCGGGATCTGAAGTTCAAGGCCGCGGTGGCCTATTTTCCGGGGTGCGGCGTTGCTTCCGGGGAACTCATCGTTCCCACATTAATCCTGATCGGCGAACTCGACGACTGGTTGCCTGCGAAGGACTGCGAACTTTGGATGAAGAGGCGAGCCGACATGGGCGCACCTGTTAAGCTGGTCGTCTATCCCGGTGCCTATCACGCCTTTAGCGTTCCGGCTTTCGCCGACGGCAGGGAAATGTACGGGCACTGGCTCAAGTACGATGCGGAAGCGGCCAGGAAGGCAGTCGAGGAGACGCAGAGTTTCCTCTCTGCTCAATTTTCCCGTTGAGTGACAGCGAAGTGAATGCCCCCATACGCGGCTTGGAGCAGCTTCCGCTTTGGGTCAAAGGCGTCGGTCTAGCGCTCGGCCGCGAACTTCCGCTCTAGCCCTCTGAACCGACATGTAGCGCCAGCGTGTGTGGACGTTGGGCATGCGACACCGCGCTCTCCGATAAAACTGGCCGAGTTCATGGTCTTTGAGTGAGACTCTCATAAGATCGCTGGATCGCAATCAACTTGGGCCCTAACCGAGCATCATACTCGAACGTACCGGCCACAAAGCCATTCCCTACGCCAGCTCTGGTACAAGTACCAAGATAGGTAACGATTTTAGCGCGTCGCTGTCGAGTCTCCCCTTGACGACCCTTTCGACCCGAGCATTCATCACAGCCAACGGGGTATTGTCCGGGGCGCTAGTATCGGGTTCTCTACTGATGATCGTCACCTCGACGATCACTGGCGCTACGACACCTTCGGGAATATGGTCAAAGAGCACACCGCGCTGCGACCCCCCACTGCGCAGGCCTCTGCACGGTCCAACACAAGACAGCCAAGAATAAATAAAAACGCCGAAAGTCTTGTCGTCTTCCATCTACGCATTTCGCACGCCGATCACCAATCAACGCACCACGATGCCAAGTCTTCCTAAAGTCTGCAATGGGTCAAAAGCGGCCGCGCTCGAAATCGAAAAGAAGTTCTACTTAGTCATCCAAAGCCGGCATTCGCACATTTGTGCATACATGCCCCGGAGCGGCTGATCTTTTCCACACCCACGACAGGCAGTAGCCGCGGGCCTTCGTCGGCCCCTAGGGATCGATAATCTGCCAGCGGCGCACACCTGTGGCTCTGATAGCCGCATGTCCACGAAGTCGCGCCAACATCTCTACGGCGCTCAGATCAAGATGTCGGCCGAGCAGGCCAAGATCGCCCGCAAGGAAGCCGACAAGCTCGCCGGCTTTGGTGCTGCTGTTCGTTGGCGATGCGCAGCACAGCTAGGGCGAATGCGCGACCGCCGCCCGACCCCGGACGTTGAGCCGAAAAAACCCGCAAGCGGATTGCGGCCCGCGCGGGTGTTACGAACGTCTCCCGATGATGCCACTATGCCAGTGTTTTGCCCGACGGATCAACCTATGTTTCGGACTTTCCGAGAGCGAGCGCGCCGCGCGCGAAGGTCATCGCCTCAGCCTCACTCCTCCGCCAGCTTCCGCTCGATGTAAGCATCCACCGTCTCCGCGAACGAGCGCTGCACGCCGACCCCGGCATCATGCAGGTCCCATGCGTCCTGCTGGAGCACCCGCAGGCCGCTTCTGCGGATGCTGACCGGCGCCATCTCCAGATAGTCGTCGATGGCGCCTGTGGCCGAGGAGATCGCTTTTGGATCTCCCCTGGCAATCAGCAGGCGCAGGAAGCTCAGGCAATCGGCCAGACCCGGCATGGGTTCGCTCTCAGTTGCGCGGTGTTTTCGGCTTCGGTGTCCTGACGGGCTGGGTGTGCGTCCCGAACAACGCCAAAAGCAACGCGACTTCTTCCTTCGAACCGACCTGAATCATGTCTGTCTCCTTTTCGCTCCGTTGGTCGGAGCGAACGGCGATGGCGTTCAGGACAATCTGGTTTCAGGACTGTTTCAGGACTGTTTCAGGACTGTTTCGTCGTCGCCATGCGTGACCCCGGTCATTGCAGGCCGCGTCTCGCGAGATCGACGAGCTCAGCGTGACCTGCGAGCGCGGCGTCGTAGTCGCTGTAGCGGCGGCGCGTGTGGAGCTCGTCCTGGTCATCAACAACGGTCGTCTCGAACAAGAGCGGCGCCTGATCCATGCGGCTGGGGGAGCTGCTGCGGTCCCAGCCCAGGAATATCGTCAACACCCGCATGGCTCCGACCTCGTCGAAGCCGAGCCGGACCTGTTCGGGGTTGGCTTTCGCCCAGGCGCGCACGGCATTCTGCGCGTCCAGATCGTTGCCGACATGGACCGGTGTCTTGCCGTCCAGAATGTAGAAGCCGAACGGAAAGATGATCACGGCGACCTCGTCGTCATTTGCGCAGGCGCCGCTTTCTCAAACCTTTCCACGCGCTGGGCTGCGCGACTCGGGGATCGTAGATGCGATGGTATTTACTCTACCCTCAGTTGTCCAATTCGGAACGTATGTTACCATGCATTTATCGAGACGGCTTTTGCGTCCCGGTTGGGAGGACATGTCATGAGACTGTCGTCAAGCTTTGTCGCGCCCTCAGCTGTCGCTATCCTGTCCATTGCATTGTCGTGCGGCCCGAGCGGTGTGGCAATGTCGCAAACGGGCTCCGCCACCTCGCTTCCCAGCATCACTGTGGACGCACCGAAGCAGGTGGCAAGGCCACAAAGGACCGTGCAGGGGGCAGGCCGATCCGCAGCTCGCCAGGCTCGCCGCGCCGGTGCCGGCCGGATATCGCCAACCGCTCCAACGCCATCAGCGCCAGGTTCAATCATGGCGAGACTTGCCGAACTCGAGAGAACCTCCAGCAATTGCACCGATGGTTGCTAAACAAGTTTCAAGTACGGCAACCAACCCTGGAATGGGTGCTCCTCGGCTTCGGGGGCTACTCCGAGTTTTTCACCAACGTGCAGAAACACACGCAACTACAAAACCTATGAGGAGTGCAGGGAGACCGAACTGTTTTTGGGTGCGCCCAGAGGTGGGCCCTCAGTCTGGTGGTATTGCAGCAGCCTGCTCGCCGGGGGCAAGTTGCCCGGGGAGAAGTCGCAGGTCGCCGAGCTCAAGCGATCAGGACGTCGCTAGTCCATACCGCCCGCTGGCTGCGCCCGCGACGTGGCACAGCATGTTTCAATCAACGGACCTGGAGCGCCATGCGGAATGTCCGCTTTGGGCCACCAGTCGACCGCGGCTCGCCAGCTCGAAGATGTCTGCTTTGGGCCAGAACCGGACAATCGACGGCGTCGGAAATTCAGTTCGCGACCGGCTGCGGCTCCGGGAATTTCCATTTTCCGCTCAGGATTTCGGGACGCGGGCGGTACATCCTTATCGCGGCATTCCACCCCTTCACGATTGGAATGCAGTTGGGAATTTTACCATCGCAGCCGCCAAATTGAACGTTGACCGAGCCATCGGCGTCCTTTTTCGCAGTGATGTTGTTGACCGAATATGCGTTGTAGGAATTTTTCTCGAAGTAGCCGTTTGCGTTGTAGACGCTGATCGACCAGAATCCATCGACCGGAACGTCTTTGACCTTGAGCTTGTAGATCGTCGTACCGTCGTTCTTCGCGGGCGTGTTCAAGGCATAGGTCGCATCCTTGTCGGGATTGCCACCCCAACCCGATGCAGTGCCGATCAGGTGCATGATTGGATCGACTTTGCCTTTAGCACCGAAGCCATTCTTGAAATCGGTGATTGTGGTGTTGAGGACGAGCAGCGCATCGCGCACCTTCTTTTGGCTGACCTGATCCCAGTTCGGGACTTCAAATTTTCCCATGCTCTTCTGGCTGGCCGTGAGCTTGTCCTGGAGCGCGTGAACCTGCGCGACGTCCTTCGGATCTTCTGGATCGACAAGCGTGCGCACCACCGCTCCGACGTAGCGCGTGCCGACGTTGCCTTTAGTGAGGGTATGCGTGCCAGCACCGTAGAAGACCTCCGGCACATAGTGGTCTTCATTGACAATCATCACTGACATGAAGCGCTTTCCGGCGTCCGGCATCGTGATGGTGACAGGCCCGGCATCTAGATCGAATATTGCCTGCGAATACAGCGTGTCCCGGTTCATGCGGATAACATCTTGCTTGTCGATGTTCGCCGGCTCGCGGCGATGGCCGAATTTTCCAAGCGAGCCCTGCTTAACGAGACTACTGAAATACATGTCGGTCTCTGCCCGGGCGAAGTTTGTCACGGTGACTGGCACGGCGTCCGTTTCAGGTTTCTGCGCCAGCGCAGTTGTTACCGTGACGGTCAGCGCAACGGCGCTAAGAACGGCGACCTGTGCTTTCATAGTTCGGCTCCCACTATCTGGGATGAAGCTTATAGCCGTTGTGCAGCCGGTCAATGTCTGCTTGGGGTCAAAGGCTGCCCTCGCTTCGCTCAAATTGGACCTAAGTACGTCTTCAATCGTCTCAAAGCGGACGCGGGTTTGGAAGGCCTGCGGGCTAAAAATGACCGCCTCACTACCTGAGGAGGTCCGCCATGGCCGATGTCCCAACCATCCCTGCCGTTTCGAAACACGATCCTTGGAACAAGGGCAAGATCATCGGCGCAAAGCCGCCGCACCGTCCCAAGCACGTTTGGTCAATCCGAACGAAGCTCCAGGTCGAGGGCCGAACGCGCGATTTGGCAATGTTCAACGTCGCCATCGATAGCAAACTGCGCGGCTGCGACGTCGTAGCCTTGAAAGTTGATGATGTTGCGCCGGGCGGATATTCGGCCGACCGCGCGACCGTCCGACAAAGGAAGACCGGCCGGCCGGTAAAATTTGAGCTGACGGAATCGACCCGGCAGGCAATTGACGATTAC
>NZ_JYMS01000042.1:0-30642 GCF_000938285.1 Bradyrhizobium sp. LTSP857 | reverse complement strand
GCTTCGACCCATTGCTCGACGATGCCGTAGACGCGGCGGCTGACCACGATCTGGTCGGCCTTGGCCTCGCCGCAGAGGCGGGAGGCGAGGTTGGTGACGCTGCCGATCGCGGCATATTCCAGCCGCTGCTCGAAGCCGACCTGGCCGAGCGTGGCATAGCCGAGCGCAATGCCGATGCCGAAGCCGAGGCTATGCCCGCGGTTGCGCCAGCGCTCGGTCAGCGGCCCGATGGTGTCGCGCATCTCCACCGCCATCTTCACGGCGCGCCTGGTGTGGTCCTCGAACTGGATCGGCGCGTTGAACAGGATCATGACGCCGTCGCCGGCATATTTGTCGAGCGTGCCCTCATATTTGAAGATCAGCGTGCCGAGCGCGGCGTGATATTCCCGCAGCACGTTCATCGCCTCTTCCGGCTCGGTCGCTTCCGTGAACGCGGTGAAGCCGCGCAAATCGCAGAACACCACGGTCACCTCGCGGCGCTGGCTGGTGAGCAGCCCCTCGGGACTGTCGGAGGAGGCGATCAGCTGCGCCACCTGCGGCGCCAGGAAACGCTCGAGCTTGCGGATCCGCTCGATCTCGCTGAGCTGGGTCTCGACGCGCTCTTCGAGCGACTTGTTCCAGTCCTTGAGCTGCTCGGTCTGCTCGCGCAGCTTGTCGGCCTGGTCGCGCACGGTCTCGTGCGCGGTCTCCAGCGCATGGCTCTTGTGGTCAACTTCAGTGAACAGCCGCGCATTGCGCATCGCCAGCACCGCCTGGTTGGCGAAGGTCCGCATCAGGCCGATGAGGCTGCCTTCGAACGCGCCGCGGACGCGGCGCAGCACCACCAGCGAGCCGAGCGTGCCCTGCTGGTCCACCAGCGGCACCACCAGCACCGAATGGAAGCCGGCATCGACCGCGGCGTCGCGCAGCGGCTGCTCGGGCGCGTGGTCGAGATCGGCAAGCGCGATCGGCTCGCCGCTCCTGGCGGCATCGCTCAAAATGTTCTCGCCTTCCTCGATCGTGATGTGGGCGCCGTCGGCCGATTTGTCGATGCCGTTGGCCTCGACCAGGTCGAAGCGGCGCGCGTCCGCATCATAGCCGTAGATCAGCACCGCATCGGCATGGCTGATCTCCAGCGCGCGGGCGGCGATCGTCGGCAGCACGGCGTTGAGGTCGAGCGAGGCGGCGACCGCGCGGCCGACCTCTTCCAGCACCTTCAGCTCGTTGATCGACTGCGCGAGATCGCGGGTGCGCTCTTCGACCTTGGTCTCGAGGTCCGTATAGGTCTCCTGGAGCTGGCCGGCCATGCGGTTGAACTGGCCGGCGAGCTCTTCCAGCTCGTCGGAGGTGTGCACGTCGATGCGGTGGCTGAAGTCACCCTCGCCAAGCTTGTGTGCACCGTTGCGCAAGGCCGTGATCGGGATGATCATGCGGCGCGCCAGCAGCGTGCCGGCGAGGATCGCGACCAACAGCCCCATGCCGATCAGCAGCGCAATGCGCACGAGCTGGTCGCGGATCGGCGTCAGCGCCTGCGCGGTCGGCTGCTCGAACAGCACGTTCCAGCCGAGCTTCGGCACGGTGCTCGCGGCGGTCAGCACCGAATGGCCATTGAAGTCGGTGCCGAACGTATCGCCGTCGCGGCCGGGGGCGATGGCGGCTGCGACCTGCGGCAGCTTCGACAGATCCTTGCCGACATCGGGGCCCTTCGACGAGGTCGCGAGCACGCGGCCGCGAGCGTCGACCACATAGGCGAAGGCGGCCTTGCCGAGCTGGGCATCGGCGAGGTAGTCGGAGAGGAAAGAGAGATCGATCTCGGCCACGGTGACGCCGGCATTAAAGCCGGAATGCGCCACCGAGATCGATATCACCGGCTTCTGATCGACGAAAGAGGCCGGCGAATAGCTCACCCCGCGCGCGACCGTGTCGGTGAAGCGCATGTCGCGGGAGAGATCGGCATTGCTGCCGGTCGTGGTCGATTGGCGCGAGACGCGCAGCACCTCGCGGCCGTCGCCGTTGAGCTGGAACAGCTGGGAGACGACCGAGACCTGATGCAGCAGCTGGGCGTAGTCGGCGCGGCGCTTCTCGAGCGTGTCCTGGCTTGCCCGCGTCACCCAGCTGATCTGGCGTTCGAGCTCGGAGACCGACTGCTCCATGCGCCTTGCGGCGGCCTGCGCCTTGTCCCCGAGGGCGTCGGTCAGCGACGTCGTGGTGGCGCGGTAGGAGATCCAGGTCTCCATCGCGCCGTTGACGGCGAGCACGAACACGACGAGGCCGACGAGGGAGACGACGTATTTGGCGAACAGGCCCTCGCGCAGAAACCGAATCTTGCCTTTCGCTCCTGCCATCCGGATCCTCTCGCGCCGCGACGGACGCCGGCGCTATGGGCCGCACGGGCCCTTACGACCTTCTATCACAATTTGGGCCAGGGAACCGGCAAGGAGCCGACAAGGGACGGGCGGGGATGGCCGGCGGCGGCCCAAATGCCGCAGCCGTCCTTCTCATCCGTTCGGATGAAGAAGTGGAGGGGGTGCGGGTGTAAGGACCGCATTGGAGTCTGGAAGCGTTGGTCCGAACATCACCGATTGAAGAGCTGCCGCATCACGTCGTTCATCGGCTGGCTGTCCTGCTGCGCGACCGGCGGGTCTTGAGTCGGCTGGTCTTGAGTCGGCTGGGCTTGGGTCGACGGGGCTTGGGTCGGCGGCGCGGGCGAGGCCTGCGGTGCCGGCGTGGTCGGTGTTCCCGGCAGGCCGCGGCTGCGGATGCCGGTTCCAGGGGGGGTGGACAGAGGGCTGTTGGACAGTCCCTGCTGGATCATATTGCCGATGGCCTGGCCGAGTGGGCTGTCCGGCCCCGGCAGCTTCATCTGCGGGTTGGCGCTGCCTGCTGCGTTGCCGCCGCCCGGCGCGGCGCCGCCGAGCCCAAAATTACCACCAAGATTGCTCAACATGTTACCGAGCCCGGCGCCGTCAGGCCCGAACAGACCCTTGCCCATCTCGCGCAGCTTGGCATAGGCGGCATCCGGATTGTCCATCATGCCGCTCATGTCGGGATAGATCTGCGGCTGCGACCAGGAGCCCGAGATCATCACGGGAATGCCGAAGCCGACCGGTTCGGAGGTGCGGCCCTGGCCTTCGGTGGTCATGACCAGCTTCGGCTCGACGCGAAAGCCCAGCATCTTGGTGTCGAGTGCGATGGTGCCGGCGCCGGTGATGCGCACCAGCGGTCCGACCAGGTTGAAATCGGTCGTCACCGCCTGGCCCTTGTCGATGCGGAAGGAGGCGGAGAGTTGCGACAAATCGGTGCTCTGCTCGGTGCTCCCTGCCTCACTGTCCTGCCAGCCGGACAGCTTGCTGGTCGTCAGCGAGCGGATCATCTGTGCGACATTGATGCCGCGGATGGCGCCGTCCTGGAAAGTGACGAAGGCCGTGCCCTGCATGTTCGCCATCAGCGCGCGCTGGCTGGGGCCGGCGCTGCGCAAAGCGAGCTTGGCTTGCATCTTGCCGTCGACCCGGTCGAACTCGGCAAGGCCCTGCAGCAGCGGCAGCGCCCGCACGCCGACGATGTCGGAATGCATGGCAAAGCTCGGTGCGCCGGAGGTTGCATCGAGGATCATCTCGCCCGAGACCTGGCCGCCATAGGCGCCGAGATTGGCGGTGCCTGTCTTCAAGATGCCGCCGGCGAGTTTTGCATCGAGCGCCAGCGGCGCAAGGCGCGCCTGGCCGATGATGGCTTCGTTGGCCGAGATCCTGATTTGCGCATCGACATAGTTGAGCCCGGAGACATCGATCGGGGCATCGCTCCAGGGCTGCGCGGTCGCGCCCTCGGGCGATTTTGCCAGCGGAATCGTCAGCCGCTGGAAGTCGAGATCGACCTTCACCAAAGGCTTGCTGGCAATGTCGACCGAGGCCCAGCCGTTGAAGGCGCCATCGCCGAGCGTGCCGTTGACGCCGTTGATCATCACCATCGGCCCGTTGAGGCGCAGCTCGGCATGGCCTGCGAGCTGCGAGGACAGCACGTCCGGCATGTCGATGACGAAATCCACCGGCGTGGTCTGCCGCTCGACCGGCGGCGCCGGCGTGGTCGCCTTGATGTCGAACCTGGTCGGGTGCTCGCTGATGCGCGCCGTGCCGGTGACCTTGATCGTGCGGTCGCGGCCCATGATGGCGTCGGCGTTGATGGCCGTGATGCGGCTGTCGACGCGATCGCGCACGCGCGAGAATGCGACTTCGCCGTTGCTGATCTTGAAACGGTCGATGGTCGCACCATCCATGTCGGGCGCAAGCGCCGCTGGCGATGCATCGGCATTCGGCAGGCGATCGCGCAGCATCGGCAAATAGAGCACCGGATGGGTGACGACGATCTCGCTGATCTTCGGACGGCCCGACCATGCGCTGGACAACGACATGTCGACCTGCACGCGCTCGATGGTCAGGCGCGTGATGCCGCTGCGGTCCTTGGGGTTCTGGAGCGTGAGGTCGCTCAAGGCGACGTTCAGCGTCGGCCACAGGCTGATCTTCGTGGTGCCGTCGATCGACAGGCGATAGCCGCTCGCCTGCTCGACGCGCGAGGCAATCGTCGAGGTCAGGAAGCCCGAGGGGATCCCGACCACCAGCAGGAGCGCGATCACGATGATGACGGCGACCACCGCCGCCCCAGTGAATTTAACTGCTCTCATGTCGACGTCCCAACGACGGACAAGCGGCGTCGAAACCCGCCCGGTCACCCGTCCCTCGCGCCTGAGCTTATCCCGGGATGGGAAGCCGCTCCAAGCAGACAAAAATAGTCAGGGGGAGCTGTAAAGTTATGTGACTTATGACACACTTCTCCCACGCGGTTTTACGCGATTCTGATGTTGATGCTTCCAAGCGATTTGCCAAGGAAATTGGCTAAGGAAATTCATAAGGACGTTGAAATGAGCAAGCAGGCCGAATTTGCGGTCATTCTCAAGATGAACGCCATGTTCGCTGATCTCGGTACGGACGAGCTTCAGCGGCTCTCCAATCTCTGCCACACCCAGCATCTGGGGAACGGCGAGGTGCTGTTCCAGAAGGGCGATCCCGGCGACGCGCTGTTCGGTGTGCGCCGCGGCCAGGTCCGGATCGAGACCGGCGCCTCCGACGGTAGCCGGCTGACGCTGAACTTCATGGGCTCGGGTGATCTGTTCGGCGAGGTCGCTGTGCTGGACGGGCAGAGCCGCACCGCGGATGCGACCGCGGGCGAGGTCAGCGAATTGTTCGTGCTGCGGCGCGAAGACTTCCTCGCCTTCCTCGAGCGCGAGCCGAAGGTCGCGATCAAGATCATCGGGCTGCTGTGCCAGCGCATTCGCTGGCAGAGCGAGCGGATGGAAGAATCCATGCTGCAACCGCTGCCGGTGCGGCTGGCACGGCGGCTCTGCGCGCTCGCCGCCGATTTCGGCTCCGAGGTGCATATCTCGCAGGAGCAGCTCGGCGTCTTCGTCGGCGCCGCCCGCGAGAGCGTCAACCGCCAGCTTCAAGCCTGGCGCAAGGAGGCGATCCTGGATCTCCAGCGCGGGCGGATTTTGCTGAGGAACATGACCAAGCTGACGGCAATTGCACGGAACGAGTAAGGGCCGGAGCTGGGCTGCTTCCGGCACACAGCGCGCATCATCTCGTTCCCACTTGGTAGGAACTCTACTCCGCCGCCGGGTGCACGATGCTCTTCGGCACCGGTGTGGCCTCCGCGGGCGCCGCGCCGTGGTGATCCGCAGTTTCCGCATCCTCGCTGTGCACGATGAGCCGCTTCCCGAACCGCCAGATCAGGGCGCCGAGATCGTCCATCACCATGAACATCGCGGGCACGAACACCAGCGACAGGATGGTCGAGAAGATCAGGCCGCCGATCACCGCCAGCGCCATCGGGGATCGGAACTCGCCGCCGGCGCCGACCGCGAGCGCGCTCGGGATCATGCCGGCGGCCATCGCGATCGTGGTCATCACGATCGGGCGGGCGCGCTTCATGCCGGCGTCGATCATGGCCTCGTCGCGCGGCTTGCCGGCGTGAATGGATTCGATCGCGAATTCGACCAGCATGATCGCGTTCTTGGTGACGATTCCCATCAGCATCAGGATGCCGATCCAGACCGGTGTCGTGAGCTGCTTGCCGGTGATCAGCAAGGCCACGATCGCGCCGCCGATCGAGAGCGGCAGCGAGAACAGGATGGTGATCGGCTGCAGGAAGGTACCAAACAGCAGCACCAGCACGGCGTAGACCATCATCAAGCCCGCCGTGATCGCGGTAGCAAAGCCGTCGGACAGTTCGTTCAGGCTTTCGGCGTCGCCGGAGGGGGAGACCTTCACGTTCTTCGGCAACGTCTTCATCACCGGCAGGTCGTAGATCTTCTTGGTGGCGTCGCCGAGCGCAGCAGAGCCGACGAGGTCGGCGGCGACGGTCGCCTGCCGCTCACGGTCGTAGCGGCTGATGCTGGTCGGGCCCTGGTCGAGCTTGACGTCGGCGATGACCGAGAGCGGTACGCCGCCCTTCTCGCCGTGCTCGCCAAGTGGCACGCGCAACTGTTCGAGCGTCTTCAGATTGCCGCGCGCGGCGTCCTCGAGCTGCACCCGGATCGGCACCAGACGGTCGCCGACGTCAAATTTGGCAAGCGCAGGCCCGACGTCGCCGATGGTGGCGACGCGGATGGTCTGCGACAGGCTTTCGGTCGAGACGCCGAGCCGTGCGGCGAGATCGGCGCGCGGTTCGATGCGCAACTCGGGCCGCTCCAGCGTGGTTTCCGAGATCACGTTGGAGATGGTCGGAACCCGCTTCATCTGTGTCGCGAGTTCGCTTGCGACATTGTTGACGATATTGGCGTCAGCGCCGGTGACGACCAGCGCGATCGCGCGCAGGCCGTTATCGTCGAGGAACCAGAAGCGGATGTCGGGAATGTTCTCCAGCTCTTGGCTGATCGAGAATTCGAGCTCGCGCTGGCTGATGTCGCGGTTGGCCTTGGGCACGTAATTGATGATCAAAGCGGCGCGCCGGACTTCCTGAGTGCCCGGCGGAACGCGGCCGCCGTCTACGAAGATGCTTTTCACCTCCGACCGCTTGCGCAGCCGCGCGACGATGTCCTCGGTGACCTTTTCGGTATAGGCGAGCTGTGTGCCTGGCGGCAGCTCGAGCGCGAGCAGGGAGCGTGCGCTGTCCTGCGCCGGCAGGAAGCCTTGCGGCAGCAGCGTGATGCTCCAGATCGAAGCGGCGAAGATGCCGACGCCGATCAGCACGGTGACGAAATAGTGCCGCACGGACCAGGTGACGATGCGGTGATAAGTCCGCAGCACCCGGCCCGGCGGCGGTTCCTCATGATTGCCATGTTTGAGAAAGTAGGCCGCCAGCATCGGCGTCACGAAGCGCGCGGCGAGCAGCGAGAAGAACACCTGCACCGAGACGGTGATGCCGAATTGCTTGAAGAACTGCCCGGCGATGCCCGACATGAAGCTGGCGGGCGCAAAGATTGCGATGATCGTCAGCGAGATCGCGATCACGGCGAGGCCGATCTCGTCGGCGGCTTCGAGTGCCGCGCGGTAGGGCGATTTGCCCATGTTCATGTGCCGGACGATGTTCTCGATCTCGACGATGGCGTCGTCGACTAGAATACCCGTCGACAGCGTGATCGCGAGGAAGCTGACGAGGTTGAGCGAGAAGCCGAGGATGTCCATCGCCCAGAACGCCGGGAAGATCGACAGCGGCAGCGAGATAGCTGCGATAATGGTGGCGCGCAGGTCGCGCAGGAACAGCAGCACGATCACCACGGCGAGGATGGCGCCCTCGAACAAGGTCGAGATCGCGGCCTCGTAATTGCCCTTGGTGTATTCGACCGAGGTGTCGATCAGTTTCAGGTCGACGTCGGGATAGGCGGCCTTGAGCGCGTCGATGCGCTTCGCGACGGCGGCCGCGATCACCACGTCGCTGGCGCCCTTGGAGCGTTTGATGCCGAGCGCGACCACCGGCTCGCCGTTGAAGCGGGCGAAGGTGCGGCGATCGGCGATGGTGTCGGTGACGGTGCCGAGATCGTCGAGCCGAACTTCGCCGCCGGCGAACAGCGGGATCATGGTGCCGGCGAGGTCGCTCAGCGTCTTGGCGCCGGCCAGCGTCCGGATCGCCTGGTCGTTCTTGCCGATCTCGGCGCGGCCGCCGGCGACGTCGACATTGGTGCCGCGCAGGCTCTGGCTGACATTGACGGCGGTCAGTCCCATCGCCTGAAGACGGTCGGGATCGAGCGAGATCAGGATCTCGCGCTCGACACCGCCGATGCGCTCGACCTGCGCAACGCCGCGTACGCCTTGCAGCGCGCGCTTGACCACATCGTCCACGAAATAGGAAAGCTGTTCCGGTGTCTTTCCGGGCGAGATCGCGGCGTAGGTAACGATAGGCAGGCCGATCACG
This sequence comes from Bradyrhizobium sp. LTSP857, assembly GCF_000938285.1. Lineage (NCBI taxonomy): Bacteria > Pseudomonadati > Pseudomonadota > Alphaproteobacteria > Hyphomicrobiales > Nitrobacteraceae > Bradyrhizobium > Bradyrhizobium sp. LTSP857. The sequence goes on along the minus strand of NZ_JYMS01000042.1, from coordinate 22,263 downwards.
TCGACGCGCTGGATCAGCGGCTCGTTCACGTTCTGCGGCAGATTCGAGCGCACCCGCGTCACGGCGTCCTTGACGTCGTTGAGCGCGCGGTCGGTGTTGGTTTCGAGCGCGAACTGGATCGTGGTCAGGGACAGGCCGTCGGTGATCTGCGACCCGATGTGCCGCACGCCTTCGACACCGGAGACCGCGTCTTCGATGGTCTTGGTGATCTGCGACTCGAGCTCTGCAGGGGCTGCGCCGAACTGCGACACCGCAACCGAGATCACGGGGATGTCGGCCGAGGGCAGCCGCGTCACCGCGAGCTTGGTGAAGGAGACCCAGCCGAGGATCAGGAGGATGATCGAAAAGACGACCGACGGCAGCGGATTACGGATCGACCATGCCGAGATATTGAGAGCCATCAGCGTACCCGCGTGCGATCGAGTTCATCAGCGAACATGGTCTTGATCTGGTCGCCGTCATGCAGCGAAGAGCCGGCGTCGGCCACGACGATTTCGCCGACGTCGAGCCCTTCCAGGATTTCCGTTTGGCTGTCGGAGGTCAGCCCGACCCGCACCCTGCGCGTCTCGATCGTGGTGCCTTTGACGACCTGAACGGTGAGATGGTCGATCGCGGTCTTGGGTACCGCGACGCCGCAGCTTCGCTTGGCATCGATGGAGGCGCGGGCGAACGTCCCGATCTTCAGCGAGGGATTGTTGGTGACGCTGATGCGGACCCGGCCGAGCTGCGTGGCGCGGTCGATCTCGGGCGCAACCAGCCGGACCCGGCCGATCAGGTCGGCGGCGTCGTCCCTGCTGATCCGCACCGTTGCGCCGGGGCTGAGTTTTGGCATGTGCACGGCCGGAACCTGCGCATCCAGCTCAATCTCGCCGCTGACGGCAATGCGAAACATCGGCCCCGCCTGCGGCGAGGCCGGCGCGCCGACGATGGTGCGGACTTCGGTGACGAGTCCGGGCGCAGGCGCCTTCAGCGAGATCGGCCCCTGTGGCCCGGGCCTTTGCGGCTGGCCCGGCATCTGCGGCGGCGCCGTCAGGCGCGCCAGCTCCTGATTGTCGGTGACGACGGCGCCTTCGGTGACGAAGAGGTCGGTGACCTTCGATCCCTCCTGGTCGGCGATGACCACCGCCTCGCGCCGCGGTACGAAGAAGCCGGTCACCCGCACCAGATCGGAGAAGCAGGCATTGGTCGACTTCGTCACGATGACGTGCGCCTCGCCCGGCGTTTCCTTTTCTTCCGGGTGATGGCGATGCTCGAACCAGTAATAGCCGACGCCGAGCGCGACGATGAACACCACAGTTCCGGCAGGCTTGAGATATTCGGAGATGTTCATCGCCGGATCATCCTGGCCTGGCTCGCGGTTGCTGAGAGTGTTTCCCTGAAACGAAGCGGCGTCCCGCAAGGCTGCGGGACGCGCTTTGGGAGCAAGACTTTACACCACATCACGACTTGTCACTTCAACGGATTACGTCGTGGTCACTTCGATGCGGTGGTCTTGTTTTCCATATTGACGACCTGGACACGGCGGTTCACCTCCGCCATCGGCTGGCTCGGGTCCTTCAGCTTGCTCTTGCCATAGCCGACGGTGACGAGGTCGCTCGCGGCGATGCTGTACTTGTCGACGAGGTAGCGCTTGATCGAATCGGCGCGGCGCTCCGACAGTTCCTGGTTGTAGCCCTCGCCGCCGGCGGCATCGGTGTGGCCGGCGACCACGAAGGTCGAGCCCTTCAGGTCGGGGCTGGTCAGTGCGCGGCCGAGCGCCTGAACCGAGGGCAGCGACTTGGTGCTGATATCGGCCGAGTTGTAGTCGAAAGTGATCTCGAGATCGATATTAGGCTTGTCCTTGGCGGCTGAGGCGATCTCTTCACGCTCGGTCGACGAGAGCGAACGCGTGGACCGGCCGCGGACGGCCTGGAGCAGCTTGGTCTCCTCGGCGCTCGGCGCCGGACTGGTCTGCGGGCCGACCGAGAGGCCGCGGGTCAAGGGTTTCTTGGGCTGCGGCGCCAGGGCGCGGACGATCTCGTCCTCGGTGACGTTCTTGCTATTGCCGTCGTCGCCAGCGAACGCGGGCGAGACCGGCAGCGACAGCGCTGCGCCGATGGTGATGATGGACAGGATTGCGGTAAGTCCTTTTGCAGCCAATCTCATTGCCAGTCCCTCCCTGCGCAGCCCGCGCGGTTCCAAATCATGCAATAGGCCCCCGGCAAGGCCGCTTGCGGCATCCGTTCGATTAGTCTTGGCGGGGACGCCGGGGGTTCGAGGCGCCTCCCGCCTCAAATCAAAAAAATATCAACGCACTCCGTAACTTGCGAATTCCTGAACGATATTCGGGTCCATCGCCTTGGCATTGGCGATGTCGAGCGCTCCTTCCTGGGCCGAGCCGTTACGCTGCTTGGCGATTCCCCGCCCATAGAGCGAGGAGGTCAGGCGCGGGTTGATCTTCAGCGCTGCGTCGAAATCGGCGATGGCGTTCTTGGCTGCCCCGGATTTCAAGTTGACCAGTCCCCGGCTGTCCAGTGCATCGACGAAATTCGGCCGCAGCCGCAGCGCCTCGTTGCAATCCTTCAGCGCACCCTGGAGGTCGCCGACCACGGTGCGGGTCCAACAGCGGTTGTTCAGGGCCTCGACGTCCTTCGAATTGATCCGCAGCGTGTCGTCAAAATCCTTGATGGCGAGGCCAAAAGCCCCCTTGCTGGCATAAACCTGACCGCGCCGGTACAGCGCATTCACGTCGTCCGGATTGGCGGCGATCTTGGCGGTCAGGCTCTTGATGGTGGGGTCGTCGGCCAGCATGGCCTGGCTCGGGCCAGAATCAGTGGTCGGCGCGGTCGCCGTATCAGCCGGTTTGATCGGCGGTAGTGGTGGCGGCGGAGGTGGAGGCGGGGGCAGAGCGGCCTCGACCTGCGGCTTCGGCGATGGGGGTGGTGGTGACGGCGGCGCGGGCGGCGCCGGCGGATTGTTCGCGGCTACGGGCGCCGGCGGCGCGGGCGGAACCGGTGGTGGATTGTTTGCGACCGGCGGCGGTGGTGCGGGGGGCGCGGGCGGTGGCGTCGTCGCCGTTGGACGCGATCCTGTGGCGCCCGGAATGAACGAGAAATCCTCGGCGAGCGAAGAGGAGATCCACGGCACCTGCTCGCCGCGCGAGGCTCGGGTGACGCCCATCTTGGTGCGGTTCAGCGTCTCCTCCGCCATCAGGTCGGGGACGCGGATTTCCTTGAGCAGCTCCTGGACGAACAGGCTGTGGTCGCCGCCGACGTCCGATACCACCGAGGCCAGCGCTGCCGAATACATCACCAGCGTGCCGTTCGGCGCAATGACCGGCGTCAGACCGGCGGAGAAGCTGCGGAACCGGCGCTCGAATGGGTTGCGCCTGCTAGCGTCGATCAGCGCGATCTTGACGCCGGCGCCGCGGGTATTGAGCTCGCCAAGGATGGTTTCGATGCTGAAGCCGTCGCGGCGGACGTCGGATTCGGTCCAGATCTGGGCATCGACCGGGATCATGAAGCTCTGGCGCGCGGACTGGATGCCGAACCCGCTGTAGAACAGCAGCGCCACCGAGCCCGGCTTGATCTTGCCGTAGAGCTTGTCGAAGGCGCGGCGCATGCCGTCGCCGGTCAGGTTTTCGCCGATCTCCACGGAAAAGCCGTCGCGCTTGAGCTCGTCGGCGATATCGCGCGCGTCGTTGAGCGGTTCCTTCAGCGGGGCGTCCGCGTCCGGGTATTTGGCGTTGCCGATGACCAGCGCAAAGCGGTCGCCGGCCGCCAAGGATGGCGCGGTCGGGACAAGCGAGACAAGCAAAGGCAGAAGAAAAAGGAAGCGAATTTTCATAATGAGCGCGGTCCAGCCAAAAAGGCGCCGTTTCCAGCTTGCGCCGCGGCGACCTTAACTTACGCAATGTGCATTATCAAACCGGGGAGAGTTGGCGTCAACCGCTTGGAGATTCGGCACTATCGCGACAATTGATCGCGACGCGCGGGGACGCTGCGAGGGGAATAATTCGGCTGTCACGGTTCTACTCGACACATTAAGTCCGGGGTTCCGGCGGCCATGTTAGGACGGCACTCGCGACGAAGATGTGATTGGTCTCACATTGTGGGCCGGCGTCCGTCGCCACCTGCGGTGTTTGACCTTTGCGGCCGACGATGGCTTGGTGCGCGGGATCGTTCCTTAAGATCCACTCAGAAAAAGCAAAAACCATGGGAAACGCCTACGAAATCTACGCGCTCCGTTATGCGACGATGTCGCCGCGCACCCCCAGCATGAACTTCCTGGCGCCCGACCCGCATGACAGTGCGGCGCAGGATCTTGACTATTTCGTCTGGCTCATCCGCGGCGGTGGCCGCGAGATCCTCGTCGATACCGGTTTCAATGCCGAGGAGGCGAGCTTGCGGGCGCGCAAGCTGACGCTCAATCCGGTCGATGCGCTGGAGCGCTTTGGCGTCACGGCGTCGAGCATTCGCGACATTATCGTGACGCATCTGCATTACGACCACGCCGGCAATCTCGATCGCTTCCCCAACGCGCGCTTCCATCTCCAGGACCGCGAGATGGCTTACGCGACCGGGCGCTGCATGTGCAACGGACTGCTGCGACATCCCTTCTCGGTCGAGCACGTCACGCAGATGGTGCGCCATGTCTATGGTGAGCGCGTCACCTTCTATTCAGGCGATGGCGAGGTTGCGCCCGGCGTCACCGTGCATCGCGTCGGTGGTCACTCCGACGGCTTGCAGGTGGTCAAGGTCGAGACCGCGCGCGGATCGGTGGTGCTGGCGTCCGACGCCGCGCATTTCTACGCCAATCTCCAGCGTAGGAGCCCGTTCCCGATCGTCTACAATGTCGGCGACATGGCGCAGGGTTGGGAGACGATCGAGCGCCTCGCCGGTCATCCCGATCGGTTCATTCCCGGCCACGATCCGATCGTCACAGAGATCTATCCGCGTGCCAGCGACAAGGTCGATGCCTGGGCGCTGCACCTGCCGCCGTCGAGGTCGTTTGCAAAGTGACGGCGGAGGCTAATACGCCTGCTTGGCGTCGGCCTCTTCGCTGGTCTGGATCAGGTCGAGGCTTTGCTCGATCTTGCCGAGCAGTGCCGACAATTGCTTGCGCTCCTGCGCGGAGAGGCAGGCGAGGATCTCGTCTTCCCGCCGCAGCAACTGCGGGAATAGTTCTTCATACAGCGTGCGGCCCTTCTTCGTCAGTTGCAGGCGGAATTCGCGGCGGTCGGCTTCGTTCTCGACGCGCTCGATCAGGCCCTCTTGCAACAGCGTGGTCACCGCGCGGCTGATGGTCGATTTGTGGGTGCGGGTGCATTGCGCGACGTATTGCGCGCTACAGGCATCGTTGCGGAAGCCGAGTGTCGCAATCACGCGCCAGGCCGGAATGTCGAGGCCGTGACGCTCCTGATACTCGACCGCAAGCGCGGAACTCACTTCCGCCGCGAGCCGGTTGAGGCGGAACGGCACGAACTTGAACAAATCGAGCCGCGACTTCGGCCGCGGTGTCGCCTCGCCGGCTTCGCGTGTCTTCAGCGCGATGTCGCTGGATGTCCTCGCCAAGAAGAGCTCTCCGAATTCCAGTTGACGGCCGGCCAGCCCCGGTCCAAAATAGTTGCACGTGAGACTATCTAGCAGATCAGTCCCCTCCTGACCAGAGCCGAGGTTAGCGCATGGCGCAGGCCAAATCCCAGTTCGGCTATCGCCGCCATCCCGATCAGGATCGTCCCGGCCAAAATCCGGCCGGGCATCCCGTGGTGGTGGTTGGCGCGGGCCCGGTCGGGCTGTCGCTGGCGATCGATCTCGCCCAGCGCGGCCAGCGCGTCGTCCTTCTGGATGACGCCGACCGCATTGGCGAGGGCTCGCGCGCGATCTGCTTCTCAAAACGCTCGCTGGAATATTGGGACCGGCTCGGCGTTGGCGACCGTATGGTTGAGAAGGGCGTGGTGTGGAGCGTCGGCCGCATCTTTCATGGCGAGTCGCAGCTCTATCAATTCAATCTGCTTCCCGAGGACGGCCACAAGCGGCCGGCCTTCATCAACCTCCAGCAATATTACGCGGAGGCCTATCTGGTCGATCGCATCAGCGAATTGTCGGAGGTCGACCTGCGTTGGAGCAACAAGGTGACGGCACTGGAGAGTCGCAATGACTCGGTCGCGCTGACCATCGAAACGCCCGAGGGCGCCTATCGCCTGCACGCGCAATACGTCGTTGCCTGCGACGGCGCGCGCTCCTCGCTGCGGCAGATGGTCGGGGCCGACTTTGCCGGCCAGGTGTTCGAGGACCAGTTTTTGATCGCCGACGTCAAGATGACCGCGGAATTCCCGACCGAGCGCTGGTTCTGGTTCGATCCGCCGTTCCATGCCGGGCGTTCGGCGCTGCTGCACCGCCAGCCCGACGACACCTGGCGCATCGACCTTCAGCTCAACCGTTACGCCGATCCAATTGTCGAGAAGAAGCCTGAGAATGTGCGGCCGCGGATCGCGCGCATGCTCGGCCACGACAAGTTCGAGTTCGAGTGGATCTCACTCTACAAATTCCAGTGCCGGCGGATGGATCGCTTCATCCATGGCCGTGTGATTTTTGCCGGCGATTCCGCCCATCAGGTCTCGCCTTTTGGCGCGCGCGGCGCGAACTCGGGTCTGGAGGACGCGGAGAACCTGTCCTGGAAACTCGATCGCGTGCTGCGCGGCAAATCGCCTGCGGGACTGCTCGAGAGCTACCATGTCGAGCGCAGCACGGCCGCCGACGAGAATATCCGCGAATCCACCCGCTCGACCGATTTCATGGCGCCGAACTCGCATCAGGAGGCGCGACTGCGCAAGGCGGTGCTGTCGCTCGCCAAGGAAACCGAGTTCGGCAAGCGCATGGTCAATGGCGGTCGGCTTTCGGTGCCTTGCAGCTACGACACGCCGCTGTCGTCACCCGATGCCGATGCGTGGCGATCTGGGCCACGGCCCGGATGCTCCATGCTGGATGCGCCGACAGCGACGCGCGTAGGCGAGAGTGCCTATCTCACGGACGCCTTCCGCAAGGACGGAACGGATTTTACATTGCTTTCGTTCGGCAATGGCGAGGCGGTTGAAACGCCCGATGGCGTCAGAGATATCCGCATCGGCGGCGAGGGCGGCCTGCGTGATCCCGCGGGCCTTGCCGCAAAGCGCTACGATGCCGAGCCGGGCTCGGCCTATCTGCTCAGGCCCGATGGTTATATCGCAGCTCGCTTCCGTCATCCGACGCATGCGGCGATCGCGACAGCATTATCGCGCGCTCAAGGCTTGAATTGAAGGTGACATATATGCCGCTTTCCACGAGTTCGAATTTCGCGCGGCCCGATGACGCCTTTCGCGCCATTGTCGAGGCGCATCGTGGTCTCACGGACGAACAGAGCGCCGATTTCGACGCGGCGCTGGTTTTGATCCTCGCCAACCATATCGGCGACATCGACGTGCTGCGGGAAGCGATCGTGCTCGCGAAGCGGCGCATGATCGACGGCCAGCAACAACAATAACCCCGTGACCTAAGGACGAACTGATGGCGAAGAACTTCGCATCCACCGGCGACCTCTCCGAGAAGAAGATCACCTTCTCCGAGATCGGCACCGATCTCTATGCCTTCACCGCCGAGGGCGATCCGAACACGGCGATCATCGTCGGCGACGACGGCTGCCTCGTGTTCGACGCGCAGTCGACGCCGGCGATGGCCAACAAGGTGATCGAGCGCGTCCGCACCGTCACCGACAAGCCGATCAAATATGTCGTGCTGTCGCATTATCACGCAGTGCGCGTGTTAGGTGCCTCCGCCTACAAGGCGCAGGGCATCGTGGCCTCGCAGGAGACCTATCGTCTGATCGAGGAGCGTGGCCAGCAGGATTGGGATTCCGAATATGGCCGCTTTCCGCGCCTGTTCCAGGATGCGCAGAGTATTCCCGGCCTGACCTGGCCGACGCTGACCTTCGAAGGCGAGATGTCGATCTATCTGGGCAAGCGCGAGGTGCGCCTGATGCAGTTGGGCGCCGGCCACACCTCCGGCGATATCGTCGCCTGGGTGCCGGATGCCGAAGTCATGTTCTCCGGCGACCTCATCGAATATCACTCGGCCTGCTATTGCGGCGACGCCCACTTGCGCGAATGGCCGCTGACGCTCAACGAGATCCGCAACTTCAATCCCAAGGCAATCGCGCCGGGCCGGGGTGACGCATTGAAGGGGACCGCCACGGTGCGCGAAGCCATCGCGATGACGCGTGACTTCGTCACCTCGCTCTATGGCGCAGCCGAAGTCTCGGTCGCCAAGGGACGCACGCTGAAGGAATCGATGGCCGCGACGCGCGAGGTGATGGATCCGAAATTCCACAGCTTCGCCATCTACGAGCACTGCCTGCCGTTCAATGTGTCGCGCGCCTTTGACGAGGCCTCGGGGATCGACGACCCCGTGATCTGGACCGACAAGCGCGACCAGGAAATGTGGGCGGCTTTGCAAGGAGGAGGATAGTCATGAACATCAATACCTCGCCTGATCAGATCATCCGCAGCTCGGCCCAGGTCACGCCGGGCTACATGTCCGGCTTCGGCAATAGCTTTGAGACCGAAGCTTTGCCGGGCGCGCTGCCGATCGGGCGCAACTCGCCGCAGCGCTGCGCCTATGGTCTCTATGCCGAACAGCTCTCCGGCTCGCCCTTCACAGCGCCGCGCGGCACGAATGAGCGCTCCTGGCTCTATCGCATCCGTCCGTCGGTGAAGCACTCCGGCCGCTTCGAGAAGGCCGATGCCGGCCTGTGGCGCTCGGCGCCGTGCCACGAGAACGATTTGCCGATCGCGCAACTGCGCTGGGACCCGGCGCCAATCCCGAAGGAGGACATGACCTTCCTCGGGGGCGTGCAGACCATGACGACCGCCGGCGACGTCAACACCCAGGCCGGCATGGCCGCGCATGTTTATCTCATCACCAAATCGATGGTGGATCAGCATTTCTACAATGCTGATGGCGAGATGATGTTCGTGCTCCAGCAAGGCAATTTGCGCTTCGTGACCGAGTTCGGTCGCATCGACGCCGAGCCCGCGGAGATCGTGGTGATCCCGCGCGGCGTCAAATTCCGCGTCGAGATTCCGAACGGACCGGCGCGCGGCTATCTCTGCGAAAACTACGGCGGCGCCTTCACGCTGCCGGAGCGCGGGCCGATCGGCGCCAACTGCCTGGCCAACGCGCGCGACTTCCTCACGCCGGTTGCTTGCTACGAGGACAAGGACACGCCGACCGAGCTCTACGTGAAATGGGGTGGCTCGCTGTTCAAGACGCAGCTCGCCCATTCGCCGATCGACGTCGTCGCCTGGCACGGCAATTACGCGCCGTACAAATATGATCTGCGCACGTTCTCCCCCGTAGGCGCGATCGGCTTCGACCATCCCGATCCCTCGATCTTCACGGTGTTGACTTCGCCGTCGGAGACAGCGGGCACCGCGAACATCGACTTCGTGATCTTCCCCGAGCGCTGGTTGGTGGCCGACAACACCTTCCGTCCGCCCTGGTATCATATGAACATCATGAGCGAGTTCATGGGCCTGATCTACGGTGTCTACGACGCCAAGCCGCAGGGTTTTGTGCCCGGCGGGATCTCGCTCCATAACTGCATGCTGCCGCACGGCCCCGATCGCGATGCCTTCGAGCATGCCAGCAATGGCGAGCTGAAGCCGGTGAAGCTGACGGGCACCATGGCCTTCATGTTCGAGACCCGCTACCCGCAACGCGTCACCGCACACGCCGCGACGGCGGCGACGCTTCAGGACAATTACGCGGATTGCTGGACGGGCCTGGAAAAGAGGTTCGATCCGAACCGGCCGTGACGTTCTTCCCCTCTCCCCTTGTGGGAGAGGGTGGCTCGCCGCGCTGCGGCGAGACGGGTGAGGGGTCTGTCTCCGCGAGTAAACCTCTCTCATTCGGACTCGCGGATAGAACCCCTCATCCGGCGCTTCGCGCCACCTTCTCCCACAAGGGGAGAAGGAAAAAAGGACCGAGCGAAAAAGTGACAACCCACCCCAACGACCCCAGCCTCCGCTCCTTCATCGAAATCGATCCCGCCTCCGACTTCCCGATCCAGAACCTGCCCTATGGCGTGTTCTCGACTGCGGCGAATCCGACGCCCCGCGTTGGCGTGGCGATCGGCAATTACGTGCTTGATCTCTGGGAGCTGGAGCAGGACTCCCGGCTCGATGTTGGCCCGCTCGGCGTGTTCTCGTCGCCATCACTCAACCCCTTCATGGCGCTCGGACCAAAAGTCTGGACGAAGACCCGGGCGCGGATCAGCGAGCTGTTGCGTCACGATCATCCGGAGCTGCGCGATAACGAAGAGCTACGCCAGCAGGCGCTGGTGCCGATGCGCGATGCAAGATTGCATCTGCCGTTCGCGGTCTCCGGCTATACCGACTTCTATTCGTCCAAGGAGCACGCCACCAATGTCGGCGTGATGTTCCGCGGCAAGGACAATGCGCTCCAGCCGAACTGGCTCTACATGCCGATCGGCTATAATGGCCGCGCGTCGACCGTAGTGGTGTCCGGCACCAAGGTGAAGCGGCCGCGCGGGCAGTTGAAGCCGCCCTCTGTCGAGGTGCCAAGCTTTGCCGCGTGCAAGCGGCTCGATTTCGAGCTGGAGATGGGCGTCGTGGTCGGCCAGCCCTCAGCCATGGGCGGCATGCTCACCGAACAACAGGCCGAGGAGATGATCTTCGGTTTCGTGCTGCTCAACGACTGGAGCGCGCGCGACATCCAGCAATGGGAATACGTGCCGCTCGGCCCGTTCCTCGCCAAGGCGTTTGCGACCTCGATCAGCCCGTGGGTGGTGACGCGCGAGGCGCTGGAGCCGTTCCGGCTGAAGGGGCCGGAGCAGGAGCCGGCGCCGCTGGATTATCTCAAGCAAGACAAGCCGCAGAACTACAGCGTCGAGCTCGATGTCGCCTTGCGCCCCGGCGGCGCGAATGCGCCTGCGAGCATCAGCCGCACCAATTTCAAATACATGTACTGGTCCTCGGTGCAGCAACTGATGCACCACGCCTCCAGCGGCTGCGCGATGAATGTCGGCGATCTCCTGGGGAGCGGCACCATCTCCGGTCCGGAGAAAAACCAGCGCGGCAGCTTGCTCGAGATCAGTTGGAACGGCACCGAGCCGGTCGAACTGCCCGGCGGCGTCAAGCGTACGTTCCTGGAAGACGGCGACAGTCTCGTCATGCGCGGCTGGTGCCAGGGCAACGGCTACCGCGTCGGCTTCGGCGAGGTCGAGGGGACGATTCTGGCGGCGGAGTAGGTCGCTGCATACGCGCTCTCGTAGGGTGGGCAAAGGCGCATTAGCGCCGTGCCTACCATTCCTCCCCGCGATCGGAGCAGCATGGTGGGCACGCTTCGCTTTGCCCACCCTACGAAGTCACCGCCTCTCCGGCGGCACGTCGCGTATCCCTGCGCAATGCGCCGCGACGTCCTCCGCGCTGTATTTCAAATGCATTCGCTTGTCGGACGGTGCCTGCTTGGTCGTGCACAGGCCTGGCCGCCATTCATGAGTTGGCCTTATCGGACGCGGCGCGAATCCGCCGCCGCAGTTCGGGCAGACGTTGGACAGTTTTGTCTCGACGCAGTCCGTACAGAACGTGCATTCATAGGAGCAGATCCGCGCGTCCGTCGCGTTCGGCGGCAGGTCGCGGTCGCAATATTCGCAGTTCGGTCGAAGCTGGAGGGCCATGGCTGAATCTCCGCAGATTGGCTGGGATCATCGCAGACGACACGTGAAGCGAGAATGCCGTAGTTCCCTCAATTTCAGCCAGGCTTGAGCTCTTTCAGCGGCAGCCGCGAGCTTTCCTTCAGCCGGTCGAGCACGATCGAGGAGCGTACATGCGCCACGCTCTGGTGCGGCATCAGCACATCGTTGACGAGGTTGGAGAGGCCCTTCAGGTCGCGCAGCACGGCCTTCAGCACATAGTCGGCATCGCCGGTGAGCGAGTAGGCCTCCTGGATCTCGTCGATGCGGTTGACCAGCGTGCGGAAGCGCTTGGAATTGTCCGGCGAGTGGGTCGCGAGCCCGACCTGGATGAAGGCGATCACGCCGAAGCCGAGCGCCTCGCTGGAGAGATCGGCGTGATAGCCTGATATCACCTTCTCCTCCTCCAGCCGCATCCGCCGCCGCGAGCATTGCGAGGCTGACAGCCCCGCGAGATCAGCCAGCTCCTGGTTGGTGAGGCGGCCGTCGTCCTGGAGCGCACCCAGAATCTTGAGGTCAAACGCGTCTACCGAAATCATGCGTCATTCGTCCAACTTATGCACAGATCGTGCATAGGATAGCGAAATAACGTCCCGTTTGCACGCTCCTTGCGCGCCCGATGAAGGATAGTTCAAGGCAGCATCAATTTGGGAGAGCACCATGGGTCCGTTTCCGCACGACGCGCCGCCGGCCACCATCACCGCTGACAACCCGATGGGTACTGACGGGTTCGAGTTCGTCGAATATGCGCACCCCGATCCGGACCAGCTGCACGCGCTGTTCAAGCTGATGGGCTATGCGCCCGTCGCGCGCCACAAAGCGAAAAAGATTACGGTCTATCGCCAGGGCGACATCAATTATCTCGTCAACGAGGAGCCCGGCACTCACGGTTTCGACTTCGTTGCCGCGCATGGCCCCTGCGCGCCGGCGATGGCGTTCCGCGTTGTCGATGCCAAGGCGGCCTATGAGCGCGCGATAGCGCTCGGCGCCGAACCGGCGGACGTGTCATCCGCGCAGAAGACGCTCGACGTGCCCGCTATCAAGGGCATCGGCGGCAGCCTGCTCTATTTCGTCGATCGTTATGGCGCCAAGGGCTCGGCCTATGAGGCCGAGTTCGAATGGCTGGGCGCGCGCGATCCGCGGCCCAATGGTGCCGGCCTGTTCTATCTCGATCACCTCACCCACAACGTCCATCGCGGCCGCATGGACGTCTGGACCGGCTTCTACAAAAAGCTGTTCAACTTCCGCCAGATCCGTTTCTTCGACATCGAGGGTCGCGCCTCAGGCCTGTTCTCGCGCGCGCTGACCAGCCCGGACGGCAAGATCCGGATCCCGATCAACGAGGACGCCGGCGATTCCGGCCAGATCGAGGAATATCTGAATATCTATCGCGGCGAAGGTATCCAGCACATCGCCTGCGGCTGCCGCGACATCCACCAGACCATCGAAGGCCTGCGCGAGGCTGGTCTTCCGTTCATGCCGGCGCCGCCCGAGACCTATTTCGAGCGGATCGATGCGCGCCTGCCCAAGCACGGCGAGGACGTCGCGCGGCTCAAGGTCAACGGCATCCTGATCGACGGCGAAGGTGTGGTCGACGGTGGTCAGACCAAGGTGCTGCTCCAGATATTCTCCGCCAATGCGATCGGCCCGATCTTCTTCGAGTTCATCCAGCGCAAGGGCGATGACGGCTTTGGCGAGGGCAATTTCAAGGCGCTGTTTGAATCGATCGAGGAGGATCAGATCCGGCGCGGGGTGCTGAAGGTGGGGAACGCGGCCTAATTGCTGTTTCAGACACACGGCCACGTCAGACAGATCTGACGTGGCCCCGTCTTGTCGCTGTTAACTCGATGCCCCGGCCAAGGCCGTGCCCGAAGACGAGGTCTCTTGCTTGCGATTGAGCTCCTCGGGGATGCGGATCGCCAACGTGGCGAGCAGGCTGATGATGCTCATGATGATGACATACCAGATCCACGACAGCTTATCGCCGGTCGCCCCGATGATCCATGTGAACACGAGCTGCGCGGTGCCGCCGAAGATGGTCACGCCCAGCGCATAGGCGATGGACAATCCTGCGGTGCGAACGATGGCCGGGAAGATCATCGGGATCAGGATGATGCCGGCACCGGAGGCCATCGCGTGAAACGCGATCAACGTCGCCGATGTGATCACCAGCACCAGCGGCGACCCCGACGACACGACCAGGAGCAGCGCGGGATAAAGCAGCAGCGTCACGATGATGCGCGGGACGATGGCAACCGTTTTCAAGCCGTATCTGTCCGCCAGCGCGCCTCCGACCAGTGCGAAGATCGTTCCGCTGATGAAGGTGGCGAAGCTGGTCGCCATCGACCAGCTCTGGCTGTAATGCAGCGTGTTGATTGCGTAGGTGGTCGTGTAGAGAAAGAAGTACTGCGTGATGGTCCCGCCCGAGATCAGCAGGATACAGAGCAGAACTTTCGACCAATGGTTCGCCAGGATATCGGAGAGGACGCCGCCGATGCTGTCATGGGCTTCCTCGGTATCCAGGGTCTCATCAAGGTTACGCCGGATGAAATAGCCAACCGGCGCGATCAGGATCCCAAGCAGGAACGGTACCCTCCAGCCCCAGCTATCGGTGGCGCCGGGGGTGATCAGGAGCGCCAGCAGAAGGCCGACGAGGCCCGAAAAAAGGCTGCCCATGTTCTGGCTGGCGAGCTGCCAGCTGCCGAAAAAGCCTTTCCGGTGCGCCGGCGCGCTCTCCAGCAGATAGGTCGTGGCCGGCCCCATTTCGCCGCCGGCCGAAAAGCCCTGCAACAGCCGCGCGAGCACCAGCAGCACGGGCGCAAGCGTACCGATTTGATCATAGGTCGGCAGCAAGCCGATCATGCCGCTGCCCAGCGCCATCATCCAGATCGTCAGGGTCATGGCCGGCCTGCGGCCGAACCGATCGGCATAGGCCCCAATGAGAACGCCGCCGAGTGGCCGCGCCACGAAGCCGACGCCGAAGGTCGCCACCGCGAGCAACAGGCTGGTGTTCGGATTGTCTGTCGGAAAGAACGCCTTGGCGAGCCAGGTGGCGAAGGCCGCGTAGACCGTGAAATCGTAGAATTCCAGCGCGTTCCCGAGAATGGCCGCGCCGACGCGCATGGCTTGAGAAGGACGCGGTCGATCGGTCTGGCTCATCGGTAGCACCTTGTGTCACTCGTGTGACACGACAACTGACGCAAGAGTGCACCGCTTGCAAGAACCTCAGACCGGATTTCCCCGCATGGCCGGGTTGTCAGCGGGCCTTCCACGCGCTCGTCACGGCTCCGATCTCCGCTCCCTCCGGCTCGCGAACCGCCGACGGCGTGCGTGAAAACCTTGGTGCAGGCCCCGGCTGCTTCACGCCATGGCGCTCGACGAACACATTGCGCGCGAGCATGTGCGGATGCTCGGTCGCTTCCGACATGGTCAGCACCGGTGCGAAGCAGATGTCGGAGCCTTCCATGATCTTGCACCAGTCTTCGCGCGTCTTGCTCTTGAAGACGGCTTGCAGCTTCTGCTTGAGCGCGGGCCAGGCCTTGCGGTCCATCTGCGCGTCGAAATCGATATCGGTCAGGCCCGCGTGCTCGCGCAGCAGGGCGTAGAACTGCGGCTCGATCGAGCCGATCGAGACGAAATGGCCGCAGGCGCATTCGTAGACGCCGTAGAAATGCGCGCCGCCGTCGAGGAAATTCTGGTTCCGGCCTTCGGTCCAGCGGCCGAGCGTGGTCATGTCGAAGAAGAACGACATCAGTGATGCCGCGCCGTCGCACATCGCGGCGTCGACCACCTGACCCTTGCCGGACTTTGATGCTTCCAGCAGCGCCGCGAGCACGCCGACGACGAGATAGAGCGCGCCGCCGCCGAAATCGCCGACGAGGTTGAGCGGCGGCACCGGCGCTTCCTTGGTGCCGATCGCGGCGAGCGCACCGGTGATGGAGATGTAATTGATGTCGTGGCCTGCGGCGTTGGCGAGCGGACCTTCCTGGCCCCAGCCGGTCATGCGGCCGTAGACGAGCTTCGGGTTGCGCGCGAGCACGGCATCGGGGCCGAGCCCGAGCCGCTCCATCACGCCGGGGCGAAAGCCTTCGACCAGCGCGTCGGCGTTCGCAAGCAGGTCGAGCACCTTGGCAATCGCTGCCTTGTCCTTGAGGTCGAGCTCGATCACCTTGCGGCCGCGGCCTGCCACCGACTTCATGCTCTTCTTCGCGCCGACCCGGTCGAGCGTGACGACGTCGGCGCCCATGTCGGCCAGCATCATGCAGGCGAACGGGCCGGGTCCGATGCCGGCGAATTCGACGATGCGGAAGCCTGACAGCGGGCCGGAGGTGCGGACGGAGGTGGTGGGGGCTGGTTTATCGAGCACGTTGTTGTTTCCTCGGGTCGCGGGCGGATGCCGATGGTCCGGCAAGCCCGGGACGTTCCTCTGTGGGGCGAGTTAATTGGCTGATTAACTTTTCTCGCCTTCAAGCCAGCGAGGCAAGCGGTTTTCATGCCGCATGGCCAAAATAAAAGCGGCGCGCATTGCTGCGCGCCGCGGAAGATTTGTGTTGAGGCGCTATCAGCCCGCGGCAGCCACTGCGCGCTGTGCCATCACCTTGATGAGGTTGGCGCGATACTCCGCTGTGCCGTGGATATCGGCCAGCAGATTGCTCGCCGAAATGCTCACGCTGTCGATTGCCGACGGCGACCAGTTCGCCTTCAGCGCGGCCTCGATCGGGGCGACCCGCATCACGCCGCTTTGCGAGGCGCCGGTGGCGGCGACGCGAATCTCGCCCGATTTCGTCTGGGCGACGAAGACAGCGGTGAGCGCGAAGCGCGAGGCCGGGTGCCGCATTTTTGCGTAGCCTGCCTTTGCCGGAACAGGGAACGACACCGCCGTGATGATCTCGCCGTCTTCGAGAGCGGTCGTGAACAGGCCCTTGAAGAAATCCTCCGCCGAAATCGACCGCTTGTTGGTCTTCACGGTGGCGCCGAGCGCCAGCAGCGCGGCCGGATAATCAGCGGCCGGATCGTTGTTGGCGATCGAGCCGCCGATCGTACCGCGATAGCGCACCGCGGGGTCGCCGAGCACCGAGGTGAGATAGGCAATCGCGGGGATTGCCTTCTTCACGTCGGCATTCTGCATGATGTCGAAATAGGTCGTGCCGGCCTTGATGGTCAGCACGTCGCCTGACAGCTCGACGCCCTGCAGCTCCTTGATCTTGCCGAGGTCGATCACATCCGAGGGGGCGGCGAGGCGCTGCTTCATGACTGGCAGCAGCGTCTGGCCGCCGGCCAGGAATTTCGCCTCGGTCCCCTTGGCAAACAGGCTGGCGGCCTCGTCGACCGAAGAAGCGCGATGATAAATGGTCTGGTACATTCTTTCTGCTCCTCTCAGGCCGCGTGGATCGTGCGCCACACCCGATCCGGGGTTGCGGGCATTTCAAGATTGTTCTTGCCGATCGCATCCGTGATCGCGTTGATCACGGCCGCAGAGGCGCCGATTGCGCCGGCCTCACCGCAACCCTTGATGCCGAGCGGATTGCCCGGGCACAGCGTCGTGGTGTGGGAGAGGTTGAACGACGGTAGATCGTCGGCGCGCGGCATGGAGTAATCCATGAACGAGGCCGTGACCGGCTGGCCGTTGGCATCGTAGATCGCATGTTCGAGCAGCGCCTGGCCGATGCCCTGGGCGAGGCCGCCATGGACCTGGCCTTCGACGATCATCGGGTTGATCAGCCGGCCGAAATCGTCGGCTGCGACGAAGTTGACGAAGGAGGTCTTGCCGGTGCCGGCATCGACCTCGAGTTCGCAGATATAGGAGCCGGCCGGGAAGGTGAAGTTGGTCGGGTCGTAGAAGGCGCTTTCCTTCAGGCCCGGCTCCATCCCGTCAGGCAGATTGTGGGCGGTGTAGGCCGCGAGCGCGACCATCGGCAGCGCGATCGCCTTGTCGGTGCCGGTGACCTTGAACTCGCCGTTCTCGATGACGATGTCGGCCTCGGAAGCTTCCAGCGCATGCGCTGCAATCTTCTTGGCCTTTGCCTCCATCTTCTCCATCGCCTTCAGGATCGCGGTGAGACCGACGGCCGCGGAGCGCGAGCCGTAGGTGCCCATGCCGAACTGCACCTTGTCGGTGTCGCCATGGACGATCGAGACTTGGCTGATGGGAATGCCGAGGCGCTCCGACACGAGCTGGCAGAACGTGGTCTCGTGACCCTGGCCGTGGCTGTGCGAGCCCGTGAGGATCTCGATGGTGCCGACCGGGTTGACGCGGACCTCGGCTGATTCCCACAAGCCGACGCCGGCACCGAGACTGCCGACCGCCTTTGACGGCGCGATGCCGCAGGCTTCGATGTAGCAGGACACGCCGATGCCGCGCAGCTTGCCGTCGGCTTTGGCCTTCGCCTTGCGTCCGGCAAAGCCGGCATAGTCGATCGCCTTCATTGCGGCGTCGAGCGAGGCATTAAAGTCGCCGGTGTCATAGGCCATGATCACGGGCGTCTGGTGCGGGAACTGGGTGATGAAATTGGTCCGGCGCAGTGCTGCCGGATCCACCTTCAACTGCCGCGCCGCCGTCTCCATCAGCCGTTCGATCAGATAGCTTGCCTCAGGCCGGCCCGCGCCGCGATAGGCATCGACCGGCGTGGTGTTGGTATAGACCCCGATCACCTCGGCATGGATCGCCGGGATGTTGTACTGGCCAGACAGCAGCGTCGCGTAGAGATAGGTCGGCACTGACGACGAGAACAGCGACATGTAGGCGCCGAAATTGGCGTAGGTCTTCACCTTCAACCCGATGATCTTGTTGTTGGCGTCGAACGCCATCTCGGCCTGGGTGACATGGTCACGGCCATGCGCGTCGGTGAGGAAGGCCTCGGTGCGATCGCCGGTCCATTTCACCGGACGGCCGACCTTCTTCGATGCCCATAGCGCGACCATCTCCTCCGGATAGATGAAGATTTTCGAGCCAAAACCGCCGCCGACGTCGGGCGCGATCACGCGCAGCTTGTGCTCGGGGGCGATGTTGTAGAACGCCGACAGCACCAGGCGGGCAACGTGCGGGTTCTGCGAGGTCGTATAGAGCGTGAAATGCTCCTCCGCCTCATCGTAATCGGCGATCGCCGCGCGCGGCTCCATCGCGTTGGGCGCGAGCCGGTTGTTGGTGACGTCGAGTTTCACGACATTGGCGGCCTTGGCGAAGGCGGTATCCGTCGCGCCCTCGTCGCCGATCACCCAGTCATAGACCTGGTTGCCGGGGGCCTCGGGATGAAGCTGCGGTGCGCCGGCCTTGATCGCGGTGTGAACGTCGGCAACCGCCGGCAGCTCTTCATAATCGACGACCACGGCTTCGGCCGCGTCGCGCGCCAAATTCTTCGTCTCGGCGATCACGACCGCGACGGCCTGTCCGACGAAGCGCACCGTCTCCGGCGCCATCGCCGGCCATGCGCCCATCTTCATCGGGCTGCCGTCCTTGGAGGTGATGGCCCAGCCGCAGATGAGGTTGCCGACCTTGTCGTCGACGATCTGCTGTCCGGTAAGAACTGCGACCACACCCGGCATTTTCAATGCAGCGGAGGAGTCGATCCCCTTCACCTTGGCGTGCGCGTGCGGGCTTCTGATGAAATGGGCATGGGTCATACCCAGCAATTTGATGTCGTCGACGTAGCGGCCCTTGCCGGTAATGAAACGCTTGTCTTCCTTGCGCACGACGCGCGCGCCGATGCCTTCAACACCCATAGTCTGGTCCTCCCGACCGGAGATTGTTGTCCTGCGCTTTCCATCGAAAGCCGCAGTGTTGGTTCTTCTTTCGAGGCGCGCCGCTTTACTCGGCCGCCTGCGAGACCTTCATGCGTCCGGCTGCATCGAGCACGGCTTTGACGATGTTGTGGTAGCCGGTGCAGCGGCAGATGTTGCCTTCAAGCTCGTGGCGGACGGTCGGCTCGTCGAGCTCGCCACCATGGCGGTGCACGATGTCGATCGCCGACATGATCATGCCCGGCGTGCAATAGCCGCACTGGAGGCCGTGATTGTCGCGGAAGGCGGCCTGCATCGGGTGCAGCTCGTCGCCCTTGGCGATGCCTTCGATGGTGGTGATAGTGGCGCCGTCGGCCTGTCCCACCAGCATGGTGCAGGATTTCACCGCCTTGCCGTCCATATGCACGACGCAGGCGCCGCACTGGCTGGTGTCGCAGCCGACATGGGTTCCGGTGAGGTTGAGGTGGTCGCGCAGGAGCTGGACCAGCAGCGTGCGGTCCTCGACGTCGACGGCAACGGCCTTGCCGTTCACCGTCAGTTTGACTGTAGACACGGAACATACCTCCCGGGATTGATTTTGATTGTTTCTAATTAGAGACCGCTGCCCCCGGGCTTGGCAACTAGGATTTTGGTCGCCCAGGTCCTGTCCAGTCGGCCTTTGGCCGACAAAGCCCAGGATTGCGCGGGCGTGACGAATTTACCGCCCTTTATTCATTCTGCCCTAGTTTTGCGCTTTCGGGGTCTGGAGGCGGGGCGCTTCCGGACGACGGCTGAATAGTAAATGGGGGTTGGAATGTCCGGGCGTACCGCGTCGCCGTCGAAGCGCAGCATATTTCCGACCCTCAGGTTCCGCGCCAAGATCATCCTCGGCTTCGCCGCCGTGCTGGTGATCTCCGCCGGCAGCATGGCTTTCGCCTATTTCGGCTTCGAGCGGGTCTCATCCGGCGTCGGATCCTACCGCACCAGCGTCTCGGAAGCCGATCTCGCCCGCAATATCGACCGCGAACTGCTCGCCTATCGTTCGGCCGTCAAATATTTCGTCGTCACCGGCAAGGAAGATGACGCCAAGGCCGCGCTGGACACTGAGGCCAACCTGAAGAGTGCCATCGACCTGGCCCTCAAGAGCGCCAAGACACCGGCGCGGCAGGACAGCCTCGACAAGCTCGCCAAGGAGTTTGCGAATTTCTCCGCGACCTTCGCCAAGGTCCTCCAGGCCAAGCGTGACAGCACGCTGCTGGTGCAGAACCAGCTCTCGCGCCAAGCCAATCTGCTGAAGTACAAGCTCGATGACATCGGCAACAATGCCTCCGATGCCGAGGCACAGTCGATCGAGTTCGGCACCAAGCAGGTCAACGCGCAGTTCCAGACCGCAAGCGCGGCGGCGACCAATTTCGTGCTGACATCCGACCAGGCGATCGCGACCAGTGCGCTGGCCCGGCTGAAATTCGTCGAGAATTCGCTCAGCGCAGTCTATTCCATGGACGAAAAGATCGTCGCCGGCCTGAAGGACGCCAAGACGATCCTCGTCGCCTATCGCGAAGCGCTGGAAAAGCTGATCGCCAACGCCAAGATGGTCGACGATCTCGTCACAGAGATGAGCGGCTCGGCAGGCGCGATTCTTCGGGGCGCCTCTGCCATGAAGGCGGATCTCGTCGCCGAACAGCAGCGGCTGGATTCGGAGTCCGAAGCGACCATCGGGAAGACCGAGGAATTGGTGTTGATGCTCGCCGTCGGCGGCACGCTGCTCGGTGCCGTCCTTGCCTTCCTGCTCGGCACCGGCATCTCGCGTCCGATGATTGCGATGTGCAAGGCGATGCGGGAGCTTGCCTCCGGCAATTTCGACGTCGTGCTGCCGGGCCTGGGCCGCAAGGACGAGATCGGCGAGATGGCCGGCGCGGTCGAAGAGTTCAAGGTGCAGGCAGTGGCCAAGGCCGAGCGCGATGCCGCGGCCAGCGAAGCCCAAAACAAGGAACTGGCCACGGCGCGTCGCTCCGAGCTGATCCGTTTTGCCGATGATTTCGAGAGCGCGGTCGGCGCCATCGTGTCCAACGTTTCGGCCTCCGCCGTGCAGCTCGAATCGTCAGCCTCAACGCTGACCCGTACCGCCGAGACCACGCAGACCCTGTCGAGCCAGGTCGCCGGCGTCTCCGAACAGGCCTCGAGCAACATGCAGTCGGTCGCGACCGCCACCGAGGAGCTCTCGGCTTCCGTCGAGGAGATCGGCCGTCAGGTCCGCGACTCCAGCCGCATTGCGGAAGCCGCCGTTGTGCAGGCGAAGGAAACCGATGGCCGGATCGGGAAACTCTCGCATGCCGCGCAGCAGATCGGCGAAGTCGTCAAACTGATCACGGCGATCGCCGAGCAGACCAACCTTCTCGCGCTGAACGCGACCATCGAAGCGGCGCGCGCCGGTGAAGCCGGCCGCGGCTTTGCGGTGGTTGCGAGCGAAGTGAAGTCGCTGGCGAGCCAGACCGCGAAGGCGACTGATGAGATTTCGTCGCACATCACGGGCATGCAGGGTGCGACTGCGGAGTCGGTTGCCGCGATCAAGGAGATTGGCGCGACCATCGGCCAGATATCTTCGATCTCGACGTCGATCGCGAGCGCCGTGGAGCAGCAGGGCGCCGCGACCCAGGAGATTGCACGCAGCGTTCAGACCGTCGCGCAAGGCACCCAGACCGCCGCCACCGACATCGGCCAGGTCAACCGCGGCGCCGCCGAGACCGGCTCGGCCTCGGAAGAGGTGCTGAACTCGGCGAAAACACTGTCGTCCGAAAGCACCCGCCTCCGCGCCGAGCT
>NZ_JYMS01000041.1:0-3140 GCF_000938285.1 Bradyrhizobium sp. LTSP857 | reverse complement strand
AGCTCGGCGCGGAGGCGGGTGCTTTCGGACGACAGTGTTTTCGCCGAGTTCAGCACCTCTTCCGAGGCCGAGCCGGTCTCGGCGGCGCCGCGGTTGACCTGGCCGATGTCGGTGGCGGCGGTCTGGGTGCCTTGCGCGACGGTCTGAACGCTGCGTGCAATCTCCTGGGTCGCGGCGCCCTGCTGCTCCACGGCGCTCGCGATCGACGTCGAGATCGAAGATATCTGGCCGATGGTCGCGCCAATCTCCTTGATCGCGGCAACCGACTCCGCAGTCGCACCCTGCATGCCCGTGATGTGCGACGAAATCTCATCAGTCGCCTTCGCGGTCTGGCTCGCCAGCGACTTCACTTCGCTCGCAACCACCGCAAAGCCGCGGCCGGCTTCACCGGCGCGCGCCGCTTCGATGGTCGCGTTCAGCGCGAGAAGGTTGGTCTGCTCGGCGATCGCCGTGATCAGTTTGACGACTTCGCCGATCTGCTGCGCGGCATGCGAGAGTTTCCCGATCCGGCCATCGGTTTCCTTCGCCTGCACAACGGCGGCTTCCGCAATGCGGCTGGAGTCGCGGACCTGACGGCCGATCTCCTCGACGGAAGCCGAGAGCTCCTCGGTGGCGGTCGCGACCGACTGCATGTTGCTCGAGGCCTGTTCGGAGACGCCGGCGACCTGGCTCGACAGGGTCTGCGTGGTCTCGGCGGTACGGGTCAGCGTTGAGGCTGACGATTCGAGCTGCACGGCGGAGGCCGAAACGTTGGACACGATGGCGCCGACCGCGCTCTCGAAATCATCGGCAAAACGGATCAGCTCGGAGCGACGCGCCGTGGCCAGTTCCTTGTTTTGGGCTTCGCTGGCCGCGGCATCGCGCTCGGCCTTGGCCACTGCCTGCACCTTGAACTCTTCGACCGCGCCGGCCATCTCGCCGATCTCGTCCTTGCGCCCCAGGCCCGGCAGCACGACGTCGAAATTACCCGAGGCAAGTTCGCGCATCGCCTTGCACATCGCAATCATCGGCCGCGAGATGCCATTGCCGAGCATCAGAGCCAGCACGGCGCCGACGGCAAGGCCGCCCAACGCCAGCATCAGCATCAGCCGCTCGGTGTTCCCGATCGTCGCATTGGCGCTGGCTTCGATGCGCTGCTGATCGGCCGACAGATCTGACCGCAGCTCGCCCGAGAGTTTGAGGATGGACGCTGCGGTCTTGGTCATCTCACCGTTCATCTTGACGATGATTTTCACGTTGTCGGACAGTTTTACAAACGACGCACGGTACTGCTTCAACAGGCCGCCGATCTCGGTGACGCGGTCGGTGATCTTCTGGTCGTTGGCATAGATCGAGACCAGCAGGGTCTCCAGGAACTTGATGCGCGCGATCACGCCGTCGGCGGTCTTCGGCTCCGGCTTGGCGACGAAGGAGCTGACCGAGGTGGAGACCGCAAGATATTGCGAGGTGATATCCTTGGCCGTGGTCTGGACCGATGCGAGCCCGGCCAGCGCCGCGGTGTCGGCGAGGTCGTCGAACTTGAAGCGGATCTTGTTGCCGACGCTGTTGAGCTCATCGGCGGCGATCTTGCCGTTCTCGCGCGTCAGCGTGATGATCTCGCTGAAGACTTTGGTGAAACGCTGGAACTCGGCCTCGAGCTTGCCGATCTGCTCGCGGCGCGCCGCGCCGGTCGTGGCCGCCATCGACTTTGCGATCGCCGCCTTCAGATTCTCTTCGGCAGCCTTGGCCGCAGTCTCGTCGTCCGTAGCGCCGGTCAGCGTATAGGCCCGGGTCAGCCCCTGATAGCTGATCAATTCGCGATCGACGGTTCGCGCCAGATCGGCTTCCGCCACACTGGTCCGGTAGGATTCAACGGCGCCCGCGATTCGCTCGAAGCCGAAATAGGCAAACGCCATGCTGACGGCGAGGATGGCCAGCACCGCCACGAAGCCGAGGATGATTTTTGCGCGAAAACGCAAGGTGAGCAGCTTCGATGTGTTCGGCTTGGACTTGACGGACATTCCCCAACCCATTCCATTCGCGGAAAATCAGGCGCAGCCCGGAAGCAGCCCGCTCCCAGACTCGTCTGCACGGTAAATGGCAAAGGATAAGCCGCGGTAAATTGCGGCGCCGCAACTTGCGGTTAGGTGACCTCGCTGTCGTCCCGGCGGAGCGAGGAGTGCGGTCCGGACTTACGCCGCCCTGATATTCGCCATGAACCGGTCAAGCTCGGCGCGGAGGCGGGTGCTTTCGGACGACAGTGTTTTCGCCGAGTTCAGCACCTCTTCCGAGGCCGAGCCGGTCTCGGCGGCGCCGCGGTTGACCTGGCCGATGTCGGTGGCGGCGGTCTGGGTGCCTTGCGCGACGGTCTGAACGCTGCGTGCAATCTCCTGGGTCGCGGCGCCCTGCTGCTCCACGGCGCTCGCGATCGACGTCGAGATCGAAGATATCTGGCCGATGGTCGCGCCAATCTCCTTGATCGCGGCAACCGACTCCGCAGTCGCACCCTGCATGCCCGTGATGTGCGACGAAATCTCATCAGTCGCCTTCGCGGTCTGGCTCGCCAGCGACTTCACTTCGCTCGCAACCACCGCAAAGCCGCGGCCGGCTTCACCGGCGCGCGCCGCTTCGATGGTCGCGTTCAGCGCGAGAAGGTTGGTCTGCTCGGCGATCGCCGTGATCAGTTTGACGACTTCGCCGATCTGCTGCGCGGCATGCGAGAGTTTCCCGATCCGGCCATCGGTTTCCTTCGCCTGCACAACGGCGGCTTCCGCAATGCGGCTGGAGTCGCGGACCTGACGGCCGATCTCCTCGACGGAAGCCGAGAGCTCCTCGGTGGCGGTCGCGACCGACTGCATGTTGCTCGAGGCCTGTTCGGAGACGCCGGCGACCTGGCTCGACAGGGTCTGCGTGGTCTCGGCGGTACGGGTCAGCGTTGAGGCTGACGATTCGAGCTGCACGGCGGAGGCCGAAACGTTGGACACGATGGCGCCGACCGCGCTCTCGAAATCATCGGCAAAACGGATCAGCTCGGAGCGACGCGCCGTGGCCAGTTCCTTGTTTTGGGCTTCGCTGGCCGCGGCATCGCGCTCGGCCTTGGCCACTGCCTGCACCTTGAACTCTTCGACCGCGCCGGCCATCTCGCCGATCTCGTCCTTGCG
>NZ_JYMS01000040.1:0-62446 GCF_000938285.1 Bradyrhizobium sp. LTSP857 | reverse complement strand
GTAAGCATCCGGCGAAGACCGCGCGCGGGTCATTTTCGGCTCAGGCGGCTTGATCAACGTTCCGGATGGCAGAGCGCCAATTCCATGGCAGCAGTTCGTCGAGCCTTTGGACGGGATGCTCGGCGATGCGCGCCAGAACGTCGGCGAGCCAGGCTTGCGGATCGACGTCGTTCATCTTGGCGGTGACGATCAGGCTGTACATCACCGCCGCCCGCTCGCCGCCGCGATCCGAGCCGCAGAACAACCACGACTTCCGACCTAAAGCGATGCCGCGCACGCCACGCTCCGCCGCATTGTTGGACAGGCAGATGCGGCCGTCATCGAGGAAGCGGGTAAATGCGCTCCAGCGCTTGAGCATGTAGTCCATGGCCTTGGCGACATCGTTGCTGCGCGAGAGCTTGGCGCGTTGTGTGCGCATCCAGGCTTCCAGATCGGCCACGAGCGGCGCGCTGAGTTCCCGGCGAACTGCCTGGCGCCTTTCGGCGCTCTGACCGTTGATGGTCCGCTCGATCTCGAACAGGGCGTCGATCCGGCGGACTGTTTCCAGCGCCAGCGGCGAGATCACTGCCGGCCTCTTGCCCTGAGCCTTGCGACGCGCATTCTCGGCCAGATCAGCCATCACGAAGAACGGCCGCCGGGCATGGACCCAGCACGCGGCTTCCAGGATCGGACCTGCGTTGCGGCCCGGTTCGTAAAGCCTGCCATAGCCGCCATAGGCATCGGCCTGGAAGATTCCGCTGTAGTTGGCCAAGTGAGCCTGGGGATGCTCGCCGGCCCGATCGCGCGAGTAATAGAACACCGCGCCCGGCGGGGCCTGCCCTCCAAAAGGCTTGTCGTCGCGCACATAGACCCAGATCCGGCCGGTGTCGGTCTTGCCTTTGGCCAGGACCGGAACCGTGGTGTCGTCCCCGTGCAATCGCTCGGCGCTCAGTACGTAGGCCTCGAGGCGCTTGAACAAAGGTGCCAGCGCCGCGGTGCAGCCGCCGACCTGGTCGGCCAGGGTCGACAGACTGATCGGCACGCCCTCCTTGGCATAGCGCTCCGCTTGCCGGTTCAGCGGCTGATGTTGACCAAACTTCTCGAACAGCACCATCGCCAGCAGGCTTGGCCCCGCCCAGCCGCGGGCAAGCACATGGAACGGCGCCGGAGCCTGGCTGATCTTCTCGCAATCACGGCAAGTAAACTTCTCGCGGACGTGCTGGATCACTTTCCAGGATTTCGGGATCACCTCCAGCGTCTCGGTGATGTCCTCGCCGAGCTTGGACAGCCGCGCGCCGCCACAGCAGGCGCACGCCACAGGTCCCGGCACGATCACCCGCTCGCGAGGTAGATGCTCCGGGAACGGCTGGCGTGACGGCCGCTTGCGCGTGAACGACGCCACCTTCGTGGTTTTGGCCGCGGCCATTTCGGCGGCGAGTTCGTCCTCCGTCGCCGAACTCTCCAGCTCCTCCAGCGTCAGTTCAAGCTGATCCAATAGCCGCGCGGTACGCTCCGAGCGCGGACCATGGCGGTCGCGGTTGAGTTTCTCGATCTGCAGCTTCAGATGGGCGATCAACGCCTGGTCGTCGGACTGCCGGGCACGGGCGGCCGCAGCCTCCGCCCGAGCAACGATCAATGCCGCTTGCAGCGTTTCGATGTCGTCTGGCAGCGATTCAAGGCCGTCACCCATGGCCCCGATGGAATCACAAAAGAGGCGATTTGAGGCGTCTTTTCTTCCGCACCTCAGAACTTTTTTGAGCCTATCCTGCGCTCTGTGGCCGCCACGTGTGCTGCGGATTGCGCCAGTCGATCGCCTCCAGCAGATAACTCATCTGCGCCGCGCTCAGCCCCACCACACCGCCCACCGTCGCCGGCCAGACAAAACGGCCACGGTCCAACCGCTTCGCGTAGAGCGACAATCCAATTCCATCGTGCCACAAGGCCTTGATCAGCGAACCGCCGCGTCCGCGGAACACGAAGACATCTCCGGCGAACGGATCGCGACCAAGGCTTTCCTGCACCAATAATGACAAACCCTGCATGCCCTTGCGCATGTCAGTGTAGCCGGTCGCAATCCAGATGCGTGCGCTCGAAGAGACTGGGATCATCGACGCTCCAGAACCTGCAGCACCCGCGCCAGGGCGGCCGCATCGACGCCCGCATCGACAATCACCCGACGATCCCGGCCAACGACGATCACCATCTGCCCGCTCGTCGCTGTGGCAGCAACCGCCGGCTCGACCTCAGCGGCAAGGACGACCCGCGCAAAGCCGGATTGCTCGCTTTGAGGGCTGATCGGCTCGGGACCGAACGAGCGCCGCCATGTCATCAGCAACGAACGTGATATGCCATGGCGTCTTGCTGTCGACGATATCGCGCGCGGCGCTTGAAAGCTTTCGGTCACGATCCGCAGCTTTTCGTCATCCGACCAGCGTCGCCGGCGACCAGTCTCGACCACCTCAAGCCGTTCAAGCTGAGTACTGCGCTTATGGCTGTCCATAAGGACTGTTACGCACCAATTGGACTAATCCAACAAGGCGGCCCTCGCCGGAGGGAGACGCTTCTGCTGAGACCCAAAGGTCGGCAAATCGGCAAGAAGGGTCGCAACAGTTGCCAAGCTATCGGCCCGGTTGGTGCCGATGATGCCGGTTGGTCCACGTTTGATCCACCCGGCGACATAAACAGGGCATTTGCCGGCTAGTGTCATTTCGGCGCGGCCATTCTGGTTGGGAATCGTGCCGCGCGCATCATCGAAGGGAATGCCCTCTAAAGCACGACCGCTGTAGCCAACACTGCGGATCATGAGCCCGGCTTTTATGGACAGCGTCTGCCCGGTCCCGACCGCCTCCTGGCGGCCAGCGGCGCCAACGAGCCGCGTTCGCTCAAGAACGAGTTCTTCGAGTTTATGCTCTCCCCGCGCTTCTCTTGGGCTCAGAAAGAAGTGGATTCGGCAGCATTTCGGCTTCTCCTGCTGCCGCGAGGCGAAGCTCCGGAATGCATCGAAATTTCGTGCGCGGGTGGGCTCACGGACATCGGCCAGTTCAGATTTACAAGCGTCGCTCAGGAGCAGGTCATTGGGGTCTACAGACGGATCACATTCAGACAGTTGACCGAGTTCGCGCAACTCTTTGCTGGTGAAGCGCGACTGAACCGGTCCTCTGCGACCAATCAGATGGATTTCACGAATGCGGCTTTCAGCCAAAGCATCCAGCGCATGTGCTGCGATATCTGTCTTTCGCAGTTCATCCGGCGATTTGGCCAAGATGCGGCAGACGTCGATTGCGACGTTACCTTGACCAATGATAATGGCGGAGCCCCCCGAGAGATCGAACACAAGATCGCGGTAATCGGGATGTCCGTTGTACCATCCGACAAAGGACGTTGCGGCGTGACTTCCCTGAAAATCCTCGCCGGGAATACCAAGCTTTCTGTCGGTCGCTGCTCCCGTCGCAAGGATCACTGCGTGGTAGCAATCTGCCAGCTCGCGCAGGGTGAAATCTTTGCCAAATGTGACGTTGCCGACAAACGAGAGACGGGGATCCCGAGCGATCTCCGCATAGGTGTTGGCGACGTCCTTCAAGCGCGCATGATCAGGTGCGACACCATAACGAACCAAACCATAAGGGACCGGGAGCCGTTCGAGAATATCGACCTCGGTTGTGTGCTCGGACTGCAGCAGCGCTTCGGCCGCGTAGAAACCGCTTGGCCCGCTGCCAATGACTGCTACCCGTAAGGGGTTGTCTGCTGATCCAATTGCGTTCACGGCGACCGGCTCAATGTGTCTAGCTGGGACCGTAGCCGAGGGCGGCGCGCCGCTCCTCGGCGCCCGCTAAGGGCGTTTGCTTACTCCGGATCACAGGTGTGTTGCCGGATTTGTAAGCGTTGATTTGAACCCACATCTGCTGGTCCTGCGAAAGGTCCGCGCTTTCGCTGATCGCGTGAACCGGGCAGGCCGGAACGCAGGCCGCACAATCAACGCATGCGATGGGATCGATATACATGCGATGATCATCCCCGTGGAAGCACGCTACCGGGCAGACCAGAACGCAATCCGTGAACCGACAGTCGCTACAGTTCCCAGTAACCACATGGGGCATGGTCGCTCCTCATTCGAACGTCGTTTTCGCAGTGCATCAGCCGCCCGTCGCGGCCATGATTCGTGAAATCTTCTCAGGCTTCTCATTGAACTCGTGGCGCTCCGGCTTTAGGCTCATGGCCGAGCGAAGTGCCCCCACTATCTCGTCGTCGCTGACGCCGCGACGCAAGAGTGGGCCGAATGCCAGCTGCTCACGCTGACCCAGACAGAGATACATTGTCCCGTCGACTGCCAGCCGCACGCGATTGCAGGTGGCGCAGAAATGTTCAGATAGCGGGGTGATAAAGCCGATGCTCAATCGTGCATCTGGCGTTTTCATGTACCGGGCCGGTCCGCCGCCGGGCACGTCGGCTGCGACGAGACCGCGCTCTTGCTGCAGGCGGCGCCGGACAGGTTGGAGGTCGAGGTATTGGGCATTCCGGCCTGTTGCGCCCATCGGCATCGCTTCGATCAGACGAAGAACAAATCCCTGCTCGATGCAGAAATCGACCATCTCATCGATTTCATCATCGTTCACGCCCCGCATCGCGACCATATTGATCTTGATCGGCGCGAAGCCGGCTTGTTTCGCCGCCTCGAGACCGGCCAAGATATCGGCGAGGACATCGCGGCCGCAGATTGCGGCGACGCGCTCGGCACGCAGAGAATCCAAGCTGACGTTGATGCGCTGTACTCCGGCCTCTCGCAGAGGTGCGGCGAGAACCTGCAAGCGGGTCGCATTGGTGCTCAAAGATAGGTCGTCGATGCCCGGTATTGCCGCAAGTCTTGCCGCCAGATTCGGCAGGTCCCGCCGAACGAGCGGCTCTCCACCCGTGAGGCGGATACGCTTCAGTCCACGAGGAGCCATGATCGAGATCAGGCGCTCGATCTCATCGAACCGTAACCAGGACGCTGGTTCCTGAAATCCGCGGAATCCGCTTGGGATGCAGTAGGTGCAGCGCAAGTCGCATCGGTCGGTGACCGAAAGCCGCAAATACTCAATTCGGCGCCCGAATGTGTCTACCAGGAGTGGGGCTTGCGATTTCATATGATGCCGCCGCGATTTCATGTCGACACGCAATGCGCACAACCAGGGATTCACCGATGATCGGTCCCTGGGCCTGGCCTGGTGAAGTACCGGTGCAAATGAAAGGTCTGAGTCCGGAGCGAATGGCAAAGGCGAGCCGGCACCAAGAGATTCGGGGCAACCGGTACTCAATTCGATTGAGTCGTTGGATTTAACTACAAAAGGCCGCTCTTGGTGACCGTAAGTCCCAAGCGCAGATTTCCCTTAACCGGACGGTAGAAGGAATATGCCGATGTCTGCCAGCATCCAAACCAAAGAGGCGAGCACGAAGGAATTCTTTGGCGGTTGCCCCCACGACTGTCCTGACACCTGCGCAATGATTTATACGGTGGAAGGTAACAAACTGGTCAACGTCCGCGGTAATCCCAAGCACCCGATCACGCGCGGCGGCTTGTGCGTCAAGCTCAACGACTACGCGGATCGCCATTACAATGCCGATCGCGTGCTGTATCCCCTGAAGCGCAACGGGCCGAAGGGCAGCCGGGCCTTCGTGCGGATCAGCTGGGAACAAGCGCTCGCGGAAATTAAAGATCGCTGGACGAAGATCATTTCAAGCAATGGTGCAGAGGCCATCCTCCCAGTCAGCTATCTCGGCAATGAGGGCCTCGTGCAGGGGCTGACGGTCGGCGATGCCTTCTTCAACAGACTCGGCGCTACCGTTTGCGAGAAGACCTATTGTGCATCGGGTTCTTCCACCGCTTGGCTCCTCACGGTCGGGCCCACGAATGCGTTGGATCCGGAAAGCTTCGCCTATTCGAAATACATCATTATCTGGGGCTGCAATTCCCTTAGCACCAACCTGCATCATTGGCCCTTCGTCACCGAGGCGCGTCAAAAGGGTGCAAAGGTCGTTGTTATCGATCCGTACCGGTCGCGCACAGCCAAGCAGGCCGATTGGCATATCGCGCCGAAGCCCGGCACCGACGGCGCTCTCGCTATGGCGATGATCCAAACGTTGATCGCCGAAGACCTGGTCGATCACGATTATGTCGACAAGTATGTTCTTGGTTATCCGGAGCTCAAGGGGCACGCGGCAACCTGCACGCCGGAGTGGGCTGAGAAGATCACCGGCATCCGTGCCGATGACATACGCAAACTGACGCGCGAATACGCGAAGTCGCGCAACGCCTCGATCCGCATCGGTGTGGCGCTTGAGCGTACCGCAGGCGGCACCCAGGCCATCCGTGCTGTCATCGCGATTCCCGCCTTGACCGGTGCCTGGAAGGACGTCGCCGGCGGCATCTATCAAGCACCGCTATGGGAATTCCCCGTAAACTTCGGAGCGATTTGTCGCCCCGATTGGATCAAACCCGGCACGCGGGTGGTAAATCTGCTCAAGCTAGGCGAAGCGCTGCTTGGCGAGACCAAGCTTGATCCGCCGATCAATTCGATCATGGTCTACAATACAAATCCCGTGACCCAGGCGATGGACGTCGACAAGATCGTCCGAGGGCTTCAGCGCGACGATCTATTCACTGTCGTCGCCGATCATTTCATAAGCGACACCGCGGCTTACGCAGATATCATCTTGCCGGCGACGATGGCCGCCGAACACGATGACATGATGTTCTCCTGGGGACACTACTACCTCACGCTCAATCAGAAGGCCATTGAGCCGCCCGGTGAGGCCTGCTCGAATGCAGAAATCTTCCGCAGGCTTGCGAAGACGATGGGATTGACCGACCCCGAGTTCCTGAAATCGGATCTCGAGTTGGCCGAAAGCACGATCGACTGGACCGCGCCGCAGGTAGCGGGTGTCGATATGGATCTTCTGCGGAAGCAAGGCTTTGCCAAGTTGAACTTGGGTCCGGCCGATACGCGAACGCCTCACGCAGAGGGAAATTTCAAGACGCCGTCGGGCAAGTGTGAGATCCTGCTGACCGGTGCCACAAATTTCGTGGCACCGCCGTTTCGCCAGCTTTACAACGAAATGCAAAGCGGCGAGCCGATCGAACCGCTTCCCGGCTATACCAGGCCCTATGAGAGTGCGGCTGACGAACCTGAACTTGCCAAGCTTTATCCTCTGAGCATCATAGCCCCGAAAAGCCACGCATTTCTCAATACCAACTACGCCAATGAACCCAAGAAGCGGAGACTGCAGGGAGATCAGTTCGTTCTCCTTAGCCCGCAGGACGCCGCTGAGCGTATGATCGAGCACGGCGACAAGGTGAAGGTGTACAACAAGACGGGCGGCTTCCACGGCGTCGCCCATATCACCGATGACGTTCAGGCCGGACTGGTTGTCGCTACTGTCGGCTATTGGCGGACGCATAACGAAGAAGGTACCGTCAATAGCGTATCCGCAGCTCGGTTCGGTGGGATGGGCAACTGTCCTACGTTCTCGGACAATCTCGTTCAGGTGGAGCGGATCGTGGGCAGGAATGCCGCACGGAGCATGTATGAGCCTGAGCCGGTCGCGTTGGTGAGAGCCTAGCCGTCTGACAACATGCGCTTGTGGGTCCGCAGCTTGATAGTTGCGGGCCTGCTGGCGGGAATAATCAGCATGACGCCGCACCTAACACGGCGTTAGAGGAAATACCGATTGCCCAAGGCTCGCAAAATTGTCCGATCTCCGACCGCTTGGCTTGGGATCGACGAACCAGCCAATGTTCCGTTAGAAGCAACAGTGTCTTTCCAGTAACGGCTCTTCAAGTCAGTGACGACTCGCATTAGCCTGACGGCTTAGATCTGCGTATCGTGGCTGCTCGCGCCGCAGGTTCGTGTGAGCGTCTGGAGAGCTGCAATGCAGGAGAATGTGCCGCTAACGATCGGTGTCGATCACGTAGGCCTTACCGTAAAGGATCTTGCACTGACGCGGAAGTTCTTTTGCGATTGCCTTGGTTGGCGGGTTGTTGGAGAGGATCCAAGCTATCCAGCAGCCTTCGTATCGGACGGAAATGCCATTGTGACACTCTGGCAAGTCGAGGATCCGGAGACCTGCGTGCCGTTCGAGCGCCGCCGTAATCTCGGTCTGCATCACCTTGCGTTGAAGGTTGTGGATCACAAGGCGCTTGACGCATTGCACGCGTGTGTCGCGGCGTGGCCTGGTAATGAGATTGAGTTTGCGCCGGAAAGGTCGGGCAAGGGTCCGAAATTCCATTTTATGATACGAGAGCCAGGCGGCATCCGGATTGAGTTTGCCTGCGTGTCTCCCGCCACCGGTTAGCCGAGCTCCGGTTGGTGAACGCCGCTCCGGCGATCGATCAAGTTCCTCTCTAGTGATGCCCCGTTCCGTCGTGCCAAGCCCGGCGTGTCAAAAGGAAGACCTTCGTGAGAAGTCCTAAGATTCTGGTTCTTGGTGCCGGGGGCATTGGCGGCTACTTTGGCGGCCGTCTGGCCGAAAGTGGTGCCGATGTCACGTTCCTCGTCCGGGAAGGACGGCGCAAAATCCTCTCCGAGCAAGGGTTACGGCTCGAGAGCCCATTCGGGGATGCGCAGTTGGCTGTGAAGACAGTGGTCGCGTCCGAAGTGGCACCGATTTTCGACGGAGTAATTCTGACCTGCAAGGCATACGACCTCGATGCGGCCATAGCGACGATCGCGCCGGCCGTGGCACCGAGCGGCTACGTCTTGCCATTCCTGAATGGTATTGCCCATATCGACCTCCTGAACCAAAGATTCGGTCAGCGCCGCGTGCTCGGTGGTACTGCCAAGATTCAAGCAACCCTCACGCCGAGCGGCGCGATCCGCCAATTCAACGATTGGCGGACGCTCACTTTTGGCGAGCAATCTGGCCAGATGACGGAACGCGTGACAACGCTGGCGGCTCTATTTGCTGCTGCGAAAGGCGTCGAAGCCTTCGCGGTAACCGACATCGTGCAACGGATGTGGGAGAAGATCGTCCACCTCTCGACGGCTGCTGCGATGACCTGCCTGATGCGCGCGAATGTCGGCGAGATTGTTCGCACTCCCTATGGCCGTGAGCTTTTCCTTGAACAGCTTCGGTGCGGTGCCGCGGTGGCAGCCGCCAACGGCCACGCGCCTAGCGATAGCTTTATGAAACTGTGGGAAGAGACGTTCTCGCAGCGGGAGTCGCAATACGCGACGTCGATGCTGCGCGACGTCGAACGCGGTGGGTCGACAGAGGTCGATCACATCCTGGGCTTCATGCTCAACAAGGCGATCGACGCCGACATTGAGCATCGCACATTGATGCTTGCCTATACGCACATCAAGGCCCTCGAGCAGAGACACGCGGCAGCCCGTCTGCCCCGATCGCACGCTATCACGCTACAATAGCGCACGTGAACTGCACTGCGAGTGCCGCAGATGGTACACGTCAGACCCTCGCATTGATTGAATTGATCCGTGAAGCGACAAAAGACCAATCGCTTTCGGCGATAAGAGGATCGTGTTTATTCGTTTGACCTTCGCGAACACGGGTGATGAAGTTTATAAAGAGGGTGTCTGTCACTACCGACATCAGTTGAGCAGCATTTTGAACCTAACGCCGGTTATCACATGCAGATTTACTTGGATAACACGCCGTTGGGTCTGTATTGCGGCTGGCTCGCTCGCATGTTGCCAGAGGTGCCCGACGGCGGCTTCATTGGAGGTTACGTCTTATGCCCATGACGATGGCCGGAGAGGTCCAACTTGCCGCGAACCGGGAAACTGTGTGGGAGAAACTGAATGATCCGGATGTTCTAAAGGTGTGCATTCCGGGCTGCGAAGAGCTCGTGAGGTCGGCGGACAATCAGTTTAGTGCAATTGCAAAGATGAAGGTCGGCCCAGTCTCGGCGAGATTCAAGGGGCGAGTCACTCTGAGCGATCTCGTTCCCCCGAGGAGCTACCGGATTTCGGGCGAAGGTGAGGGTGGGATCGCAGGATTCGCTAAGGGCGTCGCCACGGTCGCGTTAGTCGCGAACGAGGAAGGTACGTTGCTATCCTATGGCGTAGAGGCGCAGATAGGTGGCAAGCTGGCGCAGTTGGGTCAGCGCTTGATCAGCGGGTCGGCGAAGAAGATCGCCGACGAGTTCTTTTCGCGCTTCGCAGATGTAGTCAAAGGTCAAACCCGCTAACTCTTTAGTGTATCTGCGCTCCGTCGTTCCTGGTGGGCCTGCGGCGATCGTAGGGGCCGCGCCGGTCAGACGACCTCGGACACGGCCTTGCGGATGGCTTTCTCGAACGCCTCCGGCGGCTGGGCTCCGGTGATTAGGTAGCGATCGTTGACCACCACGGCGGGAACGCTGCTTATCCCTGCTCGATGCCATTTTTCTTCCGCGTCGCGCACCTCGTCAGTGTAGCGCCCTGAGGTGAGCACATCGCGCGCAGCCGCGCCTTCAAGGCCAACAGATTCAGCAGCGGCGACGAGCACGCTGTGGTCACCGGGATTTTGCATGTTGGTATGGTAGGCGGCGAGCAGCGCGCGCTTCAGCTCTTCCTGCCGCCCTTCGATCCGAGCCCAGTGCAGCAGGCGGTGCGCGTCAAATGTGTTGTAGAAGCGGCTTTCGTCGGTAGTCACCATGTCGAAGCCAACTTGCGCGGCGAGAGCGTGCTGGCGCTCACGGTTCGCGATCGCCTGCTCGCGCCCGACGTTGTATTTGCGTGCCACGTTGTCGAAACGGCTCTCACCCTCCGGCGGGATCCCTGGATTGAGTTCGAAGGGCTGGAAACGGATGTCAGCCGTCAATTGCCCTTCAAATCGCCTCAGGGCAACATCCAGGTTTCCTAGCCCAATTACGCACCAGGGGCATGACACATCAGATATGAAGTCGATCTTGACCGTCTTAGTCATGGAAATGTCGCTCGCTATTCGCTTGGTCACGTTTCGGGGATGCCACGCGCCCCCGAGCTCATTAGCTAGATAGGGTGACTTAACCATCGGATGAACCGTTGCGGACAGAAACACACTCTTCCGTAGATCGTTACACTCATGTGCTTTTCGGCCGGACACATAAGCGGGTTCGGACACCGGCCGGAAGCAACGGCCACCCAAAGCCAGACGTACTAAATTACGCTGAGGGACATAACCATTCATTCTGGGGGCGGCAAACGCGGTTCGATCAAAGAACAAGCAGTTCTCCAGGATCGCTTGTCGATCACGTCGATAATAGGTAGGGCACGGCACTGCTGCTGCGTCCTCCCCGTCCGTAAGCGAGCAGTCGGCAAGGAGATTACGGTTGGTTGACGCCTGGGTATGATGGCCTCTCGTATCGTCGCCTATGATCTTGCCAAAAAGCGAGATAAAGGGGCTCGCTGCAGAACGGAGATCCAGGCGCCGCGTAGATTGACATGGTCTCATTGGCTGACGAGCGAAACACTCGAAGAAGCGGGAAAGGCCCCGATGTCATTCTACTGGTTGATGCCGCGCAACTGATTGCGTCGCCTGAGGCGTCTATCAAATTGGCGCGCCGTATCGAGGAGTTCGAAATCGGTTGGTACGAAGAGCCCGTCATGGGCAGCAATCCGCATTCAGAAGCCAAGGTTGCCGCGGCTATCAATATCCCCGTCGCCACTGGCGAGTACACGTATAACCACCAGGGCATCTTTGAACTGCTGCAGCTCAAGGCTGCAGATATTCTGATGCCTGATCTGCAAAGGATGGGCGGGCCGACGGAGTTCCTAAAAGCCGCGGCCATTTGCGAGGCATTCGATATCCCTGTGTCTTCCCATGTC
The DNA here is from genome assembly GCF_000938285.1 of Bradyrhizobium sp. LTSP857. Taxonomy (NCBI): domain Bacteria; kingdom Pseudomonadati; phylum Pseudomonadota; class Alphaproteobacteria; order Hyphomicrobiales; family Nitrobacteraceae; genus Bradyrhizobium; species Bradyrhizobium sp. LTSP857. The sequence goes on along the minus strand of NZ_JYMS01000040.1, from coordinate 50,687 downwards.
TTTCCGCAAATGAGCCTCGCGCTCATGGCGTGCGTGCCCAACGCGAGCTATCATGAATATATTAATTGGTTCGACGCGCTCTACCAGGAGCCGCTGGTGAGGGACGAAAGAGGCGCAAGCATCGTGCCTAACAGGCCGGGTTGGGGCTTCGCCATCGACCCGTCCGTATTGGCGGACTGATGCTCCCGGCGCTGATCTTTCACGCGCTGGCTGCAAACAAATCCCATCGACCGGGGAGGCCTTTGAGTTCATATGCTCCCCGCTCGTCAAATTTCAGTGCGGCTCCCGCTACGAGATCCGAGACGACGCGGGATACGAGGACCTCCTCGGGCTCCGAATTTGCCATGACACGGGCCGCCGCGTGAACTGCGATACCACCGATATCGCGGCCCCTGACCTCGATTTCTCCCGTATGCAGACCCGAACGCAGGGGCAAGCCAATCTGCTTGGCTGCGGCCGAGAATGCCAGCGCGCAACGTACAGCACGACCTGGTCCGTCGAAGGTTGCGAGAATGCCGTCACCGGTGCTCTTGATCAGGCTGCCACGGTGTCTTTCAACCATCTGGCGTGCCAGCTGATCGTGACTGTCCAGCAATCTACGCCAATTCTGGTCGCCCATTTCGGCAGCGCGACGAGTTGAATCGACGATGTCGGTGAACAGCACGGTCGCCAGGATGCGCTCCAGATCGGCCGATGCGGTCTCGCGATGCCCGGTGATGAACTCTTCAATATCACCGAGCAACGCCTCTACGTCGCCTGTCCAGAATGCATGATCCCCGCCGGGATATTCGATATATTTGGCGTCGGGAATTCGCGCAGCGAAGTCGTGTCCCAAACGGACGGGGACCAGTGCGTCGGCTGTCCGGTGCAGCACTAATGTCGGGACCCGCACAGCCGGAAGGATATGACCGACGTCGATCTGGAAGTTTAACAATTGGGTGGCCTTCATTGCGCCGGGGCTCGCCGACAGGCGCTCAAACTTGGCAAACTTCGCGACAGCGTCAGGGTCGGACGCCCTGCTGGATATCACACCTTTCATCAGGGCACCGGTCCCCCAATTCTTCATCTGCTCCTGAGCGATCACCTCTGGATCAGCGTCCGTAAAAAGATCCCGGTAGCGGACAAACGCTCCGAACAAAGCGAGGTGCGAAACGCGCTCGGGGTAGGACGCAGCGAACATTGCGCTCATTGCGCAACCCTCGGAAAATCCGAGCAGAGCCGCGCGCTGTGCGCCGACGGAGTCCAGAACAGCTCGCACGTCGTCCATGCGCTCTTCGAGCGTAGGGGCGCCTGAGATCCTGTCCGACAGTCCTTGGCCGCGCTTATCAAAGGTGATGACGCGCGCGAATTTTGAAAGACGTTGCAAGAACGCCGTATACCCGGACATCTCGTGCAAGAACTCGACATGCGAAATGGCACCGGGGATGGCGATGATATTGATGGGGCCATCCCCCATGGTTTGATAAGCGACACTTATGTCGCCGCTCATCGCGTACCGTGTCAACGGTAGTTCTGAATAGCTCATTTGATGGCCATCCCCAGTGGTCGTAGCTCTGTCGGCTGCATGATAACACCGCCCAAATTGCTGCGCGAGGCTTGTTCGGGTCATTCGCGTCGTTGTGAGGACGTCGAGTGTCGGCGCGAAGTAGACATTCGGTGTAACACGGTGCCCGAAAGCGCTATTGGACCAAACCGTTCGCGCGACCTCGAGAATGCCGAGTAATCTGAATGAGAGATATGGCTATCTCGGAAAAGCGTTTGATAGCGATACCGGTCGGTGCCTAGCGTGAATTCGCTCGAGCGCAAACCTACGACGCAGATAAGCTAGTGCAGTGGAACGAGGGCGTACAAAATCGCCGAAGCTGTTCCGTTGTTGGGACCGTCAGAGGGACGGCGTGCGCGTCATCTTAACTGACGAGCTGGCGACATGCCCAAATGCAAAAAGCTGGAGCGATGTCCAAGCAAGAGGGAACAGAATGACTGGAATCGTCCTCTATGGTTTCGACGGCAGTACGTATGTCCGGACAGTCCGGATGCTGCTCGCCGAGAAAGGTGCGCGATACGAACAGGTGCCAGTGAATGTACTCAAGGGTGAACCGCGCCAGTCCGAGCACATGGCGCGCCATCCTTTCGGTAAAGTGCCGGTGCTGGACCACGATGGCTTCCGCATCATCGAAACCGGCGCTATCGCGCCATATCTGGACGAGGTGCTGCCGGGCCCGTCGTTCACGCCGGATAGTTCGAAGGACCGAGCGCGAATGCGCATGGCGATGGGCATCATTGATTCCTATGGTTATGGCGCGCTGATCGCTGCTGCTGGATATCACTTGTTTCCCGACCTGATCGGCGGGCGGAATGAAGAAGCGAGAAAGCAAGCGATTGTTAGCAGCCGTCGGGTACTGCAGGAGCTTATGAAAATTCGTGGCGGTAGTGCCTTTATCGCGGGCGAGCGTCCCTCACTCGGTGATTTCTACGTCGCTCCGATCTGTTGCCTCGTTTCACTGACCCCGGATGCTAACGAAGTCTTCGCGGTAGACGGTTTCGCCCGATGGTGGGAGCAGATACAAACAACGCCGAGCTATCAGGCGACAGCGCCCCGGTTCGGCTGGGATTTGTTGTTTGCTGCCGCAGCGGCGGGTAGGGGTGCGAGCTGAGGCGGGCAAGCCGACCTCAGAGGTTGCGGCGGATTTCACGGACGCCGCAACCGAGCCTCCGGCGCAGCAGCGGGCGCAGAGTCACGCCTTCAGCTTAGCCAACTTCAGCGGCGATCTGGTCGACGCTGGCGTGGCTGGTCTTGAGCAGATGCACGGGGCGTTGATGCGACAAAATCTATGACCATTTCCTATCATTAGTCGCTGCCGGACGATTTCGATATCTCTCTCTGAACACAAAATCCTGGAGCATATCGCAAGGCACGCTCGGCGTGCAGCCCGCCGCGCTGCGAAGATGATTGATCTTCGTTCGCGCTCAAGCGGCGAAAATCGACCTGCGACTGCGCTTGACTTGCTAAAGCGCGGTGCCACTAGTTGTGCCTTCAAGAGTTGCAGAATGGTGCCGCCGGCGCGTGCCCGCTTCAAGCGGCTACCTTCCGGCCGTCAATTTGTCCTGCGTTTTCGTCTCAAAATCGCTGGCGTCATGTCGCTCATGCAGTTGACTTGAGGCGTCGCCAGTGACGCGGTTGACCATTCGCCCGCGTTGGACGGCCGGCCGCTCGGCGATCGCGTCTACCCAGCGCGCAATATTCCTGTACTCCTGTGCTTGAAGGAACTCAGCCGCTCCGTAAAGCCAACCCCTCGTCAGGCCAGCGTACCAGGGCCAGGCGGCGATATCGGCGATTGTGTAGTGGCTGCCAGCGACAAATTCGTTCGTTTCGAGCCGCCGGTCGAGCACGTCGAGTTGGCGTTTCGTTTCCATGGAGAATCGATCTATGGCATATTCGATCTTGGTCGGCGCGTACGCGTAAAAGTGGCCGAAGCCTCCGCCCACGTATGGCGCGCTTCCGGCCTGCCAGAACAGCCATGATATGCATTCGGCTCGTGCACCGGGTTCGGTCGGCAGGAAGGCGTCGAATTTCTCGGCCAAGTATATCAAGATGGCTCCGGAGTCGAAGACCCGGATCGGCGATGGTCCGCTTTGGTCCACCATGGCCGGGATCTTGGAGTTCGGGTTCAGCGCAACGAAGCCGCTTCCGAATTGATCGCCGCGGTCGATTCTGATGAGCCAGGCGTCGTATTCTGCGCCGCTGTTGCCGAGCGCCAACAGCTCCTCAAGCAGGATGGCGACCTTCACGCCGTTTGGCGTTCCCTGGGAATAGAGTTGGATGGGGTGGCGGCCGAGTGGGAGTTCCTTGTCGTGCGTCGGGCCGGCGACCGGTCGGTTGATGTTTGCGAACCGTCCGCCGTTCGGCTTGTCCCAACTCCAAACCTTCGGCGGCGCATATTCGAACGAGGAAGTCATTCTCAAAACTCCAGGTCTTTCCTCACCGCAAGTCTAATCGCCAGTGCGAGACAAATCGCATCGATCACTTTAGCTTATGTCTCCTTCGTACGAACGTGAATGTCCGTTGTCCGGTGCACACTGTTTCGTTGAGCGATCGAGTGAGATCGACGTTGTATGTTTGGAAGCGATGGATCCGTCCTATCGTCGACTTACTTAGTTAGATCAGTCCGTTTCAGCCCGCTGACACGGCGGGATGCGCGTTCGCGGGCAGTTTTGACTTATGGGCACAGCCCGCCGGCCTGTTCACAATCTGCAGCCGAGATAAGTGCAATCTGAATTATTCGTTTTTCGGATCGGCGTTGTGCCCTTACCAAGGAAACACGGCCTCAAAGAGGACTGGATCGTCGCAAGGACGGAAACCACTACCGCTATACGAAGTGCGATCGGTCCGATCCGGGAGAATCGGCAGACACGGGCGTTCCTGCACGACGTCATGCGGGAGGTTGTTGCGGTTGGGAACGCCCATGGTGCGGAGCTTTCGGGCCATTGCCGATGTCCTCGCATTACGCGAGGCCGGCGCGCCTGCCGCATACGAGACGAGGTCAATGGAGAGCTACGGTGCCACTTGACCAGGAAACTGCAGACCGAGATGTGAAGATTGCAATGATCGAGGTCATTGTAGTCAGTATCCCGTTCGCAGGAGGCAGTAAGTCAGCCGAATCGGCCTGGGGAAGAAAGAATGCCGGGAGCGCCGACTCATTGCTGGTCAAGGTAACGACCGAGGGCGGAATTATCGGCTGGGGCGAGGCGTTCGGCTTCACTGCAATTCCCGCCGTCAAAGCTGCGATAGAACAGGTTATCGCTCCCTTGTGTATCGGCCTCAGCGCGCTGAACATCGGATCGTTGATGCTCGACGTTCAGAAGCGCCTTCACATATTCGGGCGAAGCGGCGCCATCATGTTCGGGATTTCCGCGATCGATATTGCGTTATGGGATATCCTGGGAAAGGCAACCGGCCAACCCCTCCACCGGCTTTTGGGTGGCTCAGCAGCATCCGAGCTGACCTGTTACGCAAGTCTTGTTCGCTATACTGACCCGCAGCTTCTCGTCGCGAACGTCGATCGAGCTCTGGCCGATGGCTTCTCCCATTTGAAGCTCCATGAGATCACCGTGGATGCAGTTCGGGAGGCACGAAAAGCTGCTGGCGATAACGTGGAAATCACGCTGGACGTCAACTGCCCATGGACCGTGCGTCAGGCCCTCGATATGAGCGCTAAGCTGCGACCTTTCAATCTGCGCTGGCTGGAAGAACCCATTTGGCCTCCAGAGAACTTTGGCGGTTTGGCTCGATTGCGTCGTGAGGGTGGAATACCCATTGCGGCAGGGGAAAATGTTTCAACGTTGGTGGAGTTCCAACAAATGCTTTCGGCTGGCGCGGTCGACTTCGTTCAGCCCAGCCCGGCCAAGATGGGAGGCATCTCGGAACTTCAGAAAGTGTTCTCGCTTGCGGCGGCAAGCGCGACCGAGGTGATGGTCCACTCGTTCTATGATGGCCCCGGGTTGCTCGCGAGTGTACACGCAAGCGCCGCACTAGGCTCGAAAGACTCGCTGGTGGAGTGGCGGTACTTCGACCTTGAGGCACAGCTATATGGCGATGCAATGCGGCCGAGGAACGGAACGATTGTCGTTCCCCAAGGGCCTGGTCTGGGATTCGACCCTGATGCCGACGTAGTTCGGAGCTTCCGAGTCCGAAGTTGAGTTCTTTTCAGCGATCGACGGATAGAAACATGCTTCTCAGGCGCTATCTTGTTTACGCAGGTGTGTTGTTGCTCCTGGTACTATCTGTCTCCGTGGGTACCAAGAATGTTTCTTCGCGAGAGTTGCCGGACACGAGTAGCGCCGGTTTCGTGGAGAAGCTCTACAGGCTGGATTGCGGGCACTCGCTTGCCAACGATCAATCGGTTTGGACTCCGGGCGAAAACCAAGGGCGCAGCATCGAGTTTTCATCAACCTGCTGGCTGATTAAACGCGGAAACCAATGGTTGCTCTGGGATACTGGAGTGCCGGAGGCGACGGTTAACGATCCGAACGGTTGGTCGACACTGCCTAAGCTGATCGTCTATCGCTTGGACAAGACTCTAACGAGTCAGCTTGCGGAGATCGGTCTCAAGCCATCCGACGTCGCCTATGTCGCCATTTCCCACACCCACGGGGACCACATCGGTAATGTCGGCCTGTTTCCTGATGCGAGGATCCTAATGCAGCGCGCGGAGTATGAGTGGATCCATGGAAGCAATGGGCCAAACGAAAACGTGAATCAGCTGATGGCGCTGGCGCGCCGCCTGCTTGGAAATCCCAGGGGTATGCGACTGCTTGACGGAGATCTCGACGTATTCGATGACGGAAGTGTTACGCTCATATCCACCCCGGGACATACACCCGGTAGCCAGTCGCTGCTCGTCCACCTCAGAAATTCCGGCTTCATCATACTGTCGGGCGATGTCGTCCATCTCGAAGAGAATTTCGCCAAGAGCAGGGTTCCTTCGCTCAATACGGATAAACAGGCATCCGTCGAATCGATGGACAAGATCAGGCAGATCATCAAGACCTACGATGCCACAATGTTCATCGATCACGACAAGAAGCAAACCGACGGCCTTAAGTTGCTGCCGGCATTTTATGACTGACTTGTTGTGAACCGCCAGCTCTTCAAATTCGCCGACAGTTCCGCGATCGTTGATCGAAAGGTCAAAGCGTCGTTCCGCCGTCCAGGTAACGTTGACACGCACAACATGGCCGGCAGCATGCAAACATATCGCGGATGTGTGCGGACCGTTCGTCCAGGTTTTTCGGCTGCGAATGGTCGGCCGGTCCTGCCGTTGTTTCGCTTGAAGGGACAGTGTCTTTCTAGCGGGAGATCTTCGAACCCGCAGCAATCGTCGTACACTAGCGTCCAGAATCGACGGCTGCGCGTCGGTACGCGCGTCGCCACTTGTCGAGCAGGCGATAACAATGTCCAGGAGGAAACGAATGACGGGCAGAAAGTTCATTGCGGCCATTTCGATCGCCATCGGTGCGGCTGCCGCAGCGTCCGTTGCCGGTGCCAACGACTCGGTCGTCAAGGCCGTCGCGAATACCGATCAGTGGGCGATCGCCGGCCACGACTACGGCAATACGCGCTTCAGTCCTCTCAGTCAGATCAATTCTGACAACGCCAGCAAACTGTCCCTGGCCTATTCGTTTTCGCTCGGTTCGCTGCGGTCGAACGAGTCGTCGCCGATCGTGATCGGAAACACGCTGTATGTCTCGACCTCATGGGGTCCGAAATATGTTTACGCGCTCGACGCCGCGACCGGCGCACGCAAGTGGACCTATGAGCCGGAGATTCCGGACGATGTGTTGCAGTACGCCTGCTGCGACGTGGACAACCGCGGCGTCACCTTTGCGGATGGAAAGATTTTCGTTGGCCGGCTCGACGGCAAGTTGACGGCGCTCAACGCAGAAACAGGTGTGGAACTCTGGACGACTGAGGTCGTCGACTACAAGCAAGGGTCAGTCATCACTTCTCCTCCGCTGGTCGTGCGCGACAAGGTGATTACTGGCTTCGGTGGCGGCGAATATGGTGTTCGCGGTGCGCTTCAGGCGTTCGATTTGAATACGGGTAGGCAGGTCTGGAAAACATTTACCGTCCCGGCGCCGGGGGAGCCCGCGAGCGAAACCTGGAAAGGTGACACAGGATTGAGGGGCGGCGGAGTTCCGTGGCTGGTCGGCTCGTACGATGCTAAGACCGATACCGTCTATTGGGGTACCAGCAACGCGGGCCCGTGGAATACTAGCGTCCGTTCTACCGGCGACGGAAATTTCGGAAAACTGACAAACTTGTACACATCCTCGACGCTTGCGCTTGATCCGAATACCGGCAAGATCAAGTGGCATATTCAGAGTACCCCGGCCGACGCGTGGGACTACGACGGCGTTAATGAGAATGTTCTGGCCGACCTGAGCATCGGCGGCAGCACGGTTCCCGCTTTGATGAAAGCTGACCGCAACGGCTTCTTCTTCGTCGCCAATCGCGAAACCGGTAAGCTTCTGTCGGCCGAGAAGTTCGTCTTCGCCAATTGGGCGGAAAAGTGGGACGTCGCGACGTTGCGCGCTGTCGAGAATCCCGACAAACGTCCGGGACCTGGCCATCCAGTCAAGGACATCTGCCCGAACGTGATCGGCGGCAAGAACTGGCAGCCGATGTCATTCAATCCGCAGTCCGGGCTGGTCTATATTCCGTCCAACAATTTCTGCATGGACTTTTCAAACACCGATGTCTCGTATAAGCGCGGCCTGTTCTATCTGGGCGCCGATTTCCCAGCCAAAGAAGGTCCGGGGGGGTTCCTTGGTGAGTTGATTGCGTGGGACCCGGTCAATAACAAGAAGGTGTGGTCAATCAAGCAGGACCTACCGTTCAACGGCGGCACGTTGACCACCGGTGGAAATCTGGTCTTCTACGGCAACCTGCACGGTGACTTCCACGCAATTGATGCCGCCAACGGCAAAATCCTTTGGAAGAAGAACCTTGGTTCCGGCATCGGAGCCGGCCCCGTGACCTACGCTGTCGATGGCAAGCAATATGTCGCCGTCGTCGTTGGTCGTACGGCTTCCATTCCCGCATTCCTGGGAGAGATCGGAAAGAAGATGACGGCAGCTGCACCTGAAGGTGGCTCGCTCTTCGTATTTGCCGTTCAATAGCCGACCAATCGGGCATCGTCCGTCGCACCAGCGCGCTGTGTGACGGACGTCGTGCACAACAGAGGGGAACCGTGGATGTCAGTGAACGTCACGGGCAACTTCAAGGTATCATGCGGAAAAGTCTACGTACTCTTGCGAGCGAGTCCTCTTGCGTTGATAGCTATTCTTGCGCCGGTTGGTGCGAGCTTCAGCGTCGATGCGGACGACGTCAAGCCGCTGCGCTTATGCGCAGATCCGACTAATCTACCGTACTCCAGCGATGATGCTTCCGAGCCAGGATTCTACCTCGAGGTCGGTCAGGCGATCGGAAAGGCGCTGGGCCGTCCTGTGACTTACAATTGGTACAAGACCTATTTTGGCAAGCGCAGCGTGCGCGTCACCTTGCTGGGAAAGAAATGCGACGCAATGATGGGCTTGCCACTCTCCGACGACTTCATGGGGCCTTCGGTTATCTTCTCTCGAAAGATTTCGGAGCAGGCCTACGCCCTCGTCACGGGGAAAGAGCTAGTCGTCGGCAGCATTGACGATCTGAGGGGGAAGCGGGTGGCGGTCCAGTACCAAACGACACCACAAAACCTGCTCGCTCTTCGGGATGATATCGAAAAAGTCACCGTAATGAGCCCGGACGAAGGCATGAAGGCGCTGGATCTCGGTACGGCGGAGGTCGCCTTTGTCTGGGGGCCAACTGCCGGCTGGCTTAACAAGACGCAATACCAAAACCGCTACAAGATCCGCACCGTCGAAGGGAAGGGTTTATCTTGGGACGCCGCGATCGGATTTGCAAAAACCTCGGTAGAACTCCGCGATCAGGTCGATGCGGTCTTGCCGGACCTCGATCAGACAATCGGTGATCTGGCCACAAAATATGGTTTGCCAAGCGACACGTCGACTAGGCTCCTGGTATCCGAAAACTCGCCGAGTCTCCTCGTCCCTCCGACCGCCGCGACAGAGGTTCCTTCTGCTGCGCACTCCCCCTCGGTTACATCGAAGGACTCGAAAGCACATGCAGGTGACTCCGCCAGTACCGAGGCGGGCAGGGAAATCTTCAATTCAACGTGCGCCCATTGCCACGGGACCGACGCAGTGCAGGGCGAGCGTCGGATCGATCTCCGAAGATTGCAGCTTCGTTACGGCGAGAATGCGCGCTCGACGTTCTGGACAACTGTCCACGAGGGGCGTCCTTCGAAAGGCATGCCGGCCTGGAAAGACGTCTTTACCGACGAGGATTTCGACAACATGTATGCCTATCTGACCACCGTGCAGGCCTCGGCCGGTTCCGCGAATTGAAGGGGCCCGCCAGAATCTCGGACCTAATTCGATCGACCGGTGTGTTCGGCTACCGCTTGAATGAGAAATGCTTCACCAACGCGCGCGAGTGCCAGGAGATGAACTATGCAGGATAGTGTCCCGTTGACGGCCGGCGTCGATCACGTCGGACTTGCCGTGAAGGATCTGGCGCTTGCGCGTGGCTTCTTTTGTGATTGCCTTGGCTGGAGAGTCGTTGGCGAAAACCAGAATTATCCTGCGGCGTTCGTGTCCGACGGAAATGGAATCGTAACGCTCTGGCAAGTCGAGGATCCCGAGACATGCGTCCCGTTCGACCGCCGTCGCAACATTGGCTTGCATCATCTTGCTCTGAAGGTTGTGGACCGCAGCGCGCTTGACGCATTGCACGCCCGTGTCGCAGCATGGCCCGGCATCGTGGTTGAGTTTGCGCCGGAACGATCTGGCAAGGGCCCGAAGGTGCACTTTATGGTGCGAGAGCCGGGCGGTACCCGGGTCGAGTTCGCCTGCGTTTCCCCTGCCGTCGGATAGCGAGATCGAATCCTGCAACGCAACGGGCCCATGCGGTTGGCATATCGCTGCAACGACGATCAGGACCGGCGTCTTCTGAAGATGGTGAGCTTGATTGCCATTTTCGTGCTGTCACTGGGCGCTTCTCGGTGTCGCGTAGGAGATCGCGAGGGTTGATGGTCCGGATGGGCGTTGGCGGTCATGGTGAGGATCTCAGCGAGTGCGAGGTTTCTCGCTCGCAACAATACATACCCGCTGCCGGCAATCCGCGCCGCGCGCGACCACGGAGAAGTTTATGACGACGCATGCTAGGCGCAGCATCCTGATTACCGGCGCTGGCTCCGGGTTGGGGAGAGCATTTGCAACTGAGGCGCTTTCATCCGGACACTCGGTCGTAGGGACGGTGCGGAGCGAGGAGGCCAGGTTGGCCTTCGAGGCAATGCATCCGTCGCGAGCCCGGGCCTTGCTACTCGACGTCACCGACTTCGCGGCAATCGGTTCTGCGGTGGCGAAGGTTGAAAGCGAAATTGCTCCGATCGATGTTCTCGTGAATAATGCCGGATATGGGCACGAAGGTATTCTCGAAGAGTCTCCGCTGGAGGAGATTAAGCGTCAATTCGACGTAAACGTGTTCGGCGCAGTTGCGATGATGAAGGCTGTGCTGCCAAGCATGCGCGGGAGGCGCCGTGGACATGTCATCAACATCACTTCGATGGCCGGATACGTGGGTTTGGCGGGCATCGCCTACTACGCGGGGAGTAAGTTCGCTCTCGAGGGTATCTCCGAGGTGCTGGCGAAGGAGGTTCGTCACCTCGGCATCCGGGTAACGGCGATCGCGCCAGGCTCCTTCCGAACCGACTGGGCAGGGCGGTCGATGGTTCGGAGTCCGCGGAGCATAACCGATTACGACTCACTCTTTGATCCTGTCCGGCAAGCCCGCGCGGAAAAGAGTGGAAACCAATCTGGAGATCCCGTCCAGGCCGCGCGAGCGCTGCTGAGGGTCGTGGAAGCCGAGGACCCGCCGGTGCATCTTCTCCTTGGTACCGATGCCCTGAAGCTGGTTCGCCAAAAACTGGAATCGCTTCGACACGAGATCGATGCTTGGGAATCGATGACGCGATCGACTGAATATGCATAGGATGCCGAAGGTGACATGCTCAAGCGGCGGGCCTCGCGACATTTTTGTCGGCCGGGCTTCCAGTCTCACGGTTGGAGAATGCTTCCAACGAGTGGTTGAAGTGGTACATCGCCGTTATTGAGCAGTCTGGTACCACTGATTTCATATCGACCGGAGCTATGGCCGCTTTATGCGTTCAAATAAAACTGACGAACAGCTGCGGCTGTTGCGGTGTGGAGCCGAACCGACGCTCGCAAGGTTTTGGATGATGCGTAGACCCAGACCGTATGTGCGAGGTGTCGTGGTCTATCTCGCACCTCGCGTATTCGCGTTACGATAGTGACGCAGCGATACTGACAGTTTGTATCCGCAAACCAATGTGCGGACTTCCGTGTGCCATCTCGCGAGAGGTGCTCGGAAGTGAAAGGGCGGGAGGTTCAGGCGTGCCGACAGTCGATTTGACGATCAACGGGAAGGCTGTATCTGTAGACGTTGAGGATAGAACCCTCCTTGTTCACGTCTTGCGCGAAAACCTCAATCTGACCGGCACCCATGTCGGCTGTGATACCAGCCAGTGCGGCGCCTGCGTCGTCCATGTCGACGGGCGAGCGGTAAAATCCTGCACCATGCTGGCGGGACAGGCCGCAGGCTGCGACGTCACCACCATTGAAGGCATTGCCAACGGCGACGAGCTGCACCCGATGCAGGCTGCGTTCCGCGACAACCACGGCCTGCAGTGCGGCTACTGCACCCCGGGCATGATCATGTCGTCAATCGACATCGTGAACCGCTATGGCGGCAAACTAGACGAGACGACCGTCCGGCACGAGCTCGAAGGCAACATCTGCCGCTGCACCGGATACCACAATATCGTCAAATCGGTGCTGGACGCGGCCGGCCGCATGAAGGTCTCGCAGGCGGCGGAATAGCTGCCGCAGACCATCGGCTTGAATTGATGACCGCTGCGTTTCGATGGAAACCGCAGAAACAATAACTCCGGTCGGGAGGACAGGACATGGGCGTTGAGGGCATTGGCGCAAGCGTCAAACGTAAGGAAGACCGCCGCTTTATTACCGGCAAGGGCCGCTACGTTGACGACATCAAGTTGGTGGGCCTGATACACGCGCATTTCATCCGTAGTCCACACGCGCATGCCAAGGTCAAGGGCATCGATTCATCCGAAGCGATGAAGATGCCCGGCGTGGTCGCGGTGCTCACCGGCCAGCAAATCGTCGATGACAAGGTCGGCAATTTGATCTGCGGCTGGGCCATCACGTCGAAAGACGGCTCGCCGATGAAGATGGGGGCGTGGCCGGCGATGGCGCCGGAGACTGTGCGCTTCGTGGGGCAGGCGGTCGCTGTCGTAATCGCCGAAACCAAGAATCAGGCTAAGGACGCCGCGGAGGCCGTCGTCGTCGATTATGAAGAGCTTGAGGCCGTGCCCGATATCCGCGCCGCCATCAAGCGGGGCGCGCCGCAGTTGCATCCGGAAGCGCCGGGCAATGTGGTCTACGACTGGCATATCGGCGACGAGGCCGCGGTAAAAGGCGCCTTTGCCAAGGCCGCGAACGTGGTGGAAATGGACCTCACCAACAACCGCCTTGCGCCGAACCCGATGGAACCGCGCTCGGCGATCGCCGACTACGACACGGCCGAAGAGCACTACACGCTCTACACGACTTCGCAGAATCCGCATGTCGCCCGTCTCGTTCTGTCGGCCTTCTACAACATCGCGCCCGAGCACAAGCTGCGGGTTATTGCGCCTGACGTCGGCGGGGGCTTCGGCTCCAAGATCTACATCTATCCGGAAGAGATGGTGGCGCTGTGGGCGTCGAAGAAGGTCGGCCGCCCGGTGAAGTGGACCAGTGATCGGACCGAAGCCTTCCTCACCGATCACCATGGCCGCGACCATATCTCGAAGGCGGAGATGGCGTTCGACAAGGACAACAAGATCCTGGGGCTTCGGGTCAAGACCCACGCCAATTTCGGCGCCTACATGTCGCTGTTCTCGTCAGCGGTACCGACCTATCTCTATGCAACGCTGTTGTCCGGCCAGTACATGATCCCGGCCATCTATGCCGAGGTGATGGGTGTCTACACCAACACCACGCCGGTCGATGCCTACAGAGGTGCGGGGAGGCCCGAGGCGAGCTATCTGCTGGAGCGCATGATGGAAACCGCGGCGCGTCAGTTGAAGGTCGATCCGACTGAACTGCGTCGTAAGAACTTCATTACGACGTTTCCGTATCAGACGCCTGTGATCATGGCCTATGACATCGGCGATTTCGGCGCTTCGCTCGATGCCGCGATGAAAGCGATCGATTACGCTGGCTTCGCGGGCCGCAAGGCCAAAGCCAAGTCGGAAGGCAAGCTGCGCGGCATTGGCGTCTCCTGCTACATCGAGGCCTGCGGCATCGCACCGTCAAAGGCAGTAGGCAGCCTGGGCGCCGGTGTCGGCTTGTGGGAATCGGCGGAAGTCCGCGTCAATCCGGTCGGGACCATCGAGATCCTCACAGGATCGCACAGCCACGGCCAGGGTCATGAGACGACGTTCGCGCAGTTGATTTCCGAGCGCTTGGGCGTCCCGATCAGCCAGGTACAGATCATCCACGGCGACACCGACAAGGTGCAGTTCGGTATGGGCACCTACGGTTCGCGCTCGCTCGCGGTCGGTGGGACGGCCATCATCAAGGCGATGGAGAAGGTCGAGGCCAAGGCCAAGAAGATCGCAGCCCACGCGCTGGAGGCTTCCGAGGGCGACATCGTGATCGAGAACGGTGAGTTCAAGGTTGCCGGCACCGACAAGTCGATCGCGCTACCGATGGTGGCGCTTGCCGCTTATACCGCGCACAACCTGCCTGACGGCATGGAGCCTGGTCTGAAAGAAACCGCCTTCTACGACCCGACCAACTTCACCTTCCCGGCGGGCACCTATATCTGCGAGCTCGAGGTCGATGCCGGCACTGGAAAGACTTCGTTTGTCAATTTTGTTGCGGCCGATGATTTCGGCCGGTTGATCAACCCGATGATCGTCGAGGGCCAGGTCCATGGTGGGCTTGCGCAAGGTATCGGCCAAGCGCTGCTCGAGCACGCCGTCTATGATACCAACGGGCAGCCCGTGACGGCGTCATTTATGGACTACGCTATGCCGCGCGCCGACGACTTGCCGTCGTTCCAGTTGAGCCACACCACCACGCTGTGTCCGGGCAATCCGCTCGGCGTCAAGGGCTGCGGCGAGGCCGGCGCGATCGGCGCATCTGCCGCCGTGATCAACGCGATCACGGATGCCATCGACAACAACAAACTCGAAATGCCGGCGACGCCCAATCGAGTCTGGCACGCCATTCACGGCAAAGCGCGATAGGGAGCATTGCCATGTACGACACAACTTACCACCGCGCCTCCAGCGTTGACGAAGCCGCTACGATGTTCACTAAAGGCTCGGAATCGAAATACCTTGCTGGCGGCCATACGCTGATTCCCGTCATGAAGCAGCGTCTAGCGTCGCCCTCCGACATTATCGATCTCGGAAGGATCAAGGAACTCATCGGCATCGAAGCGTCAGGTGACGCGGTGACGGTCAAGGCAGCGACGACTCACTGCGATGTGGCTACCAGCAAGACTGTGCAAACGGCTATTCCGGCGCTGGCGTACCTCGCTTCGCTGATCGGTGATCCGGCCGTGCGACATCGTGGCACCATCGGCGGCTCGCTCGCCAACAACGATCCCGCCGCAGATTATCCGGCCGCGATTCTGGCGATGGGCGCCACCATCAAGACCAACAAGCGCTCAATTGCGGCAGATGATTTCTTCGAGGGCTTGTTCGCAACCGCGCTGGAGGAGGGCGAGATCATCACCGCCGTGTCTTTCCCGGTCCCGGCGAAGGCCGGCTATGCCAAATTTCCTCATCCGGCCTCGCGTTTTGCATTGGTCGGTGTGTTCGTGGCTAAGACCAAATCGGGCGAGGTTCGTGTTGCCGTGACGGGAGCTTCGCAAAGCGGCGTCCTGCGAGTAACGGCCGTAGAGTCGGCCTTGCAGGCGGACTGGTCGGCGGCCGCACTCGACGATGTCGCGATCTCAGACGACGGCTTGTTCAACGATCTTCATGGCTCCTCGGACTATCGCGCCCACCTGATCAAGGTGATGGCGCAGCGAGCGCTGGCGGGTTGAACCGTTTGGACTAGCATTTCGCACTGATGCGCCGGCACCCGAACAAACGAATGATCCAGAAATGGAAATGCGGGTTGGTTGATTCGCTTCTCGAAGCTCACGGCGCCATCGCGCCATAGCGCAAGATCCGCTGGTCGCTCGCGCCAGCGTATTGTTCGCGGCGGCAACGGGTGACGCCTTCGCCGGACTTGGCATCGACTATGGGGATGACGATCAGCCGATGTTAGTTGCCCGGCGCCTCAACAGAGAGCGAGTGCAGGTCGTTGGGCTCAGCGAAGGAACGCGCGACCAACTATTCTTAGCGCTGCGCCTCGCGTTGCTTGAACGCCGCACATCTGAACCGATTCCATTCATAGGAGACGACCTGTTGACGAGCTTCGACGAAGCCCGGACGTTGGCGGCGCTTCGGCTACTGGCGGCGGCAGGACAGAAGCGGCAGATTATTTTGTTTACGCATCATAGGCATGTCGCCGATCTTGCCAGGTCGCTGCAAGAAAATCGGATCGATTTTATCGACCTGTGAGATCGGCATAGAATTCACTGTTGCGTATGCTTGCCTGGTCTATATTCCATAACAACGGATGGGCGACTACCCGCTGTGGCGCCAAGCGGCGCGTCCTCGTCATTCGCGACTGATAAGGAATGGTCGCAAATGGAGTCAGTCTGCGGACTGATAAGGAAAGCCGACAAACCTTATCAGTTGAGACTGGACTCTGCTCTGCTCGAATGCAGACAGCGGCTGTGAGCATAGGAGGTCAACTAAGGTCTCAAAAGCGGACATCAAGTCACGACCATCAGCAGCGGCAAGATCGAAATGTGAGCGGGAAGCGAAATAATCTGGCGACTGCGAGCAAGCCGAGCGGAGCTATGTTAGCGGGGCGTTGAACCCGCCTAGTGCAGAACGCCGCAGAGTAGCTCATGAATGCGGGGGCGTGTCAGTTGAGGCGCTTGACCACTACCGATTGCCCTCGTGGGCGCTGCGATCGTCCCTTCCTCCGTCGTTCTCTCTAATCATCTGAAAAGACGAGAGTTGTTCCTACAATTCTCCGGTGAGGTCGCGACAACTTTGATGGTGCGAAGTCGCATACCCTGTGCAAAATTACGGTCGGTTGTTCGTCTGAAATGAGCCGAGTGGCTCCAAAACCCGCACAAGAAAGTGGCGGGGAGGAACGTGGTCATGCAGTTTCGCCATCTGCGCTATTTCGTGAAAGTTGTCGAGGCGGGCAGCTTTTCGCGTGCTGCCACAGAAATCCACGTCGCGCAGCCTGCGCTCAGCCAGCAGGTTGGGGAGCTTGAAGAACGGCTCGGCTTCACCCTGCTTGAGCGAAGCTCGCGCGGCGTTCGCCCCACTGCCGCCGGCCAGATCGTATTTCGCGAGGCCTCCGAAATCCTTCATCAGCTCGAACAGCTTCCCGGTCTTGTGCGGTCGACCAGCGGCGAGGTCGAAGGCATCGTCAATTTCGGAATTACGGTAGCTCTTGCAGGCGGTATCGCAGGCTCTGCCGTCGCGGCGTGTAAGGAAGCACTGCCAAAGGTGACGTTGAAATTCTCCGACGCTGACAGTGATGTGCTTCAAGCCCGGATCGAGGCGCAAACACTCGACATGGCCCTGGTGTTCGAAGACGACTTCGTGCCGAATTTCTCGCGGCTTCCCATTTTCAGGCAGCGTCTTTACCTAGTCCGGCGCGAGCCCCTGGCGGGGTGTCAGGGCGTGGTTTCGCTCGAACAGGTCGCGAAGCTGCCCCTCGTGCTGCCACCGCTTCCCAAGCATCGGCGCGTCGTCATCGATCGCGCCTTCGCGGAGGCGGGGTTGACGCCGAACATCGTCGCCGAAGCCGATGCTGCGCTCAGCGAGCTGTCCGCGGTTCGGTCCGGTGTCGGAAGTTCGATCTTCAACGCCGGGACGTTCGAGAATGTCTATCCGGGTGCGTTCGCCCCGCCGTTGCTCATTGAGCCGCCGATCTCCCTCACGTGTTCACTCGTGTCTTCAAGCGATTTCCCACTCACCCATGCCGGCGAGGCCGTGAAAGACGTGCTGATCCGCTTTGTGAAGGATCAAATCACCAAGAATACGCGGCCAGGCGCGGAACTGATCGCATGATGCAGTACCGCCACCTGCATTACTTTATCAGCGTGGTCGAGGCCGGAAGCTTTTCGCGCGCCGCATCTACGATCCACATCGCGCAGCCCGCGCTCAGCCAACAGATCGCGCAACTCGAGGAGCAACTCGGCGTGAGCCTGCTCTTGCGTAGCGTGCGCGGCGTTCGCCCGACCGCCGCAGGTGAGGTGCTGTATCGCGAGGCGTCTTCCATTTTGAAGCGGCTGGAGCAGCTTCCCGGCATCGTGCGGTCCGGCACCGGGGCCGCGGAAGGCCTTGTTCGGCTTGGGATGTCTTCAACCGTTATGCCCACAGCGCCTGTCGCATTCATCGAGCAATGCAGGGCTTCGTTGCCGAATGTCGCCCTCAGGATGGCAATCTCCGACAGCCCGACAGTCAAGCGGCGGGTGATCGCGCACGAACTCGATCTTGGTCTGGTGCTGGAAGATGACCTCGCGCCGACTTTCGCCCGCCAGCCGTTGTTCCGTCAGCGGCTGTTTCTAATACGCCCTGATGCGATATCGAAAGGCAAGCCGATGAAGCTTGCCGATCTCGTGTCGTTGCCGTTGATCCTCCCGCCATCACCGAACATTACGCGCACCGCGCTTGATCGCGCTTTCGCCGCAGCAAAACTTTCACCAAACGTCGTTATGGAAGCCGATATTGTGGCAGACATCATTGCGGCTGTGCGGGCAGGAGTAGGCGCCTCCGTGTTGCCGAAGGGCGATCTGTCCGACATGTCGGGCGATGATCTCGGCGAGCCCGAGCCCATCGAACCACCGATTTACCTTACGTGTTCGATGATTTCGTCGGGCAATTTTCCTCTCGCCAATGCGGGGGAGGCGGTGCGTGAGCTCTTTACCGAGTTTATCGAGACCACTCTGAACAAGACGCGAGCGCCAGGCGTCGAATGGATCGCTACGAGGCGCGCGAAGCCGTGAAAAAGCTCTCTTGTGCGAGTGGTCGGCGCCGATACTCAGGCGGCAGGTCTCCTGGCCTGGACCGGACCATTTAGCGCAGCGGGCGCCTCCGGATCGGCCTGTATGAAATATGGCTTCGACCTCAGCCGTAGCATGACGATGGGATAGGCCATGACCAGGCCGCCGATCAGTAAGCCCGCAATTGCGGTCGAGACGCCGACCTTTCCACTGTCGAGCGCGGTCCAGTAGGTGGCGATTCCGACCGGCAGAAACAACAGCACCGCGGTAACGAGCCCAGGCGAGAAGCGTCCCTTGAACCTGATCACCGGCACGATGTGAAACAGGACGGCGTTGATGAGCATCAGGCCCGCATAGGCGAGAGGGGCGATGGGCAGCGTCTCGGCCAGCATCGCCTGGGCGATGCCGAGTGCGACGACGATGCAGTTGGTGACGTAGAAGTCGTTCCATTCCACGGGGAGCGCGAGCGCGTTGCGCGCCCAGTTACGCCAGTCGAATGTGTATTCTTCCAGAATGTGCACCGCATAAGCGGCCATTCCGAGCCATGCCAGTGTTGTGAGGTTCATTGTTCTTTCCAATGTGGATCTGGTGATGAAGACAACGCAGAGAGCCGCGGGCAGATGTCGCGATGACGGCGACAACTGCCCGAAGGCGCTAGCCGCCGCCGTGTTCATCGGCGAACTCGATGCCGGCTTGCGTTTCGGCGACCGCCTGGCTGACCAGCTCCATGGCCTTCACGCGATGGCCGCCCTTGTTGGAGGTTGCCTGCCGCAGTTCGCCGAGCGCCTGGTAGAGCGAAGCCAGAGCGCGCTCCATGTTGCCCTGATAAGCATCGGCAGAATCCACGCTCGCGCCGACGAGCCCGATGGCGGCAACGCCGGTGGCTGCAGCGGTTGCAAAGCCGCGACGCGTGATCTTTGAATCAAACATGATGTGTCCTTTCGTTGTCAGAACTGAAATGCAGCAGTTCTTGAATCGGTCAGCGATGGATGCAGGCCGTTCTGTGCGCCGCTTCAATCGGCGAAAGGCATGCGTCGCGCAAATACGGTCTCAGTATGCAGATATAGCGAACGCCGATAGCGACGCGGCACGGTCCGACAGGCATCGATCGAAGGCCTATCTTGTTGGGATTCGCGGCTGGACTTCGGGGATTACAGACCGCGACGCCGGCTCGTTGAGCGATAACAGACACGTGAATGACAGGCCTCAAGAGCGCTCAGGCCCGCGCTGCGCAAGGCTGAAGCCGCGTCGTTTGTAGGCTAACAACCCCTTGACCAATCGCGCTATTTCCGACGAGCCCGCGGCAGACGGCTGACTTCCGGATGAGACGAGATCCGGACAGCCATAGCCGAAGCCGATAACTCTATATCGAAGCCATATTTGTTTTCGATGCCCCTCGGGCTCATTGCTCCGCCGCGTTCACGGGCGGCCCACATCGGATTGCCCTTCGCTTTGAGAGTGCTTTTCGATGTCCAACCTCATCTATCGTGTTGTCGCGGCCTGTGGGGCGCTCGGTTATGGCTATCCCAAGGAGTCGCTGCAGGCGGCCCTGAAGGGACGCGTCGACGCCATCATTTGCGATGGCGGTTCGATGGATGCAGGCCCCTATTATCTCGGGACAGGCACCGAATATTTCGAGCGCGAGGCGGTCAAGGCCGACTATCGGCACATGGTGGCGGCGGGCAAGCAAATTGGCTGCCCCGTCATTCTCGGCAGCAGCGGCATGGCAGGCGGCAACCGAAACCTCGATTGGATGATCGCGGTCGCCAAGGAAGTGTTCGCCGAGCTGAAAGTTGAAGGCGCCAAGGTCGCCGTCATCAGGTCCGAGCTCGATCCCGAGATCGTCATCCAGGAATTCCGCAATGGCGCGCTGCGCCCGACCGGCCTTGGGCCCGATCTCGACGAGCAGTCGCTGCGCGAGAGCGTCATCGTCGGACAGATGGGAGTTCATCCGCTCATCACGGCGATCGAAGCCGGCGCGCAGTATATCCTGGCGGGCCGTTCCTGCGACGTTGCCTTGTTTGCATCCGACATGATCCGCCGCGGCATCGACGCCGGATTGGCCTACCACGTCGGGCACGTGCTCGAATGCGGCGCCCTGGCCTGCGATCCCGGTTCGCCGTCCGACTGTCTGGTCGCAGAGATCTACGATGACGGCAGCGCGTTGTTCAGCGCACCGAACCCCACGCGGCGCTGTACTGCCTACTCAATTGCGGCTCACTCGCTCTACGAGGAAAGCCACCCGCAACTTCAGTTCTACCCCGAAGGTGTTTTGGCTCTGGAGAAGACCCAGTTCTTCTCCAAGGATAGCTGGACCGCGGGCATTCGCGGCAGCCGGTTCGTTCGGTCGAGCAAACCCTGGCCGTGGAGCATCAAGCTTGAAGGAGCCCGCCATCTGGGTACGCGCAAGGTGTCGCTGATCTACATCGATCCTGCCGCGCTGCCCAGGATCCCGTCCGAGGTGCTGGTTTATGGCCGCAACGGCGTACAGGCGACGCCGGTAGAAGCCTCCAAGCGTGAACTCGGCATCATCATCGAGACTGCAGCGCCGACGCAGGAGGCTGCCACCTTGCTGGCGAGCCTCCTCACGCATTATCTCATTCACTACGGCTATGCCGGGCGGAAAGCGACCGCCGGAAATATCGCCTATCCACTGTCGCCGAATTTGATCAGTTTCAAGCGCGACGACGGTCAGTTCGGAGCCATTGTCCCGAGCGGCACCCGCGATCCCGTGTTCTTTGCGAACTATCCGCGCATCAAGGAGGCGGTGATTGGGTTAATCGCGCAGGAGTTTCCTGACGCGCTTGCGAACGCCAGGTTCACCATCACCGAGGCCGATGCCGCGAACCCTGCGATCCTGCTGCGTAGCGTCGGCCATGATCCGGTCGAGCTCGCGTCGCGGCACCGGCAAGAGATCGAACGGATCACCAGCGTTGCGACTCCGAAGACGAATTCGCGGCTGAACCTGGACGCACCCGACGCCTATGTCTGGTCGCTCTACCATCTGCTTCAGAACGAGGACGTCATCAAGAACACGATGTTCCCCATCACCTATTACCGTGCCAGCGGCGCGGAATGGGCAGAAGAGAGCACTGCCAGGCCCAATTATTTCGACATCGGCGAGACCGGCTACTGCGGCAATATCGACGATCGCACACTGTCGGTGATCGCAGATCATGCCCCAGCAGGTGCGCCTGTCGGCACGCAACGGCTCATCGACATGGCCGTGGTCATTCGCAGCAAGGACGCGGGAATCAACCGCCTGACGTTCGATGTCATCTTCGCGTCGGCCGAGAGTTACGAGGCCTCGCTTCACTCGAACGTATTCGCAAGGGAGCAGATCGCGAAGATCCTGAATGTCCCACTCGACCGCGTGGTGGGCACGTTCTTCGTCGATACCTGCAACGCTATCAAGATTTCCATCGACCGGCCGAACATCTCGGCGTCGATGGACGAACGGGACGTGTTCGGCGCCCAGCAGCAAGCCGCTATTGAGCATTTGAGCATTCCGATCTACGCGGCCGCCCTGGGCAGGGCGTCTTCGTTCTAAAGCCGCCCAATCGTCCGATCATTCGCAAAGCAGACCATTCGTGATGGGTTGCCGCGTTCTCGCGGCAACGCGCGATCGGCGATTTCTAACGATCCTCACAATTGATGAACAGGAGAAACATTGTGTTCAAAACTTGCTTCAGTGCCGCGGCTATGATCGCCGTCGTCCTCGCGGCAGCACTCGCCGCCACACAGCCCGCGGAAGCGCGGGATGGCTGCGGAGCCAACCGCTACCGCGGGCCGGGTGGTGCTTGCCACATGTTCGGCACTGGTCCTTACCCGGGCGGGTTCTACGGACCGCGCATGGCCGATAACGGCTGCCCTCCCGGCTATTGGCACGGTCCCTGGGGTCACTGCCGCGACACGGCGTATCACGGCCGTCTTCCTGGCGGCGGCTGGAAATAAAGAGCGCACCTTTGGCCGCGCGATCAATCCTCCCGTCGCGCGGCTCGCGTCTTCTCGCATGATCCGTGCACCAGAACCGAGCCGATAATTCGATGTCCAACCGATTAGCTATCCACGCGAGAGGCGACAGTCTGGCGTCGCACATCCTGCCGGTCTCGGGAACGATGATCGGCGTGTGTGCAACCATGATCGGGTTGGTCAAGCTCGCTGAAGCCAAGCACGGCACGTCGCATGTCGATGAATATGCGGCGATCGTGGCTGTGACCTTCCTCGCCAGCGCCCTGACATCCTATCTGTCGATCCGCTGGTTTAACCGCGCCAGGCTTAGCCTTTGGATCGAGCAGATCGCAGACTTGATCTTCCTCTGCGGCCTAGTCGGAATCACGCTGGTAGCCACGCTTTTCGCATACGAAGTGATCTGAGGCGTTCCAAGCCAGCAGGGTCAGCTGCTCAGGAGACATGTGCTCGTTTTGACAACCTAAGAATGTTTGCACCCAAATTCAAACGTCATTGGAGATCGATAATGCTGCCCCGATTGACCAAAGCCTTTGCCATCGCCTTGTCGGTTACCACGATCGGCACGAGCGCCTTCGCCCAAGGCACCATGCAACAGCAGAATGCCTGCAGGCCGGACGTTTTCAGGCTGTGCGGCAGCTACATCCCGAATGTCGGTGCGATCGTCGCGTGCCTTCAGGACAACGCGGCAAGTCTGAGCGAACCGTGTCACGATGTCATGTTCCCTGGCCATGTCGACCAAGGTGGCTACGAACAAGCCGCGCGCGCCCGATCTGGCGAGCTCCGCTGAGCCCTTCCGTCGACGGTGCGCCCCGTGATGCCGCGCGGCGTGCGTTCTCTTCCATCGTTTGATCCATGACGAGGCTATGATGAAGAATCTCATGAAGTCCCGGGCCGTTGCGCCTCGGCTGGCTCGCTGGTTCAGCGCGCTGCTTTGTGCCGTGACGATGTCGCTGCCATCCATGAACGCGCAGGCGCAGACGGCGTTTTACGAAGCGTCGCCCCGGGAACTCGCAGGACCGCCCGGCAGCCTGATCCGCTCCGAGCCGATGATGTTCGCGCCCGCGGGAGCGCAAGCCTATCGCGTGCTGTACCGTTCGGTCGGTATGCACGGCGAGCCAATCGCCGTATCCGGCATCATCGTGGTGCCGCCCGGTCCTATGCCTTCCGGCGGCCGACCGATCGTGGCCTGGGCACATCCGACCACCGGCGTCGTACCGCATTGTGCGCCATCGCTCGCAATCTTCGCATTTCAGCAGATGGCGGGGCTCCGCCAGCTCGTCGAGCAGGGCGCGGTGGTTGCCGCGACCGATTATCCCGGCCTCGGGACGGCCGGCCCGCATCCTTATCTCGTCGGTGACAGCGAAGCGCGTGCGGTGATCGATTCGGTGCGTGCCGCGCGCAGCTTTCCCGGGGTCGGCGAAGGCAACAGCTTTGCCGTGTGGGGGCATTCGCAAGGCGGCCAGGCGTCGCTCTACACCGGGCTGATCGCCGGGACCTATGCTCCGGAGTTGCACCTGGTTGGTGTCGCCGCCGCGGCGCCGGCGACGTCGCTTGTGACCCTGATGGGCGACGACTTCAAGACGTCCGGCGGCAAGAATCTAACGGCGATGACCTTGTGGTCCTGGTCGCGCGTCTATGGGGCGCCGATCGACAAGGTCGTTTTGCCTCAGGCGATGCCGACCGTCGACCGGCTCTCGAACGAGTGCATCGAGTCAATCTTCGACATCATGGAGCGGCGCCAGACTGAAAAGCCGCTCGAGCAGGCGTTCCTGTCGGTCGCGAGCATCGCAACGGTCGAACCGTGGCGCTCGCTGGCCGTTCGCAACACGCCGGTCGCTCTCTCGCCGCAGATTCCGCTGTTCCTCGCGCAGGGCAGCACCGACAACATCGTCCGTCCCGAGACTACGCGCGCGTACATGCAGCGGCAATGCGAGGCCGGCGGCAAGGTCGCCATGATGTCGGTTCCGGGCGTCGGGCATGGCTTCGTCGCACGCGACAGCGCCGAAGCCGCGGTGAGCTGGATGATGGACCGCTTCGCGGGCCGGCCCGCGCCCAGCGACTGCGGCAAGCCGGCGCCCGCGATGGCTCCGGCCGAAGCCTCGGCCCGATAGGAGCGCCCACCAATGTCACGCCTGGTGCTCGACCTGCTCCGGCCCTATCGCGGCTGGCTCGCCATCGTCTTCATCGCCATGCTGATCGAGATCGTGGTCGGTCTCGCAGCCCCTTGGCCGCTGAAACTCGTGATCGACGATGCGCTCGGAAACCATCACCTTCCGCATTGGCTGGAATGGGCGCATGACTACGGTTTCGGCAAGCACACGCTCGGCGTCGCGCTATTCGCGGGCGTAGCGACGCTGGCCATCGCCGTGGTCGGTGCGATCGCGGGCTACATCGATAATTATTATACGACGAGCGTAGGGCAGTGGGTTGCCAACGATCTGCGCCTGCGAATCTACGAGCATCTTCATCGGCTGTCGTTGCGCTATTACGACCATGCCCGGATCGGAACACTGGTCTCGACGATCACCAGCGACGTCGCAACCATCCAGGATTTCGCGTCGTCGTC
Source organism: Bradyrhizobium sp. LTSP857 (assembly GCF_000938285.1). Classification (NCBI taxonomy): domain Bacteria; kingdom Pseudomonadati; phylum Pseudomonadota; class Alphaproteobacteria; order Hyphomicrobiales; family Nitrobacteraceae; genus Bradyrhizobium; species Bradyrhizobium sp. LTSP857. Next base: position 25,353 of record NZ_JYMS01000040.1, on the reverse strand, counting down.
GACGCTCGACATCGTGATCGATCTGCTGACCATTGTCTTCATGGTCGGACTGATGTTCTGGCTGGACTGGGACTTCACGCTCATCGCGGTCGCCTTCACACCGGTTCTTCTGCTGTTCGTATTCCGCTTCAAGTGGGCGGTGAAGGAGGCGACCCGCGCGGTCCGTGTGCGCCAGAGCGAGGTCCTTTCTATCGTTCAGCGCGGCCTGAGCACGATCAGGGTCACCAAGGCGTTCGGACGGCAGGATCTCGAGCTTGCCAATCTGGAAGCGGCGAGCCGCGCCACTGTCGAGGCCGCGCTCCGCGCCCGAAAGATCAAGTCATTGATGTCGCCTCTCGTGAGCATCGTAGTGGCGATCTGCACTGCCATCGTGCTCTGGAAAGGCACGGCACTGATCGTGGCGGGAACCATGACCGCCGGCGCTCTGACCGTGTACCTTGCCTACCTCAAGAGGTTCTTCAAACCCGTGAAGGACCTCGCCAGCATGACCAGCACGATCGCGCAGACCACCGTCGCGCTGGAACGCATCCAGACCATCCTGTCCGCAGACGAGGTGATCGACGAGCGCGCTGGCGCGGTTGACACCGGCCGGGTACGAGGCGCCATCAGCTTCGATGGGGTCAGCTTCGGCTACGAGACGGGCGAGCAGATCCTGAACGAAGTGTCGTTCGATATTCAGCCCGGCCAGGTCGTCGGTTTCGTCGGTCCGACTGGGTCGGGCAAATCGACGCTGCTGAGCCTGTTGCCCCGCTTTTACGATCCGCGGCTCGGCCGCATCCTGATCGATGGCGTCGATGTCGCAGACTACAAGATCGCGTCCCTGCGTGCACAGATCGGCTTCGTGCTCCAGGATACGGTCCTGTTTCCCGGAACGATCCGCGAGAACATCGCTTATGGCCGTCCTGACGCGAACGAAGCGGAGATTTTGGCTGCCGCCCATGTCGCCAATGCCGATGATTTCATCGCGCGCATGCCGCATGGTTACGATACCCTTGTCGGCGAGCACGGAAGCACCCTGTCGGGCGGTCAACGTCAGCGTATCGCGATCGCGCGCGCTGTCGTACGCAACAGCCCCATTCTCGTGCTGGATGAGCCGACTGCGGCGCTGGATCCGCAGTCCGAACGGCTTGTCATCGATGCGCTTCATCGCCTGATGAAAGGGCGGACGGTGCTTATGATCGCCCACCGCCTGAACACGCTGGTCAATGCCGACAAAATCATTGTGCTCAGGGATGGGGTAGTGGCCGAAGAAGGCGGCTACGACGAACTGATCGCGCGCGGCGGTGACTTTGCCGAGTTGAGCCGGATCCAGCATCAGACTGCGCCGTCTCACGCCGCCGATGCGGCCTGAACCCAGCAAGAAAGAGCAAGCACCATGTCACACAGGCTGATCGTTCTTCCCGATGACGGCGCCGATGCGATCGTCGCACCCATCGATGCCGCCAAACATAGCCTTAACATCAGGATGTTCCTGTTCACCGACCCGGCGTTGCTCGAGGCCGTGGTCGCGGCCCGTCGCCGCGGCGTGAATGTTCGCGTCATGCTCAACCCGGCGCGGCGAGACGGAACGAGCGACAACGACGTCGCCCGCGAAACCCTTCTCACGGCAGGTGTCTCGGTAAAAGACAGCAGCACGGAATTTGCCGTGACGCATCAGAAGTCGATGGTGATCGACGGTCGGGTAGGCTTCATCGAATCCCTCAACTGGGAGACGCGTGACCTCACGGAGACGCGGGACTACGCGGTCGAGACCACCAAGATGTCGGAAGTTGCCGAGATGGTCCGTTGTTTCGATGCCGACTGGGCCGAGCAGAAATTCTCGCCCGACCCGGCGTCTCATTTGATCTGGTGTCCGAACAACGGTCGCCAGCGCATCGCGGATTTCATCGATGGCGCGAAGGAAACGCTCTGGCTCCAGAATGAGCGCTACCAGGACATGGTGATCATCGAGCGGCTTGTGCGGGCGGTGAATCGGGGCGTCAAGGTCCGGATCATGTCCCGCGCGCTTCACAAGCTGAAGCACAAGAAGCTGTTCGAAGGCGTCAGCGGGCTGCGAATCGTGCATGACGTCGGCGCCAAGGTTCGGACGCTGCGGCATCTGAAGCTGCATGGCAAGATCATGGTAGCGGACGGCAGCCGCGCCATCGTCGGCTCGATCAATCTCAGTCCCGGCAGTTTTGACGATCGGCGCGAGTTGGCAATCGAAACTGGATCGGACCATGTGGTGCAGCGTCTGATCGCGACCGTCGAGCGCGACTGGAAGCGGTCGAAAAAGCTCCCGCTATCCGACGCGGCGGTGCTTGCCGATCTGGAGGGCCGTGGCCTCGGTGAGGTCAACCGACTGGCGCTTGGCGGAGTCGCGCCCGACGAAGGATACCAGCGCTAGGCAAGCTTCCGGATGTGGTCAACGGTCCCGTCGCCGGATATATCGCGCGCCGATACCCGCATATTGAAGCGGTATTTGTATTCGAAGGCGTCCAGGCGCATGTGTTCATCGCGTTGAGAGCGGGCCAACCGCCGCCCACGAAGATCTTTTTCTCACACCGACAAAGGACAACAAGACATGACAACGACCTTGGACATAAATTCCCGTAAAGATTGTAAATTAACAACAAAGTTCGTTTTGAGAGCATCTATCTCCACCTGCGCTGCCCTGACCATTGCGGCGCTGGCCGGCCTGTTCAGCGCCACCCAGGCGCAAGCCTTTTCCTGCGGCCGAAGCGCGATCGGCGCCGGTTGCGTCGGCCCGCGCGGAGGCGTCGCCTTCAATCGCAATGGCGCAGTCGCGGTCGGCCGTTACGGCAATGTCTACGCCTATCGGCGTGGATCCACCTGCTACTGGCGCAACAACCAGCGCATCTGCCCATAAACCGAAGGCGCTTTGCGCGAACTGACGACAGGACAACAACCGTGACAAACAAGACTTTCTCGGCGCGCAGGCGCTTCAACATCGCCGGCGCGGCCGTCGTGATCGCACTGAGTTTCGCCGGCGCACCGGCGCAAGCACAGGACGCCACTGCGCCACAGGCTCAAACCCAGAGCCAGGCGCCGTCCAGGCTTTCCGAGGGCCAGCTCGAACAGCTCGTCGCCCCCATCGCGCTCTACCCTGATCCTCTGCTGACGCAGGTGCTGATGGCAACGACCTATCCACTCGAGGTCGTCGAGGCCGCGCGCTGGTCGCACGATAATCCTGGTGTGACCGGCTCCGAGCTGCAGAGCGCGATGCAGAGCCAGCCCTGGGATCCAAGCGTCAAGGCGCTTGCGGCTGTGCCGCAGACCCTTCAGATGATGAGCGACAAGCTCGACTGGACGCAACAACTCGGCGATGCCTTTCTTGCGCAGCAACAGGACGTCATGGCGGCCGTGCAGACGTTGCGCGCGGAGGCGCAGGCGACGGGGAATCTGCAATCGAACGCGCAGCAGCGCGTCACCTCCGAGCCGGCGCCCGCGGACGTCGCGGCGCCATCGCGGCAGCAGGCGATCGTGGTCGAACCGGTCAATCCCGATGTCTATTATGTTCCGGTTTACGATCCGAGCGTGGCCTACGGCCAGTGGGGATATCCGGCCAATCCGCCCTTCTACTGGTCGCCGCCGGGGTTCATCGCCAGCAACATCGTTTCGTTCGCCGCGGGCGTCACCGTCGGCGCTGCGATCTGGGGCGGATGCGATTGGTGGCACAACAACGTGATCATCAACGTCAATCGCTTCAACACATTCAATCGCACAGACATCACGAACAATATCTGGGTCCATAACCCAGCCCATCGCGGTGACGTGCCATACCACAACGCCGCTGTGGCCGAGCGCTTCGGCCGCGGCAACACCGTCGCGGCGCGTGAGGCACTGAACAATCGTATCGGAAACGGACGTCTGGATCTGCCTCGCGAGGCCGACCGTAAGTTCGACGGCGCAGGCGAGGCGGCCAAAGTCATGGACGCGGCTGGAGCAGCCAAGCGCATTCCCGATCTCGTCAAACCTACCGCTCCGAGGATTGCGCCGAGACAGGCGAACCGCGCGATGCCGCGGCGCAATCTGGATCGCCCGATGGCCGAGGCACGCCCCCAGTTCGACCGTCCGCGCGCCGAGATGTTCCGGCGCGAGCCTCGGGCCTTTGGTGATGACGGCGGGTTTGCCGATCATTTCGGTGGCGGCCGTCATCGCCTTTGAGCCCGGCGCGCCAGTTTGTCCTGAATTTCACGACCTAGAGATGGAGACCCATCATGAAAACGAACCATCAAGCCAGTTGCTACGCCATTCGGCGTTCCGCGCGCGCGACGCTCGCTGTTCTCAGTCTCTTCGGATTGACGTCCGTCGCCTCGGCTGCCGACAAGCCGCCTCTGGCTCCCGACACCGTAGCGCCGTTCAGCGCCGATTCTCGCATCTCGGCGAGTATCGAGCTCGGGCTGCCTGCGCTTGCCGCGGATATCGGTAAGGATATTCCACGACGTCTTGCAAGCATCGATGAGCGGGTCAGCTGTGTGCATCGACGCGTGCTGTTCTTCCGCGTCAACGCCAATTGCGATATCTGGGGGTATGTCGAACGCTCCGGTCCGGTCTCTCTCTACGGCCGCGGCGACCGCGTCTACGGCTTGGTTCCGATTCATGGCGTGCTCGAAGGGCAGGGCGCCAACAGGTTCACTGCGCGCATCCACGGCGAAACGGAGGCCAGCGCGACGATCGAGGCCGAGGCGCATCCGCAGCTTGGCCGCGACTGGTCGCTCGATCTGAACTTCAGCGACGGCTTTCACTGGAGCGAGCCGCCGGTGCTGCGTGTGATGGGCCGCGAGATACCATTGGCGAAATATGCCGAACCTCGCATCCACACCCAGCTTGGTATCGTCAGGTCGCATGCACTTGCGGCCGCGCGACGTCTCGATCTTCACGACAAGGCGGTCGCCGCCTGGCGGCACGCTTTTGAGCCGATCCAGCTCTCCGACAATCCCGCCGTGTGGCTGCAGATCACGCCGCAGAATGCCGCTTTCGCGGGTGTCCGTGCCGATACAAAGGTCTTGCGGGGATCGCTCGAGTTGTCCGGGACGGCTACGACCATCGTAGGCCAGGCTCCGCCGGCTGTCACGGCAGCGCCGCTGCCGCCCCTGGGCCACGACGTCGATGCTCCCGGCACGTTCGACGTCATTCTTCCGGTCAAGATCGGCTACGACACGATCAAGGACAGACTGAAGCAGGCGATCGCGGCGATGCCCGCGCTGCCGGGCATCTCGGTTCGTGACGTCGAAATCTACCCGTCATCCGGCAAACTAGTGATCGGCTTGCGCGTCACAAAGGCATCGGAGACGGATGCTAACGCCGGCAACTGGATCTATCTCACCGGCGGAATCCAGGTCGACGCCGACGGTCATGCCGTCAGTCTGTCCAATCTCTCAGTCATCTCGGGTGACGAAGCACTGGCTCCGCTGGTCGAGCCGATTGCGGCAGAGCTCGGATCGAAAGCAAATGTCGACTATGGGATTGCCTACGAGAATCTGCTGAATGCCGCCAATTCTAGGCTCTCCAGGCCGTTGAAGGATGGCTTCCGTATGGAAGGGCATCTGTCCTCGGCGAAGCTCGAAAAGGTCTATTTGCCTGCAGATGGCATCGTCATCGCGCTGCGAGCCAGCGGGGATCTAAAGATTCTCTACGGCATGTAGCAGGCCGATCATGGTCGATTTCAAGCGCGGTGCCTGGCTCGACCGGATTGATCCGGGTGCGCATAGGCGCGTCAAGGGATTACGCTTGGCGACCGCCTTTGGCCTCGCCGCGATGCTGGCAACCATGCCGGGCATCGCGGAGGGGCGGGGGCCGCTGCTTGGCGTATTCGCGGCCGGCTTTGCGCTATGGGCAAGCGTGTCGGAGTCGCAGGCGACCAGATACGAATCGGCCCGCGATCTCCTGATTCTTTGTCTCGCGGCAGGCATTGGTGCCGCAATCTTTGTTGCTGTACGGCCTGTGCTCGGTCCCGTTTGGGACGAATTGACGTTGGTTACAGGAGCTTTCTGCGTCGGGTATCTCAGGCGCTACGGAGTTCTCGGTGCTGGCGTCGGATCACAGATCTTCATTGGACAGCTCCTGGCTTTCACCTCCGGTGCGGCGCTCCAGGACCTCGGGACAATCGCGTTGGCCACCTCCCTTGCCGGGCTTGCCGCAATCGTGCCTCGGCTGCTGAGCGGACCGGCTGAAAAGCCGGCGCTCTCGCCGCGAGTTGACATTCCAGCCGATGGCGACATTGCCTTCACTGAATCGGTCATGGGTCTGCAAGCCGCGTTCGCCTCGCTCATCATCGTAGTTCTCGGACAAGCTCTAGGACTTACGGAGTCCGCCTGGGCAATTGCGGCGTGCACCTACGTTGTGACAGGCTCGCTTGCCGGCACCATCGATCGCATCCGGCGGCGCGTTGCGGGTACGTTGGTCGGCGTGCCACTGGGACTTGCTTGCCTGCCGATTGCAGCTCACGCGCCATTGATAGTGTGGGTAGCGGCCGCCTTTGCCATGATCATCTATTCGATGGCGCTGCCCGAACACTATGAGGTCGCTTGTGGGGCCTATGCGTTCGCACTCGTTGTCACCATGGGCGCGAGCGGAGAATATCCGGCCGCTGTCCTCGTCGCCAGGGGATGGGAGACGATACTTGGGGGCGCGATCGGCATTGCTGTCGTCCTGCTGTTCGCAAAGTTGCCATTTGCGCGACAGCATCAATGTTAAATTTTTCTGGCTTTGAGACTCACGAATTTCAAAGCGATGGGGGCGTTGGAGAGGGCCACCAATTTTGATTGCCGCTAGATATGTGTGCAGAGTCCTTACCATCATTGCATGTATTCCGGGACGCGCTCATCCCGACATCGGGATTGATGCGCCCAGGGCCAGAAGCGGCTGTGCACATGTTGATAGCCAATCCGCTGAATTTATTGCGGTTCGTCGTCGGCATCGAAGACCACTTGTCGGGTCCTTCCGCTTTCTGCCTGAAACTCTGACCGCTATTGCAGGCAGCCTTCATCTGATAAAGCCCTGGTCGCAATGGGGGTCAGTTCTTGGACTGATAAGGTTTCTAACAAAATGGAGTCAGTTCGCGACTGATAAGGTTTTTGCCGAAAGCTTATCAGTCTGGCGGCGACGAGTTCGAGTCGCGCTCCCGCTACCAAGCCAGCGATTTTGCACTCCAAACTACGATTTTGTGCGCTTTCCTGCGGAAGATAGTAGACAACTCACCGCATTCTGGGACAGAGCTGCCGGAGCATTGGCCGCGATGCCGCTTGAGACGAGTGCAATCAGCACTGTGCGCGTCACGTAGGATTAGCTGATCCTCCGCCTCGGCCTTCCGAGAAGGGCTTGCGCTGGCGATTTCGGCTCATCCCTCTTAGCGTTCCGTTTCAATGCCGACTCTCGAACCGCCGCGCTGGCCCCTTCTTGCAAAAGCCGTTGGGCGGAGATCCAAAGACAAAGAGGATCGCCGCTTGCTGCCTGGGCCAATTGGAGCGCCAGCAGCGATGCGGTTGCTTGGCTCATTGCGGGGGATCGAGCAGCGTTTTGAGCGGAAGAACACTTTTCACTATGGGCGATTTCAGCACGATGTAGCTGAAGTATTTCTCGATCCCGATGTTGCGTTCGAGCAGGTGTTCCATTCCCTCCTGGTAGTGGCTGATGTTGCGGCACACGAAACGCAGCAAATAGTCGTAGCCGCCGCTGACAAGGTGACACTCCATCAGCTCGTCTACCTTGCGCATACTGGCCTCGAATTTCACGAAGTCCTCCTTGCGATGGTCGACCAACGTGATTTCGGTGAAGACGCTTATGCTCTCGGTTAGCTTCGCAAGGTTAATTTGCGAGCCGTAGCCAGTGATGTACCCGGCCGATTCCAGCCGCTTGACGCGTTGCAGACACGGGCTCGCCGAAAGGCCAACTGCCTCAGCCAGATTGGCGTTGGTCATCCTCCCGTCGTTCTGCAACTGGACGAGGATGTTCAAGTCAATCCGATCGAGCTTCGGGACGCCGTTCAAAGAATCGTCTCCATGTTGCCGGTGGGATTTCCTCCGCTGCTACGGTTCGCCAGCGCTAGCCAGGCGGCACGACAAGTCCGTAGAGCAGCCGGGCAGGTCCGCGTCGCGCCGCGGCGTTTTGCTCGACTGGCAGGCGGTCCGGGCCGCACCGGATGGCGGCGCTCGGACGGCAATATTATAAGCGCTACAGCGTCCCTCGCGAGATGGCCGGACACTTAAGTGTCCGGCCTAGCGCCCACAGCCTACGCGACCGCCTTTGCGCTTTCGGCCGACAGCGCCGCGTCGATGATAACGAGAGCCTTGTCCAGGTTCTCGTCCGAGACAACCAGGGGCGCCAGAAAGCGGATCACGTTACGGTGGACACCGCACTTGATCACCAGGAGTCCGCACTGACGGGCTTGATCGATGACGCGTTGCGCGCGGTCCGGGTCGGGCGTCTTGGTCTTGCGGTCCTTGACCAACTCGATGGCCTGCATGAAGCCCAGCCCTCGCACGTCGCCGATGATCGCGTGCCTCCGAGCGAGTTCGCGGAGGCCTGCTTCGAGCCTCTGGCCGAGACGCTCCGCACGATCGAGCAGCTTGTCCTGTTCGAAGGCCTCCAGAACCGCGAGTGCGGCGGCACAGCCGATGGCGTTGCCGCCGTAGGTGCCACCGAGACCGCCGGGGAGGGGAGCGTCCATGATCTCGGCTCGCCCGATGACGCCCGACAAGGGAAATCCACCGGCGAGGCTTTTAGCGACGGTCACCAGATCGGGTTGGATCCCGGAGTGCTCGAAGCCGAAAAGTTTTCCGGTCCGTCCGAAGCCGGTCTGGATCTCGTCAGCGATGAGCACGATGCCGTGGCGCTTGGCGATCTCGCGCAGCGCCTTGAGGAATGGAGCCGGGGCGGGCAGGAAGCCTCCATCTCCCTGCACCGGCTCAATAATGATCGCGGCGACACGATCCGGAGCGATCTCGGTTGCGAACACCTCATCGAGCGCTTCGAGCGCGCGCTCGGTCGTCATGTCGCGATAGGAGTCCGGGAAGGCTGTGTGGAAGATCTCGGAAGCGAACGGTCCGAAGTTCTGCTTATAGGGCTGGCTCATGCCGGTGAGGCTTATGCCGAGCATCGTGCGGCCATGAAAGCCGCCCCTGAACGCGATCACGGCGGAGCGGTTGGTGTAGGCGCGAGCGATCTTGACGGCGTTCTCGACCGCTTCGGCACCCGAAGTAAGGAAGATGCTCTTGTAGGCCTCACCCTTGCCGACCAGGCGGTTCAGCTTCTCGGCGAGATCCAGATACGGCCGGTAGGCCGCGACCTGGAAGGCCATATGGGTGACGCTCTTGAGCTGCTTCTCGACCGCGGCCACGACTCGCGGATGGTTGTGTCCGACGTTGAGCACGCCGATGCCTGCGACGAAGTCGAGATACTCTTTACCTTCCACGTCCCAAACCAACGCGCCTTCCGCGCGCGCGATGGTGATCGGATGGGCGGTGAGGACGCCGCGCGCGATATTGGCGTTACGCAGTGCGGCAAGCTCGACGGCGGTTTGAGCGGCTGACATGGCTGGATCCCTTGCTGGTGTATCGGCCTCGCCACCGGGCGCTGGCCTTGCAGAAATCCTACCCGCGCCGCCCCGATCAAATTGCCGAAGACGAGACACAGACAGCAAGCTCTATCGTCGTCGGAGTTCCAAACCGCAGGGCGTGCTGCCGTGCTGCGCCGAGAGTGAAGGGGTAGTGCCTTCAGCTAGAAGATCGGCTCTCCGACCGCGACCTTGCTGCGGGGGCCAAGCACGATCACATTCCGGTCGGCATTCTTCGCGCCCAGAATGAGCAATTCGGAAGTGAAGCCCGCGATATTCTTCGGGCCGAGATTGCAGATGCAGACGACGAGCGAGCCGACCAGCGCCTCCGGTTCGTAGTTGGTGATCTGAGCGCTCGACCACATGGTTCGTTCGGCTCCGACATCGACGCCTACCTTATAGGAAGGATTGCGCGCCCTGGTAAAGGGTTCGACCTCGACGACCCTGCCAATCCGGATGTCGAGAGGGGCGAAGTCGTCGTAGGTAGTTTGGGCCTTCAGTTGCGTCATATCGCGGACCTCGGTCAGGATGGGCGTGCTTTTCGGCGATCATTAGAACATGTGGCAGCAGCAGGACATTCCGTAAGAACCGGCGGGACGGCAATTTTTGCGTCTTCGGCGGCCTTCATCGGCAGGGCCTGCTGACCAAAAATGCGATGGTGCGGGCCTTACCTTCGGAGGCCTCGACGATGCTAAGCGAACGTCTAAGAGATCCGCGTCTGTTCCGCGAGCAGGCTTTTGTCGCCGGCGCATGGGTCGATGCCGATGGCGGCGCGACCGTCGTCGTCACGGACCCGGCGACCGGTGCCGAGATCGGTACCGTGCCGGCCCTTGGTGCCGAAGAAACCAGACGCGCCATCAAGGTGGCCGAAGAAGTCTGGCCGGCCTGGCGCGCGCTTCCCGGCAGCGAGCGAGGCCGCTTGCTCGAGGAATGGTATCGGCTGATGCTTGAAAACATCGACGACCTCGCGCTCATTATGACGATGGAGCAGGGGAAGCCGCTTGCGGAAGCTGCCGGCGAGATCCGGTACGGGGCAGGTTTCATCAAGTGGTTTTCGGAAGAGCCGCGCCGAGTCTACGGCGACACCATTCCGGCCCCCACCGGGGATCGGCGCATCCTGGTTCTGAGGGAACCGGTGGGCGTTTCCGCGGCGATCACTCCGTGGAATTTTCCGAACGCCATGATTACCCGCAAGGCGGGCCCGGCGCTGGCGGCCGGCTGCCCGATCATCGCGAAGCCGTCGGAATTGACGCCATTTTCGGCCCTGGCGTTGGCCGTCCTCGCCGAACGAGCTGGCATTCCGAAGGGGGTCTTCTCGGTGGTGACGGGCATGCCCCAAGCGGTCGGCGCCGAGCTCACGTCGAGTCCATCCGTCCGCAAGCTCTCGTTCACCGGATCCACCCGCGTCGGACAGCTCCTGATGCAACAGTCGGCAAGCACCATCAAGCGCGTCAGCTTCGAGTTGGGAGGCAACGCTCCCTTCATCGTGTTCGATGACGCAGATGTCGATCTCGCTGTGGCGGGATTGATGGCGAGCAAATTCCGCAACGGCGGCCAGACCTGCGTCTGCGCGAACCGGGTGCTGGTGCAGGACGGAATCTATGAAAGGTTCGCCGACCGCCTTCTGGCGGAGACCTCGAAGCTCGTCGTCGGCAGCGGATTGCGCGAGGGCGTCACGATCGGCCCACTGATCAACCGTGCTGCTGTCCATAAGGTCCGTCGTCACATCGACGACGCCCTTTCGAACGGTGCAGTGCTTATGCTCGGCGGCAAGACTGGATCGAAGGATCAGTTTGTGGACCCGACGGTACTCGCTAACGCCACCGTGAACATGCAACTGGCGAACGAGGAGACCTTCGGACCCGTCGCTCCACTGTTCCGGTTCAAGCACGAAGACGAGGCGATCCAGATCGCAAACGCCACCCCCTACGGCCTTGCGTCATACTTCTATACGTCCAATCTCAACCGTTCCTGGCGGGTGGCGGAAAGATTGGAGTTCGGCATGGTCGGTCTGAACACGGGCTCGGTGTCGCTTGAGGTCGCGCCCTTTGGCGGCATCAAACAGTCGGGCATCGGTCGGGAGGGCTCCAAATTCGGCATCGAGGAATACTTGGAAATCAAGGCCTTCCACATCGGTAGCCTAACCGCTCCGTAATTCGGGCCCAGCCATGATGGCAGCATCTCGCTACGGATCTGACGGCAAAATTGGCTCGCGCCTCTCCTGGCCCGGTCCTGTTTCGCTTAGGAGATTTGATGTCTAGACGAACGCTCGGCTGCGGAGCTGTGCTGAACGTTCCGGTCACGGATACCCGGCAAGCCTGGAAAGCATCAACCTCCTTCACGAAGCCCGCTGGTTCAATCGGGAGCACGCGCTGATTGTCCGGCCCTTTGCGGCGCTGTGGGCGCTTGCCTGGTCTGCTGAGATTTCGGAAGCGAAAGCGGGCAGTGCCAGATCGACTTCGGGCGGATTGCGTAGGGATGCCTAGCCAGTCAGCAGCCTTTGAACCAGGTCCGGCGTGTTCGTCACGCTGTACTTGCGCAGCAGGCGCGTCTTGTAGATGTCGACTGTTCTCGGACTGATGCCGAGTGAAAGCGCCGCTTCCTTTCCCGTCTTTCCCTCGATCAGCAAAGCTGCAATGTCTCGCTCTCTTGGCGTCAGCGATCCGCGGATCGTGTCGCTCTTCGCCTGTCGACTGGATAGTTCGGTGAATACCCACAACGTGTTTCGGTGCGGGTCTTTGGGCGTGTAGGTGAATCCGCGGACGTGAACCCAGAACAGTTCGCCATCGAGACGGCGCATGACGCGGTCGTCCGAGAACGCGCGATCCTGCGTGAGCATCGCACCGACCCGCAGACCGGCGCTTTCAAAATGGTTATGTGTCGGATAAAGCCGCTCGAATGTTGTTCCGGTGAATTCGCCGGGTTTGCCGCGGAAGATATCGGCAAACGCCTTGTTGCAGGCTCTTATCATCCGCTTATTCGCGATGGCTTGTCCCACCGGCGCGTCCTGGAACGCGCGACGGTAGTCGATCTCTGCAGCAATTGCATTTCTCATGATCTCTCCCCGACCGCGGCGGCTCGGACACTTAAGTGTTCAACACCTATAGCATTAAGTGCCTACGTGTTATTAACCTATGCCAATAGGTGACGGGTGGAAACAGTTAAATAGAAATGCCCGGAAAGTCCGGCGGGTACGGCGCAAAGGCGGGCCGAACCCTTTATCCGTCCGATGGAACGTCACGAGGTGTCCCGATGACGACGACAGGGTCGTTGCTTGAGGTGAGCGATATCAGGGCGAGTTTCGGCGGTGTCCGCGCTCTCGATGGCGCGTCCTTCTCCGTCGAAGCGGGCACCATCACCGGTCTGATCGGCCCCAACGGAGCCGGCAAGACGACCATCTTCAATTGCATCTCCGGTCTCGTCGACGGCTTCTCGGGCGCCGTGCGCTTCGACGGTGCCGATATCGCCCGTGCGCGTCCCGAAGTCGTTTCCCGATCCGGTCTGGTGCGCTCGTTTCAACTCGCGCGCGGGTGCCCGCTCATGACAGTGTTCGAGCATCTCATGCTGTACGGGCCGCGGCAGGTGGGCGAGGGCGTGTTCCGAGCTCTGGCGAGCCCCGGTGCGGTCCGCCGGCAGGAAGAAGAGTTGCGCGAGCGCTCTTATGCGATCGCCGAGCGTCTCCGGCTAGACCATGTGCTCGACAACCTCGTCACCGCCTTGTCCGGAGGCCAAAAGAAGCTGCTGGAAATCGGGCGGGTACTGCTCGCGGAGCCCAAGATGGTCCTGCTCGACGAGCCGATGGCCGGGGTTAATCCAACTCTCGTCGGCGAGATCGCCGAGCAGCTTGCCGCAATCGGAGAGTCGGGCGTCACCATTCTGCTGATTGAGCATGAGATGGAGCTCATCGAGCGGCTCTGCGACGACGTCATCGTCATGGCTGAAGGAAAGTTCTTGACGAGGGGCGCCTTCGACGAAGTGACGGGCGATCGTCGCGTGCAGGAATGCTATCTCGGAGTGCAGCTGCAATGACGACGCTGAGCGCAAGCGCTATTTGCGGCGGCTACGCGACCGCCGATTTCATCGTGAAGGGCGTGGATATCACGATAGCGCCCAAGGATCTTGCCGTCATCATCGGCCCCAACGGCGCCGGAAAGTCGACGTTCCTGAAGCTGCTCGCCGGCCTTCTGCCGAAGCGGACCGGCGACGTCTCGATCGACGGGACCGCTCTTCCCGCCGGCGACGCGCATGCCGCCTGCGAGCGCGGCGTCAGCTTCGTGCCGCAGGAGCGGAACGTGTTCGGAAGCCTTTCGGTCCAGGAAAACCTCGAGATGGGCGGCTACCTGCTGCGCTCAGGATTGAAGAGCCGAATCGAGGAGCAACTGAACCGCTTTCCGATGCTGCGCGGACGGCTTCGCGAAAAGGCGGGCAATCTTTCGGGCGGTCAACGCCAGGTGCTGGCGGTAGCGGTCGCCCTGATGACCAATCCGAGCGTCCTGTTGCTGGACGAGCCCACGGCGGGCCTCTCGCCCGCGGCGGCGAAGGAGATCTTCGTGCTCATCCGCGATCTCGCGGCGAGCGGTCTGGCGATCCTCATGGTCGAGCAGAACGCGCTTCTGGCGCTGGAGTACGGCACGCGCGGCGTCGTTCTCGTCGCCGGCAAGAAAGTCCGCGACGACGCGGCAGCCTCCATGATCGAGGACGACGAGATCAGGCATCTGTTCCTCGGGCGGGCCGCTCCGGCGGCCCCGCACCGACATTGAAACATGACCACTGACGAAGGGTGAGGAGTTGAACATGTCGAATCTGGCCAGACGTACTTTCCTGCAGGCTGGCCTTGGAGTTGGCGGGCTAATGCTGTCATCGAGCCTTTCACGCTCCTGGGCGCAACAAGGCGATCCGATCAAGATCGGCCTGATCATCCCGCTCACCGGAGCGACCAGCCAGTTTGGGGCGACGATGGCTCAGGCTGCAAAGGTCGCCGAAACCGAGATCAACGCCGCCGGCGGCGTTCGCGGGCGTCCGATCCAGATCGTCGTTGAGGACGATCAGAGCAATCCGGAGGCGGCCGTCCGTGCGGCGCACAAGCTGATCGACGTGGACAAGGTCGTAGCAATCGGAGGTTCTTACGCGTCGGCGGTCACGTCGGCCATCGCGCCGCTGTGCTGGGACGGAAAGACCGTGCTGCTCACCTCGTCGGGAGCGGACAGCATCACCAAGCTGCCGCATGACGGGTACATCTTCAGGACTTCGCCCACCGTCACGCTCCAGGGCACCAGCGTCGGAAAATATGCAGTCGAGCTCGGCGCCAAGAAGATGTTTTTCCTCGGTCCGCAAACCCCCTTTGCGCAGTCGTACATCGACATCATCTCGGGGATATTCAAAGCCGCGGGCGGTACCGGCAGCGGGCTTGTCTACGAAGACAAGAAGTCGAGCTACAGATCGGAAGTAGACCAGGCTCTGAAAGAGTCGCCGGATGTCATCGTACTCGGCGGCTACGTCCCCGACACCTCGGTCGTGCTGAAGGACCTGTACCGTGCAGGCTATTCGGGCAAGAAGATCGGCTTCTCCTTCGGCATCAACGACGCCCTAACGAAAGCCGTTCCTGCCGAGGTTTCCGAAGGCGCCTATTCGCTCGTTCCGTCGGCCGCGGAAAACTCGGAAGCCTACAAGCGGCTCATCAGCAAGATGAAGCGGCCTTCGCTCGATAGCTACTCCTGCCAGGTCTACGATCACGTCGTGCTGACGTCGCTGGCGCTTGCTCGCGCGACGTCCGGGCAGGCGAACGGAACGGCGGTCCGCGACAATCTTCGCGCGATCTCCGAGGGGGAGGGCAAGCGGCTCGACGACGCGGCCGAGGCCCTGAAGGCGGTCGTCGTTGGCGGACAGGTGAATTACGACGGACCGAGCGGCCCGCTCGAATTCGCCGACAACGGCGACGTGAAGGGGGTGTTCTTCCGTTATGAGCAGATCGAGGGCGGCAAGCTCGTGGTCCGCAAGGTCGGCTGAAGCAGAGAACGAAAGCGGACGCCATGTTGACCGACCTGCTGCAGTATCTGGTGAACGGACTGATCGTCGGCGCGCTCATAGCGTTGCCGGCGCTCGGTCTGACGTTGATCTTCAGCGTGCTGGGTTTCGTCAATTTCAGCGTAGCTGCGCAACTCACGGCCGGCGGCTACGCCGGCTGGCTGGCGAATACGACTCTTAAACTATCGCTGGTGCCGGTCCTGATCATCGCATTCCTCGTCGCAGGGGCTCTGGGCGTCGTGACGGACCGCATTGCGCTCGCTCCGATACGACGCAAACCGAGCGCGCGGACGCCGTTGATGGTGGCGGTCGTCTCGATCGCCCTGAACATGGCGCTCGAGAACGCCTATCGCTTCTCCTTCGGTAGCGGCCTGAACAGCTTCGACATGCCGATCGCCCGCGACATGAAAGTCGGCGGCATCCGCATCGGGCTTCAGCAGTTGCACAACCTCGAGATCGCGATCGGGCTTGCCGTTCTTCTCGCGCTGTTCTTCTCGCTCACCAAACTGGGCAAGGCCATGCGCGCCGTGGCCGACAACGTCGATCTCGCGCGGCTCAAGGGTATCGAACCGGTCCGCCTCGCCAATCTCGCCACGTTCATCGGCATGGGACTCGCGGGCGTCGGTGGCGCTCTCCTGGCGATCGACACCAGCGTGGATCCATCGACGGGATCCAGGCTGATACTTTTGATCTTCGCCGGCAGCGTCGTCGGAGGCTTGACGAGCCTGCCGGGAGCTGTCGCCGGTGCCCTTCTGATGGGGGTCATCGGCGAGTTGGGCCTTCTGGTCCTTCCGCCGGCCTACCAGTCCCTGACCGCCTTTGTCGCGATTCTGATCACCTTGCTCGCGAGACCGAGCGGCATCTTCTCCGGCGCCTCGGGGGTAAGAAAATGATTTCCTATCTTGTGTTCGCCGGCACGATCGCCGGGTTCTACGCTCTGCTATCCCTCGGCCTGGTCACGGCATGGGGGCAGGGTGGTCTGGTGAATCTCGGCCTCGTAGGGTTCGTAGGCCTCGGCGCCTATACCTCCGCACTGCTGTCAGGAGCGGGATTTCCTATCTGGATCGACTGGATCGCAGCCGCTGTGGTTTCGGCCGCGGTAGGCGTGGCTCTGTGTTTCGTCGTCCGCAACCTACGCGGCGACTACCTTGCGATCGTGACCCTTGGGTTCGCAGAGATCCTGCGGCTGGCGGAAACCAACGAGAAGTGGTTGACGAAGGGAAGCGACGGGATATCGGGGATCGTGGCGCCGCTCAAGAGCGATCTCGGAGAATCCTTTCCCTTCTTCTATCTCATTATGACCTGGACGCTCGTCGGTATCGTCGCTTTCCTGCTCGGTTGCCTTCTTCGGAGCCCCTTTGGACGAGCGCTGCGCGCAGTACGTGACGACGAGCAGATCGCGGCTGTTGCCGGAAAATCCGTGCTCCGGCTGAAGCTGCAGGCGTTCGGAATCGGTGCGGCACTCTCCGGGCTCGCTGGCGCGCTCTATGCACACTTCACCAGCTACATCGCACCCGACGTCTTCATCGTCCAACTGACGATCTACATCTTTTTGGCGGTCACAGTCGGTGGTCAGACGCGCCTTGCCGGCGCCGTGGTCGGCTCGATAGCTCTGGTTGCGCTGCTGGAGGCGTCACGCTTCATCGCCGCAGCGATCCCGGGGCTCGATGCGGTGCAGATCGCATCGCTCCGCGAGTTCGCGATCGCCCTCACTTTGATCCTCGTCATGCAATTGCGGCCCGAGGGCGCGTTCCGGATGACCAACGAACGTTCTGGTCTGAGCGCCTCGCGCGCCGCTTCGGAATCTTGCTACGGAAAGCGAGCGATAGTCGATGACGCAACCTGACTTGGAGAGCATCGGGGAGGAGTTCGCCAGGATGTTCGCCGCTGCTGGCCTTCCCCGGGTCGAGGCGGCGACGGCGCGGACTCGCGGGCGTGGGCCGTTCAAGCGACTAGTGCTGCGCGGGGCTTCGATCGTCGACGGTACCGGTGCCCCGCCATGGGGCCCCGCCGATCTGGTAGTCGAGGGCGGCCGGATAACGGTGTTGAAGAAGGTCGGCACGCCAAAGCTGCCGATCAACCCTGACCGCCGTCCGCCTGCTGGCGATTTCGAGATCGATTGCACCGGCAAGTTTCTGACGCCCGGGCTGGTGGACTGTCATGCCCACATCGGCGCGCCGTTCCACGCCGAGAACGGGCCCATGCCGAATGCCGACTACGTCTACAAGCTGTGGCTGGCGCACGGCGTCACAACCGTTCGCGAGACAGGGTGCTTCAACGGATTGCAGTGGACGTTGCAACAGAAGCGGGCGGCTGCGGACCACCGCATCGATGCACCCCGCATTCTGGCCTACGCGCCGTTTCCTGGCACGAACGACTATGTGAAGACCATCCATACCCCGGAAGATGCTCGCAGATGGCTTCAGGCGGTCAAGGAGCGCGGCGCCGACGGGATCAAGTTCTTCGGGGCTCCGCCGGCCATGATGAAAGCCGCTCTGGAGCAGTGTCGAAGCCTTGGACTGCGTACATGCTGCCATCATGCCCAACTGGCGGTAGGCCGAATGAACTCGCTACGGACCGCCCAATGGGGGCTGACGAGTACCGAACACTCCTACGGGATTCCGGAGGCGCTGCTAGACGGGCAGACACTTCAGGCGTTTCCGCCGGAGTACGACTACAACGACGAATATCTGCGGTTCTCGACGGCGGGCCAAACATTTCTCCAGGCGGCCAAACCGGAGTCGCAGAAGTGGAACGAGGTGCTCCAGGCGTTCCTCGCGGCCGGACACACCTTCGTCCCCACGTTCAACGTCTACGATGGCAATCGCGATCTGATGCGCACCCGCCGCGCGGATTGGCACGATCGCTTCACCGACCCGACTCTCTGGGCCTACTTTCAGCCGCAGCGGGGAGGGCATGGCGCCTATTGGTACCGCTGGTCCACGACGAATGAGGTGGAATGGCGTGAAACGTTCCGGCTCTGGATGCGGTTCGTCAACGACTACAAGAATCTCGGCGGGCGCGTCTGCGTCGGCTCCGATTCCGGCTTCATGTTCCAGACATACGGGTTCGGCCTCGTCCGCGAACTTGAGCTCCTGCAGGAGGCGGGCTTTACGCCTCTGGAAGTGCTTCGGGCCGCCACAACGTGGGGGGCCGAGCTTCTCGGCATCGAAGAAGACGTCGGAACTTTGGAGGTCGGAAAGCTGGCCGACATCCTTGTCCACGACGAAAATCCGCTCAACGACTTCAAGCTTCTCTACGGTACCGGGGCGATGCGCCTCGACGACCCGACCGCCTCGGTGATTTGGGCTCGCAGCATCTCGACCGTCATCAAGGAAGGCTCGGTGTTCGATCCGGCCGAATTGCTCGACGATGTCGAGGAAATGGTGTCGGCGCGACGGAGGGCGGCTTGACGGGGATCGTCGGAACTCGGGAAGTAGTCCCGGAATTTGTCCTGCTGACCGGCAGCCTCGGTAGCGGCAAGACAACATTACTGTGCGACTATCTTTCGCTGCCCGAGTCGGCCGACACCGGTGTGATCGTAAACGAGGCCGGCGAGATCAATATCGACGGCGCCATCGTGTCGTCCGCGCGCCGCGATCTGCCGATGACACTGTTGGGCAACGGCTGCGTCTGCTGCTCGCTCGGCGACGATCTGCATTCCGCGATCGACGAATTGCTGGCCGTGCGCCGCCAGTCCGGCGCCGGCGGCTTCCGCAGGATCGTCCTGGAAACGAGCGGGCTCGCGATGCCGGGCCCTATCCTGCGTTCGCTGATGCGCTACGACCGGGCCGAATACCGACTACGCATCGTCTCCACATTGGACGCTTTGGCTCCGATGGCTGACGAGGTGACGTTTCCGATCAGATCCGCGCAATTGACGGCCGCCAGATCCATCGTCTTCACGAAACTGGATCGGGCGGGGACCGACCAGGTCACGGCTGCCGGATGCGTCGCGAAGCAGTTCAATCCGGCCGCCTGCCGGATCGTCGTGGCGGACAGAACGGCGCGCGCGCGCGCCGTCTTCGATCCGATGTATACCGAAACCGCGATGCCGATAAGTCAATTCGAGGCGATCGCGGCCACTGATCATTCGCGGCTGGGAGTCTTCTTTGCCGAGTGGCCAACCGACGTTGCGTGGGGCGATCTGACCGATTGGCTCGAGGACCTCGCGGGTCTCTGCGGCGATCGATTGCTCCGCGCCAAAGGTCTCGTCGCGGTCGCCGGCACGCCAAAATGCCTCTTGATCGACGGCGTAGGCGCCACCTTCGCTGAACCTCGTTGGATGGAGTTGGATCACTCCACCAGGCGAGGCATCGTGATCATCGCGCGGGACATCGACTTGGCCGAGCTGACCGCCCTTTCGGCCGACTATCCGGAAGACATCAAGCCCGTCGTAAAGCGCTCGAAGAGGCAAGCCGCCTGAGCAAGACGAAACTCAGCAGGTGATGGAACGTGCCGCTCGAGGTCGCAACGGGATCAATAGGCCGGCTCCGCATTGACCGGGCGAACCACGGCGCCAGCGTTCATGATGTCTGCCGGATCGAAGGCGGTTTTGATACGCCGCATTACTGCGACGCGGCCCGCGTCTCCGTACTTCTCCAGAAGATGCCGCTTGAAGCGACCGACGCCATGCTCCGCGCTGAACGTACCCCCGAGAGCCGCCGCCGCGTCGTACAGACGGAGAGACAGGCTCGCTTCAATAAGCTGCGTGAACGCGATCCGATCCGTCCCCTGAGGAATGAGAACATTGTAGTGCAGATTGCCATCGCCCACATGACCGTAGACGGACAACTCGATATCGGTGTGGAACTTTCGAACCTCCGCGCCGGCAACGTCGAGGAAGCGCTGGATGCAGGACAACGGCACGGATATGTCGTGCTTGACCGAACCGCCCCACCGCTTTTCGCCTTCCGGGATCGTCTCGCGCAGCTCCCACATGGACGCACGTTGAGCCCCGCTCTGGGCGAGGAAGGCGTCCTCGACCCATTCGTACTCTACGGTTTCCGCAAGGATGGTTTCCATGAGGCTATCAAGGTCGAGATGCCGGGAGGAGGAGGCGAATTCGAGGAGGATCGCGCCGCCGGAGCCGGGGCCGACGGAGGGCGGGCTCGCCATCGCGGCGGTCGCGAGCGCAATCGATCGCGCAGTCATGAATTCGAACGTGGTCAGCAGTTCGCCGGATTCGCGACGCACCAGCGCGAGCAGTTCGGCGAGCGGCGCGGCCTTCGCGAGTTTCAGCCAGGCTGTCGCACGTCGCACTGGCAAAGGAGCAAGGCGCAGCACCGCACCGGTGACGATGCCGAGCGTTCCCTCGCTTCCCACGAAGCATTGTTTGACGTCATAGCCGGTGTTGTTCTTCCGAAGCTTGCGCATGTCGGAGACGATGGTCCCGTCCGGCAGAACGGCCTCGATGCCGAGCAGCAGATCGCGTGTCATGCCATACCGGACGACGGACAACCCGCCCGCGTTGGTGCCAATGTTGCCGCCGATCCGGCAACTTCCCTCGGCGCCGAGGCTAAGCGGCAGCAGCAGACCGGCACTCGCGGCGGCTTCCTGTACCCTCTTCAGGATGGCACCTGCGTCGACGGAGATACTCATGGACAGCGGATCGACCTCTCGGATCGCGTCCATGCGTTCCAGACTTACGACAACCTGGCGTCCCGAAGCATCCGGCGTCGCGCCGCCGCAATAGCTCGTGTTGCCTCCTTGGGGGACGAGCCCGATTCCGAGCCGTGCCGCCAGTGTCACGACGTCGGAGACCTGCTTCGTCGTTACCGGCTTCAGGACGGCGAGCGTCGATCCGGTGAAGAGCTGGCGCTGATCCGTGGTGTACGTCGCAAGCCGCTGTGGGTCGTCGACGACGCCGACGGCGCCCAAGAGATCGCGAAAGGCCTGAACGTGGTCCGACGGCGACATGATCCTGCTCCGGGCTGTTGGGGGACCATTGTCGCGCGTCGACACGACATTGCTTGCTGTTCGGCCCGGGCTTCGAAAAAGCCAATGCCGAAATATCGGTACGTTCGGCAGTTTGCACCGTCGTTGCCTTGTATTCATCTTCTCCAACGCGGAGCTGCTGCTGCTCCCGAGGAGATCATTGATGATCCATCAAGCGATCTATCGCGGGCCGATAACCTCTGCAGCAGATTGTGCTGATAGAAGGTGCAAAAGCGATCGTCTCTGCGGAGAGGACAGCGGAATCGCCGGCGACCTTGCCATTCAACGTCCATAGGCTGATCCAGCGAACGAGGAGAAATCGCTATGTTGCTCACGGATTTCGATGCTCTCACATTCGACTGCTACGGCACCCTTATCGATTGGGAAACCGGAATGGTCGAGGCCCTGAAAAGCCTCTCCGATCGGGTCAAACGGCCGCTCACCCGCGACCAGATTCTTGAGGCGCATGCGCGTCACGAATCCAGCCAACAACGCTACACGCCAGCGAAACGATATCGGGATCTGCTTCCGATCGTCTACAAGCGTCTGGCCGAAGAGTGGGGTGTCCTCGTCACTCACGAAGACTGTGTCGAGTACGGTCGTTCCGTCGGAAACTGGCCCGCGTTCGAGGACTCTCCGGGCGCACTCCAGTATCTCAAGAAGTATTTCAAGCTCGTGATCCTTTCCAACGTCGACAACGAGAGCTTCCAGGCGAGCAATCGACGATTGCAGGTGGAGTTCGACGCGATCTACACAGCGGAAGACATCGGGTCGTACAAGCCTTCAGCTCGCAATTTCGACTACATGATCGAGAAGATGGAAGAGATTGGGATCGGCAAGGAGAAGATCCTGCACACCGCCGAAAGCATGTTCCACGACCACAAGCCCGCAAACGGTCGCGGGTTAAAGTCGTGCTGGATCTACCGGCGACACGAGCAACAAGGTTTTGGGGCCACCATGAATCCGGGCCAGATGCCACACGTCGATTTCAAATTCGACAGTATGCTGGACCTCGTAAAGGCACATCAGGAACAACTGCGGGTTAAATGATCCGCCGCTTTGTGTTCCGTCGGCACCTCGCAGCGGGTTCAACTCGGATCCGCGACCCTGTGGTGCAGATCACCCGAACCCAAAATTCCGCAGCACAGCGGCCTTTGAGTGGCACTACGATGCGAGTTGAGCGGCGAAGGAGTTCAATAATTCGTCCAACAGGAAAATTAGCACACACGAATAAGTGGTCGATATTGCTTTCACAAACAGAATGAAAAATTTCGGTCGGAGCGCTTCACCCGCTCCATCGAGCAGCTTATCCGTTCTACTGACTATCTAAGGTGCCCCAGTCGAGCTGTGTCTGCTTGGGCGTACGCGCTTGGGAGCGCTATCGCGCAGCCTCATCACCCAGTGGTTTACCCGTAATGGAGCCAGCTCGCGAACTGATAAGATTTGGTCCCAAATGGAGTCAGTTGGCCGACTGATAAGGTAATTACACAAAGCTTATCAGTCTCGCGTGCGGAATGGCGCCTCCGACCGTTGGCAACCAGGGATTACGAAAAAGGCGGTTGTCGGAGGCGAGTGCGACCCTCGCTGCACACACCTAGATTCGGCGACGGACTTGGGAAGGGCTGACTATCGCCCGGCACGGCAGCTATCTTGGCATAAGCGGGCATTGACGAGTGCAGGTGCTGATGTCTGCTAATGACCCATAGCGGACTTCAACTAGCTGCTTTGACGGAGGGTTCTGCTTTTTAAGCGAAACATCAACGCTTGATAGGCTTCGATTTGCTGATCTTGTCCGAACAACTGTAGGAAGGTCGAAATAGCTTCAAATATGACCTTGGCGGCAAACAACGTTTTGAAAGGTTGATCAGCAATTCTTCTCAGTTGCGCTAGCTTGGCAAGCTTACCGCCGAGATTCCCGCTTTTAGAGGATCGACCGTACCACACAGCCGCTCTCAACTGGCTCAAGCGCCCATGTTGTGATTGATAGTGCGTTCCAAGCCAAAACTGCGCTTTCCAGTTGCCCTTAGCAGCGAGCTTGCGAAGTTCACGTAACCCTTCCGGTACACCGCGAAGCTGAAGGAAGCGGGCTCGATGCAAAACAGCGTTTTCTTGACCGGACGAGGCGGCACGATCAAACCAGTTCCATGCGGTCACGAAATCCGGGTCAACGGCGTCGCCTCGGGCATACTCCCAAGCGAGAGCCAACTGAGCGTCAACGTCGCCGGATGATGCAGCAG
This sequence comes from Bradyrhizobium sp. LTSP857, assembly GCF_000938285.1. NCBI lineage: Bacteria > Pseudomonadati > Pseudomonadota > Alphaproteobacteria > Hyphomicrobiales > Nitrobacteraceae > Bradyrhizobium > Bradyrhizobium sp. LTSP857. Next base: position 1,599 of record NZ_JYMS01000040.1, on the reverse strand, counting down.
CAATCCATTCAGGAATTTTACTGCGGCGTTTGGTGCGATCATCGGCGCGGCTTGGTAGTGCTAGTCGCATCGTTTAACCAATGCCTCTATTATCCGTGCGGAGTGTCACTCATACGAGATTAAGGAAACATCACTCTGCGACTGTCAATTGGAAGCGTCGTTCGTCAGCTTCTGGCCCATCAGCGAAGTGGCAAGCGAGCCTGAGCACGTCCGTTCACAGGGGTAGACCGGAAGTGAACGGCGGCGTGTCAGAGCGACACTTTTGACCCATAGCTGACTTTGGCTGAAGGCGGCATGCGAGTACGACCGCTCAAACTTAGTCGGCTCCCCTCACAATTTTGCGAAGCCACTTGCAAGTTCATACGTTCGCAAAAAGATGATGTACTCGTCGCGCTCAAAGGCGATGTCGTAGTTGGTGCCCCACTTTGCGAGTTGTTCGCTGATCGCTTCGCCGTCAATCCGATTCGCATTGCGATAAAGATATTTGGAAGGCCACTGTGGCGCGCCGTCAATCGAGACGATCGAACTATCGCAAAAGGCAAAGCCGCGTAGTTCCGGCTTAGTCTCAGCCGCGGAATAATCCAATCGTTCTTTTGCGCTCAGTTCGGCAGGAAGTTCACCGGTAGGTTCCAGCTTGTTGATCGAGAGGTCTGTGTGGGCCGGGTAGACATCGCCTTCGACTTGGCGATTAAAGAAGATGACTGCGCCAGGTTCGCGTCGTGCCAATCCATTATTGCCCCGAGAGCCAAAGTAATCTTGGAACCGATTCCCTTCGATGAGCGGGGGTTTGCTGGGTCCATAAGCGATATTCCAAAGCGATTCTCGAGTCGACTTATCAGGAAACCAATAGGCTGGTTTGCTGGGAGGCCAGCCAGACGTCACGACATTGCGCGCCGCGTCGGAGAGCTTCATTCTTGAAATGCCGAAGCACTGGGTGGCCATTACACGAAGCCCCGGCTTCCATTTGGGAAACTTCCACATATTTATCGGGTTGATGCCCAACAGCTCGTAAGTGATGAAATTCCTTTTCGCCTCGGTCTCGCGCCACGCTTCCCATTCTTCGCGCGTTGCTCGAGCAATTGTGGAACCCAGGAATTTCAATTCAGAGCGCGGGCTATCGTACGAGTCCTCCGATGCATAGGCGACGCCAGACCAAGGCTCGTCGGCACGTTGATAGGTGATCACGAGCGGTAGCAGCGTTTTGGGGACCCTGCCGTTCTGCGTAGTCTCGCCATTGCAGGCTTGAGGCAAGTGCACCACCACACCGTGCTCATCTTTTGTCTTGAGCCCGAAGATCGTTGGCACGACGCCGACTTCGACTGTTCTATCGTTATCGTTGTAGGTCGTTATTTTTACGCGGCAACCGACCACGATGTCGAAATTAAGCGGCTCCCCCTTGTAGACGTAGCTGGCCTTAAATCGGTAATAGTAGCCGCGGTCCTGGCCGGGTGCAGTGACCTTGACCGGCTTCGTGAAACTGAAAAGAGCGCCGAAGACGAGCCAAGGTTGCGAAAACAACAGCATCAGCCCCAAGCCGAGTAAAACGACAACGGTTCCGAAGATCAGGCTGGGTAATGTCTTCATATCCACTTATACGGG
>NZ_JYMS01000004.1:66409-77145 GCF_000938285.1 Bradyrhizobium sp. LTSP857 | reverse complement strand
GTAATCGTCAATTGCCTGCCGGGTCGATTCCGTCAGCTCAAATTTTACCGGCCGGCCGGTCTTCCTTTGTCGGACGGTCGCGCGGTCGGCCGAATATCCGCCCGGCGCAACATCATCAACTTTCAAGGCTACGACGTCGCAGCCGCGCAGTTTGCTATCGATGGCGACGTTGAACATTGCCAAATCGCGCGTTCGGCCCTCGACCTGGAGCTTCGTTCGGATTGACCAAACGTGCTTGGGACGGTGCGGCGGCTTTGCGCCGATGATCTTGCCCTTGTTCCAAGGATCGTGTTTCGAAACGGCAGGGATGGTTGGGACATCGGCCATGGCGGACCTCCTCAGGTAGTGAGGCGGTCATTTTTAGCCCGCAGGCCTTCCAAACCCGCGTCCGCTTTGAGACGATTGAAGACGTACTTAGGTCCAATTTGAGCGAAGCGAGGGCAGCCTTTGATCCAAAGGCGACGTAGCGGCTTGCGCGCGACGCCAGACCGTGCCGTTCGCGAAACTCATTCGGAGAGCGCTCCCCTGATGTCGCGCCAGTATTCCTCCGCAACGTCGGGGTCGATTTCGACAGCCGCGGAGCTTTCAGGATAGAGGTGATCCTTGCCATCTTTTCGCGGACCCGAAATCCAAAACCTTTCTCCCGTCTCAACGTCGAAGTAGTTTGCCTTGAACCCACTACCTTTCAGGCTTTGGAAAGTGCGCCCTCCATAGCTGATGGATTTGCCCGTTTTCGAGAACGAGACGCGACCAATCCGCGCCGGTCCATTCAGCGACGCGGATTTGTTCTCGACATACATGATACGCGTTTTCGGCATGCTCTAAACTCGAGATGGCCAAGGTCTGTTTTATGGCGGCTGGTAAGGGCCTTCTGCTTCGAATTAGTCGCGCACAAAGAACTTATGATTGGCTACGTCGATGGTCTTTCCCGTCAGTGATGATGGATCGTCGTTGGTGGTGAACACAATTTCTACACCATGAACCGTGTCGATGATGTCGGACGGCACTTGAGCCCTTGAGTACGCACCAAGAACCCAGCCCGCGCCGTGACTTCTCCAATTGGTGTCGTTCGGCCCTTTAACTGCTTGATCTTTTACCCAACCAATCCACGCGATCTGATCGCCTTCGGGCATTGCACGGCGCACCCCGTGCATGAAGGACTTTACAACCGCCAAAGCCCTATTGCTCAACCGCACCGCCCCCGGTGGCGGAGCGCTCTTCCGCAAAACTTCATCACTCTGAGGAGTTCGCGGCTGTTGCAAGATGCTATCCAACATCTTAGCGCCGTGAGGAGCACGGGCCGCGGAGCCTGTGCTGGAACTGGCATGGGCGACGTCATATGAACAGATCGTGGCAAAGACTATCGCCGAAACCATCGCCTTCATTGCTCTCGCTCCAATTGTGTGGCTCTTAGTTTCTAGCAAAGCGATGCATCGGCGCCACAGTGGTCGCTAGCCATGGTGAAAGCCAAGTTTATCTCAACAGCCAGCGCCGCGTGCCGTCGCCCGGATGCCCGCTTCTGGCCCATCAGCGAAGTAGCGGCGCACCTCGTTGAGGTCCGCTTATTAGGGCACAGCGGACTAGATTTGCTCTGGTTAAGTTCTTCGCATTTTGATCCGAAACCGACCCGTGTTGGTGCGGCGGCCGGTCGGAAATCGGGTGGATCGATCTGCGTGAAATCCTATCGTGGGCCAAGGCGCACATAGGAGCACGACATGCACAAATTCCATTCTATCGCAGCTCTTTGTGGAGATGGCCTCCGACCAGAACTGCGAGAGCTGTTCGAACGGCTGGCGATTGATCCTCACTCTGGGCTGCACATCCGTTCCGACGGCATGGTCCAAGCCGGCCCAGATCGCGTCTCCAAGGCGTCCACTCGAACTGAAAACATAAACAGAGGAACTAGCTACATGTCGAAGGAAAGTGACAACAAGGCGATCGTGGGTCGCTGGTTTACAGACTTTTGGGGGGCGACCTGCAACCTGAATATCGTGGATGAACTCGCAGCGCCGGACATGCTGTTGCAGTATTCGCTTCACGAACCTCGTCGTGGCCGCGACGACATTAAAGCCTTCATGACCGACTTTCGAAAGGCGTTTCCGGACCTCAACTTCTGGGGTGCCGCTGACCTGATCGCGGAAGGCGATTACGTCGTTGGACGCTGGGAAGGTGGTGGGACGCACACCGGCCCCGCTTTCGGCGACTTCTTGGCGGGATCACTGCCCGCCAACACGGGACGCAAGATGAAGTTCACCGGTACGACCGTCCTGAAGCTCAAGGACGGCAAGATTGTCGAGGAGATCGGCCTCGACGATGGTGTGGCGGCGTTGACCCAGCTTGGACTTATCGAGACTGCCGCATACGTCCCCGTGCGCTCAGAGCGTCCACTCCTTCAGGGAGAGCTGGGGAGTGGACCAACTTGATCATCGCGCCGTACTAAGGCATCCGTCTACTCCCCTTCAAGGGGCGTGCCCGTCATCGCATCCGTGTTTTCGATTGGACGGATGATCTTTTGTCTCTCGCCGGTCGAATGAGGAACGTCGGCACTTCTCGTGAAGGAGGTGAAGGAGGTGAAGGAGGTGCTAAGTACGGTCTGTACTTTAGGTAGTTAGAACGGCGGCGCTTTGAAATTTGCGCTCTCACGCCATATCCGGCCAAAAACGAAAATGCCGAAATCGCGAATAGTATAGCTATACCCAACACAAGACAGGCCTCGCTAAGCAATATCCGAATTTGCCGGTCTGAAATTAATAGGCATCGCGTTCGTCTCTCCCGTAAAAGACATTAAATCGACGTCTTGAATTAAATCAATTAAATAATATGAAGTTCATCACGAAATGTCACTTCTTCCGGGTAGAGAATCACCCGTCCTCAGGGGGCGCATGTTCAGCGTTCGTGCTCTGGAAAATGGCGATCGCTGTGGATCGTGGCTAAGCCAGCGCCCCCTTGCGACTTGAGGATAGCGGTCCACCGGTAGAGGCCTTCGTTGCACGGCGTGCGTACTCTAAACGCGCCGGCCGGAATTTGTCCGTTGGGCGGGAGCAGTGTTTCGCCCCCGCCCAGCTCTCGTTGGCCTTGCGTCAGTGCTAGTGAGAGGGTTCGAGCCTCAGCCGGAAAGTTTGAAACTACAAACGCTGGCGATGGCGCGTTGCCCCGACAGCCATCAACTCCGTGCCACGAGTAAATAAGCATCGGTTGGTCAGAGTTTGTTTCTTGACCGAATGCGGCTTGTGGCAATGCACAAGCGAGCACGATTAAGACGATCGATGATCTCATCTGAATTCCTGAGGGGGAGTGGCCTCCCAGCGTATCGGGCCTTATCTCTCGTTGGCAAGGAGGGTGTCGCGCATGTTGCGGATTGGTGCACTCCCGTTCAACTCTTCAGGCCGGCCGTCCACACGCCCTTCAAGGCAGCAAAAAGCCCGCTCGGAAACGGGCTTTAAGCGAGGGGGCGAGTTTCTACCGGCTCCCCGAACCAATCGGTTGCTCCGGAGAGCCTGGTCCTGAGCCCGGTGCGCCGACCGGCAAACCATTGGCAGTGTGACCGACGCCGACGCCAGATGCACCTACGGCGCCGGCACTGGCCGCACTGTTCGGAGCAGCGGTGTTCGCTCCTGTTGTCGCCGCCTTCTGTTCTGCGGACACAGTGTCCGCCGTCGACGATTGCGTGGTCGTCTTGGCGGGGGTTTGTGGCGGCTGCGTCGAGCTTGAGGTCTGGCCGTTGTTCTGGTTGCTGTTCGATGCGGCCGGAGAGGTACCTTGCCCGATCGGGTTAGAGAAAGGAGCGCTGCTGGGGTTGGTCGCTGTGGCGGCATTTCCGTTGGTCCCCGCGGCGGTCCCTGCGCTTGACGTACCTGCAGCTCCTGAGCTTGCACCGCTACTGCCGGATGCGCCGCTCGACGCCGCTCCGCCGCCAGCACCACCTCCGGCGCCTCCACCACCTTGGGCCAGGACAGGCGGCGAGACAGCGAGGCAAAGTGCGATGGCAAGTAGAGATTTGCGGTTCATGACCTTCTCCATGATTGAGCAGGTCAACCGCGCAGGATCAGCGATCGTTCCTATTCAGTCCACTCCTTCAGGGGTGCGGACTACGGCGCTCCTTTCGCCCGCCCGATCCGTTCAAAGGCGCGATCGGGGTTGCCTCTTGCGCTTCCGGATTGCCTGTTTGATCTGCTCCCGCAATCGGAGGATCTCGGCATATCGAGCATGAAGCTCTGGGTCGAAGAGCGGTGCAATTGTCCGCTTCTTGGGGCGGTTGCGTTTCCTCATGTCGCAACTTAACCGCGGCTTCCGGTCGGAGCACCTCGTTTCCGAAATTAAGCTTGATGGACGCGTCGCAGGTTAATTCTGGAACTGGAGGTCTGGTCTCTTCGGAGCCGAGTTGTCGACTCCCTTCAAGGCAGCAGGCGCCGCTCCTCAGGGGAGCCTATTCGCAGGATCGGCCAGGGCGGCTGTTTCGCTTACTATAAACTTTGGCGCGCGTTTTTCTTTTGCGTAGTTTTCGTCAGTATCTACACGCACTTCAATTTCCAAAATTGATTCACCCAGATCCCGGCGGTTCTTTCCCGAGATGCGCAGTTTGAATTTGTCTATGCTTGGATCGTCAGACTGGCTGGCGATGTAGCGAAAGCCCGGCCCGACCACGATGAGTTTACCTTTGGATGGGGCGTCCAGGACGCTCACGCTGTAAATCTGCATGTAAGACCAGCGCAGACCCTGGATGCAGTCGTCGCCAGCGGCAATGTTGATGGTCCAATGCATCGTATCCGACGAAAGCGCGAACGGCTGCTTTTCCCTTACGCAAGTCGGGGTCGCGCTCGCCGGGCAAGCTGCGGCGACCGACACGGCGACGCCGAGCGCTATGGTTAAGAGACTACGTTTCATCCGAATAGCTCCCCTCCGTCTGCCGGGGAAGCTAGCAAAGACGCCTTGAAAGCGCTTTGAGCAATCAATTCAAATTTGAATCATTCGCTCCTTCAGGGAGGGTGAACTCCTCAAAGCCGTCGGCGTCTATCGCTCGCCGCGGCGCCGCTTATTTGGAGCCGCCAGCCGTGGCGGTTCTCGTGTAGTAAGGCGCATCACTGGCGGCCTCTTTCATTTGCCACCCATGCTGCGGCAGCGCCTGTCGGTTACGGACTGGCAGCTTCGCAACGGGGGCGCAACGTTAGGTACTTCCATTTGCTTACTGCACGCGACGCCAGCGCAGGTCAAGATTTGCGTTATTTCATCGCAAACGGATTTCCAGTGAGCATCAAACTTCTCCTCGCAAGAATTCTACAGAGCGAATTGGCGGCCCGCGGCGTCGACATGCTGCACCATCTGACTACGAACAGATTGCCGAACGGCTCGTGGAGCAGGTCAACGACATCGAACTGAGTTTGTCGGCGCGAAGCTTTAGCAGCAAGCCAGAGTCGGAGTAGGGGCGCTGTAGTATCGGCCTAACCCGAAAGTAGATTGTCGCGACAATCGGTACACCGGCTGTAGCTATTTCAGCTAAAATTTATTTTGGATGTGTAGCCATTGCAGATACACCTTAGGTTGAATTACAACAGCAAAATGCGGTGATACTTCGCAGGCGAGTCATATGACGTGCCGCGAAGGAACATCATCACCATGCAAGACATCATCACCATGAATGACATCATCACCGCACAGTTGGCTGCGAACGAAAAGCTATTAGCTGATTTGATTCACTCAGGCCGTATCGACGCGACATCCGCGGCGAAGCATATGAGTGATGGCGAGAAGGCCGCGGCCGCTGGAATAGTGATGGAGTTGAGAGTCCTCGATTTAGCTTAGCCTGATCCGCCCTCAGCAGAACCTATTTCGCGAGCGTTCGCCGTCCCGGCATCACCGGGGCGGTTTTTTTGTTGCGAGTGTATATGAATTCAACTTAAGATATTCAATGTTCCCATACGAGTGGAGGCGCAGTGATGACAATGCAAAATGCGGCTCCGGAAAAATCATCCGGCCCAAGCATCCAAGCCATCTGGGGAATTCTCGGCGCCTTGGCCGGCATCGTTACGACGATCTTTGCTGCCGGTATCTATTACCAGAGTATGACGGCCAGACTAAACGACTACATCAAAAAGATAGACGCCAACGAGGCGGCCATTCTGTCGCTAAAAAATGAGTTGGCCGCGATAGTGACATTCAAAGCGGATTTGATCCGTGGACATGTCGATCCGGCATCGCCCGATTCATCCAACATGCTCTGCCCACAAGGTTCTTACGTACAAGGCATCGGAGCCGCCAGCCAGTCAGGCGGCGAGCATGGTCAGATATACGCGGTGAACGTAGTGTGCAGAAGATTTGGAACACCTTAGCGCACCACCAGCGTCATGAGCGGTCAGCCTGACAGGCAGGCCGCTCTAGTCGCTTAGTCCTGTTTTGCGCTCACATCTCACCTTCGATGCTTGATCCCAGTCGGGACGTATGCCTTCGGCGGCCACTTGCGAAACCGCACGCCCGTATCTGTGAACACGATCCCCGCAGCAGCGAGTTCGCTCATAAGAACTTCGAGGGTGGCTTCCTGCGGCTCCCGCTTGCCGGCTTCCAAGTCAACGAGCGTGGCGCGATGAATGTTGGCGGCTTCCGCTAAGTAGGCTTGCGACCACCCCAGTAGGCCGCGGGCCGCTCTGATCTGTGCCGCCAAAAGCGATAAGTCCCGGCCCGTCATAAATTCTAGACACACATTGAAGTTCGACATTTTGTCGGATATATGGTTGATCCATAATGGGGAAATTATGCCCGCAAGTCCATTGCCGACACCCGACCACATTCGGCCCGACACGCCTTTGCGGCTCCGCGATGCCGTTGCTTGTGCCTTCCCGCTTGGCGGCATGACCGTCAGTGGCCTTCGCCGTGAAGCAAGAGCAGGCCGGCTAGTTGTCGAGCGAATCGCAAATAAAGATTTCACGAGTCTCCGCGCTATCGAGGAAATGAGGAAGCTATGCCGCGTCAAAGCAGAGGGCCGCGCCTGTGGTGGCGAAGGGAGCGGCGTAACGACGGCAAGATCACCGCGAAGGGAACGTGGATCATCGTCGACGGTCGCGAGCATATCGCCACAGGATGCTTTGCAGGCGAAGATAGAGCGGCGCAGGAGCGCCTAGCCGCATACATCGGGGAGAAGTACGCCCCGGTGCGGCGCCTCAAAGATATTGAGGACATCGACATCGCGGATGTGCTTTCGATCTATGATGACGACCGCCGGGAGACGCAGGCCAACAAAGTCAAATTTGACGAGCGAATAGCGCGCCTAAACAAATGGTGGGGCGGTAAGACGCTTTCAGAGGTCAACGGAGCCAACTGCCGGGCGTACACCAAGTCTCGTGGCAGTAATGACGGGTCGCGTCGTGATTTAGAAGACCTTCGCGCTGCCATTAATCACCACGCCAAGGAAGGCTTTCACCGCGGAATCGTTCGTGTGGTTTTGCCGGAAAAGGGCCTGCCGCGTGAGCGGTGGCTGACTCGCAGTGAGGCCGCGAAGTTTCTTTGGGCATGTTGGCGATACCGTGAGACGCAAACGGTTCACGTCGGCCCCCTCAAGGGGCGGAAGATTGAGACCGACAAGCGACCTCTAAGACACGTGGCGCGGTTCGCGTTGATTGGCCTCTACACTGGCACGCGAGCCGGTGCGATAGCGACGGCTTCGCCCTTCCGTGCGGAAGGAAAATCGTTCGTTGATCTGGAAAGCGGTATTTTCAATCGGCTAGCGATTGGCAAGCGCGCCAGTACAAAGCGTCAGACGCCAGGTCCGTTGCCGGACAGGCTACTTGCTCACCTTCGAAGGTGGGCCCGGCTCGGGATTGCAAAGAGCTACTTCGTGGAATGGAATGGCCGGCCTGTGGCATCGGTCAAAACCGGCTTTGCCTCTGGGGTGCGAATTGCCGGCCTTGACGTGTCTGCCGGCAATGTCACGCCGCACACCCTCCGTCATACCGCAGCGACTTGGCTGATGCAGCGTGCTGCGCCCATGTGGGAGGCTGCCGGCTTTCTTGGTATGAGCGAAAAGACACTCCGCGACACATACGGCCATCACCATCCCGACCACCTGCGGGGTGCCGCGAACGCCATTGGAACGCACTCGGCACCGAGCAAGAACGTAGGGTTGGTTGTTTCATTGGTTGACGAGAAGGCGAAGCGCACAAAGCCGGGCCAAGCCCTTGAAAATACTGGTGGGCCCGGCAGGACTCGAACCTGCAACCAGACCGTTATGAGCGGCCGGCTCTAACCATTGAGCTACAGGCCCCGCCGCGAGACGGCCCGCGGGACTACGCGGCCGGCAACGGTGCGCGGTTCGTTTACAGGGATGGAGGCGGGGGTGCAATGCTGGGTCTAGTGGATGGAGATGCCGGCGCAGCAACGCATGCCATTTTCGAATACCCGAAATTGGCGATGATGCTCTTATAGTCCTGTTTTGCCCGACGGGTCAAACCGCCTCCGCCAAGGCTCGTTTTCCAATTCTGTAACCCCTTGTGATCGCTTGCTGTTTCTACTGTGCATGGAGTTGTTTTCGACGTTTTTGATCGGAGGGGGCCTTCCGGTCCCCCTCCGATGTCTCGCTGGCGAGCTGCAAGCTCGCGGCAGATCGCCGCCTAGTCCACCGACACCCCGGCGAACTCCACCACCTTGCGCCACTTCTCCGTCTCGTCCGCGACCAGCTTGCCGAACTCGGCCGGCGTCATCGGCTTGGGGATGCCGCCGGTCTCGGCGAGCCGTGCCACCAGCTTCGGGTCCTTCAGCGCCTCGTTGACGGCGTTGTTGAGGAGCTCGACGATCTCGGGCGGCGTGCCCTTCGGCGCGGAGATGCCGTAGAAGCCGACCGATTCGAAGCCCGGCACGGTCTCCGCGATCGCGGGTACATCGGGTACGATCGGCCAGCGCTGCGGCGAGGTCACGCCGAGCGCGCGGACGCTGCCGCCCTTCGCCTGCTCGAGCGCGGAGGGAAGGTTGTCGAAGATCAGCTGCACCTTGTTGGAGATGATGTCGGGGAAGGCGATGGCCGAGCCGCGATAGGGCACGTGCACCATGTCGCACTTGGTCATCGCCTTGAACAGCTCCGCCGACATGTGCACCGAGGTGCCATTGCCGGACGAGGCAAACGAGATCTTGCCGGGATTGGCCTTGCAGTAGTCGATGAACTCCTGAACCGTCTTCACCGGCATCGCGTTGGAGACGACCAGCATGTTGGTGAGCTGCATGATGCTGGCCACTGGCACGGTGTCGCGCAGAAAATCGTAAGGCAGTTTCTTGTAGAGCGAGGTCGAGATCGCGTTGTTGGGCGCGACGAACAAGAGCGTGTAGCCGTCGGGGGCTGCGTTGATCGCAGCCGCGGCTGCGATGTTGCCGCCGGAGCCGGCGCGGTTTTCGACGATGAATTGCTGGCCAAAACGGTCCGACAACCACTGCGCCATGATCCGCGCCACGATGTCGACCGGGCCGCCGGCGGCGAAGCCGATCATCCAGTGCACGGGGCGGTTGGGGTAGTCGGCGGCGGAGGCGGGAGGTGCGGCGCTGAACAGGCCTGAGATGATCGTGAGCCCAAAAATACTGTTACGCAAAATTCGCAACATGTCGCCTCCCATTGCTTTATTGTCGTTGCTTGCATGCTTTCACAAAAACTGTCCGCTGCCTACATCGTCAGAAGTCGATGTTGACGCGGGCGGGCCGGGACTCAATCAATGAAATTTGCATTCGTCATCCTTCTCGGCGCGGCGCTGCTGGCAAATCCCCTTGCCAGACCCGCCGCCGCTCAAACCGGAGGCAACGCCATTCCCACCACGACAATCAGCCATATCTTGAGTCTTGGCACCGCGACGCCCGGCGGCGGCTTTCCGCTCTATGGCAACGCCTTCGCGGAGGTGATGAATGCGGCAGATAGCACCCTCACCATCGCCCCGCGCAACACCAAGGGCAGCAACGAGAACATTCCGCTCTTGGAGAAGGGCGAGCTCGATCTCGCGCTGGTCGCGGGCGAGCCTGCTTATGAAGCTTTCGCCGGCATCGGCCGTGCGCCGGTGCGGCTGAAGATTCTCACCGCGATCTATTCCAACCCCGGCATGTTCGTGGTGCGCGCCGACCGTCCCTACAAGACCATTCGCGATCTCGTCGGCCAGCCGGTTGCGTTCGGCGCAAAAGGCTCGGGCCTGCCGATCCTGGCGCGTTATGTGCTTGATGGCCTCGGCCTGAAGCAGGACGAAGACTTCAAGGCGGTCTATCTCGATCGCGCCGGCGACGGCCCCGCGATGGTCGAGGACGGCAGTGTCGCAGCACTCTGGGGCGCCGGCATCGGCTGGCCCGGCTTTGCGGCGGTCGCGTCAAGTCCATCGGGCGCGCGCTTCATCGCGCCGAGCGCTGATGAGATCGCGCGCATCCGCGCCAAGCATTCTTTCCTGAAGCCGCTCAATGTGCCGGCCGGCTCCTACCCGAAGCAGTCCGAGCCGATCGCCTCGCTCGGCTCGTGGAGCTTTGTGCTGACGCGCGAGGATCTTCCGGATGATGTCGCCTATCGGCTGGCGAAGACGCTGCACGGCGCGGAGGCGGTTTTCTGCAAGAAACTCGCGCAGGCCTGCGAGACCACCGCCGCGAACACGGTCGCGGCGGCGCCCAAGCCGGAGCTGATTCATCCCGGCGTCATGAAGTATTTTCGCGAGATCGGCGTAGTGAAGTAGCGGGCTCTTACTTCCCTTCTCCCCTTGCGGGAGAAGGTGGCGCGAAGCGCCGGATGAGGGGTT
>NZ_JYMS01000004.1:0-66368 GCF_000938285.1 Bradyrhizobium sp. LTSP857 | reverse complement strand
CAACCCCTCACCCGGCTGCGCTTCGCGCATCCACCCTCTCCCGCAAGGGGAGAGGGGGCACCGTCAGCGCGGCTAGGCCATCACTTCTTCACCATCGAACACGCCGGGTCCGGCGGCCCGAACGCCTTGTCGCCCGAAATCGTCGTGAGGATCTTGTAATAGTCCCACGGATATTTGCTCTCTTCCGGCGTCTTCACCTGCACCAGCCAGAGGTCGTGCACCATCAGATTGTCCTCGCGCAGTTTGCCGTTGCGGGCGAAGAAATCCTCGATCGGCTTCTCGCGCATTTTCGCGGCGACCTTGAGCGGATCGTCGGTGCCGGTCTCCTTGATGGCGTTGAGATAGTGCATCACGCTTGAATAGACGCCGGCCTGCCACATCGACGGCATCTTGTTCATCTTGGCGAAATAGCGCTTCGACCATTCGCGCGTCTTGTCATCCATGTCCCAATAGAACGACGTCGTCAGCAACAGCCCCTGCGCCGCCTGTAAGCCCAGACCGTGGATGTCGGTGATCAGCGCGAGCAGCGCCGCCATCTGCTGGCCGCCCTTGAACACGCCGAACTCCGAGCCGGTCTTGATCTCATTCATGTTGTTCGGAGGACCTGCGGCAATGCCGATGATCTTGGCCTTGGAGGCCTGCGCCTGCAGCACGAAGGAGGAGAGGTCGGGCGTCGCCAAGGGCGGCCGCACTGAGCCCAGCACCTTGCCGCCATTGGCGGTGATGACGCTGGAGGCATCGCGCTCCAGCGAATGGCCGAAGGCGTAGTCGTCGGTGATGAAGAACCAGCTGTCGCCGCCGCGCTTGACTACCGCATCCGCTGTGCCGACCGCGAGCGCGCGGGTGTCGAATACCCACTGGATCGCGTAGGGCGAGCAGAATTTTCCGTGGAAATCGGCGGTGCCGGTGGAGTGGGTGATGAACAGCCGCTTCTTCTCGTTGGCGACGTTCTGCACCGCGAGCCCGACCGCCGAGACCGGCACGTCGACGATCAAATCGACCTGATCGACGTCATACCAGCGCCGCGCGATGCCGCCGCCGATATCGGCCTTGAGCTGGTGGTCGCCGATCACGATGCTGATCGGCTTGCCGAGCACGGTGCCGCCGAAATCGTCGATCGCCATCTGCGCCGCCGTCACCGAGCCCTGGCCGGTCGGCGCGGAGGCCGGGCCGTTCATGTCGGTGAGAACGCCGATCTTGACGACGTCGTCCGAAACCTGCGCCATTGCGGCGCCCGACATCAGCGTCGCCGCTAACGCGGCAGCGACCGGCAGTCCAAATCTCATTGGATTCACGCTTGTCCTCCCTCATCGGCGCGTTGGCCGCTGTTGCCTGCCGGGTATGGCCCGGCTGAATTGGTTTCTTTTGCAACTATTTGGGGGCGGGCGTCAATGTCAGGCCGCGAAGCGGATCTGTCCGGCGGGCGAGGGGTCGTAGCCGGTCAACTCCTCGGCGCGTTGCCGCAGCCGTCGTTCGCTCAGGAACCGGATCAGGGCCTGCATTGGCGGGCGGAAATAGCTGCGCTGCCGCAGCGCGAGGTCGAAATTTTCCCAGACCAGCGGCACGAAATCGAGGCCCGCGGAGCGCGCCGCCGCGCGCGTCGCAACCCCGCAATCGGCCTGTCCCGCGCGGACCACTTCGGCGAGATCCGGGCCCGTCAGGCTCGGCGTCTCCACCCGGCGCAGATCCCGCGTCGAGGCGCCCGCGCGCTTGAGCAGCATGTCGAGCAGCATCTGCGCGCCTGTGCCCTGTTGTCGCATCGCCACCCGGACGCCGAGCGCGAGCACATCGGAAAGACCGCGCAGCCGCTTCGGATTGCCCGGCGGCAGCACGAGACCCTGCTCGCGGCGCACGAAGGCGACCAGCAGCACATCGTGCAGGTCCGGCGCGCCTCGCAGCGCCGTCATGCTGGCGTCGGAGGCGAGATTGCCGGCGGCATCGAGGCTGTGGAAGTGGACCGCCACGGCCATCACCTCGTCGCGTTGCAGGCGTTCGAGCCCGCGCGCGCTCCCCTCGCTCATCGATCCCAGCCCCGAGCCGGATTCGCGCAAGGCCCAATCCAGCAGTTCGTCCTGGCTGCCGCCCACGACCGGCGGCGGCTCCGCGGTCAGCATGCCGGCCGGGCGTGCCAGTCCGGACAGCACCCAGAGATCGAGTTCGTGCCGGGGGAAGAGCCACTTTCCGGTCACCTTGGTGCAGGGGATCGCACCGTTGGTGACGAGTTCGTAGAGTTTGCGTTCGCCAAGGCGGAGATAGTCAGCGGCTTCGCTGGTCGTCAGGAATTCCATCCTGCATTCCTATGCAAATTCTTGCTTCTTTTTGACGTTCAACGCAGGTGGAATTCTGCACTTCAATTTCAGTCAGTGCGAACCATGCCTGATGATCTCGTTGCTTTGCAACACATCCTGACGCGTGTTGTGATCTTGGTTGACGATCTTGAGAGGCTCGAATGGTGCGGGCCTTGCGGCCGTCTCGCTCGCGATTGCAATCAACATGCCGGTTGATTCATTGCCGAGATTTCCCGAGTGACTCATCTCAGTGCGTCCGCCGGCACGCGGCAAAGCCTGCCTTTCGGTAGTGGCTCGAACCGAGTTCTATCTCCTGTTGCTGCCGCAATGGGCAAACGCGTCACGAGTGTGGCGCAATCGATCCTCATGATTGCGTCCTATGCAATGGGAACCCTTCATGGCCGTTCGCCGACTGTCGGTTGCACTGACACTTCTCTGCGGCCTCGCCGCCGGCATTGCGGCCTCATCCGCCGAGGACCGCGCGATCGTCCTGGCCTCGACGACAGCGACGCAGGATTCGGGCCTGCTCGATTATTTGCTGCCGATCTTCACCGCCAAGACCGGCATCGAGGTGACGGTGATCGCACGACGGACCGATCAGGTGCTCGACATGGCGCGACGGGGTGAGGCTGATGTCGTGCTGATGCACGCACGGCCGCAGGAGGAAAAGTTCGTCGCCGACGGCTTCGGCGCGAAACGCTTCGACGTGATGTACAACGATTTCGTGCTGATCGGGCCGAAGAGCGATCCCGCGGGCGTGAAGGGCAAGGACATCGCGACCGCACTGAAGACGATCGAGGCCAAGGGCGCGCCGTTCGTGACGCGCGGCGATCGCTCGGGCACCCACGCGGCCGAGCTCGCGCTCTGGATCGTCGCCGGCATCGACATCGCCAGCGCCAAGGGCGCCTGGTATCGCGAGATCGGGCAGGGCATGACTGCGGCCCTCGAAGCCGCGCGCACGGCGAACGCCTATGTGCTGTCCGACCGCGGCGCCTGGATCACCTTTAAAGATCGTGGCGATCTTGATGTCGTCGTTGAAGGCGACAAGCGGCTGCTCAACCAGTACGGCCTGATGCTGGTAAACCCGGAAAAGTATCCGGACGTGAAGAAGGAGCTGGGCCAAACCTTCATCGACTGGCTGATCTCGCCGGAAGGGCAGACGGCGATCGCCGGCTACAAGGTCGACGGGCAGCAGGTGTTCTTTCCGAACGCGGACAAGTCGGGCGGTTGATGCTCGAAGCGCGAGCGGTTGCCAAACCGGGCGATGCATGGTCCATCATGGCGCATGACCCAGCGCCTGCCGC
The DNA here is from genome assembly GCF_000938285.1 of Bradyrhizobium sp. LTSP857. Lineage (NCBI taxonomy): Bacteria > Pseudomonadati > Pseudomonadota > Alphaproteobacteria > Hyphomicrobiales > Nitrobacteraceae > Bradyrhizobium > Bradyrhizobium sp. LTSP857. The sequence continues at coordinate 62,776 of NZ_JYMS01000004.1, read as the reverse complement.
CCTCGCTCACGCCGCTTGACACTGCGCTCGCCGCGCTGCTGCGGGGCGTTGGTCCGGTCGCACCGGTCGAATTGCCGCTGACTGAAGCGGACGGCTGCATCGCGGCGGGGATGCCGCTGCTCGCGGCCTATCCGCCTTGCGACATCGCCGCAGCGGACGGCTGGGCGCTGCGTGCTAACGACCTCGTCGGCGCGTCCTCCTATTCGCCGCTGCCTGTGACCAGGCTTCCAGTGTGGGTCGATGCCGGTGATGCGATGCCGGAAGGATGCGACTGCGTGCTCGATGCCGACGCAGTCGAGGTGTCGGGTCCACTCGCGCAGGTGCTGGCGGAGGGCGTGCCGGGGCAGGGCGTTCGGCGTGCGGGCACCGACGTCCCCGAACGCACGCCTGTCGCCGCAGAGGGATATCCGATCAGTGCGGCGGTTCTGCTGCTCGCGCGCGCCGCCGGCACGGAAAAGCTGAGCGTGCGGCGGCCGCGGCTGCGCCTCGTCAATTTGCCGGGCGCAACAGTGACGACGCAAATGATCGCCGACGTCGCGCGCGCAGCGGGACTGGATGTGAGCACGCTCGAAGCCGGCGCGCGCGATGCGACATCGATCGCGGCCGCGCTTGATGTTTCCGCCTGCGACCTCCTGCTGACGATCGGCGGCAGCGGCGTCGGTCGCCAGGATGCCGCTGTCTTGGCGCTGGCTCAGCGGGGCAATTTGATCGCCCATGGCCTTGCGCTCCAGCCCGGACGCACCGCCGCGGTGGGGCGGCTTGGAGAGGTTCCCATCGTCGCTCTGCCCGGTTCGCCCGATCACGCGCTCGCGGTTTGGTTGGCATTGGTGCTTCCGCTGATCGACCGATTGTCGGCGCGGCTGCCGCGTCGGTCGACGACCTTGCCGCTCGCGCGGAAGATCGCATCGAATGTCGGGATCGCCGAAATCGCGCTGCTGGCCGAAGAGCATCATGCGTGGACGCCGCTTGCCGTGGGCGAATGGTCGCTCCAGGCAATTGCCCGAGCGGATGCATGGCTGCTCATTTCCGCTAGCCACGAGGGATTCGCGGCGGGCGCGGCTGCCGATGCTTATCTAATGCGGGAATGATATGGGTTCCGACATGACCAAGGTCCCGCAGTCGCAAGATCGCAGCGCACTTGAGCAAGAGCAGTTCCTCAAGATCCTGTCGCGCGAGGATGCGCTGGCGCGTTTCGAGGCCGCGCTGTTCCCGCGCGCGATCCCAAGCGAAACGCTTAAGCTCGCCAACGCACTCGGCGCGGCGCTGGCCGAAGACGTCACGGCGCCGATCGATGTGCCACCCTTCGATCGTTCCAATGTCGATGGCTTTGCCGTGCGCTCGACCGATCTTTCTGTGGCTGGCGAAGGTGCGCCCGTGCGCCTTGCGTTGAATGGCGAGACCATCCACTGCGGCGTGGCGCCGACGCTGCAAGTGGCGGCGGGGACCGCGACGCCGATCGCTACGGGCGGGCCGGTGCCGCGCGGCGCCGACGCGGTCGTCATGGTCGAGCACACCCAGCCGATCGGCTCCGATGCGATCGATGTCCGCCGCGCCGCGTCGCCCGGGCAGTTCGTGTCCTATGCCGGTTCCGACATCGCGCGCGGTGAGGCGTTGCTGCGCGCCGGCACGGTCATCGGCTCGCGCGAGATCGGTATGCTGGCGGCTTGCGGTATTGCGGAGGTAGTTGTCGCACGTAAGCCGCGGGTCGCCGTGATTTCGACCGGCGACGAGCTCGTTCAACCCGGCGAAGCCCTCGCGCCGGCTGCGATCTACGACACCAATGGTGCGATCGTCGCCGCTGCGATCGACGAGAATGGCGGCGAGGCGATCTTCCTCGGCGCCATTCCCGACGATGAAGCAAAGCTCGAATCCGCCATGCGCAACGCGTTGGCGGACTCTGACATGCTGGTGCTGTCGGGTGGCACCTCGAAAGGGGCGGGTGATCTGTCCCACCGCATCATCGATCGGCTCGGCAAGCCCGGTATCATCGCGCACGGCGTGGCGCTCAAGCCCGGCAAGCCGCTGTGCCTTGCGGTCTGCGACGGCAAGCCTGTGGTGATCCTGCCGGGTTTTCCAACCTCGGCGATGTTCACCTTCCACGACATGATCGTGCCGGTGTTGCGCAGGATGGCCGGACTGCCGCCGCGCTCTGATGCCAAGGTCAGCGCGACCGTCCCGGTGCGCATCGCCTCCGAGCTCGGCCGCACCGAATTCGTCATGGTCTCGCTGGTCGACGGCAAGGACGGCCTGATCGCCTATCCCTCGGGCAAAGGCTCTGGTGCGATCACCTCATTCGCGCAGGCCGACGGCTTTCTGCGCATCGATGCGCTCGCCGACCAGATGCCGGCCGGGACCGAGGTCGAGGTGACGCTGTTCACGCCGCATGTGCGGGTGCCTGATCTCGTCATCGTCGGCAGCCATTGCACCGGCCTCGATCTCGTCACCGCGCCGCTCGCGCATGCCGGCCTGACCGTGCGCTCGATTGCGGTCGGCAGCCTCGGCGGCCTTGCGGCAGCGCGACGCGGCGAATGCGATCTCGCGCCGATCCATCTGTTCGACGACAAGAGCGAAACCTATAACACGCCTTACCTCGTCGAGGGGCTGGAGCTCGTGCCGGGTTGGCGGCGGATGCAGGGCATTGTGTTCCGGAAAAGCGACAAGCGTTTCGAAGGCCTGAGCGCGAAGGAGGCCGTCGCCGCTGCGCTCGCTGATCCCGCCTGCATCATGGTCAACCGCAACCAGGGCGCCGGCACGCGCATCCTGATCGACCGCCTGCTTGGCGGCGCGCGCCCAGAAGGCTATTGGAACCAGCCGCGTTCGCATAACGCCGTGGCCGCCGCCGTCGCGCAGCATCGTGCCGACTGGGGCATGACCATTGCGCCGGTCGCCCATGCGGTCGGTCTCAGTTTCATTCCGCTCGCGGAAGAGCATTATGACTTCGCGCTGGTGTCAGTGCGCAAGCAGCGTCCGGCGGTGCAGGCTTTTCTCGACGCACTCGGCTCGGACGAAGCTCGTGCGGCGCTGGAGCGGGCGGGTTTCCGGCCGGCTTAAGGGGACGACGCGGCGTTCAAGCCGCGCGACAAGGTGGGGGACGCGATGGCAAAGCCGCTTTCGGTTGCGATTGTCGGTGCCGGCATGGGCGGGCTTGCGACCGCCGCTGCGCTCCGGCGCGTCGGTGTCGACGTCATGGTCTACGAACAGGCCTCGCAATTCGCCCGCATCGGCGCCGGCATCCAGATCGGCTGCAACGCCATGAAGGTGCTGCGCGCGCTGGGGCTGGAAGCGCGTATGCGCAGCCAGTCGTTCTATCCCCGATCCTGGAACAACCGCGACTGGAAGAGCGGCGACATCAAGTTCGACATGATCTTTGGCGAGAGTGCGGAAGAGAAGTTCGGCGCGCCCTATCTGCTCGCCCATCGCGGCGACCTGCATGCGGCGCTGGCAAGCGCGGTGCCGGATGAATGCGTCCGGCTCAACCACAAGCTTGTCGGTTTGGACGAGACCGGCGATGGCGTCCGGCTGACTTTCGCCGACGGCACGAGTGTCGTTGCCGATGCGGTGGTCGGCGCGGACGGCGTCCATTCAGCCGTGCGCGATATCCTGTTCGACACCGCGCCGGTCAAGTTCACCGGCCGCATCGCCTATCGCACCACCTATCCCGCGGCGCTGCTCGGCGGCGAGACAATCGACGATTGCACCAAATGGTGGGGCGAGGACCGCCACATCGTGATCTACTACGTCAAGCCGGACCGCAGCGAAGTCTATCTCGTCACCAGCCAGCCCGAGCCGAACTTCCGCATCGAGTCCTGGTCGGCCAAGGGCGACGTACGCGATCTGCGCGCATCGTTCGAAGGTTTCCATCCGCAGGTCGGAGAGGTGCTCGCGGCGTGCCCCGACGTGCACAAATGGGCGATCATGGACCGCGACGCGCTGGATCGCTGGTCTGACGGCAAGGTGACGCTGCTCGGCGACGCCTGCCATCCGATGACGCCCTACATGGCGCAAGGCGCGGCGATGGCGATCGAGGACGCCGCCGTTCTCTCCCGCTGTCTTGAGGGCATTGATCGTGACGGTGTCGGCAACGCGTTCCGTCGCTTCGAGGCGACGCGCAAGGTGCGGACCACGCGGGTGCAGGAGACCTCGCGCGCCAACATCTGGTTGAAGGAGCGGACCGATACCAGCTGGGTGTACGGTTACGACGCCTGGACCGAGCCGCTGGCGGCTTCAGCTTGATTAAGACGCTGCATCCAGCGCCGCCAACCGCTCGGCTTCCGCGATGTCTTCGACCGTGTTGGCATTGAAGAACGGATCGAGCGGTTCGGTTGGCCAGGTCACCGTCGCGAGCGGATAGCGCGCGGTCCAGCGGTCGATCCTGCGGATGTCCTCGACCACCAGCGCATGACGCAGCTCGTTGCGCAAGCTCACGCGCCACAGACCGATCACCGGATGCGTCTGGTCGCCTGAAGCTGCAACGGCGAGCTGGGCGCCCTCTCGTTCGCGCGCTTCATGCAGGCGTGCGACCAGATCGCGCGGCAGGAACGGACAGTCGCCGGCAGCGCTGAGCACCCAGTCGATCTTCGGTTGGTTTGCCGCGCTCCAGTCGAGCGCCGCGAGGATGCCGGCGAGCGGGCCGGGGAAGCCGGGCACGTCGTCCGCAACGATCGTCAGCCCGAACGCAGCGAAGCGTGCGGGGTCACCATTGGCATTGAGGATCAACCCGCTGCACTGGGATGAGAGGCGCGCGATCACGCGCTCCAGAATGGTGCGGCCGCCAATGGTGCGCATCGGCTTGTCACCGCCGCCCATGCGTCGCGCCAGGCCGCCGGCGAGCAGCACGCCAAGAGTCGACGGAAAGCTTGTCGCCGGAATCCTAGTCGTCACCGGCTTCACCCTTGCGCTTGTGCTTCGTCGACTCTTCCTCGACGTAAGCGAGATTCTGGTCATAGACGATGCGGTCTTCGCCCGCGAGCGTCATGAAGCGCTTTCCGCGCGCGCGGCCGACCAGCGTCAGGCCCACTTGCCTGGCGAGATCGACGCCCCAGGCGGTGAAGCCGGAGCGCGAGATCAGGATCGGAATGCCCATGCGGACCGTCTTGATCACCATCTCCGAGGTGAGTCGTCCCGTGGTGTAGAGAATCTTGTCGGACGCATCGACGCCGTGGCGGTACATCCAGCCCGCGATCTTGTCGACGGCATTGTGGCGGCCGACATCCTCGGTGTAGCAGAGCGGTTCGCCTTCCTTGCACAGCACGCAGCCATGGATCGCGCCGGCCTCGAGATAGAGCGAGGGCATGGTGTTGATGGTCTGCGTCATCTGGTAGAGCCAGGAGGTGCGCAGCTCGGCCTTCGGCAGCGCAACGCTCTCGACCGCCTCGAGCAGATCGCCGAAAGCAGTGCCCTGTGCGCAGCCCGAGGTCTGCGTGCGCTTCTTCAGCTTGGCCTCGAAATTGGTATGGTGCTCGGTGCGCACGACGACGACCTGGAGGTCGTCGTCGTATTCGACCTCGGTGACGGCGTCATTATATTTCAGCATGTTCTGGTTGAGCAGATAGCCCAGCGCCAGATATTCCGGATAGTCGCCGATCGTCATCATGGTGACGATCTCCTGTGCATTCAAATAGAGCGTCAGCGGCCGCTCCATCGGCACCTTGATCTCGACCTTGGCGCCGGCCTGGTCGGTCCCGGTCACGCTCTGGGTCAGGCGCGGGTCATCCGGATTCGGAACGATCAGGGGCACCGGAGCTTTGTCGATCTTCATCATGGCCGCGACGTTAGCATGACATTCGGGTCAAGCCGATATAAGCATGCTGGCGGAAAGCGAAAACGCCTCCCGTCGTCATTGTGAGCGTAGCGAAGCAATCCAGAAATGCATCCGCGGAGACACCCTGGATTGCTTCGCTTCGCTCGCAATGACGGAGGAGAAGGTGGTTCCATCAAGGGCTAAGGCGCTCGCGGAGACCGACCTGGAATGAAAGTCATCGGCCTTGCGGGCTGGAGCGGTGCGGGCAAGACCACGCTGTTGACGCGGCTGATCCCGCATTTCAACGCGCAGGGCCTGCGCGTCTCCGTGATCAAGCATGCGCATCACCAGTTCGACGTCGACGTGCCCGGCAAGGATTCCTGGCGCCATCGCGAGGCCGGTGCGGCCGAGGTGCTGGTGGCTTCGGCCAACCGTTGGGCTTTGATGCATGAGCTGCGCGGCGCGGCGGAGCCGCGGCTGCCGGAACTCCTGAGTAAGCTGTCCGCCGTCGATCTCGTCGTCGTCGAAGGTTTCAAGCGCGAGCCGCATCGCAAGATCGAGGTCCATCGCGCCGCCAATGCCAAGCCGCTGCTGTTTCCCGACGATCCCGGAATTGTGGGAATTGCGACCGACGTCGCGGTTGAAACCCGGCTGCCGACCGTCCATCTCGACGATATTGCGGCCGCCGCAGCATTGCTGCTGCGTTCGGCGATGCCGATCGAGGAAGCGGTCGCGAAAAGCGCCGCGATGCGCTGACGAGGCACCATGGCGCAACTGTCGGACGATTGCTTTGCTTTTGGTGGACCGATGATGTCGGTCGACGAGGCCGTCGGCCTGATCACGGCGCGCGTCAATGCGATTGCCGATCTCGAGACAGTGCCGTTGGTCGACGCCGACGGGCGCGTGCTGGCGCGCGATATTGCCGCGCCCCTGCCGCTGCCGCCGTTCACCAATTCCGCCGTCGACGGTTATGCCATACGCAATGCTGACCTTCCGCAAGAAGTGGAACAGGCGTTCCCGCTTGATGGCCGCATCCAGGCCGGCGGCCTCGTACACGCCGGGATCAAGCCCGGCCACACTGCGCGCATCTTTACGGGCGCGCCAATGCCGCCGGGTGCCGAAACCGTCTTCATGCAGGAAGATGTCCGCATCGATGAGGCCGGCAATATCGTGTTGCCGCCGGGGCTGAAGCCGGGCGCCAATGTCCGCCCTGCGGGCGAGGACATTCCCGAAGGGCACATCGCGCTGCGCGCCGGCCAGCGGCTGCGGCCGCAGCACGTTGCGCTTGCTGCGGCGTTCGGCCTGAGCCGGCTCGATGTCATGAGACGCATCCGCGTCGCGGTGTTCTCGACCGGCGACGAGCTGGCTTCGCCCGGCGAGCCGCGCGCGGCCTCCCAGCTGTTCGATTCGAACCGCTTCATGCTGATGGCGATGCTGCGCCGGCTCGGCTGCGAGGTCAGCGATCTCGGTATCTTGCGCGACGAGCGCAACTCGCTTGCGGACGGATTGAAGCAGGTCGCGGGCTCACATGACCTGATCCTCACCACTGGCGGTGTCTCGACCGGCGAGGAGGATCACGTCAAGGCGGCGGTGGAGAGTATTGGTTCGCTGGTGCTGTGGCGGATGGCGATCAAGCCCGGCCGGCCCGTGGCGATGGGCATCATCGACGGCACGCCGCTGATCGGATTGCCCGGCAATCCCGTCGCGAGTTTTGTCACCTTCGTCCATGTGGTGCGGCCGACCGTGCTGGCGCTCGCCGGCAGTCGGCCCGAGCCGCTGTTGCCGATCCCCGTCCGCGCGGCGTTCACCTACAAGAAGAAGATCGCCCGGCGCGAATATGTTCGCGCTTCGTTGCGGCGCGGAGAGGACGGCACGCTGGAGGCGGTCAAGTTTCCGCGCGAGGGCGCCGGGCTGTTGTCATCTTTGGTGGAGACTGACGGCTTGATTGAACTGGGCGAAGACATCACGCGTGTCCAGCCGGGGCAGTACGTAGGTTTCCTGTCCTATGCCGATCTGATCTGAGGCGACGCGTTGACGTTATCGACCCCTCCCGCCATGTTGCGCCCATGACAAGAACAACGACCAGAACGATGCTTGATCTCAAAGGGCTGAAATGCCCGCTGCCCGCCTTGAAGACGCGCAAGGCGTTGAAACCATTGCAGCTGGGCGATCAGCTCGAAGTGCACTGTACCGATCCACTGTCGGTGATTGACATTCCGAACCTGATCCGCGAGACCGGCGACAAGGTGGAGATCACCGAGCGCAACGATGCGCGCATCGTGTTCTTGATAGAAAAAACAAATGGTTCGATAGACACTGCCAATGCTGCGCTGCGTTCTTAGGCGCGTTACCGCGCGGATACCGACCTTTTGTCTATCGACATCGATCATGGCTTCTGTCCAAATTGACTTTCTCCGTGCGGGCGCGGAGGTTGAGTCTTGTCTGCGATACGCGGATCAATGGGCCACACACGAAGCCTCCAAATCGTATCGGGCATAGGACCCCGCTCGAGGGGTTAACTTTTCAGACGCGCGTGACGATCCTGGCGCGCGTCGGATGATTGTGCGGAGCAGCAGGGACAAAAGCTGCACCGCACCGGGCTGAGGACAGGATGTTAGCGGCAGGCTTGCTCAGAAGGGCGGCTGGCAGGGGAGGAATGCATGACGACAATTGAGAGCGCTGGAAGGATTTCGGGCGCTGGCGCGGGTTTGCTTGACCGCGAGCGGACCATCGCGACCGCCGGGTTCAATCGATGGCTGGTGCCGCCGGCGGCGCTGTGCATCCACCTCTGCATCGGCATGGCCTACGGCTTCTCGGTGTTCTGGCTGCCGCTGTCGCGCGCGATCGGATTGACCGCGCCAAAAGCCTGCCCGGACATCTCGCTGTGGCAGGAGCTTTTCTCCACGAGCTGCGACTGGAAGGTCGCGAGCTTGGGCTGGATGTACACCCTGTTCTTCGTCGTGCTCGGCGTCTCCGCCGCGCTGTGGGGCGGCTGGCTCGAGCGCGCCGGGCCGCGCAAGGCGGGCTTCGTCGCGGCCTGCTGCTGGTGCGGCGGCCTCCTGCTCGGCGCCGTCGGCATCTATGTCCACCAGCTCTGGGTCATGTGGCTCGGCTCCGGCGTGATCGGCGGCATCGGTCTTGGCCTCGGTTACATCTCCCCCGTGTCGACGCTGGTGAAATGGTTTCCGGACCGGCGCGGCATGGCGACCGGTATGGCCATCATGGGCTTTGGCGGCGGCGCCATGATCGGAGCGCCGCTGGCGAACTGGCTGATGGACCAGTTCAAGACCCCGACCTCGGTCGGAGTCTGGGAAACCTTCCTCACCATGGGCATCATCTATTTTGTCTTCATGATAATCGGCGCCTTCCGCTATCGCCTGCCGCCGACCGGCTGGAAGCCGGAGGGTTGGACGGCGCCGAGCGAGAAGAAGACGATGATCTCCGAGCATCACGTCCATCTCGACAACGCGCACAAGACGCCGCAATTCTGGCTGATCTGGTGGGTGCTGTGCTTGAACGTGTCGGCCGGCATCGGCGTGATCGGCATGGCTTCGCCGATGCTTCAGGAAATCTTCGCCGGCAAGCTGATCGGGCTTCCGGACGTCGGCTTCAACGCCTTGAACGCCGCGCAGAAGGGGCAGATCGCGGCGATCGCCGCCGGCTTTGCCGGCCTGCTGTCGCTGTTCAACATCGGCGGCCGTTTCTTCTGGGCGTCGCTGTCGGACTATATCGGCCGCAAGAACACGTATTACACGTTCTTCATCCTCGGGATCGTGCTGTACGCGCTGGCGCCGACCTTTGCGGCGATGGGCTCGAAGCTGCTGTTCGTGCTCGGCTTCGGCATCATCCTGTCGATGTATGGCGGCGGCTTCGCGACCGTGCCGGCCTATCTCGCCGACATGTTCGGAACCCAGTTCGTCGGCGCCATCCACGGCCGGCTGCTGACGGCGTGGTCCACCGCGGGCATCATCGGCCCCGTCGTGGTCAACTACATCCGCGAGTTCCAGCTCGCGGCCGGTGTGCCGCGCGACCAGCTCTACAACACCACAATGTACATTCTGTGCGCGATGCTGGTCGCGGGCCTGATCTGCAACTATTTGATCAAGCCGGTCGATTCGAAGTGGTACATGAGCGAAGCCGAGGTGACGAAGCTGCAGGCCTCGACTGCCGGCGCAAGCGCCGCGCAGCAGACCGGCTCGTTCGGAATCGGCACGGGCGGGCTCGACGGCAAGGCCGCACTGTTCTGGGCCTTCGTCGCTATTCCACTGGCCTATGGCGTGTACATGACGCTGCTCAGCGCCGTGAAGATCTTCTGATCGCAAACCCACATCGCCGCGGGAGGCTGCAAGCCGGCGTCCCGCGGTGCACGTCTGCCAAAACATTGAGAATGGGATCTAGGGGGATTCTTATGCTTCGTACTCGTATCTGCCTCGCCGCCATGCTGCTGGCCGCGAGCCTTCACACCGCGTCTGCGCAGACCGCGACGGCGCCCGCGACACCGGCACTTGCCGCGACGACCGACGCCAAGCCGCCGGGCAAGATCAAGCTCACCATGCAGAAGTTGAAGGACATGAAAGCGAAGTGGTCGGCCAACAGGCCGAAGCTGAAGGCCTGTCGCGCCGACGTGAAGGCCAAGGGCCTGGCTGGCGACGACCGCTGGTTCTACATCGAAGAGTGCATGAGCAAGACCTGAGGTCAGAGTTCCGCGACCGGTTTGCGTAAGGGGCATGGCAGGGCGGCTGCCTGCCCCTAAATCATTATAGAGACGTTCTAAATTTCCTTGCCTCTGGCATACCAGAGACTAGAGTTGCCGTGATCGATACGCTTTTGAGGAGAACGCGGCGTTTCCATGAGCAGCAACGACGACGTTCATAAGGTTCGTGAATTCGAGCATCCGGGCGAGGGGCGCAAGCGCGCCAAGTCCACGCCCAAGGGGCGGCAGGTCGATCCCACCGCCGCGCATGAGATCGAGCAATTGCTCGCCGACAGGCCGCGGCGGCGCGATCTCCTGATCGAATATCTGCACCTGATCCAGGACACATATCACCAGATCTCGGCCGCGCACCTCGCGGCGCTCGCCGACGAGATGAAGCTCGCCTTCGCCGAGGTGTTCGAGACCGCGACCTTCTACGCGCATTTCGACATCGTGAAGGAAGGCGAGCCGGAGATTGCGCCGTTGACGATCCGGGTCTGCGACTCGCTGACCTGCGCGATGCTCGGCGGTGAGAAGTTGCTCGAGGATTTGCAAAGTGCGTCCGGCCCGAGCATCCGCGTGGTGCGCGCGCCCTGCGTCGGCCGCTGCGACACCGCGCCTGCCGCGGAAGTCGGACACAACTTCGTCGACCATGCCACCGTCGGCAACGTGCTAGCGGCGGCGAAGGCCGGCGACACCCACGCCCATCTGCCCAAATATATCGACTACGACGCCTATGTCGCCGGCGGCGGCTATAAGCTGCTCAATCGCCTGCGCTCCGGCGAATTGCCGAAGGACGATCTGCTGAAGGCGCTCGACGACGCTTCGCTGCGCGGCCTCGGCGGCGCCGGCTTCCCAACGGGACGCAAATGGCGTGCGGTGCTCGGGGAGCCCGGCCCGCGGTTGATGGCGATCAACGGCGATGAGGGCGAGCCCGGCACGTTCAAGGATCGCGTCTATCTCGAAAGCGACCCGCACCGTTTCATCGAGGGCATGCTGATTGGCGCGCATGTGGTGCAGGCCCCCGACGTCTACATCTATCTGCGCGACGAATATCCGGCGGCGCGCGAAATCCTCGAACGCGAGCTTGCAAAGCTGCCCGCGGGCGGTCCGACACTGCACATGCGGCGCGGCGCCGGGGCTTACATCTGCGGCGAGGAATCCTCGCTGCTCGAAAGCATCGAGGGCAAGCGCGGCCTGCCCAGGCACAAGCCGCCCTATCCGTTCCAGGTCGGCCTGTTCGGCCTGCCGACGCTGATCAACAACATCGAGACGTTGTGGTGGGTGCGCGACATCGTCGAGAAGGGCGCCGACTGGTGGAAGGGCCATGGCCGCCACGAGCGTCACGGCCTGCGCAGCTTCTCGGTCTCCGGCCGCGTGAAAAACCCCGGCATGAAGCTCGCGCCCGCGGGCATCACCGTGCGCGAGCTGATCGACGAATATTGCGGCGGCATGGCCGACGGCCATCAGTTCTATGCGTACCTGCCGGGCGGCGCGTCCGGCGGCATCTTGCCGGCGGCGATGGACGACATCCCGCTCGACTTCGGCACGCTGGAGAAATACGGCTGCTTCATTGGCTCGGCCGCGATCGTGATCCTGTCGCAAAAGGACAGCGTGCGCGCGGCGGCGCTGAACCTGATGAAGTTCTTCGAGGACGAGAGCTGCGGCCAGTGCACGCCGTGCCGCGTCGGAACCCAGAAGGCGGCGCTCCTGATGCAGAAGCCGGTCTGGAACCGCGCATTGCTGGAAGAATTGAGCCAGGCGATGCGGGATGCCTCGATCTGCGGGCTCGGACAGGCGGCATCGAATCCGCTGTCCTCCGTGATCAAATATTTCCCTGACGAGTTCAAGGAAGCGGCCGAATGACCCAAATTACCTTCGAACTCGACGGCAAGCAGGTCGAGGCCACTCCCGGTGAGACGATCTGGCAGGTCGCAAAACGCCAGGGCCGCGAGATTCCGCACCTCTGTTACTCGCCGGCGCCTGACTATCGCCCCGACGGCAATTGCCGCGCCTGCATGGTCGAGATCGAGGGCGAGCGCGTGCTGGCGGCGTCCTGCAAGCGCACACCGTCGGTCGGCATGAAGGTGAAGACCGAATCCGCGCGGGCGGTGTCGGCGCAAAAAATGGTGATGGAGTTGCTCGTCGCCGACCAGCCGGCGCGCGCGACCTCGCACGATCCGGAGTCCAAATTCTGGCACTGGGCCGAGACCACCGGCGTTACCGAGAGCCGTTTCCCCGCCGCCGAGCGCTGGGAGACCGACGCCAGCCATCCTGCGATGCGCGTCAATCTCGATGCCTGCATCCAGTGCGGCCTGTGCGTGCGCGCCTGCCGCGAGGTCCAGGTCAACGACGTCATCGGCATGGCGTATCGTAACCATGGCTCAAAGATCGTATTCGACTTTGACGATCCCATGGGCGAGTCGACCTGTGTCGCCTGCGGCGAATGCGTGCAGGCCTGTCCAACCGGCGCCTTGATGCCGGCCGTGATGCTCGACGACAAGCAGACGCGCGTTACCTACGCAGACAAAAAGGTGGATTCGCTCTGCCCGTTCTGCGGCGTCGGTTGTCAGGTGACCTATGAGGTCAAGGACGACAAGGTGATCTACGCCGAAGGCCGTGACGGCCCCGCCAATCACAACCGTCTCTGCGTCAAGGGCCGCTTCGGCTTCGATTACATCCACCATCCGCATCGCCTGACCAAGCCGCTGGTGCGGTTTCCGAATGCGAAGAAGGATTCCAACGACCAGGTCGATCCCGCCAATCCCTTCACGCATTTCCGCGAAGCGAGTTGGGAGGAAGCGCTCGACATCGCCGCCAACGGTCTGGTCAAGATCCGCGACACCAACGGCGTGAAGGCGCTGGCCGGTTTCGGCTCGGCCAAGGGCTCGAACGAAGAGGCCTATCTGTTCCAGAAGCTGGTGCGCACCGGCTTCGGCTCCAACAATGTCGATCACTGCACGCGTCTGTGCCATGCCTCGTCGGTGGCGGCGCTGTTCGAGGGCCTGAGCTCGGGGGCGGTGTCGGCGCCGTTTGCGGCGGCGATGGACGCCGAGGTCATCATCGTGATCGGGGCCAATCCGACCGTGAACCACCCGGTCGCCGCGACCTTCATCAAGAACGCGGTCAAGCAGAACGGCGCGAAGCTGTTCGTGATGGATCCGCGCCGGCAGTCGCTGTCGCGTCATGCGACCAAGCATTTGCAGTTCAAGCCCGGCTCCGACGTCGCCATGCTGAACGCGATGATCAACACGATCATCACCGAAGGCCTGACCGACGACCAGTACATCGCCGGCTACACCGAGGGCTTTGACGACCTCAAGGAGAAGATCAAGGAGTTCACGCCGGAGAAGATGGAGCCGATCTGTGGCGTCCCGGCGCAAACCCTGCGCGAGGTGGCGCGAACCTATGCGCGGGCAAAGTCGTCGATCATCTTCTGGGGCATGGGCATCAGCCAGCATGTCCACGGCACCGACAATGCGCGTTGCCTGATTGCGCTGGCGCTGATCACCGGCCAGGTCGGCCGTCCCGGCACCGGCCTGCATCCGCTACGCGGCCAGAACAACGTGCAGGGCGCCTCCGACGCCGGCCTGATCCCGATGTTCCTGCCGGACTATCAGCCAGTCGGCCGCGACGATTTGCGCGGGGCTTTCGAGAAGCTGTGGGGGCAGGAGCTCGATCCCGTCCGCGGCCTGACTGTGGTCGAGATCATGAACGCGATCCATGCCGGCGAGATCAAGGGCATGTATATCGAGGGCGAGAACCCCGCGATGTCCGATCCCGATCTCCAACACGCGCGCCAGGCGCTCGCCATGCTCGATCATCTCGTGGTGCAGGATCTCTTCGTCACCGAGACCGCGTTCCACGCCGACGTCATCCTGCCGGCCTCGGCGTTCGCCGAGAAGGAAGGCTCGTTCACCAACACCGATCGCCGCGTGCAGCTCGCGCGCCAGGTGATCAAGCCGCCGGGCGATGCGCGGCAAGATCTCTGGATCATCCAGGAGATCGGCAAGCGCATGGGCTTGCCCTGGAACTATGCTGGTCCCGGTGAGGTCTTCACCGAGATGGCGCAGCTGATGCCGTCACTGAAGAACATCACATGGGAGCGGCTGGTGCGCGAGGGCGCTGTGACCTATCCGGTCGACGGTCCCGACGTGCCCGGCAACGAGATCATCTTCACCACGGGATTCCCGACCGCGAGCGGGCGGGGCAAGATCGTGCCGGCCCACGTCATCCCGCCGGATGAACTGCCCGACGCCGAATATCCGATGGTGCTGTCGACTGGCCGCGTGCTCGAGCACTGGCATACCGGCTCGATGACGCGCCGGGCCCAGGTGCTCGACCAGATCGAGCCGGAAGCTGTCGCCTTCATGTCGCCGAAGGACATGCACAGGAAGAAGCTCGCGCCCGGCGACTTCATTCGCCTCGAAACCCGCCGTGGCGCCGTCGAGGTCAAGGTCCGCTCCGACCGCGACGTCCCGGAAAACATGGTGTTCATGCCGTTCTGCTACGCAGAAGCGGCCGCGAACCTCCTGACCAACCCTGCGCTGGATCCGTTCGGCAAGATCCCGGAGTTCAAATTCTGCGCAGCCAGGGCAGAACGTGCGGAGATGCGGGACGCGGCGGAGTAGGGCGACGGTCTTTTGGCGGCGCGGCGCCGCCAATTCCTCGCCGTCGTCCCGGCGAAGGCCGGGACCCATACCGCGTGATTTATCGGTAGACGAAGGTGCAAGTACCGCAGGAAGGCTCTTCACCGCGAGTCTTCGCCAAACCGCTTCCTGGGATTATGGGTCCCGGCCTTCGCCGGGACGACGGTTGAGTGTGTGGTGCGCAGGCGTACCCGCACCGTCATTGCGAGCGAAGCGAAGCAATCCAGATTGTCTCCATGGAAAGACTCTGGATTGCTTCGTCGCTTCGCTCCTCGCAATGACGATGATAGACGTAGCCACATGTCCAGAGTCACCCCCGCCACCCGCGCGCTGACAGCGGCCGGTGTTGCCTTCACCGTCCACACCTACGACTACGATCCCGACGCCGAGAGCATCGGCCTTCAGGCAGCCTCTGCGCTAGGCGAAGACCCGGCGCGGGTGCTGAAGACGCTGATGACGCTGGTCGATGGCAAGCCGGTCTGCGTGATCGTTCCGTCCGACCAGGAGGTCTCGATGAAGAAGCTCGCCGCTGCTGTAAGCGGCAAGGCGGCGCAGATGATGAAGCAGCTAGAGGCCGAGCGTCTCACCGGCTTCAAGGTCGGGGGCATCAGCCCGTTCGGACAGCGCAAATCCGTGCGCGCCGTGATCGAGCAGAGCGCGCTCGCGCACGATCAGGTCTATATCAATGGCGGTCAGCGCGGCTTGCAGGTGCGGCTCAAGCCGGCTGATGCGCGGGATGTGTTGAAGGCGGTCGTCGCGGATGTGCTTGCGTGAACCTCTCGCCCTACTGCTTCTGCAACAGTTTCAGCCGGCAGCGCAGCGCCTCGCGGATATGTGCGCGCGCAAGCTGCTCGGCCTTGTCGCCGTCGCGGGCGGCGATGGCGTCGATGATGGCCTGGTGCTCGCTGTGGCTCGTCGTCGGGCGGCCCGACACCGTAAACGTGGTGGGGCCGAGCAGGGCGATCCAGTCCTGCAATTCGCCTGACGCGTTGTCGAGATAGCGATTGCGCGCGGCGCGGCAGATGGCTTCATGGAAGGCGCGGTTGAGCCTTGCCATCTCGGCTGCGTCGGTCTCGGCGGCCTCGACAAAAGCTTGCTCGATATCGTTGAGCGCATCGATCTCGGGCGCAGAGGCATGCTCGGCGGCAAGGCGAGCGGATGCGCCTTCCATGATCTCGCGCATGGCATAGAGCTCGAGCACCTCGGAAATATCGAGGTTGCGGACGATCAGTCCGCGGCCACCGGCGGGCTCGACGAACCCGCGCGCCGCGAGCCGGCCGAAGGCCTCTCGAACCGGCGTGCGGCTGACCTTCAGCCTCTGGGCGACTTCCTCCTCCCGCAGGCGATCACCGGCACGGTAGCTGCCGGCCTGGAGCGCCTCGCAAAGCGAGCGGAACACGGCTTCGCCGAGCGCAACCCCGGCGCCGCGGTCGATCGATCCGCCTGTCTTTACCGGGCGTCTGGCCATGTGTCCTCGGAACGCAAAACGCATCCTGCCCATGCAGAGATGCGGCTTGCGCCAAATCTGTATATCTTTGTATACAAAAGTACGCAATGACCTTGGATTGACCAGGGGCGCCGGCGGGCAGAATGTCTCTAACTTCGTCGCATCGGGCAGACGGCATGAGCAGCAAATACGATGTGCTGGTGGTCGGCGGCGGCAACGCGGCGCTGTGCGCGGCGATCGCGGCGCGGCGCGGCGGCGCGTCCGTGCTGGTGCTCGAAGGTGCGCCAAAGTTCTATCGCGGCGGCAACACCCGTCACACCCGCAACATGCGCTGCGCCCATGACGCCGCCACCGAAATCCTGACCGGCCCTTACACCGAGGAGGAGTTTTGGGAGGATCTGCTGCGCGTGACCGGCGGTCAGACCGACGAGGTGCTTGCGCGCCACATGATCCGCGAGTCCAAGGACATCCTGAACTGGATCGTGGAGCAAGGCGTGCGCTGGCAGCCCTCGCTCGGCGGCACGTTGAGCCTCGGCCGCACCAACTCCTTCTTCCTCGGCGGGGGCCGCGCAATGCTGAACGCGCTGTATCTGACCGCCGAGCGGCTCGGCGTCGACGTCGAATATGACGCCGAGGTCACCGATCTCGTGATCGAGGACGGCATGTTCCTCGCCGCCCGCCTCAAGCGGCCGATCAAGGGCGAGACCGAAATCCGCGCAACATCGCTGGTTGCCGCGGCTGGCGGGTTCGAAGCCAACATCGAATGGCTGAAGCAATATTGGGGCGAAGCCGCCGACAATTTCCTGATCCGCGGCACGCCCTATAACCGCGGCTCGATCCTGAAGATGCTGCTTGCCAAGGGCGTGCAGGAGGTCGGCGATCCCACCCAATGTCACGCGGTCGCGATCGACGCCCGTGCGCCGAAATTCGACGGCGGCATCATCACGCGTCATGACTCCGTCGTGTTCGGCATCGTCGTCAACAAGCATTCGCAGCGCTTCTACGACGAGGGCGAGGACCTCTGGCCGAAACGCTACGCGATCTGGGGCCGGCTGGTCGCCGCGCAGCCCGACCAAATCGCCTACATCATCTTCGATTCGACCGTCGTGACCTCGTTCATGCCAACGTTATTTCCGCCGATTGCCGGGCAGACGGTGGCTGAGCTCGCCGGCAAGCTGACGCTCGATCCGGCCGCACTGGAAAAGACCATCACCGAATTCAACGCCGCAGTGCAGCCCGGCACCTTCGACCACACCATTCTCGACGACTGCCGCACTGAGGGCATCACGCCGCAGAAGACCCATTGGGCGCGACGGATCGAGACGCCGCCTTATCTCGCTTATCCGGTGCGGCCCGGCATCACCTTCACCTATCTCGGCACGCGCGTAACCAAGGAGGCGCGCATGCTGATGGCGGACGGCAAGCCATCGGCCAACATGTTCGCGGCCGGCGAGATCATGGCGGGCAACGTGCTCGGCAAAGGCTATGCCGCCGGCATGGGCATGACCATCGGCAGCGTGTTCGGGCGGATCGCAGGACAGGAAGCGGCACGCCACGCGAAGAACTAGGATCAAGAAAAGACACAGGGAAGAGCCATGTTGCGCATTGCCATCGCTTCGATCACGGCGCTGCTGATCGTCGGCCACGCCAACGCTGCCGAGCCGATCGCCTTGCGCGATATGGGTTCGTTCCATGTCGGCGGGCGGCTGGTGGAGATTTCCGGCAAGCCGGTGAAAGAGGTCACCTTGACGTCCGGCGGGGTGCCCGTGAAGGTTGATCCTAACGGCACCTATCAAGTCGAGCAGATGTATGTGCAGTATTTTCTGCCCGCCAACGAGAAAGGCGCCTATCCGCTTCTGTTGTGGCACGGCGGCGGGCTGACCGGCGTCACCTACGAGACCACGCCGGACGGACGCGAGGGCTGGCTGAACTATTTCCTGCGTCAGGGTTGGGCCGTCTACAATTCGGATGCGGTCGAACGCGGCCGCGCCGGCTGGGCGCAATACCCCGATATCTTCAAGGGCGAGCCGGTATTCCTCACCACGGCCAACCCGTTCGAGCGCTTTCGCATCGGCGACGGCGCGGGCTCCTACGATCCCGATCCGGCCAAGCGCAAGCTGATGCCGGGTAGCCAGTTTCCGAATGAGGGCTACGAGAATTTCGTCAAGCAGAACGTGCCGCGCTGGACCACGACCGACGATGCCATTATCGCCGCCTATATCGCCGAGATCGACCGCGTCGGCCCCTCCATCATCCTGTTTCACAGCCAGGCCGGCAGCTTTGGTTTCAAGGTGGCGCAAGCGCGGCCCGACAAGGTCAAGGCGCTGATTGCGATCGAGCCGGCCGGGCTTGGTGATCCCGCCAAGGTCGATACCTTGAAGAACATTCCGACGCTGATCGTCTATGGCGACTATATCGACAGGGATTCGCGCTGGCCAACAATCCGCGCCAGGGGCATTGCCTTTGCGGACGCCATCAAGGCCGCCGGCGGCAGCGTCGATGTCGTTGACCTGCCGCAAGCCGGCATCAAGGGCAATTCGCACATGATCATGATGGACAAGAACAATGCCGAGGTCGCCGCCCTGATCCAGAAATGGCTCGTGGGCAAGGGGTTGACGAAGTAAGCGGCTCGGCACGAAGGCAGGAAGCAACGCATGCACGGAACGCGAATCCTGGACGAGGCCGACCGTCTGATGACGGTCTGCAATTCCTGCCGCTACTGCGAGGGTCTCTGCGCGGTGTTTCCCGCCATGGAGATGCGGCGCGCCTTCTCCGACGGCGATCTCAATTATCTGGCCAATCTCTGCCATTCCTGTGGCGCCTGCTACGTCGATTGTCAGTTCTCGCCGCCGCATGAATTCAACGTCAACGTTCCGCAGACGCTTGCGATAGCGCGGGCCGAATCCTATGCGGCTTATGCCTGGCCGCAGGCGCTATCCGCCGCCTTCGCGCGCAACGGCCTCGTCATCAGCATCGTCGCAGCGCTCAGCATGGCCGCCTTCATCCTCGGCTTCGCCGCCTTGAACGATCGTAGCGTACTGTTCGGCGTGCACACTGGCCCCGGCGCGTTCTACAAACTGATGCCGCATAACGCGATGGCTGCGCTGTTCAGCGCCGCGTTCCTCTATGCGATCCTCGCGCTGGTGATGAGCGTGCGCGCCTTCTGGCGCGACATCGGCACACCGATCGGCGGCCGCGCGGACGGAGGTTCGATCTTCCAGGCGATCCGCGATGCCGGTGAGCTGCGCTATCTCGATGGCGGCGGCGTCGGCTGCAACAATGAGGACGAGCGGCCTACCGACCGGCGCAAGCTCTATCATCACCTGACCTTCTACGGCTTCCTGCTGTGTTTTGCCGCAACGTCGGTGGCCACGCTTTATCATTATCTCTGGGGCCGCGAGGCGCCGTATCCCTGGTGGGATCTGCCCGTCGTGCTCGGAACGCTCGGTGGCATTGGCCTCATCGTGGGACCCGTCGGACTGTTCATCGCGAAATCACGACGCGCTCCTGAGCTGCTCGACGAGCAGCGCTACGGCATGGATGTGGGCTTCATCGCCATGCTGTTCCTGACCGGCTTTACCGGCCTCGCGCTTCTGGTCCTGCGTGAGACTGCCGCCATGGGGCCGCTGCTGGCATTGCATCTCGGCGCAGTGTTCGCGCTGTTCATCACTATGCCCTACGGCAAGTTCGTGCACGGCATCTATCGCTTCGCGGCGCTGGTGCGTTATGCGCAGGAGCGGCGGTCCGACGCATCGTGACCGGACGAGGGCTGCGTCGACGCTGACGGTGATCAGCCGCGTGCCGCGATGATCTCGCGTTGTCGCGACGGGACGACGACGACGTCCGGCCTCCCATTGTCGACCTGAACCCGGTTGCGCCCCTTCTCTTTGGCGCGATAGCAGGCGGCATCCGCGCGCCGCATCGCTTCCTCGAGTGTGGTGTTGCGGTCGGCGATGCAGGTAACGCCGATGCTGGCGGTGATAGCAAAGCAGCGATCGTCCCAGGCGAAGTTGAACAGCTCGAGCGAGCGGCGCAGCCGTTCGGCAATATCGAGGGCGTCGTAGGGCGCGCATTGCGGCAGGATCAGTCCAAATTCATCGCCGCCAAGCCGGGCGACCAGGTCGTGCGGCCGCCGATCCTGCTGCAATAGGCGCGAGATCTGACAGAGCAGGCGGTCGCCGGCGAGATGGCCGCAGCTGTCGTTGACACTCTTGAATTGGTCGAGGTCGAGCAGGATCAGGCTGAGCGGACCTTTGCCGGCGCCATCAAGCTCGCTTTGCAGGCGCGCTTCGAAGGCGCGCCGGTTGGCGAGGCCGGTCAGCCAGTCATGCGAGGCCTGAAAGGCGAGACGCTCCTTTTCGGCATGCAATGCATCCTCGAACGCCTGGCGTTGCAGCACCAGTCGGCGCGTGTGCCAGATCAGGAGCAGGATCAGCGTCGCGGCGGTGGCGATGTTCACGCCGGTCAGCACCAGCTTGATGGCGCGGGAACCTTCGCCCAGCACTGTCGAGAACCGGTTGGCATGTCCCGTGAACTGGCTGTTCAGGTCGGACAGCCGCGACGACAAAAAGTTCAGGCGGCCACCGTCCGCAATGGGACCATTCTTCAGCTCGGAACGGATGACCTCGCCGAAGACGCTCAGTTCCAGCAACATGGGATCGGTGGCAGCCCACTCCCGGATCGCCTCCTGGAGGAAGCTGACCTGGCTGAAATAACGGAACAGCCAGATCAGGCCGGGCACATCGTCGGGATGGTTGCCGCCTTGCAGGAAGCCGATCCGGGCGGCTTCGACGTCGACCGGCTCACGTTCGAGCGCCCAACGCGCGAACTCGTCGCCGATGGGGACAGCGAGCGAAGTCTGATATTGCGCGAACTGGCCCGCCTCGCCTGAACGCAGATAGAGGTTGAGGAAGTAGACGGCGTTCTTCTGCGACCGCGACCACATCGCTTCGCCCGCAACATAGGCGCGGACCGAGGACATCACCTCGAGGCTGAATCCGGCGATCGCCGCTTGCAGCACGACGACTGCGATGAACGGCGAGACGAGCTTGATGACATGAAGGAAGTTGCGTCCCTTCGTCGACGGCGCTGTTCTGCGAAACACGTTGCGTTCCCCAAATCGCTCAACGACCCCAGCCGAGCGTCCGCTCATAACGCGGATTACGTGCGAAGGGTGCTTAACTCGACTTGAAAATGCCGGGAGACTGCGTTGCAGGGTGAAGGCGCTGTGAAACGTATGCTCGCAGATCGTTGCAAATGCCGCCAAACCGGAACTGGCGCGCTGATGCCTCGAATTCGTCGCGTGCGGTTTACTCGATCGAGAGAATTTCGGGTTGGCGCTAGACCAGCACCGGCGTGCGCACGCGGCCGGCGTCGCCGAAGACGCGCAGGTAACGCTCGATCTCTGAGGGCAGACCGGTTGCCTTCTCCGGATTGTCAGAGAGCTTGACGGCCGGATGTCCGTCGACCGATGACACCTTGCACACGATCGAGATCGGATCGAGATTGATCGAGGCATCCGGCGGGCAGCCGACGAAATCATTGGTGAGGTTGGTGCCCCAGCCGAACGACAGCCGGACCCGGCCGCCGAAATGGTGATAGGTCTCCTCGATCGAGCCGACATCCATCGCGTCGGAGAAGACCAGCAGCTTGTCCCGGGGGTTGCGACCCTTCGATTCCCACCATTTGATGATCTCTTCGCCGGCCTGGATCGGCGGCGCGCTGTCGGGCCGGAAGCCGGTCCAGTCGGCGACCCATTCCGGTGCATCGCGCAGGAAAACTTTGGTGCCGAAGGCGTCAGGCAGTGCGATCAGCAAATTGCCGCCATAGGTCTGGCGCCACTGGTCGAGGATGCGATAGGGCGCCCAGCGCAATTCCTCGTCGTCCTTGGCGAGCGCGGCCGCGACCATCGGCAGCTCATGCGCGTTGGTGCCGATCGCTTCGAGATCGTTGTCCATCGCGAGCAGCACGTTGGAGGTGCCGATGAAGGACGGACCCAAGCCTTCCTTCACCGCCTCCACGCACCAGCGCTGCCAGAGGAAGCCGTGGCGGCGGCGCGTGCCGAAGTCGGACAGTCGCAAATTCTCGAGCTTGCGCAGCCGCTCCACTTTGGTCCACAGCTTGGCCTTGGCGCGGGCAAACAGCACGTCGAGCTCGAAGCGGCCGCGGCCCTTCATCGCCGAGCGCGAGCGCAATTCGTTGAGGATGGCGAGCGCCGGAATCTCCCACATCGTGGTGTGGGTCCACGGCCCATGGAAATGCAGCTCGTACTGGCCTTCGACCTTGCGCAATTCGTAATCGGGCAGTCGGAATTCGGCGAGCCAGCGGATGAAGTCCGCCGAGAACATGTGGGTCTTGCCGTAGAACGTGTTGCCGGCAAGCCAGATCAGCTCCTTCTTGGTGAAGCGGATGGTGCGGGCATGGTCGAGCTGGGCGCGTAGCTCGCCCTCGTCGATGATCTCGGCAAGCCGCACATGGCGTGAGCGGTTGATGACCGAGAAGGTCACCTGCTGAGTCGGGTACGATTCCCGAATCATCTGCAACATCAATAGTTTATAGAAGTCGGTATCAAGCAGGCTGCGGATGATGGGGTCCAGCCGCCAGCTATGATTGTACGTCCGGCTCGCAATATCGGTCACTGTCATGGGGGAATTCTAGCGTGGCCGCCCGCGCGCAACTAGTGGGTTTGGCGTGGGGCAGGGTAACGCCAGGCCTCGGCGGCGGCGGCGAGCCGGCGACCGCCTCAGCGGCGGGGAAGCCATTCCCTGGTCCAGCGCAGCGGTGCGGTCAGCCTCCAGGAGGTGGAGCTCCGAACCGCCGCCAGTTGCGCCCGCGCGTCGTCCCTCTCCGCCAGAAATCCGTGCCGTTCGGCCACAACGGACTGGAGCTCGGCCAGGGCCGAATCTCGCTCCGCCGTGACCCAGTCGCGCATCGCCGCGTCTTCCCGCCACAGGCTGAACTGGNGGCGGGCGAACGCCTGGCGCAAATGAGTGTCCTGCCGTTCGCGTAACGGCGCGGTCATGATATCCGCCTCGACCATCTTGAGCCGTGTCGATGGATTGCTGATCCCGGCATAGTGGTGAACGATCGGGTCGGGCATGGTGGCGAGGCCGGGAATCGAATTCCAGGCGGTGTCGAGACGCGCGACACCGGATCGGTTCGGCTCGTCGGGACGGTCCGGTCCAAGCCCCACGCATGCATCGTAACCGAGAAGGTGGAGCATGGTGGCCTGGTCGAACCAGGGATGCGGGAATTCGTCGATCTCCCAGACTCGCCTGAAAAATTCGCGTGACCAGTCGTGCACACGGATCAGCATGACGCCCGAATTGAAGTGCGGAACGAAATCCGCGGCCAGGATCTCGGATGTATCCGGACCGTGCCAGGCCATATGCAGATGAGCGTCGTCGACTGCCGCCGTCCTGACGTCGACATCGTTGCGAAGCACGATGGCGTCGACGTCCATCCAGAGCACGAAGTCGAAATTGTCTTCAAGCGCGGCCCGGATCACTTCGATCTTCAGCCATCCGCGCGGACGTTTCCAATTGTCTCCATGAATGATGCGCATTTGATAGCCATGCGCCTCGGCGAATGCTTGCATGCGGGGAACGGTGAGGGCGGCGAGCGGCTGTTGAACGGAGTCGTAGGCAGTCAGAAGGCACACGCTTGGCCGCATGAAAATTCTCCGAACGCCCGTCCTGGCGTTCCATCGATCTTGTGATCAGAGCCCGCTCGCAGATGCGGTTCGAGGATCGTGTGATCTCGCGACTTCGTGCCTCTATATCGCGTCGAACAGCCTGATGAGCGGAACCTTGGCGCGAAATCGCGGGCCTCGCATCAACCGTTCGGTTGAGCTCGGTCAGCCATCGCGTTTGATCATCATTTCCGGGCTTCGGGTGTGGCCGATCGGACGCAACCAGTTCGGAATCTTGGTCATCCCCCCGCGGCGGTCGCCGCCACGGCCTCGAGCTGACTTCTGATCCAGCGATGCGCCAAGTCCTTCTGATAACGCTGGTGCCAGACCATGAACATCGGCAGCTCCGCGAGCGTCCTGGTGCGCGAGGCCAGCGGAATCTGCGCATGTGCAAATCCGCGCATGACGCCGGCCGCCAGCAGGCTCGGCATGCTCGCCAGCATCTGCGAGCCACGCAGGAAGGGCGGCACGCCGGAGAAGCTCGGCACGGAGATGGCGATGTCCCGGTGGAAGCCGTTGGCCGCAAGCCGGCGATCGAAGTCGAGCCGCTCGTTGTCGGTATAGACTACGGTGATGTGGCGCGCCGCGAGATAGGCGCTGCGGCCGGCCGGAGCAGTGCGCGCCTTGGCGTCGTAATAGCAGACGTAATGATCCCGCAGCAGGCGCTTCTGCACGATGTCGACGCCGGACGGCGGCAGCGGCGTGATCAGGAGGTCGAAGCGGTTCTCGCGCAGCATCGCAGGCGAGGGCGATTGCGATGGGATCACGCGCAGGTTCAGGCTCTTCACTTGAGCTGCAACATGATCGAAGAAACGCGGCAGCAGCAAGTCGCGCTGCAAGTCGTTCGCGGCAACCGTCAGCGAAAGTTGCGCAAGCGCGGGCTCGAACGTGACCCCGCCGGCAAAGCTCCGCATCTCGTCGATCAGCGCACGCGCTTTCGCGGCCAGTGCCTGGGCATGGGCGGTCGCGACAATGCCGCGGCCGGATTTTGCGAACAGCGGATCGCTGGTGATCCGCCGCAGCTTGTTCAGGGCGTGGCTGACGGCCGATTGCGTCAGGCCGAGACGTGTCGCGGCCGCCGTCACCGAGCCTTCCTCCAGCACGGCCAGGAACAATTCGAGCGCGCGGCCGTCGAGCGCCAAATGATCGATTTTTTTCATGGGATTCATTATAATCGATCTATTTATCCGGGGAATAGACCGGCCCAGGATCTCCCGATAAGCCGCGCGCCCGGACCCCGGGACGCCACAGGGAGAGACAATTCCGATGAATGCCCAGGCGCCAGCCGTGCAGGATCCCCGCCTCAACCGCCCCGAGCCGTTCACGCCGCGCGACGGCGGCTTCTTCCAGCGCGACCATTCCATCCACCCGCCGGCGCATGCGCCCGGCTATAAATCCTCGGTGCTGCGCTCGCCGCGCCAGGCGCTGCTGTCGATCGAGAACTCGGTCTCGGAGATCACTGGGCCGGTGTTTGGCCACAACGATCTCGGGCCGCTCGACAACGATTTGATCCGCAACTACGCCAAGGACGGCGACCCCGTCGGCGAGCGCATCATCGTCCACGGCCGTGTGCTGGACGAAACCGGGCGCGGCGTGCCGAACACGCTGGTCGAGTTCTGGCAGGCCAACGCCGGGGGCCGCTACCGGCACAGGAAGGATACGTATCTCGCGCCGATCGATCCGAATTTCGGCGGCTGCGGCTGCGCGCTGACCGATGACGCCGGCTACTATTATTTCCGCACCGTAAAGCCCGGGCCCTATCCTTGGCGCAACTTCGTCAACAGCTGGCGTCCCGCCCACATCCACTTCTCGGTGTTCGGCTCTGGCTTTGCGCAGCGGCTGATCACGCAGATGTATTTCGAGGGCGATCCGCTGATCCCGGTCTGCCCGATCCTGACGACGATCCCGGACAAGGATGCCCTCGACCGCCTCGTGGCGCCGCTCGACCTCAATGCCTCGACGCCGTTCGACTCTCTCGCCTACCGCTTCGACATCGTGCTGCGCGGCCAGCGCTCCACCTATTTCGAAAATCGCACCGAGGGGAACTGAGCCCATGCCGCAGCCGCTCAACTATCTCAAGGAAACCGCCTCGCAGACTGCCGGGCCCTACGTCCATATCGGCCTGATCCCGGCCATGGCCGGCTTCGACATCTTTGACAAGAATTTTTCCAACGTGCTGGTGACGCCGAACACGCTTGGAGAACACATCACGCTGGAAGGCAAGGTGATCGACGGCAGCGGCACGGTGCTGCGCGACGTGCTGCTGGAGATCTGGCAGGCCAACGCGGCCGGCCGCTATAACCATCCGGCCGATCGCTCGGCCGGCGCGCTGGACGAAGATTTCCGCGGCTGGGGCCGCGCCGGCTCCGATTTCGAGAGCGGGCTGGTAACGTTCGAGACCATCAAGCCGGGCGCGATCATCGACAGAGCGGGCCGCAAATGCGCGCCGTACGTCAACATCTGGATCGTCGCGCGCGGTATCAATATCGGCCTCAACACGCGGCTCTATTTCTCCGATGAAGAGGCCGCGAATGCCGCCGATCCCGTGCTCAATCTCGTGGAGCCGCCGGTCCGCCGCAAGACGCTGATTGCCACCCGCAGCGAGCGGGCCGGCAAGATCGTGTATTCCTTCACGATCAATTTGCAGGGGCCCGACGAGACGGTGTTCTTCGACGTCTGATTGATCCCACCCAAAATGGATCGGCCCCATCCGAAGATGGGGCCGATCCCGTTGTCGCAACGCGCAAGCTAGAAGTCGGTCGGCCCCACGGCGCCGATCCAGTGCTTGACCTTGGTAGGATCCCTTTCGTCCATATAGAAGAAATGGACCATCGTTGGCCGCACGGCTGCGATGTTGGGATCGTCGAAGCGCATCGCGACCTTGCCGTGGAAGATCTTGAGCTCAGGGCTGTCCCAGAACTCGACAACGTCGTGCAGCGCGGTGAAGCCGCGGTCGATGAACTGCCGCAAATTATTGCGGATTGCTTCGCGGCCGTGCCAGTCGGCGACACCGAGATTGCAGATCGCATCTTCTGCGAAACAGTCGAACCCCTTGCCGAACGTCTTGTTGTCGATTTCCTTCCACATCGCGAGAAGCCATTCCGGCGGGGCGGTCTTCGTGAAGGTCTTCGTAATCATGCTCTCTCCTTTGATTGATCGAATGTGAGGTCTTGCGAATTAGCCATTGAACGGGGCGATCCCGAGCCTCGCGGCCACCCGCCGGGCGGTCGCCTCTCGTTGCGCCGTGATGTCGGCCACAGCACGTTTCGCCTGGTCGAGGATGGCGACGGGCGCACGCTCCGGCGTGCCGCTGTCGAACGGCGGTTCCGGCGCATACTGCATGTAGAGCTGGATCGCGCGCGCGACGTCGTCGCCGCGGAGTTCGG
The DNA here is from genome assembly GCF_000938285.1 of Bradyrhizobium sp. LTSP857. NCBI lineage: Bacteria > Pseudomonadati > Pseudomonadota > Alphaproteobacteria > Hyphomicrobiales > Nitrobacteraceae > Bradyrhizobium > Bradyrhizobium sp. LTSP857. The sequence goes on along the minus strand of NZ_JYMS01000004.1, from coordinate 35,171 downwards.
CCACGAGCCGCAGGGCCCCGTCGATGCCGGCGGTGACGCCGGCGGCAAAGATCCAGTTGCCGTCGATCACAACCCGTTCGTTGACGGGAATGGCACCGAACAATGGCAGCAGGTGAAATGAAGCCCAATGGGTCGTCGCCCGCCGTCCCCTGAGCAGTCCCGCCGCGCCGAGCAGCAGAGCGCCGGTGCAAACTGAAAATACGCTGCGCGCACCCGCAGCCTGCCGCTGGATCCAGGCGAGAACCTCGTCGTCCTCCATCACGCCTTCCTGGCCGAAGCCGCCCGGCACATGAAGCACATCGAGCCGGGGTGCGTCGGTAAACGTCGCATCCGGCGTCAGGTGCAAGCCCCTGACGTCGCGAACGGGGGCGGTCGTTTTGGCGTAGACGCGATAGGTCGCGTTAGGAATGCGCGACAGCACTTCGAAAGGGCCGGTGAGATCGATCTGATCGAGGCCGTCGAACAGCAGGGATCCGATTTGCAGGTGCGTCTCATGCGGGATCATGGGTTGCTCTCAATTCGAAGCTGGACAGCCGCAACCTAACGGGGCACGCTGTGGCTGAGATGCCAAAGTCCCCTCGTTTCCCGCCAAGTTCCATGTCTCGCGATGCACGCCTTTCTGGTCGGGGTAACGCCGCTCGCGTGATTGAAGTGCTGGCCTACCCGGCGGTGCAGTTGCTCGACGTCACCGGGCCGCTCCAGGTGTTCGCGACCACCAACGAGCAGGTCGTGGAGGCCGGCGGAACGCCGCCCTATACCCTTCGGGTGGTGGCGAAAGATCGTGTGCGGGTAGCGGCGTCGTCGGGACTGGAGATTGCAACAGAGCCGCTTCCGCGCGGCACAAGTGTGCTGGATACGCTGGTGGTCGCGGGTGGCCCGGGTGTCGACCTTGCCGCCTCCGATCCGGCGCTGCTGGATTGGCTGCGGCAGCGCGTGAAGAAGGCGCGGCGCGTAGCGTCGGTCTGCACCGGTGCATTTTTGCTCGGTGCATCCGGCGCGCTCGACGGGCGGCGCGCGGTGACGCATTGGTCCTACTGCGCGGAGCTCGCGCGACGCTTCCCTGCCATACGCGTCGAGTCCGATCCGATCTTCATACGCGATGGGACAATCTGGACGTCGGCAGGGGTGACGGCCGGCATCGACCTCGCGCTGGCGCTGGTGGAGGAGGATCTGGGCCGCACCACGGCCCTCGCCGTGGCGCGCTATCTCGTCGTCTTCCTCAAGCGGCCGGGCGGTCAGGCGCAGTTCAGCGAGGCGCTGTCGCTGCAATCGGCCGAGGACGAATTCGGCGGACTGCACGACTGGATCAACACGCATCTCGCCGGCGACCTGTCGCTGTCCAGACTGGCGCGCCAGGCCGGCATGAGCGAACGCAGTTTCAGCCGGCATTACGCCAGAGCCACCGGCCTGACGCCGCTGCGCGCCATCGAGCGATTGAGGGTAGAAGCTGCCCGGCGGATGCTTTCGGAGACGCGCCAGCCGGTGAAGCGGATATCCCAGCGCTGCGGCTTCGGGTCGGAGGAGACCATGCGCCGCAGCTTTTTGCGCGTGCTGGCCACCGCGCCACAGGACTATCGCCGTAGGTTCGGCTCCTGAATTGGACCAGGCTTGCTATTCGCCGCCATGGAGCTGAGCGCGGAAGTCGCGCGGTGACAGGCCTGTCGCAGCAGCGTAGACCCGGCTGAAATAAGCGGGGTCCTCGAAGCCGAGCGCATAGGCGATCGTCGAGATCGGCAGGTTGGTGTAGACGAGGTTGCGCCGCGCCTCGCGGATCAATCGATTGAGGATCAGATGCGAGGCGGTATCGCCGGTCGCTGCGCGCGTCACGCGGTTGAGATGGGTGGGCGTGATCGATAGCGCCTTGGCGTAGTCGACCACGCTCCAGCGTTCCAGATGATGCTGCTCCAGCAAGGCCTCGAAGCGACGGAACAGGCCGGATTCCGCAATGCCATTGCTGCCGCTCTCGCTTGTGAGCGCACGCGCCACTAGTCCGATCATGGCCGCCGACAATGCCCGCAGCACATGTGCGCGGCCGAAATGGCGTGCGGCGTGCTCGGCAAAGATCTGCTTCATGGTGGCGCGGATCTGCGGCGAGCCGCGCACCACGGCCGATTGCGACAGTGCGCCGCGCAGGCCTTCGGCTGCGAGCAGCGCTTCGTCCAGAATTTCCGCCGCGATGGTCAGCACCCAGCCCTGGGTGTCCGGCACGAAGCGGAAGCCGTGGACGTGGCCGACCGGCACGTTGACGATCTGCATAGGTTTCAGCGGCACCACGCGGCCATCGAGCGTCGCCTCGCCGCCGCCGCATTCGATCAGCAGCACCTGGTGCAGCCGGGCATGCCGGTGCACGGCCAGCGTCCAGTCGTGCAGCACCGAGCGGGACGCAATCGTCTCGCAGTGGACCACGTCCGGCAAATCGCCGGACTCTCCGAACAGGTTGTAGACCCGGATGGCCGGGGCGGGGGCTGCGGTTCTCATGTTCGAATTGTACAAGACAATAGCGAAACCCTCCATCGGTCCGGGCTACGGAATCTACAAAAAACGTGCAGACGGGAGGATGAAAAAATGAAAGTTCAGGTCTGCATCATCGGCGGCGGGCCGTCCGGGCTGCTGCTGTCCCAGCTCCTGCACCTGAAGGGCATCGACACCGTCGTGCTGGAGAAATACAGCCGCGACCACGTGCTGGCCCGCATCCGCGCTGGCGTGCTCGAGCACGGCTTCGCCAAGCTGATGCGCGAGGCGCGGTGCAGCGAGCGAATGGACCGCGAAGGCGAGATCCACGGAGGATTCGAGATCGCCCATGACGGCGTGCTCTCGCACATTGACCTGCACAAGCATTCCGGCGGCAATTCGGTGCTTGTCTACGGCCAGACCGAACTGACGCGTGACCTCTACGAGGCGCGTGATCGGCTCGGTGGCAGCGTCGTGCACAATGCCGAGGACGTGACGCCGCACGATCTGACGTCGGAACGGCCTTACGTGACGTATCGTTCGAACGGGCAGGTCATCCGGGTCGATTGCGACTACATCGTCGGCGCCGACGGCTTTCACGGCGTCAGCCGCAAGTCGATCCCGAACGACGTTCTGCGCGAATATGAGAAGGTCTATCCGTTCGGCTGGTTAGGGGTGCTGTCGCGGACCAAGCCGGTATCGCCGGAGCTGATCTATGTGAAGCACGATCGCGGCTTTGCGCTCTGTTCGCTGCGCTCACAGGTGTTGAGCCGCTACTACGTCCAGGTGCCGCTCACCGACAAGGTCGAGGACTGGTCCGACGATGCGTTCTGGGCCGAGCTGAAGCGCCGATTACCGGACGAAGTTGCCACGCGGCTGATCACCGGACCCTCGATCGAGAAGAGCATTGCGCCCCTGCGCAGCTTCGTTGCCGAGCCGATGAGCTATGGCCGCCTGTTCCTGGCCGGCGACGCCGCGCACATCGTGCCGCCGACGGGCGCGCGCGGGCTGAACAGCGCCGCCTCCGACATCTACTATCTCTACCACGCGATGCTCGCGCATTATCAGCACGGCGACGATTCCGGGCTCAAAGGCTATTCGGCCAAGGCGCTGGCGCGAATCTGGAAGGCACAGCGCTTTTCGTGGTGGATGACGATGCTGCTGCATCGTTTTCCGGATCGTTCCGACTATGAGGACCGGCTTCAGCAGACGGAGCTGGACTATCTGTTTTCGTCAGAGGCCGCGCAGCGCCTGCTTGCGGAGAATTATGTGGGACTGCCGTTTTAGGGCGACCTACTTCCCTTCCAGCGTATTCACTGGCGTCCAGTCCGCTGGTGGCGGTTTGGCCGCCAAAGCCCGGGCACGCATGGCAAAGTATCTGCACGGCGGATCGTCGACGGCCGCGCTTTCGAACACATCGGCGGCTTGCGCGAAGTCGCGCGCGCGCCAGCATGCAAGTCCCCTGGCGTAGGTCGCCGCGCGCAGGCCTTGCTCTTGCGTCTCCTGGTTCATGTCGGCCAGTGGCTCGTACACGCGGATCGGCTCGTCGCGTCCCTGCACCCTGACCGTGTCCAGCTCGCGCCATGTGTAAGCGCCACGACTTTGGTTCACGGTCATTTCCGAGGCCATGATCGTCGTGCCGAAATATTTGTTGGCGCCTTCGAGCCGCGAAGCGAGGTTCACGGTGTCGCTCATCACGGTGTAGTTGAAGCGGCGGCGCGAGCCGATATTGCCGACCACGGCCTCGCCGCTGTTCAGCCCGATACGGTGGGCGAGCCCGCGGCTCTTGAATGCCGGATGGTTGTCGTTGAGCTCCTCCAGCCGGTCGCGGCATTGCAGCGCGGCCGCAACTGCGTTGCGTGCATGATCGGGATCGTCGGCCGGGGCGCCGAACATGGCGACGATGGAATCGCCGATATATTTGTCGACATAGCCGCCATGGCTTTCGATGATGTCGGTCATCGCGGACAGATATTCGTTCATCAAGGCGACCAGCTCGCCCGGCGTCATCTTCTCGGCAATCGACGAGAAACCGCTGAGGTCGGAGAAGAACATGGTGATGTTGCGCATCTCGCCGCCGAGCACGGGCATCTTGCCGGAGGTGACCATGCTGTTGATCACCTCGGGCGCGAGATAGAACGCAAAGCTCTTGCGCAGAAAACGTTCCTCGCGATCAGCGATGATGAAGCGGAAGCCGATCATCATCGCGAGTGCGGCAAGGCCTGCCAGCGCAGGTTCGGTCAGGGGCAACGCGACTGCACGTTCGAACAGGGCAAGGGCGAGACCTGCATAGACGACGACAAGCGCGAGCCAGGCGACGGCGGCTCCCGTGGGCGCCAGCAGGCACGCCGCCAGTGCGGCGAGCGCCGCGAACACGATCGTCAGAATGGTTCGCAGGGGAAAGCCGAGCTCGGTCACGGCATCGCGTTCCATCAGATTTCGGACCGCCGTGGCATGCACGAGGACGCCGGCGATGTCGCTGCGCGCTTGCAGCGCCGCTTGTGCCGGGGCGGGCAGGGCACATCGTGCGCCCGGCGTCCCGTCATATCCGCCGGACAGCCGCACCGAGGTAAGCTTGCGGTCCTCGAAATTGAGGATGGTGCCGAGCAGAACGACCTTGCCGTCGAATGCGCGGCGGAAGAAATCGCGGTCGCCTTTGTCGACGCAGGCGCGCAGGTCGGCAAATGAATATGTCGGAACGTCGCGCCCTACGCCGCGGAAGTTGAGCGTGAGCGTATTCGGCACCGCGCTCGGGATGGCATAGCCGGACAGCTCCGTTGCGCCGGACGGCGCTGTCTCGGGCTGTGCGCCGAGCGCGCGTGCGGCCAGCTCGGCAGCCATCGCAGGGACCGGTTTGCCCTCGATCGAGAAGCTCAGCGGCATCCGCCGGATTACGTCGTCGATGTCCGTATACACGTTGAGGGCGCGGATGTTGTTCTTCACCGCCAGTTGTTGCGCGCGGTAGGGTCTGTCCGGATGGTCCTTGCTCTGGACTTCGCCGAGCACCAGCTTGCCGCTGTCGGACATCTGCCGCAGGGCAATCAGATAATCCCGGTCGAAGCCCTTCATGCGGGCGCCGAGCGACGCGTCGCCAAACGGAATCTCCGATTGCTCGATCGAGCTTGGAAAGATCACGTCGAAGCCAATGACCTTGGCGCCGCCCTCCGTGATGCTGCCGAGCACCCGGCCGATCTCGCGCGTCCAGGTCTGCGTCGGCGATCCCTTGAACGGCGGGGTGTTGTAGGTCTCCCCATCAATCGCTACCACGACGACCGGCGAGGACGCGGCATCGCGGCGGTCGCCGATCAGCTTCCAGCGCAAGGCCGTGAGGATGTCGAGGGAGAGTCCCTGGAGCGTCTGGAGCGGGGGGGACGTGAAGAGCGCGCCCGCAAGGAGCGCAATCAGGATCGCTGCAACAATGTCCCGCCTGCCGATCCGCCGCATCGCGGGTCGGCTATTCGAACCGCAGCAGACGGCCGACGATCGGCGTCGGCGACGAGGTTGCGCTCGCGTCGACCTGGAAGGCGTAGTGTTTGGTGCCGAGCGTTGCGAGATAGGTTCCGCCCGGGGTCAGTGACTTCCCGGTCTTGGTCAAGTCATAGAACTTGCCGCCGACCATGTTGTCACTTTTGAGCGGAACGCTGATCGTGGGCTCCTTGCCGTCGGTGCGTTCGATCACCAGCGTGCTGCCGCTCTTGGCCTGGATCAGCGGCGCTGTGCCGTAGATCGTCGGCAACTTGGTCGGCGCTGCCTTGCCGTCGGATCGCATGGTGCGGAACGTGGTCGCTGCACTCTGGTTCGCCTCGCGTTCGGAGAGCTGCGCCGCGCTGGCGTCGCAGGGCACCTTGACCCGCTGCACATTGCCGAGTTGGACCGTGCTCTGCTCGGCGCCGACCAGGACGACGCCTTCACTGATGGTCTCGCGCAGGCAGGATTTGAGATAGCTGAGCGTGATGCCTGCCTTGGGTCCGAGCTTGATGATCTTGCCGGGCGCCACATAGTCCATGAACTCGACGCCGTCGACTTTGCCTTGCACGTCCTCGACGATCGCGGCCGGCGTTTCCGCGATGGCGGGGGCGGCGAAACAAAACACGCCGACAATGGTGCCGATCAGGCTTCTCATGGGCTTTCCCATCCAATTCGAACGATATGCAATTGATCCCCGCCCTGGCCAGAAGCTTAGCAGCGGATGGCACAGGCAAGTGTGATCAGAATCACTCTTGTTATTGGTCCACTCTAGCAGGAAGAGGTTCAAACCCGTGATGGCAGAAAACGGAGCTTTGGCAAACCGTTACACGATGCGCGATGTCACACCGCCGCGGCGGCCTCGGGCGTGTGGTCCTGGTTCGGACGGCTTCCGGTCTCGCCTTGTATCGCGCCTTGTATAAAGGGTGAGAGGACGGCCTCGGATCTCTGCGACGGCGTCGCAGGCTGCCCGGCGGCAATTTCCACGACCTCCTCCCAGCGCGACAGAAAGGCCTCGACACAGGCCGGGTCGAACTGCCGTCCCTGGTTTTCGACCAGATAGTCGCGGGCGACCTCGAGCGGCATCGGCTCTTTATATGGTCGCCGCGTCGTCAGCGCGTCGAAGACGTCGGCAACCGCGACCACGCGCGCGGCGACCGGGATCTCGTCCGCCTTGAGCCCGTTCGGATAGCCAGCGCCGTCCCAGCGCTCATGATGGCCTGCGGCAATCTGCGCACCGAGCTGGATCAGCTCGCAGTTGGAGTCGGCCAAAATCTTCTCGCCGATCGTCGCGTGGGTGCGGATCACGGTCATCTCCTCGTCGGTCAGCCGGCCGGGCTTGAGGAGAATATGGTCGGGAATGGCGACCTTGCCGACGTCATGCAAGGGCGCGGCAAGATAGATGTCGCGGCAGAGCCGGGGCGGCAGGCCCAATTGTTCGGCGATGACCCGGCTGTACCGGGCGACCCGCAGCGTGTGCTCGCCGGTGTCGTTGTCGCGATATTCGACCGCGAGCGCGAGCCGCAGGATGATCTCCTCCTCGCGCTCGCCAAGCTTGCGTGTTGCGGCCGCGACTTCGCTGGCCAGATGCGCGGCGCGATCGTTGAGCTTGCGCACGGCTGCACCAAGCTGAATCAAATTCCGCAGGCGCACCGTCATCTCGACGCTTTGCGGCTGCTTAGGCAGGAAATCGGTTGCACCGGCCTGCAGCGCTTCCATCTTGATGTCATCGGTCTGTCGCGAGGTGATCATCGCAATCGGGATGTCGGCGCAGCCCGGCAGGGTGCGGAAGGTGCGGATGAAGCTGATGCCGTCCATATGCGGCATCTCGTAGTCGACCAGCACGAGATCGAACACGCGGTCGCGCGCGCAGGCTAGCGCCTCGACGGGGTCAAGGAAGGCCGTGGCCTCGACCAGGCCTTCCGCTTCGATATGCCGTTTCAGGAAATTGAGGACAGAGCGGCTGTCATCAACCAGAAGCGCTTGGGTCAGCATCGGCGGCCGGGCTCGTTCGGATAGCGAGGCATGACCTCAACGAATAGCGGGTGCAATTTAACGCGGAGCAAACATCCATGCCGCGGCGAGCAGCCTCAAGGTTGCGCGCAGCGCATGCGATTCGAGCGCGCTATGCACGTCTGCATGCAAACGGGAAGTTTTTCGGTTTGTGACCCGTAGTTGTACGGTGGGAGCCGTTAGGGGTTTGCACACTCTCCTTCGCGAATAGTTGTCGCGCGGGATTCTCGCCATGCGTGCAGCGAATCCCGGGGAATTTGGGGGACGGATGTCGTCTGATGTGACTGAGCCGAAGTGGTCCCTACGGCTGCCTGCAGATTGCAGCATCGCTGCGATCCGCAGCGTCTATGACCTCATTCGCGAGGCTTTCGGCCGGCAGGACCGACTGGAGATCGACTGCTCCAACGTCGACAAGGCCGACGTGACCTCGATCCAGCTTCTGCTGTCGACCGCCAAGACCGGTGAGGCCCAGGGCCGCCCGGTGGTGCTCACCTCATTCTCCCAATCTCTGCGCAATACCCTTCGCCGCGCTGGCTTCTCGAGCGACGCGATGATCGATCAGCATTTTCCGCAAAAGAAAGATGGCACCTAATGGCCACGATTCTGACCGTCGACGACTCCCCAAGTATCCGGCAGATGATCAAGGTCGTGCTCGAGCCGGCCGGTCACAGCGTGATCGAGGCCGGTGACGGCGCGCAGGGGCTTGCCAAGGCGCAGGCCGGCAAGCTCGATCTTGTGATCACCGACCTCAACATGCCCGTCATGAACGGGCTGGAGCTGATCCGGGCGCTGCGCAAGCTGCCGAGCGCGGTCGGCATGCCCATCGTGTTCCTGACGACTGAATCCAACGACACGGTAAAGCAGGAAGCCAAAAGCGCCGGCGCCACCGGCTGGATCACAAAGCCGTTCAAGCCGGAGCAATTGCTGGCCGTCGTCGCAAAACTGGTGCGCGCATGAACGTCATGGACCCGACCGAGGTCTTTCGCCAGGAAGCCAGCGAGCTGTTCGAAGTCCTGGAAGGGGCCTTGCTCGACCTCGGCCTGCGTCCCGACGACCGCGAACTGGTCGACTCCGCCTTCCGCGCCCTGCACACCATCAAGGGCTCGGGCGCCATGTTCGGCTTCGACAAGGTCGCCTCCTTCACCCACGAATTCGAGACCGCCTTTGACCGCGTCCGCAAGGGCGAGATCAAGCCGACCCAGGAGCTGATCTCGGTCGCGCTCGCCGCCAAGGACTATATCCGCGCGCTGATCGAGGATCCGCAGTCGACCGACGACGTCATCGGCGACGGCATTCTCGACGACCTCAAACGCTTCGTGTTGTCCGACCAGCCCGCCGCGCCGGTCGCCGAGATCGCGGAAGCGCCGCCGCTGGCTCCCGCCGAGAGCAAGCAGGCCGGCTGGCATCTCTTTCTGGAATTCGAATCCCATATCCTGCGCAACGGCTCGAACCCGCTCGATCTCTTGGAAGATCTCTGCAAGCTCGGCCCCTGCTTCGTCGTGCCGATCACCGACGGCATCCCGTTCCTCGATGAGATGGACCCGGAAGACTGCTATCTGAAGTGGGACGTCAAGCTGCACGCGGCCTGCGACAAGGACGCGATCGACGACGTCTTCATGTTCGTCCAGGACGAGATGAAGCTCACGCTCGCACCGCTGGAGCATGTCGAAGCGCCGCCGGCGCCACTGTTCCTTCTCCTCGACGAGGAATCGGCCGGGGTAGTGGAGACGCCTGCGCCGGTGGTTGAGGCTGTTGCTGCGCCCGTCGCCGTGCAGCCCGTCGCAAAGGCGGAGACCAAATCTGAATCCAAGCCTGAATCCAAGCCTGAGTCGAAGCCGGAGCCGAAGCCCGAGAGCAAGCGCGACATCGCCACCGTTCGCGTCCAGGCCGAGCGTCTCGACGAACTGATGGACCGGGTCGGCGAGCTCGTCATCGCACAGGCGCGGCTGACCCAGCTCGCTGCCTCCGGCTCCGATCTCTCGATCAAGATGATCGCCGAGGAAATCGAGCGCCTCGCCTCCTCCTTGCGCGACACCACGATAGGCGCGCGCATGGTGCCGATCGGCTCGCTGTTCGGCCGCTTCCGCCGCTTGATTCACGATCTTTCGCGCGATCTGTCGAAGCCGGTCGAGTTCGTCACCACGGGCGAGGACACCGAGCTCGACAAGACCATGATCGAGTGCCTGGCCGATCCGCTGGTGCATTTGATCCGTAACGCCATCGACCACGGCATCGAGGACACCGCAACGCGCGCCGCCAACGGTAAGACCGAGCAGGGTCGGATCGAGCTCGCCGCCGTCCATTCCGGCGCGCAGGTGCTCGTGACCGTCAAGGACAATGGCGGCGGTCTCAACACCGCGCGTATCCGTGCCAAGGCAGAAGAGCAGGGGCTGATCGCGGTCGGCGCCACGCTGTCCGATCACGAGATCCACCAGTTCCTGTTCCACCCGGGCTTCTCGACCGCGCAGACGATCTCGGCGCTGTCCGGCCGCGGCGTCGGCATGGACGTGGTCAAGCGCACCATCGAGAACATGCGCGGCTCGATCGACCTGACGACCAGGCCGGGCCAGGGCACGACCGTGACGCTGCGCCTGCCGCTGACGCTCGCGATCATCGAAGGCCTTCTCATCCGCGTCGGTGAAGGCCGCTACATCATTCCGCTGTCGGCGGTCGAGGAATGCGTCGAGCTGACGGCCGAGGACGAGCGCTCCCGTGGCCGCAACTTCCTCAATATACGCGGCAACCTCGTGCCTTTCCTCAGGCTGCGCGAGATCATGTCCTCGTCGGGATCGCCCGACCGGCACCAGAAGACGATCATCATCTCGACCGGCGAAAGCCGCGTCGGGCTGGTCGCCGACCAGATCATCGGCAACCACCAGACCGTGATCAAGTCGCTCTCCAAGCTGCATTCGGACGTCACGATCTTCTCCGGCGCGACCATTCTGGGTGACGGCACGGCCGCGCTGATCCTCGACGTCGCGCAGCTCGTCGCGCTGGCGCAGTCGAAGGTCGAAAAACACATCAGCGAGGCGGCGTAATGAACGATGGTTTGGCCGGCGAGCATCGGGCCGACGCGATGCAGGTCGTGATGATCGGCCTTGGCGAGGAGAAGTTCGCACTCGACGCAGGCCTCGTGCGCGAGATCATCGACCCCGTTCCAGTGACGAAGGTGGCCGGTGCGCGTTCCTTTGTTCCCAGCGTGATCAACGTGCGCGGCAACGTCATTCCGCTCGCTGATCTCCGCATCCGCTTCGGCATGCCGCAGACCGAGGATTCTGCCGATACGCGCATCGTCGTCATCGAGATCGAGATCGACAGCGAGCCGGTGCTGGTCGGCGTCACCGCCGACAAGGTCTATGAGGTCACCGAGATTTCGCAGACCGACGTGCAGCAGACGCCGCGCGTCGGCATGCATTGGAAGCCGGAGTTCATCCGCTTCATCACCAAGTGGCGTGAAGAGTTCGTCATCGTTCCAAACATGGAACGCATCCTGAATTGAAATGAGGTCCCTGGGGGGCCAAAAGGACTAGGGGCTCGATATGCGGTTCACCATCAAGGCGAAGCTCGCGTCTGCGTTTGGGGCGATCATCATACTTTCGGCGTTCACGGGCGGACTGGCCTACCTGAAGCTTGCCGACCAGGTTGAAACGTCTGCCGATCTTGTGCAGCGCGCGGCGCGGATCGACAAGTCGGGCGAGCTGCAAAATAACGTCCTTTACCAGACGAGAGCCGAGCGCGACATCATTCTCGCGTCCACCGATGCCGAAATGTTGAAGCTGGCCGAGGACATCAAGAAGTATCGCGCCGACGCAAATCGCCTTCTCAACGACGTCAAAGCCAGCGCTTCAGACGTTGGAAAACGCCTGCTGGACAAATTTTACGCCGCCTATGAAAAAATGAATGCCGACGAGGATGCGATCATCGGCCTCGCGTTGAAGAATTCGAATTATCGGGGAGCGCAGCTTTGGACGGCGGAAGGAGCGCCGATCTCGAAGCAGTGGAACGACTCGCTCGACGTGGCTCTCGCCGAACTGAACCGCATGCCGACCTCGCCCGAGAAGAGCAATGCCATTCTGGCCGCCCATGCCATCAGGCTTGAAGGCGTCCGTCTCCAGCGCCAGGTCGCATTGTCTTTTTCAGCCTCGAGCATGGAGGAACTGAACGCGACGATGAAGGCGATCGGCGAACAGGAGGAGGCGCTCAAGGCTTCGGCCAGACAGGGCGCTGCGGCGATTGCCGCGGCCGGCCTGCCGCCGACGGGTGCCATAGCCCAGACCGAGCGCCTTTCGGGCGTCGTTTCCCGTGTGTCCGATATCGTGAAGGAAGGCGGAAACATTCGCGCGAGCGCGCTCGCGGCTGCCGAAGGCAGGGTGAATGCCGCCGACGCCATCGCGACATCCAGCGATTATATCACGCTCGTGAAGAAGCAGATGGCGGAGCAGTCTGCCGAGTCCGCGCAGGACGCCTATCGTGCGAAGGTGCTGTTGATCGGCGTGCTCGCGCTGTCGCTCCTGATCGGCGCCGGCTCGGCAATCTGGATGGCCCTCAGCATCAGCCGTGCCGTCTTGCGCGCGGTCAACCTTGCCGGCGCGGTGGCCGGTGGCGATCTCAGCCAAACGATCGCAGTCACCAGCAATGATGAAATCGGCGACCTCGTCCGCTCGCTGAATGCAATGGTCGAGAAGCTCCGTCAGGTGGTGACCGAAGCACTCACCGCTGCCCAGAACGTTTCTGCCGGCAGCCAGGAACTCTCCGCCAGTGCCGAGCAATTGTCGCAAGGCGCGACCGAGCAGGCCTCTTCGGCCGAAGAAGCTTCTTCGTCGATGGAGGAAATGGCTTCAAACGTGAAGCAGAACGCCGACAACGCCGGCCAGACCGAGAAGATCGCCGGGCAGTCGGCCAAGGACGCCGAAGCCAGCGGCGTGGCTGTCGGCCGTGCGGTCGGTGCGATGCGGACGATTGCGGAAAAGATCACCATCGTGCAGGAGATCGCGCGCCAGACCGATCTGCTGGCTCTGAACGCCGCGGTCGAGGCCGCGCGCGCCGGCGAGCACGGCAAGGGATTTGCGGTGGTCGCCTCCGAGGTGCGCAAGCTCGCCGAACGCAGCCAGGCCGCCGCCGCCGAGATCGGCACGCTGTCCACGGAGACGGTGAAAGCCGCTCAGGAGGCCGGCGACATGCTCGCAAAGCTCGTGCCTGACATCAAGAGGACCGCCGAGCTCGTCGAGGAGATCACAGCGGCCTGCCGTGAGCAGGATGTCGGTTCCGCCCAGATCAACCAGGCGATCCAGCAGCTCGACAAGGTCGGCCAGCAGAACGCCAGTGCGTCCGAGCAGGTCTCTTCGACCTCCGAAGAGCTTGCCTCGCAGGCCGAGCAGTTGCAGTCGACGATCTCGTTCTTCCGGATTGAGCACGCGGCTCGCAGAGAGCAGGCGGCAGCCATGCCGATCGACCGTGCCGTCAAGCAGCTCCGCGCCAAGGCTGAGCATATGGCGGCGACGGACCGGGGTGCGAAGAAGCCCGCGCCGGTCCGCCAACCTGCGCGCGCGCTGAAGGTTGCGGGTGGGGGTGGATTTGCCTTCGACATGGACGGCGCCGCGGACGATCGCGACGCGGAGTTTCAACGCTGATCAGCCGGTCCGGTGGAAGCCGGACCAGCGCTCTTGGGAAATCTGACCGAGTGAATGCACCATGGCCGAATTCTCGCAATACTTGACGCTCGGTCTCGCCAACGAGACATTCGGCATCAGCATCCGCAACGTTCGTGAAATCCTGGACATGCGGACGATCTCGCGCCTGCCCCACGCGCCCGATTTTCTGCTCGGCATGATCGACGTGCGTGGAATCGGTTATCCGATCGTCGATCTCAGGATCAAACTCGGCTTGCCAAGCGTGACTGCGACCGAAGCAACCCGCATCATCATCCTCGATGTGCCGATGAATGACCGTTTGATCGGTGTCGGCTTTGTCGCCGATTGCGTGTTCGAGGTGACCGACATCGACGACGAGGCCATCGAGCCGATTCCGGACGTGGGAGGCAAGTGGCAATCCGACTATGCCACCGGCATCGGCCGCAAGGGCGAGAAGTTCATCGTCATCTTCGATCTCGCCAAGCTCATGACGAGGGACGAGATCCCGGAAGCGCGGGACGCGCTGATGGATGCGCCTCGCGCCGCCTGAATTCATCACAGTCATGCGTGCTCAAGCCCAGGCAACCCATTCGAGAACGAGAAAATCGAGGCTGACTATGAGATTCACGGTCAAAGCAAAGCTTGCGAGCGCGTTCGGCGTCGTCATCATGTTGTCCATGATCGCCAGTGCGGTCAGCTACATGAAGCTAGTCGACATGGTCAACACCGCCGAAGGTCTGCTGAGCCGCTCGGAGCGGGTCGAAAAGGCCGGAGAGATCGAGAAGGGCATCCTGCTACAGGTCCGGGCCGAGAAGAACACGATCCTGGTTTCCGAGCAGGACCCGGAGCGCTTCATTTCGGAGATCGGCAAGCTCCGCGAGCAGCTTCTGAAGACGAAGGACGAGATCTACGCCATCGCCACCGAGACCGGCAGGAAATACCTCGATAACTTCGCCGTCGCGTATACGGCGATGACCGCCGCGCAGGACCAGACCTTGCAATTGGCCAGGACGGACAGGGGCAAGGCCGCCGAGCACTCGATGGGTGAGGGCCGCAAAGCCGTTGCCGTCGCCATGGAGGCAGCGAACGCCTATGTCGCCTATGTGAAGAAGGCGATGGCCGAGCAGGCCGAACAGGCCAGGCAGGACGGCTCGCGTGCGGAAACCACACTTCTCGTCCTGGCTCTTGTATCGCTGTTGATCGCCGTGGGGGCCGCGACCTGGATCGCGCTCAGCATCAGCCGTGCCCTGACTCAGGCCGTCGGCCTTGCCGACGCCGTCGCGATCGGTGATCTCGGACGCAAGATCGATGTTTCCAGCAATGACGAGATCGGGGATCTCATCAAATCGCTGAACACGATGACGGCCAATCTGAACGAGACTGCCGCGGTTGCCGACGAGGTTGCCCAGGGCAATCTCGCGGTTCAGGCCAAGCGCCTGTCCGACAAGGACACCCTGGGTATCGCGCTGGAGCGCATGATCGCGAGCCTCAACACCACCGCCGAGGTCGCCAACGAGATTGCGCGGGGTAATCTCACGGTCGAAGCCAAGCGTATCTCCGACAAGGACAAGCTCGGCATCGCTCTCGAGACCATGGTCGAGAAGCTCCGGCAGATCGTGTCGGAGGCGCTGACCGCGGCGCAGAACGTTTCGGCCGGCAGCCAGGAGCTTTCCTCCAGCGCCGAGCAGTTGTCGCAGGGTGCGACCGAGCAGGCATCCTCGGCGGAAGAGGCGTCCTCCTCGATGGAGGAAATGGCGTCCAACGTGAAGCAGAATGCGGACAACGCCAACCAAACGGAAAAGATCGCCGCGCAATCGGCCAAGGATGCCGAAGCCAGCGGTGCCGCGGTCGGCCGCGCAGTCGAAGCCATGCAGACGATTGCCGCGAAGATCACCATCGTGCAGGAGATCGCGCGCCAGACCGATCTGCTCGCGCTCAACGCTGCGGTCGAGGCCGCACGCGCCGGCGAGCACGGCAAGGGGTTTGCGGTGGTCGCCTCCGAAGTGCGCAAGCTCGCTGAGCGCAGCCAGGCGGCTGCTGCCGAGATCGGCACGCTGTCGACGGAAAGCGTGAAGGTTGCGCAGGAAGCCGGCGGCATGCTGGCCAGGCTCGTGCCCGATATCAGGAAGACCGCGGAGCTTGTCCAGGAGATCACGGCGGCCTGCCGCGAACAGGACGTCGGCTCCTCGCAGATCAACCAGGCGATCCAGCAGCTCGACAAGGTCGGTCAGCAGAACGCCAGCGCGTCCGAGCAGGTGTCCTCGACGTCGGAAGAGCTCGCCTCGCAGGCCGAACAGTTGCAGTCGACGATTGCGTTCTTCCGCATCGATCAGAACGCGCGAGCCAACTCGGCAGTGCCGGTCGACCGAGCCGTCAGTCAGCTTCGCGCCAAGGCGGTCAGCATGGCGACGGCCAATCGCTTTGCGAAAAAGCCCACGGCGAGGCCGGCGCGGGCGCAGAAAGTGGCGGTCGGTGGCGGGTTTGCCTTCGACATGGACGGCACCGAGGACGAGCGCGACGCGGAGTTTCAACGCTAACCGGCTGGTCCGGCGTGCCGGACCCGCGCTCTTGGAATACCTGACCGAGTGGATGCACCATGGCCGAATTCTCGCAATACTTGACGCTCGGTCTCGCCAACGAGACATTCGGCATCAGCATCCGCAATGTTCGCGAGATCCTCGACATGCGGACGATCTCGCGCCTGCCCCATGCGCCCGACTTTCTGCTCGGCATGATCGACGTGCGCGGAAGCGGATATCCGATCGTTGATCTCAGGATCAAACTCGGCTTGCCAAGCGTGACTGCGACCGAAGCAACCCGCATCATCATCCTCGATGTGCCGATGAATGACCGTTTGGTCGGTGTCGGCTTTGTCGCCGATTGCGTGTTCGAGGTGACAGATATCGACGAGAGCACCATGGAGCCTGTTCCCTCGGTCGGTGGCCGTTGGCAGTCGGAATACATCGCTGGAATCGGACGGAAGGGCGAAAAGTTCGTGATCATCTTTGATCTGGCCCGCCTGATGGCCGGAACGGATATGCCGACGCAGCGCGAAGCCGATGCCGCATCCCCGGTCGCGGCGTAGGCGCGGCTCCTCTTAGTTTGCCCCAGTATTGCGTGAACTGCAAAAAGCAATAGCGACACCAAGGAATGCACGATGAGACTCACCGTTAAAGCGAAACTGGCTGGCGCCTTTGGCGTCGTGATCATCCTGTCGGCGATCACAGGAGGGCTGGCCTACACGAAGCTTACCCAGCTCGCCGATACGTCGGACCTTCTGGTCAATCGTTCCGCGCGCCTCGAGAAGGCCGGCGAGTTGCAGAACTTCATCCTGGAGCAGGCAAGGGCCGACCGGGACATCATCATAGCGTCAACCGACGCGGAGATGCAGAAGGTGGTCGACGAGATCAAGCAGCATCGGCAGGAGGCGACGCGCCTTCGAGAGGACATGTATGCCGGCGCCGTGGGCGAGACCGGCAAGCGAATGATCGAGAAGTTTGCGTCGGCCTATGAAAAGATGAACCTCGCAGAGGATTCGATCATCAAATTCGCGCTGATGAATTCGAACAACCGAGGCGCCCAGCTCTGGTCTTCCGATGGTCAACCGGTGTTGAAGGATTGGAACGACGCGATCGATGCCCTGTCTGCCGAAGTGAGCCACATGCCGATTTCGATCGAGCGCGCCAACGCGCTGATGGCGCTCCAGACCATCAGGCTCGAAGGCGTCCGAGCCCAACGGCAAGTCGTGCTGTCATTCTCAGTGTCCAGCATGGACGATCTGAGTGCTGGGATGAAGGTCATGGACGAGCGCCTGACGGCGCTTCGGAACGCCATGCAGCAGGCCAATGCTCCCCTGGCGGCGGCCGGGTTTACTCCGACGGCCCTCGCGACACAGACTGAACGGCTTGTGAAGATCACGAGCCAGGTCGCGGATATCGTCAAGGAAGGCGGCAATATCCGTGCTGGCGTTATCGCCGCGACCGAGGGCAGAGCCAATACGGTCGAGGCGATCAATACGTCCGCCGCCTATATCGGTTACTTGAAGAAGACGATGTCCGATCTGGCGGAGGAGTCCGCGAGCGACGCGGCTCGCGCAAAGCTCATATTGATCAGCATCATTATTGTATCGCTCCTGGCGGCTGTCGGCTCCGCGATCTGGATCGCGGTGAATATCAGCCGCGGTCTTTCCCGTGCCGTCGGCCTTGCCAACGCGGTCGGCATCGGCGACCTCAGCCAGAAGATAGATGTTTCCAGCAATGACGAGGTCGGCGATCTGGTCAGGGCGCTCAACGGTATGACGGTGAATCTGAATGCCACCGCCGCTCTCGCGAATGAGATCGCGCACGGTAATCTCATGGTCGAGGCCAAGCCGCTGTCGGACAAGGATACTCTGGGCCTCGCGCTCGAGCGCATGGTTGAAAAGCTTCGGCAGATCGTATCTGAAGCCCTGACCGCGGCGCAGAACGTTTCCGCCGGCAGCCAGGAGCTTTCAGCGAGCGCCGAGCAGCTCTCGCAGGGCGCGACCGAGCAGGCCTCGTCCGCGGAAGAAGCCTCCTCTTCGATGGAAGAAATGGCATCGAACGTGAAGCAGAACGCCGACAATGCCAACCAGACCGAGAAGATTGCCGCGCAGTCCGCCAAGGACGCTGAAGCCAGCGGTGCCGCGGTCGGGCGCGCCGTCAACGCGATGCAGACCATCGCCGAGAAGATCACCATCGTGCAGGAAATCGCGCGGCAGACCGACCTGCTTGCCCTCAACGCCGCGGTCGAGGCTGCGCGCGCCGGCGAGCACGGCAAGGGCTTTGCGGTGGTCGCATCCGAAGTGCGCAAGCTTGCCGAGCGCAGCCAGGCTGCCGCCGCCGAGATCGGCACGCTCTCGGTCGAAACCGTGAAGGTGGCGCAGGAAGCGGGTTCCATGCTTGGGAAACTCGTCCCGGACATCAAGAAGACCGCCGAACTGGTTGAGGAGATCACCGCGGCCTGCCGCGAGCAGGACGTCGGCTCGGCCCAGATCAACCAGGCGATCCAGCAGCTCGACAAGGTCGGCCAGCAGAACGCCAGCGCGTCTGAGCAGGTGTCCTCGACCTCGGAAGAGCTCGCCTCTCAGGCCGAGCAGTTGCAGTCGACGATCGCCTATTTCCGCATCGAATCCGGCGCGAAGGGCCACGCGGCCGCGCCGATCGATCGGGCAGTCAATCAGTTGCGCACCAAAGCCGCGCATATGGCAGCGGCCGAACGTCCAGTCAAAAGGCCCCAGGCGAGGCCAGCGCGCGCCATGAAGGCTGCCGGTGGTGGCGGTTTCGCATTCGAGATGAACGACGGCGAGGACGATCGGGATGCCGATTTCCAGCGCTAGGATTTTGAGGCGTCGGTTCGCCCTTTGTGGGCGGGCCGATGTGTCTTCGGTCGTTGTGTAGCAGAGTAGGAATCAGGATGGCCCGTCTGGCCCGATATGCGATGCAGGTGGCCGTTGCCGGCCGGGGCAGGCAGTCATGATGCCTGCCGTGCAGGATACAGCCGTGCATCTGTCGGACCGTCACTTCCGGACCATCGCCGAGCTGATCGAGGGCCAGGTCGGCATCAAGCTGCCGCAGGGCAAGCGGCTGATGCTGGAAGGACGGTTGCACAAGCGCATGCGTGCGCTGAATTTTTCCGACCTCAACGAGTATGTCGACAATCTGTTCGAGGCCGATCATTTCGACACCGAGCTGACCCATCTCATCGACGTGGTGACGACCAACAAGACCGATTTCTTCCGCGAGCCGCAACACTTCATCTTCATGCGGGACGTCGCGGTCCCGGCGCTGCTCAAGCTGCACGGACGCAGGAACGCGAACCTGAAAGTCTGGAGCTCGGCGAGCTCCACCGGCATGGAGGCCTATACGACAGCCATGGTGCTGGACGACATGACGCACAGCGGATCGCGGTTTCAGTTCCGGATCCTTGGGACCGACATCTCGACCGCGGTGCTGCGCCTCGCCAGGACCGCGATCTACACTCGCGATGTGCTGGCGCCGGTGCCGGAGCACTTCGTGAAGAGATATTTCCTGTCGTCGCGGGACAGGTCGCGCGGCGAGGTGCGGGTGACGCCGGAATTGCGGCGGATGACGCATTTCATGCGGATGAACCTCATGGACGCGTCCTATCCCGTCGACCGCGACGTCGACATCATCTTCTGCCGCAACGTGCTGATCTATTTCGAGCGCGAGACGCAGCGCAAGGTGATCGAGCAATTGTGCAGCCATTTGCGACCGGGCGGCTATCTGCTGGTCGGACATTCGGAATCGATGATTCACAGTGCCGTTCCGGGTTTGAAGCAAGTTCAACCAACCATTTTCCAAGTCTGATTGGAGCGCCACCCAAAATGCCGAAGGAGAAAGTTCGCGTGCTGATCGTGGACGATTCGGCGTCGGTGCGCCAAATCCTCCAGACCATCCTCAATGACGATCCCGACATCGAAGTGATGGGGACCGCGTCCGATCCGTTCGTGGCGGCGCGGCGTCTCCAGGACGAACTCCCCGACGTCATGATCCTCGACCTCGAGATGCCGCGCATGGACGGCATGACCTTCCTGCGCAAGATCATGGCGCAGCGCCCGATCCCCGTGATCATCTGCTCCTCGTTGACCGAGGAAGGCTCGAACGTGATGTTCGAGGCATTCGAGGCGGGCGCCGTCGATATCGTGCCCAAGCCGAAGATCGACACACGACAGGCGCTGCTCGAATGTTCGACACGGCTGCGCGAATCCGTGAAGTCGGCAGCGCGCGCGCGTGTGCGTCCGCGCACGGAGCGGCGGGTGATCGAGAAGAAGCTGACCGCCGACGCCATCATCCCGCCGCCGGTGCAGGGCAAGGTCCGGCCGACGACGGAACGCATCGTGTGCATCGGTGCATCGACGGGGGGAACGGAAGCGCTCAACGACGTCCTCGATATGCTGCCGGCGCATTGTCCTCCCATCCTGATCGTCCAGCACATGCCCGCAGGCTTTACCGCCGCCTTCGCCAGACGTCTCGACAGCGTCTGCCAGATCCGGGTCAAGGAGGCCGAGGACGGCGAGCCGGTGCTACCGGGCTGGGCCTATATCGCGCCGGGCGCCCGTCACATGCTGCTCCAGCGCATCGGTCTGCGCTATCAGATCGCGATCAAGGACGGCCCGCCGGTGTCGCGGCATCGTCCGTCGGTCGATGTGCTGTTCCGCTCGGCCGCCCAGCATGCCGGCGCCAACGCGCTCGGTGTCATCATGACCGGGATGGGCGATGACGGTGCACGTGGGATGCTGGAGATGCGCAAGCTCGGCGCCTCGACTCGGGCGCAGGACGAAGAAAGCTGCGTCGTGTTCGGCATGCCCAAGGAAGCCATCGCCCATGGCGGCGTCGAGAAGGTGGTTTCGCTGCAGCACATCCCGCGCGAGATCATGTTCTGGTATCAGGCCGGGCCCGCCGCGGTGGCGGGCTGATCGCAATGTCCGCGGTTCCAGCCAACACGTTCACTGATGCGATCGTCGCGATCGAGGACGTCTCGTCGCGTATCGAGGACGTCTTTGCGCGCGTCGGCAATCAGCTCGGTCGTGGCCACATCATCTTTAAGGAGCTGAATCAGGGTCTCGCTCATCTCTCCGAGGAACTCTCCGGCGCGGAGATCGAGGGAGCCGCGACCGCGTTGCAGGAGATCGCGGCGCGGTTGAGCGAGCTGGCGCGGGCATTGCCGGCCGAGAGCGCCTTGCTCACGACGATCGGCAAGAGCACGGCAGAAGCGTCCTCGCTGCTCAAGCCGCTGTTCAAGCATATCCAGATGATCACCATCATCGCGCGCAGCGCGCGAATCGAGGCAGCTTCGCTCGACGGTGATCGCGAGGGCTTTCTCGCCTTCACGCAGGAGGCTTACGATCTCGGTAAGGCCGTGCAGGGTTCGATCGAAGGCTGCGCGCGGGACCAGCAGCGCCTGTCCGAGGCGGTCGCCACCGCATCCGGCCGGCAAAAGGAGTTCGAGAGCCGCTACGGGAGTCAACTTGTTTCGGAGAGCGCCGAGCTCGGCGCTGCCTATTCCGGCCTGCGCGATCAGCGCGGCAAGAGCAGCCATCTCGCCGATCTCGCGAGCGGCAGCACGAAGAAGATCGCCGAGGCGGTCGGCAGCGCGATCATTTCCTTGCAGGCCGGCGACAGCACCCGTCAACGCCTCGAACATGTCTGTCATGGCCTGCGCCTGTCATCCGGATCGGCGCCGAGTCTCGTGCCCGAACCGGTCGCAAGCGATGATGGCGCGCGCGCGATCTGCCGGTTGCAGGCGGCCCAGCTCCGGGATGCCCAACGCGAGTTCGGTGGCGACATCGGTCAGATCATCCGGGTGTTGTCGGCCATCCTAAATGATGCAAGCAGTGTCGTGGGTCACGGCCGCTCGCTGTTCGGCGGCGATGAGGGCGGTTCGTCATCGTTCCTTGCCCGCATCAAGCATACGCTGGCGCAGGCCTCGACCCTGATCGCCACCTGCGAGAGCGCGGGCCGCGCGGTCGACGAGGCACTGGCGATCGTCGAGGATACGCTGGCGAAATTTCGTCAGGCCATCGCGGGTCTTGCCGAGGCCACGGTCGACATTACGCTGATCGGCATGAATGCCGGCCTCAAGGCCAGCCATCTCGGCAGTCGCGGCAGCGCCTTCGTCGTCATCGCCAACGAGCTCAAGGCGACCGCCGATCAGGTCTCGGCTGGCGCCGGGCGCTTGAGGCCCGTGCTTGACGGCATCGAGCGTTCGGCCAACAAGTTGAAGGAGCTCCGCGTCCAGGGTGATCCCACCCAGCTCGCCAATCTCGAGCCACAGATCCTCCAGGCGCTGCGCGAGGTCGAGGCCGGTAACGAACGGCTTGGCAGGCTGATGAGCCGGCTTGTCGATGAAGGCGCGGAGTTCGAAGGCCTGATGAATTCGGCGCAAGGCCTGATGAGCTCGCTCGGCGAGAGCTCTGCAACGCTGCCTACGGTTGCCGTGCGCCTTGAGACTGCAAGCGCGGGCGCGCATCGGCCGCAGTCGCAGGACGAGGCCATGCTCGACGCTCTCTTTGCGCGCTACACGATGGAGCGTGAGCGCGACGTCCACCGGGAATTCCTGCAAGCCCTCGGGCTGGTGTCGACTGCCGCCGCGCGCCGGGTCGAGGCGGTCGAGCCTGCGGACGACGGCATAGAACTGTTCTGACGTCGCCGCCGGCATCGCGCGTGCGACGAAGGCAATTTGACGAATTGGCTTTGCGAGGCGTTAACCGTGGCGGAACGCGCGCCATATCGGTCATTGTGGCGCCCCAGAGTTGGACGCAAATACGTTTGAATTTTGCGACGGATGTTTTTCATGCTGAGAGACGGCAAATACGCTGCCTGGTTCAGGACCCCGCGTGGTCAGGGCACCGGCCTCGTGGATTTAACCGAGGGGCGGATCTCGGGCCGCGATGGCTTCTTCACTTATGGCGGCTCCTACCAGGTCGATCAGCAGCGCTTCACGGCCGTCCTGACCGTGAAACGGCATGCCGAGGGCAATCCGAGCGTGTTCGGTCCAGACGAGGTCGAGGTCAATCTTACGGGTGTGTGCAGCGGCGCGGTGGCGACCTGCTCGGGGACGGCCAAGGAAGTGCCCGATATCAAGTTCGAGGCGACGCTGATCTACAGCCAGGAAGATGCGCCGGCAGCCGACGCCAAATGCGCGGTGGTGAAGCTCAATGCCGACAAATTGCCCAAGGGATTGGACAGCCGGTCGCGGCCGCACCATTCGTTCGCACCTCCCAAGCCGTCCGCCTAGCTTCTTAGCTTTGCATTGACGCTGTTGCAGCGAAGGCGGGCCGCGTCAGCATCGCACAAACAAAGCTTTTAGACATCAAAACTTAGTCTGCGGCCGAACAAGTGTGGTGGAAAGAAAATGCCTCAGATCTGGATGACATATGACGAACTCGGCACGCTCTGTGATTGCAGCAGCAGTGACGCAAGGTTGCGGGCCATTCATCTGTCGCTTGACCGTAAAAAAAGCCGCGACGGCGCAACGCGTGTCAAACTGGACCTCGCGCTGACGGCCAAATTTTTCGCGTCGGTCCGCGAGTCGGATTTCGACCTCGATAGCGCCATCGAGGCGCTCCAGGCCACCCACCGGCAGATGGCGGAGCTCCTGACGCCAAATGAGGTCCATGGCAGGCGTGGGGTGGCCTAAGCCGCCGCGAAGACCGTCACCCTCAAGGGTCTGTGTCGCGGGAGCCGAGATTCCCGCGATGATTGTCCCGAATCAGGCATAAATCTGCATCTGGAATTTCGGGCTCGCCCCGGGGTTCCAACCCGCACGGGCCTGAGAGCCTGCAGGAGGATGCGATGAGGAAAGCCAACTGTCTGGTTTGTGTAACATTGTGGGGGACGGCGCTGCTTGGCGGCCTGGTCATCGCGACCGCCGCACCGGCAAACGCAGAGGTCGTAAAGCTGCAGGCCGACCTCAAGGGCAGCAATGAGGTGCCCCCAAACAGCTCGTCCGGATCGGGCAAGGCAGAAGCGACCTTCGATACCGAGACAAAAACCCTGACCTACACGGTCACCTATGCGGGCCTGTCAGGTCCCGCGATGGGGGCACATTTCCACGGCCCCGTTGAAGCCGGCAAGAACGCCGGCATCGCACTGCCATTCAAGACCGTCCAAAGCCCGATCCAGGGCAATGCCACGCTCACGGACGCTCAGGCTGCGGATTTGCTCGCCGGAAAGTGGTACGCGAACATTCATACCGCGATGAATCCCGGCGGTGAACTTCGTGGGCAGATGATGAAGTAGAGGTGGGCGCTGGAAGCCAATTGAGGCGCCGCTATTTAGTCGCACTTTCCCCGAATAGATGCCGTCGAAATTGGCCTCGGAGCGCGGCATGAAGCAGTTTTTCCCCCTGGCGTTTGCCGCAGCTCTCTTTGTTCACACCGACGCCCGGGCCATGCTCCGAGACGCTTCGATCGAGCATGACCTTGGAGGGGTCAAGAAGTCATTCGAAGCCATAACGTTCTCCAAGAACGGTCAGGCGACCGATTTCAGAACAGCCCGCGCGGCCGCTCGTGATGCAGAAGCTCCACTGCGCTGACCGGTCGTCTGGTCGTTGAAATCACAGAGCGCAGTCAAGGCTGAAGCGCCAATAGGCGCTTATTGTTGACGACCAATTCCCAGCTCTTTCTGCAATTGCGGTGAGAGGCCCATCGCGCCCTCGGTTCGGCCCTGGCCAGTCCCCAAATTCCGAGATGATTGGGTCGAAGAGGGGGCCGTTGCAGCGGACGATCCTGTGGACGTGGTGGTCGAGCTGGACGAATTGGAGGTGGTCCCGGCGTAGCCGCTGCGCACACCGTTGGTGTAGGTGCCTTGAGCCGCTGCTGAGACGGTTGTGCCAACAAGTAGAGCGGTAGCCAAGAGCAGATGACGCTTGCCGGTCATGGTCCAAATCCTCGAGAAGCGGCACCTCGTGCGCGCCTATGATGATCTGGCCTATGATGGCGGTCTTGGCAAGAAGGCAAGAATGGTCTGAGCCAAAAGGACGCCCACGGTTCCGCCTGCCGCTTTTTCCAGCACATCCAGCAGAGCTGGATCCCGGTCGGGTGTTAGCGCTTGCAGGACCTCCAATCCTATTGCGACGGAAACCACAAGGCCGCATGCCAAGCCGAACCGCCCAGGCAGCAGAAAGGACAAGAGAAAGCCTAGCAATCCGTATGCGCTGAACCGTTCGACGACCACGATCCAGTAGGCTTCGGCGTGGCCCACAAGCACCGGTCTCCCCGTCAACTTCGCGACCGTGGCGTAGGTAATCAGGGCGAGGCAGAGGGTTGTGGCGGCTATGAGCGGGTTTCGAAGCATGTCCACACCCTACCCGAGACCACCGCGGGCTACCGAGAAACTTCTTGCTATCGTTAAAGAGCAATCGCGCCTTGGTTCAACATGGGCGCCGATTGACGCTTGATGAGAATGGACGCGCCGAATTTCTCCATAGTCCGCCTGCTGGAGTCGGAGCAGGAACTTCGTCCAGAATCAGCCGCTGCGACGGCCGCTTGATGCGACCTTCGGCAACTGTGCGACATTTCCGCCGCCGGAGCGGATCAGGAACTGGGGAGGCTGAGATGGCCGAGAGGAGCGGACGTAGGGCTCCCACTTCAGGTACCTCGTACGACGTCGATGCGAGACAGCCGACCGCGTCCAGTAGCCTGCAGCGAACGAAATTGCCACGATGCCAGCCAAAAATAGGAGTCCGAACATGCTGAAGTACCACCATCGCGACGATTGCCTCTGCGATACCGCGGCTGCTCAACATTGATAAGGCAGATTTGCGGACTTCCTATGACCCGGGATCACATGAATTTGCCTGCAGGCCCCGGAACTTTAGATCATTCACACAACAGGATTGCGCGAGATATCGTGTCGAGCCTGTTCAAAAGGCAACTCGCTTGAGTCTGCGTCGGCGGCGCCGTGAGCGCAGTTCGCGAATGCCGTAACCGACGGCAAATCCAGCCGCAAAAATAGTCAACAAGAGAAGCAGTGCCAACATGGCACCTATTGAAGCATTTGCCGTGCCATCTTCGGTTCAAGCGCCTGGCGCGTTCCCGCGCGTGAAGACCTCAGGTATTTTTCTAAGCGACGAGCTCTACGTCCTGTGCAGCGCACGCCGAAGCGGCCAAGTTGCGCTTCTCAAGAAGCTCGCTGAACTTCGCGAAGGGTAGCGGCGCGGCGACGAGATAGCCCTGGCCCTCTTCGACGCCGCACGAGATCAGCGCGCGGACCTGTTCCTCGGTCTCGACGCCTTCGGCGACGACCGTCATGTGAAAATCCCTGGCGAGCGCCACCAGCATCTCCACGATCGTGGTGGTCGAGGCGTCCATCGTGATGGTGTCGACGAAGAACTTGTCGATCTTGATCATGTTGGCACCGAGCCCTTTCAGCCGCGACAGCCCGCTGTGGCCGACGCCGACGTCATCGATGGCGACGCGGAAGCCGTAGTCGCGCAGCTCGCTCACCACGGCAGCAGCGCGCGCGAGATCATCGAGCTCGTCGCGCTCGGTCACCTCGACCACGATCTGCCGCGCGGAAACCCGTGCCGCGGCGACGGTGCTGCGGAGCGTTTCGACGAAGCCGGCGCTCAGGATGTGCTTGGGCACGACGTTGAACGAGAGCTTGAAATCCTTGTCGGCCTTGAGATGAGGCTGAAGGTCGGCCAGCGCGCGGCCGAGCAGCTGCCAGGTCATGGCTTCGATGCGTCCGCTGGATTCCGCCAGTGGAATGAAGTTCATCGGCGGGACCACCGAGCCGTCCTCGCGCAGCCAGCGCGCCAGAATCTCGCAGCCCCTGATCTCGCCGGTCCGAAGATCGAAGATCGGCTGGAAATAGGGCTTGAACTCGCCGCGCACGAGCGCACGATCGAGATCGGCGACGGGGCCCTCGATCCGCCGGGTCCGCGACAGGAGGAGACCGAACAGCGCGCCGAGCGCGAGCGAGACCGCCATTGCCGGCCAATAGGCCTCGCTGTTCCATGTCGACAGCACGGTCTTGTCGATGCGGATGACGGTGCGCAGCGGATAGCGCGCTGAGCTCTTTTCGAAATCGACCGGATGTGCAAGCGCCTTGTCGGCGTCGAGCATGAACTCGCCGAGCTGTGCGCCGTTTTTGAGCGCGAGCAGCACCTCGCCGTGGGCGCGCAACTCGGCCGGCATGATGTCGAACAGGCTGGAATTGATGCCGAGGATGGCAACCAGCGCCTTCTTGCCGTCGATGTCCCTGAGTACGCCGAGCGCGTCGCCGCCGAACTGCTCGACGCGAAACAGCATCAGCGTCGAATCGTGCGAGGCGAGCATGTCCGCGCGATCGACCCAGCCCTTGTCGAACTCGAGCGTTTCCGAATAGGCCGAGCAGATCACCGAGCCGTCCGAATTGACGAGACGGACGTCCTTTACGGCGGAGCGCTGATAGACGTGGAGGCGGATCGCCTGGAGCGAGGCCGGGTCGCATGTGGCAAGCCCGCGACCGGCCAACTCGTCGAGGCTCGCGGTCGCAAAATCGACGGCGAATTCGGATCGGCGCAGCACGACTTCGGTCAGCTCGTCGAGCTGGCGTGCCTGCTGATCGTGGATGAATCGCGTCGCAGCGAAGTGACCGGCAAGCGCAAACGCCGCCATGCCCGCAAGCACGAGCGCCGCCAATGAGAGTTTCGGCCGTGCTGCTTTCATCCGGCCCGCGGAGGTTAAGAGAGGGTTACCCGAACTCTAACCTCGGAGGCGCTAAGATAGGGTTTAGACCAGCCTCCGGCCTTACCAGCGGTGCGTGAGCCGGCGGACCGATTGCCTCCTATTCGGAGGTGCGGTTAGCGGCGCAGACCCCGCCGCACCCGGATTTCGCTCAGTTGATAGCCGCCTGCATAGGCTCGATGGCCGATTGGGCGGGTGACCCAAAGGCGTAATGCGACGAACGCAGCGTTAAGACCGAGCCAGATCGCTATTCCGAAAATGAAATAATGGGCCACGACGGAATCTCCGCCTTTTCAGCAAGCTCTCGCCGGAATAACGCCGAATACGGTCGGCGGTTCCGCTCCAGACGCCCGGCGGCGGTTCGCTATGGGGCTGGTTAACCCTTCTTGCCGACCTTCGTCTTGAGCGACAGCCCGAGACGCAATGCCATGCGCTTGATCGCGTCAGGCGAGCGCCCGAGCTGCTTCGCCGCTTCTTCCAGCGACGTCGAAGACTTGGCCAGCTCCATGAGCCGGCGGTCTTCCTTGAATGACCAGGGCTTCCGCGCCATAACCGAAAAATTCCTCTCGCATCGACACAACGACAAAGCCGCCAAGCGGACCCATGTCGCTCGACGGCTTTGCTTGGGTGGGGCCGGGCCTTGGGGAAGCCCGGTGCGGAGATGGATATGCGATCGGTGAGACTTCGCAACAAACAACGCGGATTAAGCTAACCGCTCAACCTTACCGCGATGAAATCGGCGCGTAACGCTCCGTATAACCACGGGAATTTTATTCGCCGAGGCTATTCCGCGCGCAGATCGTTGCGTGGAGAAGCTCTGGGTCGCTTTGAGAATCGAATAGCGAGGCGTCTCGTGCCTACCCTCTGGCCTCGCGGCCAGCAGACATAGTGGCCACCATGAATTACTATGCTTTCACAATGACCGGACAAGCGCGATGCCCCGCCTAGAGATCGATTTCGGCGCTATGGTTGTGTTGGTCGTGGTGCTCCAAGCTTGGAGCGGACAGGGGCGGGCCAGCGACGAGGC
This sequence comes from Bradyrhizobium sp. LTSP857, assembly GCF_000938285.1. Lineage (NCBI taxonomy): Bacteria > Pseudomonadati > Pseudomonadota > Alphaproteobacteria > Hyphomicrobiales > Nitrobacteraceae > Bradyrhizobium > Bradyrhizobium sp. LTSP857. The sequence continues at coordinate 6,373 of NZ_JYMS01000004.1, read as the reverse complement.
ATCAACGATGCCTCCGATCACCGATGACCAAACCAGCGATCTTGGCCCTTCGCCCGATAGTCTCCTTTCCCGCGAGGATTGGAAGCGCAGGATCGAGGAGGCGCGCAAGCGCGCCGCGCTGGCGCGGCGGGATTGGCAGCTCAATGCCCCGCTGCGCATGCTCGCGCCGGATCCGCCGGAGAAGATAGCCACCCAGCGTGTGCTGAGCGACGATACGCTGCAGCCTGGGGACATCGTCTCGACAGATAAGGGTCTATTTCTGTTTCGCGGCCGCTCTGGCGCCGATGGGCAGACTGCGGTTTTCGTGCCGATAGCTCGGCGCTAGCTCGATTGCGCGACATTTATCTCTCCGTCGCGCTGATGCCTCGCAAATTCATGCCAGTCGATTCGAATCGAGTCGTCGCGCGCGAAATCGTGACTGTCGTATCAACGCTGGTTCAGAATTGATCCAATCATGATGCGTGGATGCAACATTGCCTCGGTGAATTGTCTTTCGATGAACTCCTTCGCCTCTCTCACGATGACGAGCGTCACGAGATCGTCGAATTCGTTCGGCTATGATCGTGCAAACAATCAACGCGAATACGCAGATGCTTCAAAAAGCCTGGGCAGCACTGCCTCTCACCAAGATCAGAGAACGGGCATTCGAAGCCGCTTTCTTCAGCGTTGCGCTGATTGCGATGGCAGGCTGGGTCTATTTCATCACGCTGTTGCTGGTGAGATTGATCCTGTGGTTCCTCAGCTGACTGCGAGCAGATGATCGATGCTCAAGCAGATTGCTGCCCAAGATTTCTCACGCGTGACAGCGAAATCAGCAGCATTCATCATCATGTCGACACAACTGCACGATGAGAATGCTGTGTGTCTGGGAGAAGGAAACGTTCCACAAATGAAAAGACTTCCCAATGACGCCAGTCCTGATCGTAATCTTGATCTTCTTCGCCGGCTTCGGTGTCGGCTACGCCGCGCGCGCGTGGCGATCGCGCAAGCGCAAGCAGATGCGCCAACTCTACGCACCCTATGGGCCCTCTGCATCCCGACCGGCCACGCGGCGGGCATTCTGAGGATATGCAACCGGAAGGGAGTCGATGTGCCTTGGTCGCGGCGCGTATGTGGACTGAGCGGATGGTGGAATGCCTCCGCGATGACCGAGGTAACCATGTCCGGTTAGGTTAAATCGGTGCCGCCGTTGTCCGCCGAGTTGATGGTGGCTACGTTGCGCACGGATTTTGCAGGTCAATGATTGCCGCCGTGTGCTATTGAGTTGGGATTAGAGTTGATGATGTGGCTCGTTGCTTTCGTCGTACCGGTTGTGGGTGTGCCGCTGTTCGTCTGGGCCTATGGCCGCCGCCTCGACGCGCTAAGTGGTCCGTGGATCTCGAGAGGGGCAACGCGCCATGACTGATCTCAGGAATATGACTGACCTCAGGAATAACGCCCCGCGGCGATATTTCGTTGATGCAGGCGGACGGCGCGTCTTGATCGGGCTGACGCTTGAAGAGACCTTCGAGTTCGAACGGCTGGACAGCCAGCCGGCCACCAATTTGGCAGATTGCCAGGTCGTGCCCGACGAGAGCGTCCTGTGGCCTGTTGAGCAGCGTTGGCAGGAGCTGTACGCCAAGCACGAAGGCGCCTGGAAGGCATGGATGGCGCAAAACCGTGGTGAGCAGCCCACAGGCTTCAGCCTTTATTAACTATCCCGGACCCATTTTCTGGTCTGGCGCTTCCAACCGGAAATTGAACGCATGTTCCAGCTGTTCTTGCGGGCCCGCACCCACAACTTTCTGAGAGGCCACAGCCGGGCCGAGCAGGAGTTCCGTGCCCGTTCACCCGAGCGCGACGCTGAAACCGATCGGTCCCGCGTCGAGGCCATCATGATCGCGATCGAGGATGCCCTGCATGCGGCCGAGCGCGAGCAATCGGGCCTGAACCGACGGGTCGAGGACGTGCTGGCGCGGGCCGCCGTGACGTTCGGCAACGGCGACGACGAATATCTCGAGCGCGAGGACCTGGACAATCATCACCAGGATCTGTTCGACAAAGAGATCCTGAACGGCCAGCGCAGGCTCAAGGAGCTGGGCTCCTCGATAGCTCACTTCAAGTTTCTGAAGGCGGCGATGCTGAGCCGGTTCCCGGAGTTTAGGCCGCCGGTTAGCACCAACTAGGCTGCACTGCAGCCATCAAATCCCTGCAGCAATGGACACCCTGACCAACGGGGGCAACTCGCGTCCAATCGCAGGCAGTATGCTTGCGCCTTAGTATTCAAGAACGCGCTCGGGAAATGCGGGATTCGCAAACCGGGCATATGTGCGAACCCGACCGTAGGAGTAATTAGGTTCGTCCCGGGTTCGGGGATCAAAAGCGTAGGAATATGACTGCTCGAGCGACCGATGTCGCACATGGGCCACGATGGGGCAGCCGCAGCGTGGACCGCAATAGGGATTGGGACCGCGATCGATATAGGGGATGCTCGTCGCGTGGCGAGCGGCGATTGGCGGGACGGCGTAGTCGGCCGCGAAAGATGGCGAGGCGACAGCCGTCAGGCTTGACGCAACGGCGAGAAGTGCAAGAAGAGATCGCATAGCTGTATTTCCCCAATTGGGACAATCTTAAACGTTCTTGCTGCAACGAGCAAGTTGGGTCTTGGACAGCCGGGCATCGTGCAACAAACAGACAAAGTTCTAGCTACGTAGCGCGCCCAGAAAGGAGGCGTCGACCGCCTGTACGGCTTCCTCCAGGAAGGATTTGCCCTGCTTGGAGGCTCGCCGGTAGGCCTGAACGAGCGTCGCCTTCAATTCCGGGCGTCGCGTCAAAATCAGCCGCACATCGCCTCGCGCGAGCTCTGCCAGCTCCAGGTCGAAAAGGGCATCAGCAGAGGTTGCGGTATAAAGCCGCAACGGCATCAGACGAGCGTCATTTGCCCCTGTAATGTAGGCCATCTTGAGCGCGCCGACCACGGCTGGACCATTGGGGTCACGCCGGGTTTCGAAAAGAGCCAACGTCAGCCATAACTCGGCGTCGTAGGGCTTGACGGATAGCGCCGATATGGCGCGCGATCGGGCATGATCGCTATCCGCAGACGCCTTCCCGTCCCGAATGGCATGGAGTGCTTCGATCAGGGCGTGGTTGTTTTCGAGGTCCGACCTGAAGAAGGGAATGCCGCCGGGCCAACTCGGAGCTTCGCCAAGCTGTGTCGGCGTCCTGGGATCGGCAGGTAAGGCTGGCCGTGTCGCGGCAGCCAATTCCGCGGCGCCAGAGAGCAAGCCGTAGCATCCTACAAGCAGTGCCAAGGTTATCAGACTGATCCGGAAGAGCATGGACGAACTCATCGTCGAGCAGAGTGTGCTCAAAGCGCCAAAAGACTATGCCCCTGAATAGTCAATAACGTCAAATTGCCTGTTGCATACGCGCCGGTGTCGATATTGACCCGGTTAGGACGGATGTCGGGCTCCTGAACCGGTGTGTGCCCGTGGACGACGTATTTGCCGAACTGAGCCTCGCTTCGCAGAAACTCATCCCGGATCCAAAGCAGGTCGTGCTCTTGCTGGCGCGCCAGTGGAACGCCTGGTCTGACGCCGGCATGGACGAAGAAGAAATCCCCGCAAACGAAGCGAGCACGTAAACCTTCAAAGAATCGATGCTGATGAAGCGGAATCCTTGCCGATAGCTCCTGGATAAGCTCGGCTTGTTCGGCGGCGCTAGGATTGAGCGAGGGTTTCAGGCCGTAGGATGTCAGAGTCTGCAGGCCGCCGAACTGCTTCCATTGATCGAACTGGGCAGGGTCTTTCAGGACATCCAGCAGGAATTCCTCATGGTTGCCCTTGAGAAACACCGACTCATGCTTGCGACCTCGCTCGATCAACAGCTCGACGGTGCGGCATGAGTCCGGGCCGCGATCGATGTAGTCGCCGAGAAAGACATGGATCGGACGCATCGACCCGATGGTCGTAAGATCCTTGTCGATGACCGTAAACATCTGCTGGAGAAGGTTGGCGCAACCATGGATGTCGCTGATCGCATAGATTCGGACGCCATCCGGCAACCTTGGCTTTGGCGTTTGCGCCTTCGAGCGGGGCCATTTGATCATAGCGACTTGGAGACCTGTAATCCCGGCAGGTAGTACGATTCGGATAAGCCGACCGTAGCCCCCATCGTAAACGGATTCAGTAAGCAATTATGTGCAAATGGTACAGACCATTGCAGTAATGGCGATACGGTCGGGGAGTTGGGATGGACGTCTTACCCGATCAAGCCTTCGTCGACGGGCCGAACTGGCGGTGTTCTCTGACAACCTGTGCCGAGCCGATTTGGCCAGGTGTTTGACGTGGTCGGCCCTGCGTTCTCGGACCGGCGGCGAGGAGGATACGCCGCCGGTTGCTGTTCGGTGGTCACCGAGCCTTCATTTGCGCTTACCGCCCCCTACACCATCACCAGGTGATCCCGGATCCAGGCGGCGTCGTGGTGCAGATCGGCTAGTTGCTGCGTGTTTGCCTCTTCAACCATGGCGATTGAGGCGGTGTGTGCGGCAGCGTCTACCACGTATCCTCCGTACTGCTGGTAGGCCCTCGCAACTGCTAGCCCCTCCGGCGTTAGACCGGCGTGCTCAATATCCAGGTTGCTCGGCAGGGCGAAGTGGGCTCCGACCGGGATTGTACCCTTGTATACGCTCACGCTACTACCGTCGGCCGATACGGCTGGGAAGACAAATTGGTCGAGTTGGTTGGTCCCCGCCTTTAATTGAGTCGGGTCCAGCTCGATGGCCATGGCGTGGTTGATCGAAAGGCTGTTCAACTCGTCGGTCGTAATGAGGCCGCCGAGAAGAGACGCGCCCGACGCCCGGATTCCGGCGCCGGCACCGGGTGCGGTCCCCCATCCGGTGCCGTTCAGGTCGCCCTCAACGAGGTAGCTTGCGTGCCAGGTCTGGCTCGCCGAATCGTAGCTGGCTTTCCACGCCTCCCAATAGTGGATGCCATCAGGATCGGTAAAGACGGCCCAACCATCGCTGCCATGCGTCGGCGTCAAATCAATCGGTGTCGAAAGCTGGAGCGTGCCGTGGGACGAAAAACCTCCGCCCACTGTCGCTTGGTTCAGGACGTCAAATGTCCACTTCATGTGGGGCGCGTCTGTCGGCGTGCTGAAGAAGAGATCCGCCGACTGGACCCACGTATTGGCGAGACTCGTGTTCTCGAATTGCAGGTTCTGAATCGAGTTCGGGTCGGAGTATTGGACGTTCAGTTCGCTGATCGGGGTATTCCAGAGACTATCCGCGGAGAAGAAGTGGTGCCCGGAAAGCTCGAAATCCTGCTGATGAGAGATCAGGTCAGCCTTGCTGCTTCCCGTAAAGGTCAGCGTGTTGCCGTTCCCGTCGTCGATGACGGCGCCGGCGGCGGTGTCGGTGGTGTGGTTCTGCAACATGTCAGACACGCTGGTGAACACGGTCGAGTCGATTTCGACATGATCGCTGCTGAAATTGAACGAGGAGATCGTGTCGTGACCAAAGTCGAACTTGAATACCAGCGTCTCGGAGCCGGTGCTGGTGAAGTTCTCGTTGGCGCCGCTTGAATAAAAGGTTTGGGTGTGCGTGCCGTCGAGAGCGATCTGGTCCTTGGACTTGAGAAAGCCGGTGGCGTCATACACGTCGTGCTCGGTTACATAGGGCGTTCCCGCGGCGTTCGTCAGGAAAACGTCCTTGCTGTTATCGGCGTGAAGCACGGTCTCCGTGGAAAGTGTGGCCTGGCCGTTCACCACCGTATACAGCTTGGTGTCGGAGATGTCGGCCGATCCGGCGGCATACTTCAAGACGTCGCTGCTCAGGACAGCGTGACCCGAGGCATTCGTATAGGTTCGCGTGTCCGTGCTGCCGTTCGTGCCGATGGTTACCTCTGATTTGAGAATGCCAGTCGTATCGAAATAGTCGTTCGTCTTGGTGCCGTCCCCACCCAGCGTGTAGGTCGAGTCGAGGGTGCCGTCGGCGTGCGTGCGTGCCGTGCTGATGAGCACGCTCGCGGCGTTGTAGACATCGTGCTCGGCGACGTAGGTCTTGCCGGCGATGTTGGACAGATACACGTCCTTGCTCTTGTCGGCGTGCACGACGGTCTCGTTGGTGAGAACGCCGTTGGTATAGGCGAGTGAGTCCGAGGAACCGTCCGCCTTCACGACGACGCTGGTCGTCAGCTGGCTGCCGTTAGCGTTGTATTGAAGGGACGTCTTGGTGCCGTCTGCGGCCAGCGTGTAGCTGTAGTCAGCGGATCCGTCGGCGTGGGTGCGTGCGGAGCTGGTGAGGACGCCCGCGGCATTGTAGACGTCGTGCTCGGCGACATAGGTCTTGCCGGTGATGTTGGACAGATAGACGTCCTTGCTCTTGTCGGCATGC
>NZ_JYMS01000039.1:0-338761 GCF_000938285.1 Bradyrhizobium sp. LTSP857 | reverse complement strand
AATCGGCTGCACGTGATTCTTTGAATCATGGCTGATTCTAGCGAGGGGAGCCATGGTTGAGCGCAATGTCGGTCAGATGAGCTTGGCGGATGGCCTGGTTCGGGCACCGCGAAGCAGCATCCTGGATGAGGTGGAGGCTGTTGTGGATTGGGCGCCGCTGCGCTCGCTGCTTGGCAAGCGGGGCGGCGATGGTGCCGGCAACAGCAGCTATCCGGCGGAAGTCTTGCTTCGCTGCTTGCTCGCCGGGATCTGGCACAATCTGTCTGATCCCGCGCTGGAAGCGGCCATTGCAGACCGGTTGTCGTTCCGCCGCTTTGTTGGTCTGAGCCTGCACGATCAGACCCCGGATCACACGACATTGTGGCGGTTTCGGCAGGAACTCGCCAAGGACGGTCTGATCGAGAAGATCTTCACTGAGATCAATCGGCAGTTGGAGGCCAAGAAGCTGATCCTCAAGCAGGGAACGCTGGTCGACGCCTCGTTAATCGCGGCACGAGCCACTCCGCCCCGCAAGGCACGCAAGGATGGCGAGGATACGCCACCCAAACCATCTGCGGATCGCGATGCTCGCTGGGGCCGGAAAGGCAAAAAGAGCGTGTTCGGCTATAAAATCCACACGGGCGTGGATGCAGGTCACACCCTCATTCGTCGCGTCCATGTGACGGACGCCTCAATCACCGATACCGAGCCAGCGGATCGTCTGTTCTGCGGCGATGAGGCCGCGGTCTATGGCGATCAGGCCTACTACACGCATGCCCGGCACGCGCGTCTTAAAGAAGCTGGCATCAAGGACCGCCTGATGCATCGGCCCAACAAGCATCATCCCGAACTGCCGCCGCGGCAGAAGCTGCGCAACAAACTAATCGCCAAGGTGCGCGCCGCCGTCGAGCGTCCGTACGCCGTGTTCAAGGAGCATTATGGTCTCCGGCGGATGCGCTTCTTCAACTTCGAGCGCAATCAGGTGCACATCGTGCTGGCCTGCTGCGCCTACAACCTACGGCGTGCGGCCGGCGCATTGGCCGCACAACGCCAGGAGTCCGTCTCCGCATGAAAAAACAGAGGACAACAGGGGATGAAATGAGCAAAATGCCGCTCACTGTAGCGGGCTGACATCAAAAAAGCCCGCGACGCACCTCAAGCGCCCGCTCGCCCCTCTGTGCAAAGCCCTCACAAGGGGAGAAGGAAAGAGGAGACCACCATGGACTTTCAATACTCCGCGCGTTCGCTGGAGCTCCAGGCGCGCGTCCGCCAGTTCATGCGGACGCATGTCGAGCCGGTCGAGGAGCTCTATTACGAGCAGGTGAAGCCTGAAGCGGTGCGTTACAAGACACCGCAGGTTCTTCAGGACCTCAAGCGGCTAGCGCGGGAGCAAGGGGTCTGGAACCTGTTCCTGTCAGGCGAGCACGGCCCGGGTTTAACCAACCTTGAATACGCCCCGGTAAAGGAGATCATGGGCCGCATCCTCTGGGCGCCCGAGGTGTTCAATTGCTCGGCGCCCGATGTCGGCAATATGGAGGTGCTCGCCAACTACGGCACGCCAGCGCAGCAGGAGCGCTGGCTGAAGCCGCTATTGGACGGACGCATCCGCTCCGGCTTCTCGATGACCGAGCCGCAGGTTGCCTCCAGCGATGCCACCAACATCCAGTGCGAGATCAAACGCGACGGCAGCGACTACGTCATCAATGGGCGGAAGTGGTTCACGTCAGGTGCGATGAACGAAGATTGCGAGATTTTGATCGTGATGGGCAAGACCGCGCCCGACGATCCCGACCGCCATCGCCAGCAATCCATGATCCTGGTGCCGAAGAATACGCCGGGCGTGCGCATCGTCCGCGACATGCTCACCTACGGCTATGACGACGCGCCGGTCGGCCATCCCGAGATCGTCTATGAGAACGCCCGCGTGCCCGCGGAAAACATTTTGCTCGGCGAAGGCCGTGGCTTCGAGATCGCGCAAGGCAGGCTCGGCCCCGGCCGTATCCATCACTGCATGCGGCTGATCGGCTGCGCCCAGCGCGCGCTGGAATTGATGTGCCAGCGTTCGGTGTCGCGTGTGGCGTTCGGCAAGCCGCTCGCCGAGCAGGGTTCGGTGAAGGAAGACATCGCGCACTCCTTCTGCGAGATCGCGCAGGCGCGCCTTCTCACGCTGCAAGCCGCCGACAAGATGGACCGCGAAGGCAACAAGGCCGCGCGCGACCTGATCGCGGCGGCCAAGATCGTGGTGCCCAGCATGGCCGCTCGCGTCATCGACCGCGCCATCCAGATCCACGGCGCCGCCGGCGTCTCGCAGGACACGTTCCTGGCGCGTGCCTATGTCTACGCCCGCTTTATCCGCATCGGCGATGGTCCCGATCAGGTGCACCTCGCCGCGGTCGGCAAGGAGCTGATCAAGCGTGGCGGGGTGATGGCGGGGTAGGGGTGTTGCCGCGGCGGCCCGTCAGCGGGGACGCACTAGTCTCAAGCTCGGGCTTTCGGCGGTGAGGCTGACCTGGTTCCGTCCGTTCTGCTTGGATACGTACAGCGCCGTGTCGGCCGCTGCGAGGACGACCGCAGGGCTGCTGGCTGTGTCGCATCGTGATCCCGCAACGCCGATGCTGATGGTCACCCGGCCGTGGCTATTTCCCTGGTGTGGGACGGCCATATTACACACGGCAAGGCGCAGCGTCTCGGCGACCATTCCGGCATTCTGAGCGTCTGTCTCCGGAAGGAGCACAGCGAACTCCTCGCCGCCATAACGTGCAACGAGGTCGCCAGGCCGTTTCAGATTTGATTTGAGCGCGTTCGCGACGCGCTGGATACATTCATCGCCGGCCGTATGGCCGTAGGTGTCGTTGAACGCCTTGAACTTGTCGATGTCGATGAAGAGCAGGGACAGCTCCGCTTGCGCGCGGTGGCAGCGCTTGAACTCGCGTTCGTGCATCTCGTCGAAACGTCGTCGGTTGGCGATTCCGGTCAACGTATCCGTTTCGGACAGGTCCTTGAGCCGGGCGTTTGCGGCGACGAGTTGCTCTTCCGCTGCCTTGCGTTTGGCGATGTCGCGGACGACGACGAGGACTTCCGGCGACGAACTGTCGGTCCCCTCAATGAAGCTGAATTGCGATTCGACCCACACGTAGTCCCCGGATTTCGAGCGCATGAGATACTCGCACATGGCGGTCCGTTCCGTCGGGCCCAGTCGGTCGACGGTGTGCTTGACGAGCTCCCGATGGGCGGGATGGAGAATCTCGTAACCCTCCTGTTGAAGAGCTTCAGCGGGCGTCCAGCCGAGCATTTTCTCGATCGACGGAGACATGTAGAGACGTTTTCCGCTGAGGTCGAGCCGGGCAACCACATCCTCGACGTTCTCGGCGAGCAGCCGGTATCCGCGCTCACGTTCGCGCAATAGTCGGGCCATCGTCGAACGTTCGCGGAATTGATGCATCAACAGAGCCGCCAGCCCGACGAGGATCGCCGAAATAACCGCGCCCAGCAGAAAGTCGAAATTCCGGCTCGCCCGCCATTCGGCCAGGATGCTGTCTTCAGCAACGGCAACGCTGATGACGACCGGAAACTCGGCGACGATCTCGAAGGTGAACTGCTTCAGTCGACCGTCAAACGGCGAGATGATCGAATAAAGACCAGTGGAGGCTTCCTTGAGCCGGCTGACGAACAGCGAGCTGCCGCCCATATTCTTGCCCACTTGGTCATCCTGACGATGAACGAGCACCTTGCCATTCTTCATCATCAAGGTGACCGTGCGCCCTTGGTCGGCTTCGAAGCCCTGATAGAACGACCGGAAGTAGGCCAGATCGATGGCGGCGAACACCACGCCCCCGAACGAACCGTCGGCGTTCGGCAGACGCTGCGTCATCAGCAACGTCGGCCGCCCGGTCACGCGCGATATCACAGGCTCACTGATGCGGGGGCCTGCTTCCTCGGGATGGGTCTGATGAAACCTGAAATACTCACGATCCGCATTGTTCACCGCCGGAACGGTTTCAAACGACGAATACATCCAGTCACCATTTTCCGAGAGGACGCCGATCTCGCGCACCTGCGGAATGTTCTTGGCGTACTGCGCCAACAGGTCATTGATTTCGGCTGAGGCTCGGGCGGACTTGTCAGAGTGCTCGATGTACTGGCTTGCGCCGAACAGCGCGAGCGCGACCGCACCAAAGCTCTTGGATGCGTGCTGTGCCAGCGAATGCGTCAGAGCCTGCGTTTGCTGACCGGCCTGGGTCAGCGCCGCTGCTTTCTCCTCCGCCGATTTCCACACCACAAGCGCCCAGAAGCTGCTGAGCGTAAAGCCAAGCAGCACGGCGATGATGGTTAAGGGAGACTTGATGAGCCAGCGCACGCGGATCGTTCCTTTCGCAGGAACATCATCTGCACAACGGCTGAAACCCAGGTTTCCGTCAGGCCGGCGACAGCGCCTTTCTGGGACGATCGTTAATTTGGCAAAAATCTCTCCGCCTCCTCATCGACCCTGCCATCCAGCGATGGCAACACGGTGCAAGCGTAGAGGGAATTACCGCAATCGCTCTCCGATTTCGACTTGATCGACCGATGGCAGCGTGGCGCCCGTCGATGGCCGCGCGGCCTCGTCGAAGAACTTCGCCGGAGCAAGCCGCGTCCGGTCGATGGACAGGTCGAAAATATCGAACCGGTTGTAGTAGCCGACGACGTCGTGGAATTGCTTCGGCTCGACGCATTTGTTGAGATCAATGTCCGCGTAAGCGATGCCTTCTTCGTCCTGAAGCAGGTCGCCCAGGACTTCACCGGTCGGATCGACGAAGAAGCTCGCCGCGCGCGGCGTCTGGTCGATCACCTCGGCGACAGTGGGATCCCGCGCGATCAGGAACGCGCGCATCGGCGCATCCATGTATCCGGCGGTCACGATCCCGAACGCCTTGGCCTCGAACGAATGCGCGCTGGCGCGGATGCGGTTGGCGGCGACGTTGTTGAAATTGCCGCCGTTGCTTGGCCTGCGCGTCGGCCACATCGGCGGCCAGCTCGAGATATGCACCTGCTCGCCCTGGGCCATCAGTGAAAAACGAGCCAGCGGATTGGTATTCTCGCCGCAGATCAGGCATCCGATCCGGCCGAGCCGCACGTCCGCCACCTTGAGGCCAGCGCCGTCGCCCGACGCCCAGACCAGCTTTTCGTAGAACGTCGGCACCAGCTTGCGATGATGGACCAGGATCTCGCCGTCGTCGCCGATCAGGAGGTTCGAATTCCACAAGCCCCCCGCACTGACCGGAGAGCGCTCGCTGATGCCGATCGAGACCGTGACCCCCAATGCCCGCGCTTCGGCACGCAGCCGCGTGACCTCCGGACCGTCGATCAGCACCGATTGCTCGACCATGCGCACGAACAAATCATGGTTGTCGATCGGCGCCCATAGCGCAGCCCAGACCGGGAAGGCCGGGATATAGGTCTCCGGAAAGGCGATCAGCTCCGCGCCCGCCCTGGCGGCCTCGCGGAGTATCGAAATGGCCTTCTCCGTGGTCGCAGTGCGGTCAAGAAAGACGGGCGCGGCGTGGACGGCGGCAGCCTTGAAACGGGGGAGCATGGGATCTTCCTGGCGTCCTGGTCGACCGGTCCGGTAGCATTGTCCGTTCCGTCCTGCGCATAGGGATTATCGCAAGCCCGGTTGCAGAGGACCGAACGCTCCGACTGGAACAGGACTTGCAAATCCCTGCCGTAAATTCACGAGATGCTGGAGCCCACAATGTTCGACACGCTCAACTGGGATGATTTGCGGGTCTTCCTGCACGCCGCCCGCGCCGGCAATCTCAGCCAGACCGCCAAACGGATGCGGCTCGACCATTCCACGGTGAGCCGGCGCATCGCCCAGATGGAAGCGTCGCTCGGCGTTGCCGTGTTCGAGCGCCACCGCACCGGCCTGAGGCTGAACGATATCGGCGAGCGGCTGCTGCGCCATGCCGAGAAGGTCGAAAGCGCCATCATTGCCATTCATGAAGAAGCCAGCATCGGCGACACCGAAGGGCTTGCCGGGACGGTCCGGCTTGCGACGATGGAGGGGATCGCCTCGCTCTATCTGGCGCAACGCTTCAGCAATTTGCGCAAGACCATGCCGCAACTGACGGTGGAGCTCGTGACCTCGGCGCAGACGGTCTATGTCCACAAGCGCGAGGCGGACCTGTTCGTGTCCTTCTTCCAGCCTCCGGGGCCGGGCCTGATATCGGAACGGATCGGCAAGTTCGGGCTGGGGCTGTATGCCAGCCGCTCTTATCTCGACGGCCACGGCACGCCTGAAAGCTTGCGTGACCTCCAGCAGCACTGGTTCGTGTCCTATATCGAGGACCTGATCCAGGTGGATTCGGTGCGCTGGCTTGCTGATGTCATCGAGGAGCCCCGCATCGCCTTCCACTCCAACAGCATGATCGCGCAGATGAACGCTGCCGCCGGCGGTCTCGGCATCGTCTTGTTGCCGAGCTTCGCCATCGCCGAGCGGCCGGATCTCATTCCTGTGCTGCCCGGTCTTGCCTCGACCAGCCGCGAGGTCTGGCTCAATGTGCACAGCGATCTCCAGTTCGCTCCCCGCATTCGCGCCGTCCGCGCCTTTCTCCGCAACACGCTGAAGAACGACCCGGACATGCAGGTCGGGCTATCAGCCATGCCGCAGATGCGCACGGCAGATTGCAAAAATCCGTAGTTCCCTTTGCCGCGGGCACACCGGAAGCTGCCTGCAACGGCCAGCGGCAACATCGAGACCACAATGGATGCAAGGACTGACGCGGCGACCGAGGCGAGGGCGCAAGCCGGAGCGCTGGTGAGGCAAAGACTTCGGGTCTCGCTCGGCCTGAGTGCTGCGATGATGATCATCTACTTCACGTTCATGGCGTTGTTTGCGTTCGACAAGCCGCTGTTGGGCCAGATGCTGGCGCCGGGATTGTCGCTCTGCATCGTTCTCGGCCCGCTCGTCATCGTCAGCTCGTTCCTGCTGTGCCTTGTCTACGTGCTGTGGGCAAACCGGGTGTTCGACCCGGCCTTGCGCGATCTTGATCGATAGGGGAACGACATGGGCAGCAATGCGATCTCGATCGGCTTCTTCTTCGCCTTCATGGCGCTCACTCTGCTGATCACCTACTGGGCCGCGCGACGCACGCGCACCACGGAACATTTTTTTGCCGCCGGCGGCGAGGTGACGCCGTGGCAGAACGGCTGGGCGCTGGCGGGCGACTTCCTCAGTGCCGGCGCGCTGCTTGGCATCGCGGGCATCGTCACGTCGAACGGTTTCGACGGCATGATCTACTCGATCGGATGGTTGGTCGGCTGGCCGATCATCCTGTTTCTGATCGTCGAGCCGCTGCGCAATGTCGGCCGCTTTACCTTCGCCGACGTGGTGGCCTACCGCTTGCGCCAGAAACCGGTGCGGGTTGCGGCTGCGGTCGGAACGCTGGCGGTGATCCTGTTCTATCTGATCGCGCAGATGGTCGCGACGGGATCGCTGATCAAGCTGCTGTTCGGCCTGTCCTATGCATGGTCGGTGGTGCTCGTGGGCAGCGTCATGCTGGTCTATGTGCTGTTCGGCGGAATGCTCGCCACCACCTGGGTGCAGGTCGTCAAGGCCGCGCTGCTGATGGCGGGCGGCGTGGTGCTGGCCTTTCTCGTGCTCACTCATTTCGACATGAACCCGCTCAAACTGTTTGCCGCGGCGTCGGAGAAATACGGAGCAAGGGTGCTTCAGCCCGGCTCGCGGGTGGTCTCGGGACAATGGGACGCCATTTCGCTCGGCCTCGGCCTGATGTTCGGGACGGCGGCCATGCCGCATGTGTTGATGCGGGCCTACACGGTGCGGGACGCCAAGGCGGCGCGCCTGTCGATCCTTTATGCGACGGGCCTGATCGGCTTCTTCCATCTCATGGTGTTCATCATCGGCTTCGGCGCGATGGTGCTGGTTGGCCCCGAAGCGGTGACCAAGGCGGGCGGTGGCGGCAATATGGCGGCACCGCTGCTCGCGCTCGCCGTCGGCGGCAACGCCTTCTTCGGCTTCATTTGTGCGGTGGCATTTGCGACCATGCTCGCGGTTGTCGCTGGGCTCACCCTGTCCGGCGTTGCTACCTTGTGCCACGACATCTGGACCAACGTGGTCCGTAATGGCACTGCCTCGGAGGCCGAACAGCTCAAGGTCGCACGGATCGCAACCGTGGTGATCTCCGTGTTCGCCGTCGCCCTCGGTGTCGCCTTCGAAGGTCAGAACGTCGCCTTCATGGCGGGGTTGGCTTTCTCGGTGGCTTGCGCGGCCAACTTCCCGTCGCTCGTTCTCGCCATCACCTGGCGCCGCTTCACGACCTCAGCGGCAGTGGCCAGCATTTTGGTGGGAACGATGAGTTCGCTGCTGCTGATCGTGCTGTCGCCGACCATTCAGGTCGACGTCCTCGGCAAGGCGCTGACGCAGGTCGAAGGCGCCTGGTGGTTCGTGTCCCTGCGCAATCCGGCGATCATCTGCATGCCGCTGTCGTTCCTTGTCGCGATCGTGGTCTCGCTGATGACGACCGAGACAAATGTGGATGCGACCTTCGCGGAGATGCAGGAGCGCATCCTGTTTGGACGCGCGCAGCCGGTTACGGTGCAGGAGTAGGTCGGCGGGCCAAGCTCAGGGTTTACGGCCGATCCCCGCTCGCTTAGGCTCGTTGAGATGTCTCAACGAACAGACCTGCTCACTGCGGTTGCCCGCATGGCGACTGAGCTCGCACCGGACAGGATCGTGCGGTTCGCAATCGATGGCGTTGACGGTGCGGGCAAGACGTCCTTCGCAAACGAACTTGCCGACATCCTGGGTGGTCTCGGCCGTCCCGTGATCAGAGCATCCGTCGATGGCTTCCACAATTCAAGGGCGGTTCGCTATGCACGGGGCAGGCAATCGCCAATCGGCTTCTACGAGGATTCCTACAACTACACTTTGCTGAAGCAATATCTCCTGGATCCGCTCAGTCCGGGCGGCAGCGGCCGATACTGCGCCGCGGCTTTCGATCACGTCACCGACAAGGCTGTCCCATTTGTCGAGCGGACCGCGCCCCCGAATTCAATCCTGCTGCTGGACGGCATCTTTCTGCATCGTCCTGAATTGCGCGCCTATTGGAACGCATCCATTTTCCTGCGCGTCGATTTTTCTAGGTCTGCGGCACGCAGTGCCAGCAGGGACGGTACGTCCCCCGACCCGTCGGCCGAGTCCAATCGCCGTTACGTCGAGGGTCAGCGGATCTATCTGAGCGAGTGTGCGCCGGAGAAACATGCCACAATGGTCATCGACAACAATGATCTCGCGGCACCTGTTGTCGTGGCACAGGCTTTAGGTGATCTAAAATGATATTTCGCGTCTTGATCATCGGTGGCACGGGGCAGGTTGGAGATGCGGTGGTGCGCGCACTCGCGGCAGAGCCTTCTTGCGCCGAAATCGTGATGGTCAATCGCAGGGAGGCGTCTCTCAACGCCAATGCCCGCGTGCGACAGGTGATCCTGGATACGGCATCTCCTCAGTTTACGGCGGAAGTGACCAGGCTTGCGCAGGGCATGATCGCGCAAGGTGATCCCGTCTACGGGGCATCCTGTGTCGGCGTCGGCAAAGGCAGCACGAAGTGGAGCGAGGAGGAGCTGACGGCCCTCGAGATTGGCGTCGTCGGTGGCTTTGCCCGCGGGTGCCATGCCGGCGGTATCACGCGATTTTCTCTGCTCTCGGCAGTGGGGAGCACCGCGAAGAGCAGGATCCGTTATGTGCGGATCATGGGCCTGAAGGAAGAGGAGGTCCAAAAGACCGGCTTCCAGCGCCTCGCGATTTTTCGTCCGGGAATTATTGGCGGCAATGTTCACACCCCCGGTTATGTCGCCTGGCTAGGGCATCTCATTCCGGGATCGTTTGGCACGATCGAGCAGGACGATATCGGGCGCGCCTTTGTCGCCGAGTTCATCGACAGCTCGGCCCCGAACGGAGTGGTCTATCTCGAAAACGGAGCGATGAGGCAGAGGTCCCGCGCTTTGAATGGTCCGCCAACTTAGCGCTCTTAGGGCAGGTTCCGCTTCGCTCGGCCCATCCAATGAGCTTCGCCTTTTGACCGCATTGATGGCTTGCCATTTAAAGACCAATTGGTCTATATATCAGGAATGGACCAGCCCGCCCCAGCGCAGCCGCCCCGTGGCCGCCCCCGAAGTTTCGACACCGAAGCTGCCGTCGAACGCGCGATGAATGTGTTCTGGTCGCGCGGCTATCACGCCACGGCGCTCCCGGATCTTCTTCGTGCGACGAAGCTCTCGCGCGGCAGCCTTTACGCCGCGTTCGGTGACAAGCACTCGCTCTTCCTGCTTGCGCTTGATCGCTACATTGCCGATGCAATGACGCGGATGGATATCGAATTCGACTCGCACAGAGACCCTGTCGACGGCCTGCGGGCCTACCTTGCCGGCTACGTTGACCGCAACAGCGGTGCCAATGGTCGGCGCGGATGCCTGCTGGTCGCCACAGCCATGGAACTGGCTGGCCGTGACGCCGATGTTGATCGTCGCATCGGGAGCTTTTTCAAAGCCATGGAGGCTCGGGTGGCTGGTGCACTTTCCCGTGCGAAGGCAGCGGGCAAGTTGGCCGATGGTGTCGAGCCTTCGAGCGCCGCCCGAGTTCTCGTCTGTTTCGTCGAGGGCCTGCGGGTGGTCGGTAAAACCGCACCGACACGGATCATTTCGCAAGCCACCGTTGACGCTTTTCTCGACCGCTTCATCAGGTAGACAAATCATGGACGTGTCCGCTGTTCGCACGCCTATATCTAGACCGAACGGTCTTGAAAAGAACGATGCCATGTCCGCCATTCAGATCGTCTGCGCGGTGGTCGTTCCCTTGCTCTGGGGTTATCAGTTCGTGGCCATCAAAGTGGGCGTTACGGAGTTTCCGCCTCTCTTCTTCCTCGCACTGCGCTTCCTCGCCATCGCGCTGCTGCTTGTTCCCTTTGTCAAAAGGCCCACGCGTCAACAGTTCGGCCCGATCGCTGCCATTTCGCTTTTCCTGGGCGGGTTGAATTTCGGGCTGTTCTATGTCGGCTTCGGCCTCGGCTCGGGAAGCATGTCGGCCGTCGCAATTCAACTCGCCACGCCCTTCACCGTCCTGTTAGGTTGGCCGCTGCTCGGCGAGCGGCCGTCTCTCACCACGTCCGCCGGGGTGGTGCTTGCATTCGTCGGCGTGGTGGTGTTGGCAGCGGGGCCTGGCCTGTCGGCCAACGCGCTTCCGCTGCTGCTTGTAGTCGGAGCAGCCTTCGCATTCGCGGTGTCCAACGTCCTGACGAAACGCTACGGCCCTTTCGATCCCCTGATGTTGATGGGGTGGTCGTCGCTGCTCACGGTGCCGCAGGTCATGGTGATGTCGTTGCTCCTTGAACATGGACAATTGGCGAGCCTTGTCACGGCGGACGGACATGGCTGGCTCGCACTCGCCTACACCATCTTCATCGGAGGAATTGTCGGGTTCGGCCTCTGGTTCTGGCTGATCGCCCGCTGCTCGATGGGCCGCGTCGCTCCCTTCGGCCTGCTGCTTCCGGTGTTCGCCTTGATGTCGAGCGTGTTGGTCCTTGGCGACCGCATGACCCCGAAGTTGATTGCCGGTGGGCTGCTCGCGATCTCCGGCGTCGCCCTGACGCAGGTCAGACCGAACGCGCGATACACCCCTCGCGCCTAAAGCGCTATGCGATTAGGATGAATCGTCAGTGCGCTTTAGATCATTGTTTGAGCATGATCTTTTCGGAAAACCGCTGCGCACTTTTCTGGATCATGCTCTAGGCGACCGAGAGTTCGAGGCGCACCATCGCCATGATGAGATCATGCCGGCAACTTTAGCGCCTCGCATTTCGCCCCTGAACGGAGACGACCCCACTCCGGTCGCCAGTTGCTCTGCAATCTTCGGAACGAAGCGATGGCAAGTCCTACGCTTTGGCCTGAAACAGTATTGTTTCAGATCATTGTAGTACAATAGTAACGTCTACTGATTGAGAGTGGCGCTGCCTACACTTTTGCAAGTTCACGCAAGGTGAAGGAGAACAGGCCGCTTCCGCTCGAGGAGAGGACTTTTGCCGACGTCAGAAGAGGCCGTCCCGCCCAAGAGTATGCCTGGAAGCAGTTACGGCATGAATCAGCGTTGGATTATCGTGGCCGCGATCCTCCTGACGGCCTTGCTTGTTCAAATACCATCCGTTCTTAACCCCGATTTGAGCTGCCTGCTTTCTGAAGCAGAGGAAATTCTGGATGGCCGAAAGCTGGGGGTCGACCTCTTCGAACTGAATCCGCCGCTATCGATCTACCTATACATGCCGGCAGCACTGCTTGCGCGATTAACCGGCATTGCGCCTGAGATCATCGTGATCATCTTGGTGATGATCGAGATCATCGGCTCGCTTTTCATGATCGATCGCGCCGCTGCGGCGGCAAAGTTGGGAGCTGGAGAGCGATGTCTTTCAACATGTGTGCTGGCTTTTCTGTTCGCAGTCCTTCCGAGCGCCGTATTCGGGCAACGCGAACACATAGCCGTAATTGCACTGACTCCCTTTGTAGCCATCACTGCGATTCGCTGGCGCAGCCTTTCCCCCGGAGCGGTTGCGATCCTGGCAGGACTGAGTGCCGGGCTGGCTATAAGCATCAAGCCCCAGCTCGCGCTCGTGGTGGGCCTCCCGATCATCCTTGCCGCCATCCACCAACGTTCTCTCAGGCCATTGTTCACCCCTGAAGCGTGTGCAGCCGCCGCTATCGTCATCGGCTACGGGGCGCTGGTCGTTATCATCTTTCCCGGTTGGCTATTTACCTATGCCCCGATGGTCGCTGCCACCTATCTACCAATGAGGAAGAATTTAGCTGGTCTGCTTCCTTTTCCGATCGTTGTGATAATAGCTTCTATAGCGTTTCTGCGCCAAGTGTCTCCGCAAGGCCTCAAAATGGGAGACGACGCAACCCCGTGGCTGGCAGCAGCCATTGGCGGAGCCGCGAGTTTCGTTCTTCAAGGCAAGGGCTGGACATACACACTGTACGCGCTTTGCATGTTTGCGATTGCTGCGCCGTTGCTACATGTTCGCACAAAGACGTTGCCGGTGTCGGTCAGGATCGGCGGCTTTGTTGGCGTTGTGCTCATCGGGTTCTGTTTGTCCTTGTCGCTCCGTGAGTTTCCGTCGCTGGAGCAGCGTATCCAGGCACTTGCAAAGCATCCGCGGTTGCTCGCGATTACCGATCATGTCGCTCTGGGGCATCCGCTCGTCCGTCAAATCGATGGGACTTGGGTGGGAAGTTCTTGCGCCCAAGCTCTAACGGCCGGCGCAATTCTGGCCCAGAACAGCTCGCAGCCAACCCAGGAAGAGCGGGCAAAGCTGGACGGCATCATCAATTTCGAGCGGCGGCAGTTGTTAGCGGACCTGCGAAACGGTCGACCAGACGTGATTCTCGTCGATACCTTGCTGCAGAGTTCAGTCCCGTTCGATTGGTTGGCTTGGGCCAGTTCAGATCCCGAACTCCAAATGGAGTTGCGTCGTTATCGTGAAGTTGAGGATGTTGGCCGCGTTCGAATATTTGCCGACCCATCAAGATCGGAGCGATAGTCGTTTTCCCAAGGGAGGAGCGAGCGCCCTGTGTTCCTCCAGCGCGGAATCATGCAAACCGGTCACGCATCTCGCTCGGATTTACGCCGAACTGTCGGGTCATCGCCCGTCTCAGCCGGGACTCGGAGCCTAGCCCCGTGCGACCTGCAATCTGTCCAAGACTGAGATCCGTCGTGTGAAGAAGCGACCGTGCGAGATCGCAGCGGATCTTCTCGACCGCCTTCGCAGGAGACAGGCCCGTGGCTGCCTCGAACCGGCGATGAAAAGTTCGCGGTGACTGGCCGGCGGCCTGGGCCATCTGCTCCACGGTCCATGGCAAGCAAGGATCGCCTGCAATCCTGCAACTCAAGACGTCGAAGGGGGCCGCGCTCGCCGCCTGTAGCGCGAGAGGCTCACTATACTGCTTCTGACCGCCAGCCCGCCGCATATAGACGACGAGGCGGCGGGCGACGCGCGCGGAAAGTGCTGCACCGTTGTCTTGTTGTACCAGGCTGAGCATGAGGTCGATACCGGCTGTTACGCCGGCGGTCGTCCAAGATTGGTTCGGGATCAACCGTCACATTTGGAAATTCTCGGGCCAGCCTCTCGGACGAGCGCCAGTGCGTGACTGCCCGGCGACCGTCCAGAATGCCTGCCTGTGCCAGAAGGAAGGCGCCCGTACAAACAGAGCAAACCCGTGCGGCGCGTTGGCTCAGATCATTCAGTAGAATGCTCGCCAACGGATTCTCGCGGAGGTTATGAACACCAGGCCCCCCGGGAACCACGAGCGTGTCTACCGCGCCCTCCTTTGGAATTTCGCCGGCCAATATGCAGAAGCCGGATGCGTTCTCGATCAAACCAGCTTGAAGCGCAACGATCCGGACATCGTAGGGTGGGTCTGCACCTTCTTCATTCGCGGTGCTCAAAACCTGGGCCGGCCCGGCGATGTCGATGATCTGAACGCCGTCAAAGGCCAAAATCAAAACCGTTCTGCGTGGCAGTTTTTGTTGTCTGTTTGACATATACACGCTGCCGATCATGAACGAGAGTTGGCAACATGATGTTTGCGAGGAAACGGTCCTGTCAAGTTCCTGAGCGGAGATGAAGATGAAGCTAACTCGGCGTGACGCACTCGGATTGGCAATCACCACTTCGGTGCTGATACGCGGCAGCAATTCCGTCCAGGCTGCTGACGGCGCCGCTGCGGGCATATCATCGAGGCAACCCATGCATTGTAACATTGTGACCGTGCCGGACATGGTGCAGCTCGACATCACCGGCCCATTCGAAGTGCTTGCCCGCACGCCGGGTTGGACAGTCGATCTCGTCGCTGCGACGATGGATCCTGTGCGAACCGACCGCGGACTTCGTTTGGTCCCGAACGTCACCCGCGAGACCGCCAAGAAGAGCGACATCATCGTTATCCCCGGAGGCACGGGAATCGACACTGCGATGCTCGATCTCCAGTGGGTCGCTTACGTGAAGCAGGAAGCGAAACGTTCCCAATACATCTTCGGTATTTGCACCGGCTCTTTGCTGCTCGGCGCAGCCGGTCTTTTGCAAGGGCGCCGGGCCGGCGGCCACTGGCAGGCCCGCGACCTGCTCACGAACTTCGGCGCGATCGTCTCCAATGATCGGATGACGCAGGACGGCAATATCTATACGTCCGGTGGAGTGACCTCGGGGATCGATGTGGCGCTCCGCGTGGTCGGAGATCTCGCCGGCGAGGAGACGGCTCGCAAGATCCAGCTCGCCATGGAGTACGATCCGGCGCCTCCCTTCAAGGGCGGCACCCCCTATACCTCACCACCCGAAATCGTGGCGGCGGTCCTGGCCGACTCGACCAAACGGCGTGCGACACGCGAGACCCAGGTGGCGGAAGCCGCCGCGACCATGCGCCAGTCAAACTGACGCCTGCGCCGTATCGGCTGACCAGCGCGAGAGCGCTCACTGCCGTTGCGCTGAAAATGCGACTTCTGGGCTTGGCACTTCAGGGCGAGAGAGAGTTAGGAACGGCGTGCCATTGCCATGATGACATCATGCCGGTGTTTTGCCCGACGAGTCAAACGGACTTCGTAAAATCAGCAGTCGTCGCACCGGCAGTCCGTAGGATCGGTAGAGCTCTTGCGAAACCCATCACGCCCTGACGGGCCGACGCAGTTGTGTGAGACGTTTGATGGGCTTCGCTTCGCTCTGCCCATACTACGAACTGCGCGATCTTTTTGATTTTGGAGCTGGACGATCCCTTCGCGGGACTCGTCGGGATTGCAAGCTCGATACTTCGGGGTGCACTTTTACCGTTGTACTCGTGAGATTATGGTCGAGCTATTCAGCCGTGACTCTCGTCGTCATGCTGCTGACGTAATCCCTGTCTTAGACGGCGAGAACTAAAACACTGTGCGGGGACCGCTCTGGTTCCCACGACGGTTCCGTAGCCAGAGGTTGGCTCGAGTCCGCAAAAAGATTGGCGCAAGTTCCTGAACGCTTTCGCGTTCGCTTGACCATGTTTTGCGGCATCAGGAACCGGGCGATCGAAAAAATCAAAGGAGATCTGATGGTGTTCCGCTCGAGCGCCGCGATTTGCGGCGCCGTGGTTGCGCTTGCCGTTTCTGTTCCCGCTGCTCGGAGTGAAACGGGTGGAGTTCACTCAAGCGCTATCGTCATTGCCGCTTCTGGGGATGCGATCGTTGGCGCGGCATCCATGTACAATCCGTTCAAGCCCGGCAGCGAGGAGGGCGGCCCGAACACAGCCTCCGGCGAGCGTTATGATCCCTCGGTGTGGACGGCTGCCATCAAGACGAGTTTGCGTCAGAGATTTGGCGGGGTCCAATTTGGCGCGCGGCCGAAATATGCTCTCATCGAGGCCGTAGGCAAGAAGGTCATCGTCAAGATAAATGACGTGGGGCCGCTCAAGCCTGGCCGCATCATTGATCTCAATGAGCGGACGATGCGCCATTTCGATCCGAGCCTGGAGATCGGGGTCATTCCTGACGTAACGGTTAGGCCGCTTTCCGGCGACGATTGGGTCCCCGGACCGGTTGGATGAACATCATACGCGAAAGAGGCACAGCGCGGCCTTATCGGGACAGTGGAAACGTCTCGATGGTCTTCTCGCGGGATCGCAAACGAAGAGGTCGCCTTCAGGGCAGAGGCTTTCGGCTCGGCGAGCTGCACCGCCGCCATGATGAGATCATGCCGGTGTTTTGCCCGACGAGTCAAACGCACTTCGTAAAATCAGCAGGCGTCGCGCCGGCGGTTAAGCCATTGGAAAAGCTGGCGCCGGCTACTGTGCATGGGGTTGTTTTCGCGTTTTTTGTGAAAGCGTGAGCCCGCCTGCTCGGCGGGCTGACGCGCCGTCATCCCGCCTTGGCGACGTGGCTATCCGCCGCACCTGATCGCAGGTTTTGAAAGAACGTCTCCACCTCGCGCGACAGCGTCTCCGCCGTCGCGGTCAGGCTGCTCGCCGCCATCAGCACGGAGGAGGCCGCCGTATCGGTCTCGCCGATGGCGTCGCGCAGCGAGGTGATGTTGGCGACGAGGGTCTCGTTGCCTTGCGCGGCCGATTGCGCGTTGGACGAGATCTCGCGCGTGGCGGCATCCTGCTGGCCGATCGCGCCGGCGATCGCCGAGGTGACGTCGTTGATCTCGCGCACCGCGCCACCGATCTCGCGCACGGCATCGACCGCGTTGCGGGTCGAGGCCTGGATCATGCTGACGTTCTCGCTGATGTCGGCGGTTGCCTTGGCGGTCTGGCCCGCGAGCGCCTTGACCTCGTGCGCGACGACGGCAAAGCCGCGGCCGGCGTCACCGGCGCGCGCAGCCTCGATGGTGGCATTGAGCGCGAGCAGATTGGTCTGTTCGGCAATCGCCTGGATCAGATTGAGGACGCCGTCGATGCGCTGCGTGGCGGCAGCAAGGCTCTCGATCTCGGTGATCGACTTCTCGGTGCGCTGGCCGGTCTGCTCGACCGCACCGGCGCTCTGCCGCACCTGGCGGCCGATCTCTTCGACGGAAGCTGACAGCTCTTCGGCCGCGCTCGCCACTGCCGTGACGTTGTGCGAGGCCTGCTCGGTCGCGTTCGCTGCGGTACCGGCGCGGCTGCTCGCGTCCGCAGTGACGCGCGTGATGGTCTGCGCGGTCTCGCGCATGACCGTGGCATTATCGGTGAGGCCGCGCATGACCGCGCCGATCGCATCGCGAAATTCCTCGACGGATTGCTCGATGTGACGGGCACGCTCCTCGCGCGCGGCGGAGTCCTGCGAGACCTGCGAGGCGAGGTTGCGGTTGCGCCCCATCGCGTTCTGGAACACCTGGATGGCGCGGGCGAGCGCGCCGATCTCGTCAGCGCGGTCAGAGTGCGGCACCACGACATTCTCGGCGCCGTCGGCGACCTGCTTGATGGTCGCGGTGATCGCGGCGAGCGGCCGGGCGATCGAGCGGGCGATGATGATGATGCCGATCACGACGAGCGCCAGTGCCACGCCGCCGAGGCAGGTCAGCACCAGCGACAGGATGCGGTTGGTCTCGGTCTGCTGTGCGATCTGCCTGGCGCGCTCGGCATAGACCTTGGACAGCGCCTCGAGATCCTTGTTCAGCGCCGAGCGTACGGCGCGGTTGGCGTCGTTGTCGCCCCATTCGCGGCCCGCGGCCGGGCCGATCTCGATGCCGCGGCGGACCAGCTCCTTGCGGAAGTCGACGAACTGCTCGATGCGTTTCTTGAAGGTGGCGAATTGCGCGGCATCGTCGTCCCTGACGATGGTCTCCCAGCGCTTCACGACGTCGAGGATCTGCTCGTTGAACTTGAGCAGGCCTTCGCCGTATTTCTTCACCACGGCCGGCTCGGTCGACATGTAGACGCCGCGCGACTCCATCACGACCGCATAGACCAGCGAGTTGACGCGCTCGACGTTCAGCGCGGCCGCATTCGCCGTCTCGATCGCGGCGGTCAGCTCGGCGCTGCGGCGGCTGTTGTAGTCGGACAGCATCGCGATCGCCGCGGTGAGCAGCGCGAACAGCGCGAAGATCGCGTAGAGCTTGGTGGCAAGCGTGAAGCGGCCTGCCAGCCCGGTGGCATTCCCAGATCGATCGGTTGTCATAATGTTCAGGGCCCGAATGGCCTGGAGCGGCCGGTGCGCGCGGTCGTCTAAAATTGTTGCAAAACTATGCAGAATGAAGATGGACGCAGCGTTAACGTGCAAGTCTGGGGTGCAGGCCCAGGGTCGGGGAAAATATGAGCCGTCTCAGTAATTTGGCGTGATCCTATCGGTTTCCGGCAGACCGACCCCGGGGATCGCCCGGAATGCCCCAAACATCGGCGTGCACGACAGCCGCCGAGCGCGTATTCCCTAACGTGAGCGCCGCCTTCAAAATCGATCTGGAGTCGGTCACTGGCCGACGAACCTGCGGAGCTGCCTTTGGTCTACCGCCACACCATCGACGCCACGACCTACACGTTCCCCGATCTGCGCGACCTCCTCGCCAAGGCGACGCCGCCGCGCTCCGGCGACCGGCTGGCCGGCCTTGCCGCCGGCAACGCCGAGCAGATGATCGCGGCGCGGATGGCGCTCGCCGACGTCCCGCTCGGGCAGTTCTTGCAGGAAGCCGTCATCCCCTATGAGGCCGACGAGGTTACCCGCCTCGTCATCGACAGCCATGATGCAAAGGCCTTTGCACCGGTGGCGTCGCTCACGGTCGGCGCTTTCCGCGACTGGCTGCTGTCGGACGCTGCGAGGCCCGAAATCCTGCGCAAGCTCGCGCCCGGTATCACCCCGGAAATGGCGGCCGCGGTGTCAAAGCTGATGCGCAACCAGGACCTGATCCTGGCGGCGCGGAAGTGCGAGGTCACCACCGCCTTCCGCAACACCATCGGCCTGAAGGGGCGGATGAGCACGCGGCTCCAGCCCAACCATCCCTTCGACGATGCCCGGGGCATCACAGCCTCGATCCTCGACGGCCTCCTGCTTGGCGCCGGCGATGCCTGTATCGGCATCAATCCGGCGAGCGACGACCCGGCCGTGATCGCGCAATTGCTGCGGCTGCTCGACGAGATCATCGCGCGGCTGAAGATTCCGACCCAGGGCTGCGTCCTGACCCATGTCACGACGACGTTGTCGCTGATCGGGCAGGGCGTGCCGGTCGATCTCGTCTTCCAGTCGGTCGCAGGCACCGAGGCCGCCAATCGCAGTTTCGGCATCGACCTCGCCTTGCTGAAAGAGGGGCAGGAGGCCGGGCTGTCGCAGAAGCGCGGCACGGTCGGGCAGAACGTGATGTATTTCGAGACCGGCCAGGGCTCGGCGCTGTCGGCCAACGCCCATCACGGCGTCGACCAGCAGACCTGCGAGGCCCGCGCCTATGCGGTCGCCCGGGCCTTTGCACCGCTTTTGGTCAACAGCGTGGTCGGCTTCATCGGCCCCGAATATCTCTATGATGGCAAGGAGATCATCCGGGCGGGGCTGGAAGATCACTTCTGCGGCAAGCTGCTCGGCCTGCCGCTCGGGATCGACATCTGCTACACCAACCATGCCGAGGCGGACCAGGACGACATGGACAATCTGCTGACGCTGCTGGCCGCCGCCGGCGTCACCTTTATCATGGGGGTGCCGGGCGCCGACGACGTCATGCTGAACTACCAGTCCACCTCCTTCCATGACGCGCTCTATGTCCGCGACGTCTTCGGGGTGGCCCGCGCGCCGGAATTCGACGACTGGCTGGCGCAAACCGGCATTGCGGGCGCGGATTTCCGGCTTGCCGGCGATGCAGGCCTGTTGCCCGATTTTGCCTCCCGGCTGATTGCGTGAGGGCGGAGGCGGAAGAATCTCGCGAAAAACTTCCATCCCCGGCGTGAACCTGGGAAACCATTGGCGAGTCTCACGAATTAGACCGATGCCACAATATTGAGGAAATCCGGTCGCAGCGTTACGTTATGTGTCTGGTGACCTCGTCAGGACCGTTCGTAGAACGTGGTTGGGGGAAAGTTCGATGCGCGCTGAAAGCAACGGAACGAGCCGGCATATCCTCTGCGTCTTCCCGCGTTACACCTCATCCTTCGGCACATTCGAATACTCTTATCCTCTGACAGACGGCGTCCGCGCCTTCATGCCGCCGCAGGGTCTCCTGCTGCTTGCGGCCTATCTGCCCGAGGAATGGCAGGTCAAGTTCGTCGACGAGAATCTCCGTCCCACGACAAAGGAAGAGTTCGAATGGGCTGAGGCCGTCTTCGTCAGCGGCATGCACATCCAGCGCCAGCACATGAACGACATTTGCCGCCGCGCCCATGAACTCGATCTGCCGGTGGCGCTCGGCGGGCCCTCGGTCAGCGCGTGTCCCGATTACTATCCGTCCTTCGACTATCTTCATGTCGGCGAGCTCGGCGACGCCACCAATGAACTGATCGAGATCCTCTCGCGCGACACCTCGCGCCCGGAACAGCAGGTGGTGCTGACCACCAAGGATCGCATTCCGATGACGGAGTTTCCGATCCCGGCCTATGAGCTTGCCGACGTGAAGAAATACTTCCTCGGCAGCATCCAATATTCCAGCGGCTGCCCCTATCAGTGCGAGTTCTGCGACATCCCCGGCCTCTATGGCCGCAACCCGCGCCTCAAGTCGCCGGAGCAGATCATCGCCGAGCTCGATCGCCTGCGCGAATGCGGCATGACCGACACGGTCTATTTCGTCGACGACAATTTCATCGGCAACCGCAAGGCGGCGCTGGACCTGCTGCCGCATCTGATCGAATGGCAAAAGAAGACCGGCTACGTCGTGCGGCTCGCCTGTGAGGCGACGCTCAACATCGCCAAGCGGCCCGAGATCCTCGAGAAGATGCGCGAGGCCTTTTTCATCACCATCTTCTGCGGCATCGAGACGCCGGACCCCGACGCGCTGAAGGCGATGCATAAGGACCATAATATGATGGTTCCGATCCTGGAGGGCGTGCGCACCATCAACTCCTACGGCATGGAAGTGGTGTCCGGCATCATCATGGGGCTCGACACCGACAAGGCGAATACCGCGGAGGCGCTGCTCGCGTTCGTCGACGAATCCCAGATTCCGCTGCTGACCATCAATCTGCTTCAGGCGCTGCCGAAGACCCCGCTATGGGATCGACTGGAGCGCGAAGGGCGTCTGATTCAAGATGACGAAGGTCGCGATTCCAACGTCAATTTCCTGCTCCCGTATGACGACGTCGTCGCGTCCTGGAAGCACGCCATGAGCGTCGCGTACGAGCCAGAGAAGGTCTACGCTCGCTTCCAGTATCAATGCGACAACGTTTATCCCCATCGCCTCAAGATGCCGGTGCCGGACGAGATGAAGACCTGGCCCAATATCCGGCGCGGCCTGATCATGATGCGCAACATCTTCTGGAAGGTCGGGGTGCTCGGCGATTACAGGCGCGTGTTCTGGAAGTTCGCACTTGGAAGGATCAAGCGCGGCGACATCGAAGGGCTGATCGGCTGTACCATGATCGCGCACCACCTGATCAAGTTTTCGCAAGCGGCTACGACGGGCAAACAGAACGCCTCGAATTATTCGATCCGGCTGCGCGAGGCTGCCGTTCCGGCCGAATGACCGACAAGACCGTCCCGCGCCGCCCGACCCTCGATCTGCGGTCGTTCACGCCTGCGCGCGTCGCGCTCGGGCGCAGCGGCGCGAGCCTGCCGACAAAACCGCTGCTCGATTTCACGCTGGACCACGCCCGCGCCCGCGATGCCGTGCATGCCGCCTTCGATGCGCCGCTTCTGGTTGCCGGGATCAGTGCGCTTGACCTCGTCGTTTCCGAGGTGAGGAGCCGGGTGGCGGATCGCAGGGATTATCTGCGACGGCCGGACCTCGGGCGGCAGCTCGATGCCGGCTCCGCCGAGGCCCTGGCGCTAGGCGCCACAAAACCGTGCCAGCTCGCGATCGTCATCGGCGACGGATTGTCGGCGGCGGCGGTCCATGTCCACGCGGTCGCGCTGGTAAAGAGCCTGTTGCCTCTGCTCGCGGCGGACAATGGTGTCGCGATCGACCATGTCGTCGTCGCCTCAGGCGCGCGGGTCGCGCTCGGCGACGAGATCGGCGCCATTCTCGGCGCGTGCATGGTGGTGATGCTGATCGGCGAGCGGCCGGGCCTGTCCGCGCCCGACAGCCTCGGTGCCTATCTGACCTTTGCGCCGAAGCCGGGCCTGACCGATGCCGAGCGCAACTGCGTCTCGAACATCCATCACGCAGGGTTGAGCTATGACGAGGCGGCCTTCAAGGTCGCCTGGCTCGTCCGCGAGGGACTGGCGCGGGAAGTCACTGGCGTGGCGCTCAAGGACGAGAGCGGCGATCCCCCGGCTCGAATCGGGACGATCCCGCCGGAATGACCGATATCAAGGGCCGAAATCGCCGCATGTTGATCCAATTTGTGCGCTTGCGCGCGCTTGCGAGATGGCGTTTGGACCTGCTAAACCCATCGCGGCGATTTCCCGCGCTTTTTCAAAGGGCAAGCCTCCCATCTGTATGGCGTTTTCAAGCCGATATGCGGGGCGCATAAGCTCACTGACCGAACCGATTTAGGAACTGGACAAGGCATGCTCGAAAAGCACAGCGAGAGTGAGGTTCATGTCGACAAGGTCGAGCAGGGGCCTACGTCTTCCATTGCCTTCGGGCTTGAACGCATCGGGCTGATCGCCGTCCGGGCGCCGATCGTTTCCTGCATCGTCCTGCTCGTGCTGATCGTCGGCGCCGTGTTCGGCATCCATCGGATCAAGATCGACGATTCACTGTCGCAGCTATTCCGCTCCAATTCCCGTGAATTCCACCAGTACGAAGAGGTGACGAAGAAGTTCCCGGCGGAGGAATTCGACGTTCTCGTCGTGGTCGAGGGCAAGACCCTGCTGGCGCGGAATAACCTCGAGAAGCTGCGCGACTTCGTCACCGATTTGCAACTGGTCGAGGGCACGCGCGGGCTGGTGTCGCTGTTCTCCGCCCGCCAGGCGCCGGCGCCGGGCAAGCTGCCGGCGGCGCTATT
The DNA here is from genome assembly GCF_000938285.1 of Bradyrhizobium sp. LTSP857. Taxonomy (NCBI): domain Bacteria; kingdom Pseudomonadati; phylum Pseudomonadota; class Alphaproteobacteria; order Hyphomicrobiales; family Nitrobacteraceae; genus Bradyrhizobium; species Bradyrhizobium sp. LTSP857. Next base: position 315,226 of record NZ_JYMS01000039.1, on the reverse strand, counting down.
CCCGGGCGAGCTGCCCGAGGGCGCGGCCTATGACAAGTTCATCGAGACCGTCAAAGCCAACGAGATCATCCGCGGCAAGCTGTTGTCGGAGGACGGCACGCTCGCGCTGATCGTGCTCTCGCTCGATCCGGAGGTGGTTGCCTCCAGCAAGCTCACCAAGACCGTCGGCGACATCCGCGCGCTGATGAAGGAGGATCTCGGCCAGACGGGTCTCAGCGTGGAGCTCTCCGGCGTGCCGGTGATGCAGCTCGAAATCCGCAACGCGGTCGAGCGCGACGGCCTCACCTACAACATCCTCGGCATCCTCGCCGGCTGTGTCATCGCCATCATCTTCTTCCGAAAAATTTCCTTCATGATCGTGGCGGCGTTCCCGCCGATGATCGCGATCCTGCTGGCGCTCGGTGCGCTCGGCTGGGCCAATTTCAATCTCAACATGTTCCTGAACGTGATGACTCCGCTCATCATGGTCATCAGCTTCTCGGACTCGATGCAGCTTACCTTCGCCGCACGTGACCGGCTGATCGCAGGGCAGGACAAGTTCACCGCGTTCAAGAACGCGGTGCTGGTGGTGGGACCGGCCTGCGTGCTGACGCACGGCACTGCCGGCATTTCCTTCATCGCGCTCCAGTTCTCCGACTCAGACTTGATCCGCAAGTTCGGCGAGGCGGGTCTGGCCGCCACCATCATCGCGCTGGTCGCGGTGCTGTCGCTGGTGCCGGTGTTCGGTGTGCTGTTGGTGCGCAACGAGAAAGTCTTTGCGAGCAAGTTCCAGAGCGCGGATGCCGGCGTGCAGGCGCTGCGCAATTTCTGCTACTGGATCGCGGTGCGCATGGTGGGTCGCCCCGGCCTGTTCAGCCTGATCGCGGTCGTATTCGTCGCCAGCCTCGGCGTCGTCTACGCCAATCTTCAGCCGCGCTACCGCCTTGCAGACCAGGTGCCGGACAAGCGCCAGGCCGTGGCCGCAAGCAACCGGCTCGACGCCAAATTGACCGGCGCCAATCCGGTCAACGTCCTGATCCAGTTCCCCAAGGGTGAATCGCTCTACTCGCCGGAGACCCTGCAAACCATCGCGGACGTTCACGCGATCGTAGAGAAGGCGGCCGGCGTTGGTAACGTCTGGTCTGTCGAAACCCTGCGCCGGTGGCTTGCGGAAAAGGCCGGCAGCGGCGACGTCGCGACGCTCAAGGAATATGTCAGCCTGATCCCTGAGCATCTCGTGCGGCGCTTCATCGATGCCGACCAGGATGCCGTCCTGGTCGCAGGCCGCGTACCGGATATCGATTCCAGCCAGCTTCTGCCCGTCGTGGACAAGCTCGATGCCGAGCTCGACGTCGTCCGCAAGAAGCATCCCGGCTACGAGGTGGCGGTCACCGGTCTTGCCGCGATTGCCGCACGCAACTCGGCCGGCATGATCGAGAAGCTCAACCGCGGGCTCACCGTCGAATTCGCGCTGGTCGCGATCTTCATCGGGCTGGCCTTCCGCTCCTGGGTTGTGATGTTCGCATGCATCCTGCCGGGCATCTTCCCGGTGGTGATGTCGGGAACGGTGCTGTGGGCGATGGGCGAGGGGCTGCAATTCGCCAGCGTCGTGGCGCTGACCGTTTCGTTCGGCCTCGGCTTAAGCGCCACCATCCACTTCCTCAACCGCCTCAGGCTGGAGAGCAAGCCGGGCGTTGGTTCAGCGCTCGCGGTGGAGCGCGCGACCGTGCTGGTCGGCCCGGCACTGATCCTGACCACGTTGGTGCTGGCCTGCGGCCTCGTCGTCACCGTATTCTCCGATCTGCCGTCGCTCAGGCTGTTCGGTTGGCTCAGCGCTTTCTCGATGGTGGCGGCGCTGGTCGCCGACCTCTTCATCCTGCGGCCGACGGCGATGTGGCTGATCAATCTGCACGCCAGGCTTCAGGGGCCGGACAAGCCCGCGATCTGAGCGGGGCGGCAGACGCTGCTTCTCTCAGGCTCACAGCACGGTGAGTTGCGAACGGCCCGATGTCCCACAGCACGATTCTGCGAATGTGGTCCATGTCAGCAAAAAGCCCCCGGCTCGCGAAAACCGGGGGCGTGTTCCTTATCTAGCGGGAAGGGCGATCAGCCCTTCGTCATCGTGATGTTGACGCCGCGGATCTCGCCCTTGGAGGAGATCTGCACCGTCTGCTTGGTGCCGTTGGTGCGCAGCGTCAGGTTGGCGGCAAAACCGTTGGCCTCGACGAACACGTCGATCTGGCCACCGCCGGCGGTGCCCTGGAGATTGCCGAAGATGTTGCGGCTGGCCTCGCTCCAATTGCCGGAGATGCGGTCGCCCTGGCTCGTCACGTCGCTGGTGAGGTCGAACTTGTAGCTGTCGGACGCGCAGTGCAGGGCCTGCTTCAGGTTGAGGCCGGTGCCGCCCACCTTGTAGTCCGCCTTGCAGCGGATGTGCTCGGTGGAGCCGTCGGACAGCGACACCGTGCCGGTGCCGCTCCACGCGCCGTCGAAGCCGGCAAACGGTCCGGACGACTGAGCGTGGCTCGCCGAAACCGAGAAGAGCAGCGCAGCCCCAATGCCGGCCGCCTTGATCGCTTGTCCAGATCGCCCAAAGAATTTCATCATAAATATCCCGTTTTGGAACGACGCCCGCTCATGACAGAACGTCTCGCCACATCGAAAGTTTAGTGTTCCGAGCCTGTGTCAGGTTCAAAGCCCAACCGTCCACGATGTCAGGCTCGCAAAGCGCTCTCGCCATGTTCCGCCCCTGGATTCGCTCTGTTTCTGCATATTTCTCGCGGAAAAGGCGGATCGACAGATGCAGCTCTGCAACAGGTGTCCAGCAAAACGCGGCCTGCCCGAATTATGACGTCGTATCAATCCCTTACATCTGGCAATGAAGACCGAGGGAAGACCTGATCTGGTCGGCGTGGCACCAATTTGGCCGCATTTGCCAGTGCTTGTGCCTTCTCCGGTGCCGCTGTTTCCGCGGCAACTTGCCATCAGAACAATCCGTTCCCGTCGTCCGCCCTGTGCTGTCCGGGATCGGTGCGATTCTGCCGTCAGAATGAAGGAATACAATGCGTAAGCTTCTCGTCGCTCTCACCCTGCTGTCGGCCACCCTTTCTACGGCTGCGTTCGCCCAGCAAGGGCGTGGCACGGACGCCGAGCAGAAGGCCTGCACACGCGATGTGCAGAAGTTCTGCCGTCCGGTGATCGATCAGGGCGATTTCGCGATCCTGGCCTGCCTGAAGGAAAATCGGCCGAAGATCTCGCAGCCCTGCGACCAGGTCCTGAAGAACCACAACCAGTAAGCTCGGCCGCTGGCCTACAATGGCGGATACCGGGTCGTCTTTTCGGGCCCGGATCCGGTAGGGCAGCCATCGAGAGACAGGATTGGTTTTGAGGCCGTATTCCCCTATATGGGGGCCGCGGCGGCCCCGCCGGCGTGAGCCCGTGCGGGCGAAAAAGCCTTCCTGTCCAAGCGATTGTTGACCAGCCCTCGATGACCTCTGCGAGCGAATTACGATCCGGCAAGGGTGACCGCGACGAGAATTTTCCCGTCGCGTCCTGGATCATTCATCCACGTCATCGCGCGCTGATTCTGGCCTATTACAACTTCGTCCGCACCGCCGACGATATCGCCGACCACGCGACGCTGCCGCCCGATCAGAAGCTCGCTTATCTCGATTTGTTCGAGACGGAACTGCTTGGCAAGGGCGACACCCAGGCCGAAGCCGTCGCCTTGCGGCGCGCGCTCGCCGAACGCGGCATGGCGCCGCGTCATGCGCTCGACGTGCTCGTCGCGTTCCGGATGGACGTGACCAAGCTGCGTTACGAGACCTGGGACGAGGTGATCCACTATTGCCGCTATTCGGCGATGCCGGTCGGCCGCTTCATGCTCGACGTCCATGGCGAGAATACCTCGACCTGGGCCGCATCGGACGCGCTCTGCGCGGGACTCCAGATCAACAACCACCTCCAGGATTGCGGCAAGGATTTTCGCGAGCTCAATCGCGTCTATCTGCCGCGTGATGCGCTGGCCGCGAGCGGCGCCTCCGTCGAGCAGCTCGGGCTCGCCGCCTCGCCGCCGGCGATGCTGGCCTGCCTCCAGGCGCTCGCCGTGCGCAACGAAGCGCTCCTCGACGAGGGCAAGTCGCTCAGCGCAGAGATCAGGGACGTTCGTCTCGGCGTCGATGTCGCGGTGATCCAGGCCTATGCCAACCGCATCGTGCGCCTGTTGAAGGTGCGCGATCCCCTGCGCGAGCGGGTGCATCTGAACAAGTTTGAGCTGCTCATCTTCAGCCTCGCCGGCATGATCGGCGAAGTCGGCCGCCGCGCGATCGGGCGCAAGGCCATCTCCAGACCAGGGACTGCCCATGACGCTTGAGGCGACCACGCCCGGCGCCAATTATGGCTCGACCGCATCCGGCAGCTCCTTCTATGCCGCGATGCGCATCCTGCCGCGCGACCAGCGCGAGGCGATGTTCCAGATCTACAGCTTCTGCCGGCAGGTCGACGACATCGCCGATTCCGACGGCCCGCGCGACGAACGGCTCGCCGCGCTCCAGGTCTGGCGCAACGACATCGACGCGCTCTATCAGGGCCATCCGCCCGAGCGCCTGAAAGACTACGTCGCCTCCGTGAAGACGTTCGGACTGAAGCGCGAAGATTTCCTGGCCATCGTCGACGGCATGGAGATGGACGTGCCGCAGGACATCCGCGCGCCCGATATGGCGACGCTCGATCTCTATTGCGATCGGGTGGCGAGCGCCGTCGGGCGGCTGTCGGTGCGGGTGTTCGGCCTGCCGGAAGAGGACGGCATTTTGCTCGCCCATCATCTCGGCCGCGCGCTCCAGCTCACCAACATTTTGCGCGACATCGACGAGGACGCCGGTCTCGGCCGGCTCTATCTGCCGCGCGAAGCGCTGCTGCATGCCGGCATCACCTCCAACGATCCGAACCGCGTGATTGTCGAGCGGGCGCTGCCAAGGGTCTGTTTGCCGCTGGCGCAGCGCGCGAAGGTGTATTTCGAGCAGTCGGACGAGATCATGAACCGCAACCGGCGCCGCGCGGTGCGCGCGCCGCGGATCATGTCGAAATACTATCACGCCATTCTTGACCTCCTGATCGCGCGCGGCTTCAACGCGCCGCGCGAACCGGTGCGTGTGTCGAAGGTCACACGCTTCGCGATCCTGTTCCGCTACGCTTTCATCTGATGCAAAACACAGCTCACATCATCGGCGCTGGAATTTCCGGCCTCTCCGCCGCTGTGCGGCTCGCCAATGCCGGCTACAAGGTCGCTGTGCACGAGGCGACGCATCAGGCCGGCGGCCGCTGCCGTTCCTATTTCGACGGCGCCACCAATCTCACCATCGACAACGGCAATCATCTGCTGCTGTCGGGCAACAGCCACGCACGCGCCTATGCGCGCTCGATCGGCACCGACGCGGGCCTCGTCGGCCCCGAAAGTGCGCAGTTTCCCTTTGTCGATATCAAGACCGGACAGCGCTGGCAGATCGATCTCGGCGCTGGCCGGCTCCCGACCTGGGTGCTCGACGAGAGCCGCCGCGTTCCCGACACCGGGCTCACCGACTATCTGAAGCTGGCGCCGCTGATCTGGGCGTCGGAGCAGACGCTGGTCGGCAAATCCATTCCTTGCGAGGGCACGCTCTATCAGCGCCTGGTGCAGCCGCTGCTGCTGGCTGCGCTCAATGTCGATCCACCCGAGGGCTCGGCCGGGCTTGCCGGCGCGATCGTGCGCGAGACGCTGCTTGCGGGCGGACAGGCCTGTCGCCCGTTGATCGCGCGCGACGGCCTCAGTGCCGTGCTGATCGAACCCGCCGTGAAGTTCCTGGCAGAGCGCGGTCATTCCGTTCAGCTCGGCCATGAGCTGCGTTCCTTCGTCAGCAATGACGGCAAGGTCGGCGCGCTGAATTTCGGCGGCGAGGATGTGATCCAGCTCGGTGCCGGCGATGTCATCGTGATGGCGGTACCGCCGCGCTCGGCCGCGAGCCTGCTGCCGGGCCTGAAGACGCCGACCGAATTCCGCGCCATCGTGAATGCGCATTTCCGCATTGAGCCGCCGCCGGGTTCGGCTGCGATCCTCGGCGTGATCGGCGGGACCGTCGAATGGCTGTTCGCGTTCCCGAACCGGCTTTCCGTCACCATCAGCAATGGCGACCGTCTGGTCGACATGCCGCGCGAGGAACTCGCGCAGACGATCTGGAACGACGTCTGCAAAGCGGGCGGTGTGTCCGGCGAGCTGCCGCCGTGGCAGATCGTGCGCGAGCGCCGCGCCACTTTTGCCGCGACGCCGGCGCAGAATGCCCTGCGCCCGGGGCCGGTCACCGCGCTGAAAAACCTGTTCCTTGCCGGCGATTGGACTGCTACGGGATTGCCTGCAACCATCGAGGGATCGGTCCGGTCCGGCGATCGCGCCGCCGATCTGGTCCTGGCCGCCAAGCGATACTGACGAGCGGCCCTGACGGGCATTTGTCCCGGTCAATCGCAATCAACTATCGGAGTAATCGAGCCAGATGGATTCCGTGAACGCGACCGCCCGCGAAGCCTTGGAATCGAGAATATTGGAATCGAGCATTGCGTCGGCCACGCAAGGCGTCATCGGCTTTCAGCAATCCGATGGCCATTGGGTGTTCGAGCTCGAGGCTGACTGCACGATCCCGGCCGAATACATCCTGCTGCGCCACTATCTGGCGGAGCCGGTCGATGCCGTGCTCGAAGCCAAGATCGCAAATTATCTTCGCCGCGTTCAGGGCGCCCATGGCGGCTGGCCGCTGGTGCATGACGGCGCGTTCGACATGAGCGCCAGCGTGAAGGCCTACTTCGCGCTCAAGATGATCGGTGACTCCGTCGACGCGCCGCACATGGTGCGCGCCCGTGAGGCGATCCACGCCCGCGGCGGCGCCATTCACAGCAACGTCTTCACCCGCTTCATGCTCGCCATGTTCGGCGTCACGACCTGGCGCGCGGTGCCGGTGCTGCCGGTCGAGATCGTGCTGCTGCCGTTCTGGTTTCCGTTCCATCTCAACAAGATCTCCTACTGGGCGCGCACCACCATGGTGCCGCTGCTGGTGCTCGCCGCGCTGAAGCCGCGTGCACGGAATCCGAAGGGTGTCGGCATCGACGAGCTCTTCCTTCAGGACCCGCGCTCGATCGGCATGACCGCGAAGGCGCCGCACCAGAGCATGGCCTGGTTCGTGCTGTTCCGCGCGCTCGACAGCATCTTGCGCGTGGTCGAACCGATGTTTCCGAAGAGCCTGCGCCAGCGCGCCATCAATGCCGCGCTGGCCTTCACCGAGGAGCGGCTCAACGGCGAGGACGGCATGGGGGCGATCTACCCGCCGATGGCCAACATCGTCATGATGTACGACGCGCTCGGCAAGGACGAGAATTTCCCGCCGCGCGCGGTTACGCGCAGGGGCATCGACAAGCTGCTCGTCATCGGCGAGGAGGAGGCCTATTGCCAGCCCTGCGTCTCGCCGGTGTGGGACACGACGCTGACCGCGCATGCGCTGCTCGAGGCCGGCGGCGACAAGGCGGTGCCTGCGGCCAAGCAGGGGCTCGACTGGCTGATCCCGAAGCAGGAGCTCGAAGTGAAGGGCGACTGGGCGGTGAAGCGGCCCGATGCGCGTCCGGGCGGCTGGGCGTTCCAGTACAACAATGCCCATTACCCCGATCTCGACGACACCGCCGTGGTGGTGATGTCGATGGATCGCATGCGCCGCGAGCACGGCACCACCGGCTATGACACAGCGATCGACCGTGCCCGGGAGTGGATCGAGGGCATGCAGAGCGACGACGGCGGCTGGGCTTCCTTCGAAGTCAACAATTTCGAATATTATCTGAACAACATCCCGTTTTCCGACCACGGCGCGCTGCTCGACCCGCCGACCGAGGACGTCACCGCGCGCTGCATCTCGATGCTGGCCCAGCTCGGCGAGACCGAGAAGACCAGCAAGCACTTGGCCGACGGGGTCGCCTATTTGCGCAAGACCCAGCACCCGGAGGGATCCTGGTACGGCCGCTGGGGCATGAACTTCATCTACGGAACCTGGTCGGTGCTTTGCGCCCTGAATATGGCTGGAATTCCCCACACCGACCCGATGATGCGCAAGGCAGCCGGCTGGCTGGCCTCGATCCAGAACAAGGACGGCGGCTGGGGTGAGGACGCGGTCAGCTACCGCCTGGACTACAAGGGATGGGAGGCCGCCCCCTCGACCGCCTCGCAAACGGCATGGGCCTTGCTTGCCCTGATGGCAGTCGGCGAGGTTGAACACCCGGCCGTCGCCCGCGGGGTGGAGTACCTGATTGCAACACAGAACGAAAAAGGACTGTGGGACGAGCAGCGCTATACCGCCACAGGCTTTCCCCGCGTATTCTATCTACGGTACCATGGTTATCCGAAGTTCTTCCCGCTGTGGGCGCTGGCGCGGTATCGGAACTTGCGGAACACCAACAGCAGGGTGGTAGGGGTCGGGATGTGACTTTGGGGACGGGGGACTATGTTACCGCGGGTCAGGCCGTTGACCCGCGGCCGATATTGATCGTGACCGGTCTGGTTCAGGAGGCCCGCATTGCGGCCGGGCCCGGAATGGCGGTCATTTGCTCGTCGAGCAGCCCGACCCAGTTACGGGCACTGCTGACGGTGGTTGATCCCCAGACGATTCGCGGCGTCATCTCGTTCGGCGTGGCCGGCGGGCTAGACCCGACGCTGCGCTCCGGCGACGTCGTGGTGGCAACCGAGGTGCTCGCGGGCGATACCCGCTGGGCGGCCGGCCTGTCGCTCGGCCACGACCTCATCGACAAGCTGACCTCCGGCCGCCGCCGCGTCGTGCGCGGCAGTCTCGCCGGCGCCGAGGAAGTGGTCACGGGCAGCTCCTCCAAGGCGGCTCTGCATTCGGAGACCGGCGCGTCTGCCGTCGACATGGAAAGCCACATCGCGGCCGCCTACGCCGCCGAGGCCGGCTTGCCGTTCGCCGCGGTCCGCGTCATCAGCGACCCCGCCCATCGCGCGCTGCCCGCGCTCGCCCGCGCCGCGATCAAGCCCAACGGCCAGATCGACCTCGCCGCCGTGCTGCGCGGCATCGTGCGCAATCCAACAGCGCTGCATGGACTGGTCTCGACCGGCATCGATTTCAACCGCGCCCTGCGCTCACTTCGCGGCTGCCGCGACTTCCTGATCGGCACCGAGCTTGCCGACAGCGAGGCGCTGGTCTCCGAGACGGTCTGAGCGGGATCTCCGATCTGACGAAAGACAAAGGCCCGGTCGCCATAAGCGATCGGGCCTTTGTCTTTTGGTGTGTGTAGTCCGGGAGGCCGAGACCCCGGCAGGATGCTGGTTAAGGAAAGATTGAAACTTCGCAGCTAGAGTTGAGATGACGACGTCTCGACGAAGCATGCCCTTCCTGCAGCCATCCACGCCAGAACATTCATGCCGCATCTTGTCGACATATCGATTCGTGTCCGGACTTTCATCGCTTTTGGATTGGTCCTGCTCGTTACGATCGGGCTCGGCTCCTTTGCGCTCGTTCAAATCGCGGCCGTCGACCGGGCGGCAAACGACCTCGGCGGCAAGGCAATGCCCGCGCTGTTCCAGAGTAGCGAGATGCTCAATGCGGTCGTCAATTTTCGGCGGGAGGAAGCCAATCGTCTTCTCAGCGTGACGCCTGAGGATGGGCGATACCGCGAAGGGCTGATGGACAAATACGCGACGAAGGCCGTCGACATCAGGAAGACCTATCAACCCAATGCCGCCGAGGAAAAAACGGCGATCGCCCAGTTCGATTCGACCTGGCCGGAATTCCAGAAATCCACAGTCTCGGTCGTGGATGCGCTGAAAGCCGGGGACAACGCCGCGGCTCGCAAATACTACGTCGGTGACAATAGAAACCAGTTTGACGCGCTCAACCTGACGCTTGCGAAGATCGTCGAGCTGAACGAGCGGGCGGGGCGCCAATCCTATGATCTGGTCAATGCCGCGACGGATCGGGCGCGCCTCGGCGTCATCGTCGCCCTGGTCGTCGCGACCTGCATCGCGCTTGCCGCCGGCATGGTAACGGTCCTGACCACGGCATCGCCGATCCGGCGGTTGACTGGCGTGATGGCGCAGTTGAGCGGCCACGATCTGCACGTCACGATTCCGGATGCGAACCGACGCGATGAGATCGGCGCGATGGCGCGCGCCGTCGAGATCTTCAAGACCGGTCTCATCGAAGCCGACAGGCTAGCCGCGGTTCAGAAGGCCGACGAAGCGGAAAAGGCCCGCAGGGTCGGCATGATCGATGCCCTGGTGTCCGACTTCGACGCGCGGTCGTCCGACGCGCTGTCGAGTTTTGGAGCGGCGGCATCGCAGCTCGACTCGACGGCCCAGAGCATGTCGGCACTCGCAATGGAGTCGACCCAGCAGACCAACATTGCTGCCACGGCAGCGGCCGCGACGACGACCAACGTCCAAAGCGTGGAATCGGCTGCCGAAGCGATGGCGACCAGCATTGCCGACATCAATAGCCAGGTTGGACACGCCAAGGAGATTGCGGACCGCGCGTCTGACGACATCCGGCGAACCAGCACGACCGTTGTCGGCCTGACCGAGGCCACCCAGAAGATCGGGGAGATCGTCACGCTGATCCAGGCGATCGCCGCCCAGACCAATCTGCTGGCGTTGAACGCCACGATCGAAGCGGCCCGGGCCGGCGAGGTCGGCAAGGGATTTGCCGTCGTGGCAGCGGAAGTGAAGGGGCTGGCCACCCAAACGGCGAAGGCAACGGACGAGATCGCGACACAGATCGCCGCGGTTCAGAAGGTCTCCGGCGAAACGTCGTCGGCCATCCAGGGAATCGGCACGACCATCGAGGAGCTCAACGCGATCTCGACCCGCATTGCCGGCGCCATGGAACAGCAGGGCGCCTCGACCCACGAAATCAGCCGCAACGTCAAGCAGGCGGCTGCCGGTACCCGGGAGATGGCCGACACCATGGTCCACGTGACCCGTGCTGCCGGCGAATCCGGTACGGCGTCCGCCCAGGTGTTGCAGGCGGCATCAGATCTCTCGCTTCGGTCCAAATCCCTGCAGTCGCAAGTCGCAACCTTTTTGACAGCGATCAAGACCGCCTGATTGCGGTTCGGCAGCATCACCGCAATCTTGAATGGGCCATGCCATTCGGCGGCCGTGTCGAAATTACGGAATTGCGGTGACTATTCAAGTTTAAGTGACGTGTCCGGCCGGATCATTTCCTACCAGCGTCGAAATATTTGCACAGCGCCGATGTTTCTCATGCTGATGACAGAAACACTCGGATCCCCGATACCCCCGGCTGCACTGGTTTCCCTGGCGACGTCGGTGCCTCCCCACGTGCTTTTGCAAGAGGACGTGCTGACGGCGGCATGGGATGTCTTCGGCGCCCGCTTTCCCGAATTCGAACGGTTCTCAACCATCTTTTCGAATACCGGAATCGTCAAGCGTCACGGCGTCAAGCCGTTCGACTGGTATCTCGAACGACGAGGCTGGCCGGAACGCACCGAGGCCTTTCTCGAAGGAGCTGAAGCGCTATTTATCGATGTCGCCGAGAAGGCGCTGGCGAGCGCGCAACTTGCCGGCAGCGATGTCGACGCTGTCGTGACCGTCTCTTCCACGGGAATCGCGACACCAAGTCTCGAGGCGCGCGTCGCCCGCCGGATGGGCTTCCGATCCGACGCGATGCGTGTACCGGTGTTTGGTCTTGGCTGTGCGGGCGGGGTTTCGGGTTTATCGATTGCATCGCGCCTCGCCCAAGCGCGGCCTGGCACTAACGTACTGCTGGTCACGATCGAGCTCTGCTCACTCGCACTTCGCCTGGACGAACTTACCAAGGCCAACATCGTTGCCGTCAGCCTGTTCGGCGACGGCGCTGCTGCAATCGTGTTGCGCGCGGGCGATGGCGGCTCGACGCAGATCGAGGCTACCGGCGAACATCTTTGGCCGGATACGCTTGGCATCATGGGATGGAGTGTCGACCCGGAAGGATTCGGCGTCATCTTTCGCCGCACCATACCTGATTTCGTCACGAGGCATCTCAACTCCGCCGTGACGGAAATTCTCTCCAGAATGCGCCTTTCGATGCAAGACATTGACCGGTTCATCTGCCATCCCGGCGGCACGAAGGTTGTCAGTGCATTGGAAAGCGCGCTCGCGCTCGACCAAGGCACGCTTTCCCATGAACGGCAGATTATCGCCGACTTTGGCAACATGTCGTCACCCACTGTGTTGTTCGTGCTCGAGCAGGCCTTCGCGAAGGGGTTGCCGGCGCGGTCGCTGTTGACGGCGCTCGGACCCGGCTTCACCGCGAGCTGTGTCGCGCTACGGCACACTGCGTGACGTTTGCTGAACTCATTCTCGGCGCCATCACGCTGCAGCGCGTCGGCGAACTCGTCATTTCGCGCGCCAACACTCGAAAGCTCCTGGCCAAGGGCGCCGTTGAGGTGGCACCCCGGCATTATCCGTTGATCATCACGGTTCATGCAGCCTGGCTGTTGTCGCTGTGGGTGTTTGGACGCGACCAACCGGTGAATGTCGCTGCCCTGGCCGGCTACCTTATCCTTCAGTGCCTTCGCTTCTGGGTCATCTGGACGCTCGGCTCACGATGGACGACGCGGATTATTGTTCTGCCCGAACAAGCGCTCGTGTCAGCGGGACCCTATCGATTTCTGTCGCATCCCAACTATGCGGTGGTTACCGGCGAGATCGCCGTGCTCCCTTTGGTTCTCAGTCTTCCGCTGCTGGCCGTCCTCTTCAGCATCCTCAACGCTACGGTTCTCGCGATCCGCATCCGGGCAGAAAACCGCGCTCTCGCTGCATCCCGTAAGACATTGCGCGTGGCGCATGGTCACTGAACGGGTTACCGAGCCCAGTGCGGCTACGTGGCTTGGCTTCGTCCTGATGTGCCTTGGCATGTTCATGGCGATCCTCGACATTCAGGTCGTCGCCACTTCGCTACCCACGATCCAGAGTACACTCGCCATATCGCGAGAGGCGATGAGCTGGATTCAAACAGCGTATCTGATCGCCGAGATCATAGCCATTCCACTGACCGGGTGGCTTACGCGCGCGCTGACGCTGCGGTGGCTGTTCGTTACTGCGATCAGCCTCTTTACCCTGGCCTCCATCGGTTGCGCGTTCAGCGGCAGTTTTACGACGCTTGTCGGCTTCCGCGTGCTTCAGGGGTTTGCTGGCGGCGTGCTGATTCCGGCGGTTTTCTCCGCTGTCTTCCTGCTGTTTCCGATCCGTTTGCATCCCGCGACCACCATGGCCGGCATCATGGCCGTGCTGGCGCCCACGGTCGGGCCGGTGGTCGGTGGCTGGATCACCGACACGTGGTCCTGGCATTGGCTGTTTCTGATCAATGTCGCCCCCGGTGCGATCGCCGCACTCGCCACGCCAATGCTGCTTCCGCGCGAACGACCGCGGTTTTCCGATCTGACCACACTCGACGTGCCTTCCCTCGCACTTCTTGCGGTTTCGCTTGCATGCCTGGAGATCGGCCTGAAGGAAGGCCCGCAACACGGGTGGCTTTCGCCATTCTGCTTTATCCCGATTGTCTTGAGTGCTGCCGCGGCAATTGTCTTCACCATCCGAACACTCAGGGCCGCGCATCCGGTGGTCGATCTGTCGACATTTGGATCTCGCTCGTTTGCGATCGGTTGCGCATTGAGCTTCTTCCTCGGAATTGGATTGTTCGGCTCGGTCTATCTCATGCCGGTCTTCCTCGCCTATGTTCGACATCATGACGCATTTGAAATCGGCACGATCATGCTCGTCACCGGCGTTTCGCAGCTTGCCACCGCGCCGATTGCGGGCCTGCTGGAAAGCAGGTTCGATCCCCGTTGGTTGTCGGCGGCGGGGTTTGGTCTGTTCGCGATCGGACTGGGTTGCAGTGCATTCGAGAGCCGTGTCGCCGACTTCCACGAAATGTTCTGGCCGCAAGTCTTGCGCGGCGTTGCGATCATGTTCTGCCTGCTGCCTCCGACACGGCTGGCGTTGGGCTCGCTGGCCGCATCGCGGGTACCCGACGCAAGTGGTCTGTTCAATCTGATGCGAAACGTCGGGGGCGCGATCGGTATCGCGCTGATCGATACGATCCTTTATGGGCGCACCGGCGCGCACGCCGACGCTCTGCGCGAGCGTCTGATTGCGGGCGATGTGACTGCGGCTCAGGCGATCGGGCTTGACCTGACGTTGTTTACCCATCGCCCTGCGGGGGTCTCCGATGCCACGATTGAAGCCTATCTGCGTCCCATGGTCGAAAAGGCCGCATTCGCACTCAGTGCCAACGAAGCCTGGGCGCTCCTCGCTTGCGCGGCGCTGCTCGGACTATTGCTGATTCCGTTCGCGGCCGGTTCCTCGGAAGGCACTGATGCAGGGACGGACGAGCTTTGAACAACGCTACTGCCCATGCCTGATCAGCACGTCTCGGCAAGCCGGATGTAGCCTGGTGCGATTTTCCTTCAGGCAGGCCAGAATAGTAAAGTCGCCTTGATCCATCCACTTGCGGCAGAGTCGCTCAACGTCGTGGGTGCAGGCCTTCTCATCCTGGTCGCTACCAGCGTGCTGAGCGACGCTTTCGGTCGATAGGCTCGCGAGCAATGCGAGGGCCAGGAGAATTTTATTCATTGCGTTTCCTTCCTCTCTTGCAGTCGTCTTGTTCAACGGTCGTAGAGTGCCGCAATGCAGCTTCATTCCATGACCATCGCATGGTCGTTGCTCGCCTCGGACGCAGCACGCCGCAGCAGCAGCACCAGGGGGGTGGCGCCCAGTGAGAGGAGCATCATCAGTTTGAAATCGTCGATGTAGCTGATGATGGAAGCCTGATTCTGGATGACCTGATCGAGGGCAGCCCGTCCTGAGGCGGTCCACGGACTCCACGCGTGTGCCATGACGCTGTTCCTGAAGCCGGGATTAACCGCCGTGACATGGCTTCCGATGATGGCATGGTTGATTTGGCTATTCCTCGTCAGAAGATAGGAAACGACGGAGATTCCCACGCTGGAGCCGACGTTTCGCGAGAGGTTGTACAGACCGGTTGCGTCGGGCCGCTGCTCCGGGGCAAGCGTGGCAAAGGTCACGGTGGTCAGCGGGACAAAAAGAAATCCAAGACCCGCGCCCTGGATGAATCCAGTCACTGCGATCGTCCATTGCGAGACGTCGGGGGTCCAACCGGTCATGTCATACAGGGCCCATGCCGTCAGCAGCAGGCCAATCATAAGGAGTATCCTGGTGTCGATCCGCCCGATCAACCTGCCGACCACGAACATGCAGACCATGGTCCCAATACCGCGCGGGCCCATGACGAGCCCGGCCGTGACGACGGGGTATCCCATCAGCGTTTGCAGATAGGGCGTCATCAGCGCCAGCGACGACAGATAGGTTATGCCGACGATGAAAATGAACAGCATTCCCACCGTGAAGTTGCGATCGAGGAACAGCTTCGGATTGACGAACGAGTCGTCGGCCGTGAAGGTGTGAACAAGGAAGACGTAGAACGCCGATACCGCGACGACGGCCTCGATCAGGATCTCGAAGGAGGAAAACCAGTCGAGCTGCGCGCCCCGATCCAGAAAGACCTGCATCGCGGCGATAGCGATACTCAGGCTGCCAAATCCGACCCAATCGAGCCTGGCGGCTGCGCTGGTTTTGGTTTCCCGCAGGAAGAACGATATGCCAGCAAAGGCGAGAGCACCAAGCGGCACATTGATATAAAAAACCCAGCGCCAGGTGTAATGATCCGTCAGCCAGCCGCCGATGACCGGACCGAGCACCGGCCCGACCATCACGGACACGCCGAATAACGCCATCGCCGATCCCCGTTCTTCGGGGGTGTAGATGTCGAGCAGGATCGACTGAGACACTGGCACCAGCGCCGCACCGAAAAAGCCTTGCAGCAGGCGGAACGCCACGATCTGGACCAACGACTGCGCGATGCCGCACAGCACCGACGCGATGACGAAGCCGGTGACCGCCGCCATCAGAATCCGCCGGCGCCCGAACTTGTTGACGAGAAAGCCTGATGGCGGGGTCATGATCGCGGCGGCCACAATGTAGGATGTGAGTACCCAATTGATCTGATCCGCGCTGGCCGAAACGCTCCCCTGTATGTAGGGAAGCGCGACGTTGGCGATTGTGGTATCCAACGCCTGCATGATCACGGCGAGGATCACGCAGGCCGTGATGGCGGGCCGATTGATCGGCCGAGCCTCGACGGTCGCGGAATCAGTCATTTTCGTTTTCCGAGGACGAGGAGCTGAACAGGCCCGTGATGAAGCTGGGCAGTCCGCGCTCGTGTCCGGTATCGACGTTCAATTCCACGCTCATACCGACGCGCAATGACGGCATGTCGGGCGCATTGTTGACCCGGATGCGCATCGGAATGCGCTGGACAACCTTGACCCAATTGCCGCTGGTATTTTCGGCCGGAAGCAATGAAAAGCTCGATGCCGACGCCGGGCTTATGCTTTCGACCGTGCCAACCCATCGCTTGCCAGGATAGCTATCGACGTCGACCGTCACCTTCTGTCCGGGCTTGACATAAGTCAGTTCCGTTTCCTTCGGGCTGGCTTGAATCCAGACATGATCGGTCGACACAATGTTGAATGCTGTTGCTGCGGCGGCGAGATATTGGCCAGGCTGCAACGACGGCACGTTGGTCACGATTCCGGCGAAGGGTGCTTTGACAACGGTATGGGACAGCTGGCGCGCAGCCTCGTTCCGTGCAGCCAGCGCATCCTTGTAGCGTGGATGATCCTCAATCGGCGCATCCGGATTATTGTTCAGGTTTGCGGCGATTCCGGCAAGCTGCGCTTCCAGCGAGGCGAGCTTTTGCTGCGATGCTTGCAGCGTATTGCGGGCCGCGTCAAACGTCGCCCGCGGTGTGAAGTCGTTGGTGATCAACTGTTGCTGGCGCTTGAAGTTGACATTGTTGAAATCGACGTCTGTTTTGGCCTGTTCGACCTGGCTCTGCATGTTGCGGTAGCTGGTCTGCAGCGCGACAAGATCATTCCGGGTGTTTCCGATCTGGGCTTCAGCCCGATCCAGCGCCAGCCGAAATGGCAGGTCGTCCAGCTTGAACAGCACATCGCCCTTCGCGACCTTCTGGTTGTCGTGGACGAGTACGTTGGTGACAATCCCGGAAACGTCGGTAGACAATCCGACCATGTCGGCCTGGACGTAGGCGTTGTCGGTCGACATGACAGCGCCCCCCGTCACATAGAGATAGCCGCCGACGATCAGCGCCACCGGCAACAAGGCAAACATCAGAACCCGCTTTCGGGATTTTTTCGGCGCTCCCGGAGCGGCCGACGCAGGCCGGTGGTGCGGTTCGCCGGGCGACTTGCGATCGTCCGATCGCTCTTTCGCTGCCGGCTCGGCGGCTGCGTCTGTGTCTTGAGCGTCCCTCGCCTCGGGCGGATGGCGCGTCAAACGATAGACCTTGTCCTCAGCGCCCTGTGAATCACCATGGGAGATGGCCTTTTCGCTGTCGGCACCGTGCCGTTTGGGATTTACTTCGCCGGTACTGCCCATGACTTGCTCGCTTCTGCTTTTCCTCCGAAGTCGCACGCTTCGGTGAGGTTGAGTTTCAAAACTTTGAGGGTCTCCAGCAGGCGCAAACCTTCCGACTCGGATAGACCGGTCAGCGCCTCGCGGCGGGTGATCTCGCCGAGCTTGCGTGCCTGCATCAGCTTTGGCCGGGCAGCCGGCGCAAGCCGGAGGATCCGGACCCGCCGGTCCGACGAATCCGGATGTCGCTCGATCAGCCCGCAAGCCTCTAGCTTGTCCAAAATCCGCGAAAGCGTGATCGGCTCGATGTCGAGGAGTTCTGCCAATCCGCTTTGGTTGATGCCTTCGTTCTGAGCCAGATAGGCCAGCGCCTGCCATTGCGATCGCGTCAGCCCGGATTCGCGGGAAATCTGCTCAAACCTCTTCCTGAGCAGCCGCGCGACTTCGTGCAGCAGAAAACCAAGGGTGGGGGATTCGACTTCCAAGGCTCTCAAATTCCTACGTAAGCTTATGATAAGCTTGCTTATTAATCTGATAAGCTTGCTTATGAAAAATGCAAGCGCACCCCCTCTGGAAACACGCCATCGTGAAGGGGGCAGGTCAGCGTCTGAAGGAATCGGAACAGGCGCGAAGTGCTTGCTCGGCGCGTGATCCGAGGACGAGGGAACGGAGCGCTGTGATCGGCGCTCCTCTCGACGCTTCAGCGCAGGAGAAGGCTTCGCGTTGGAGGCGCAATCGTTACGGACGGCAATGGACAGGCTCGATTTTTGCCAACGCTCTTCTCTGAAAAATTCGGTCCAGTCCCGCAAGGAGGAGAGGGGCGCAGTCCGCGCATTGACTCCACGCCTCCCCGCTGCCGCTTGAGCTGGACAAACGAAAAGGCCCGATCGCGATGGCGACCGGGCCTTCTCTTTTGATGTTCGTAGCTCGAAATCCGAGGCCTATAGCGCGGAAAGACTGTCCCGGATTTCGCTTGCGCTCATCCGGGCTACAGATCTTCGTGCTTACGCGGCGGTCGAGGCCTTCCGCGCGGCCTTCTCCTGAGCGGCGGCGGCCTCGTCCTTGCGAATCTCCGACAGGCGCTTCTGCACTTCCGCCGAGAAGATGTACTGCGCCGGGCGCTGCTTCGACATGTCGATCTCCGGCGCCATCGGACCCGTGGTCCTGATGCCGCGTAGCGACACCCACATCGCCTTGATCGGGTTGTTGAGCGCTGCGGTTGCCGCCGTCGGCTCGTAACCGCAATGGGCCATACAGTCCGCGCACTTCTCGTACTTGCCGGTGCCGTAGGTCTCCCAGTCCGTGGTGTCCATCAGCTCCTTGAAGGTTTTTGCGTAGCCTTCACCGAGCAGGTAGCAGGGCTTCTGCCAACCAAAAATGTTGCGTGCGGGCATGCCCCACGGCGTGCACTCGTATTCCTGGTTGCCGGCGAGGAAGTCAAGGAACAGGCCGGAATGCATGAAGTTCCACTTCTTGCCCTTGCCCATCGCAAAGACGTCGCGGAACAGCTTCTTGGTCTTGGTGCGGTTGAGGAAGTGCGCCTGGTCCGGTGCGCGCTCATAGGCGTAGCCCGGCGACATCGAGACGCCGACACCAAGCTCGACCGTGAGGTCGAGGAATTTTGCGATCTCCTCGGCCGGATGGCCGTCGAAGATGGTGGCGTTGACGTTGACGGTGAAACCGCGCGCCTTCGCCGCCTTGATCGCGGACACGGCGCGGTCGAACACGCCCTTCTGCGACACCGCCTTGTCGTGATGGTCCTTCAGGCCGTCGAGATGCACGGAGAAGAACAGATAGGGCGACGGCTCGAACAGATCGAGCTTCTTCTCGAGCAGCAGCGCGTTGGTGCAGAGCGAGACGAACTTCTTGCGGGCCACGAGGCCGCGCACGATCTCGCCGATCTCCTTGTGGATCAGCGGCTCGCCGCCGGGAATCGCCACCATCGGCGCGCCGCACTCGTCAGCCGCGTCCCAGCACTCCTGTGCGGTCATGCGGCGGTTGAGGATCGCATCCGGATAGTCGATCTTGCCGCAGCCGACGCAGGCGAGGTTGCAGCGGAACAGCGGCTCCAGCATCAGCACGAGCGGATAGCGTTTGCGGCCAAGCATTTTCTGCTTGAGCAAATAGCCGCCGATACGCATTTCCTTGAAGAAGGGGATAGCCATTACACGTTTTCTTTCTGGGCTTGGAATTCGGGTAGGTCAGCTCGCAGCCAGTTGGGCCGGAAGCCTGAATTCGATGTTTTCCTCGCGGCCCGGGAGCACCGACACCGTCACCGGTCCGATCCGCCGCAGCGCTTCGATCACGTCATCCACCAACACCTCGGGCGCCGAGGCGCCGGCCGTGAGGCCGACGGTTCTGGCACCTTTCAACCACTCCGGATTGAGCTCGCGGCCATCGGCGATCAAATAACTCGCGACGCCGGCCTCAGTGCCGATTTCGCGGAGCCTGTTCGAGTTCGAGCTATTGGCAGCGCCCACCACCAAGATCACGTCGACCAGCTTACTCAAGTCCCTTACCGCAGATTGGCGGTTCTGTGTCGCATAGCAGATATCCCGGATGTCGGGGCCTTGAATATCTGTAAATCTGGCCTGAAGGGCCCCGATAATGTCCCTGGTGTCGTCGACCGACAGCGTGGTCTGGGTGATATAGGCCACAGGCGTATCTACCGGCAGCGTCAGGGCCTTAACCTCGTCGACGCTCTGGACCAGCAGCACGGGGCCGGGAACCTGGCCCATCGTGCCCTCGACCTCAGGATGGCCGGCATGGCCGATCAGGATCAGGGTACGGCCCTTGGTGATGTAGCGCTTCCCCTGATTGTGAACTTTCGTGACCAGGGGGCAGGTGGCGTTCAGCACCGGAAGGTCGCGCGCGGCGGCCTCTTCCTCGACGCTGCGCGCGACGCCATGGGCGCTGAAAACGGTCACTGCCTTCGGCGGAACCTCAGACAGCTCCTCGACGAAGATCGCGCCTTTGTTCTTCAGGCTCTCGACGACGTATTTGTTGTGCACGATCTCATGGCGCACGTAGACGGGCGGGCCGTACTTCTGGAGGGCCCGTTCTACGATCTCGATCGCGCGCACCACGCCCGCGCAAAAGCCGCGCGGCTGCGCTAGATAAACTTCCATTGGACGCCCATCACGCAAGTTGCACCAATCCGCTCAATTGTCCCTGGCGGCACCCCGATACTGGCCAATGTTGCAATATCCGCACCATTGGCTTCGCGACCGCGGTAACCGCTCACCCCATCTGGGCCCTGGCGCATGCAGGCACAGCACTTTGTGTCAAAAAATCGGCAGCAAGGAAAGGTGGAATGAACCTTGGGTTCCCTGTAGGGCTAATCTTACGGTATCATAATATGGTATTTCGTGTGCGCAAAATGGCGACATTTGTGCTCACCCCTTCGTCACTTTCCCGCCTCAAGTCACCGGCTATACCGATCGCCCCGCAAGATTTTGCCATGGTCTCCCGGCGTTTACTTCGAACCTTGTTCCCGCGAGACGCACTCAAAACAGCAATAGGTTTCGCTCCGGAACTCCGATAAACAGCGGGCGTTTCCGGCAAGCTGTTAACACTAGAAAGAAAATACGTGCTGCAAAGCGTCGTCGTTGCCATCGTCAGGGCCTGCACCCGGTTTGCCCCCCTCGTCGTCGTTCTCGGGCTCCTGTTGGCGGTCGGGGCGGGCTATTACACGTCCCAGCACTTCGCCATCAACACCGACATCAATTCGCTGATTGCCCAGAATCTGGACTGGCGCCAGCGCGACCAGCAGTTCGACCGCGCCTTCGATCGCGATGCGACGATTCTCGCCGTCGTCGAGGCCAAGACGCCGGAGATGGCGACTGCGGCTGCGGACGCGCTCTATGCCAAGCTGAAGGACAACAAGACCGACTTCCAGTCGATGCAGCAGCTCGGCACCGGCGAGTTCTTCGAGAAGAATGGCCTGCTGTTCCTGCCGACCGAGGAAGTCGGCAAGATCACCAGCCAGTTCGAATCCGCGGCCCCCCTGATCGAGATCATGGCTGGCGATCCCTCGATCCGCGGCCTGACCGGCGCGCTGGAGACAGGACTTGCCGGCGTCAAGCGCGGGCAAGTGAAGCTCGACAACACCGAGCGGCCGTTCAACCAGATCGCCGAGACGGTCGAGACCGTGCTCAACAAGGGCAATGCGAGCTTCTCCTGGCGCGAGCTCGTCAGCGACCAGCCGCTGTCGGATTCCGACAAGCGGGCCTTCATCGAGTTCAAGCCGGTCCTCGACTACAACGCGCTGGAGCCCGGCAAGGACGCCACCGACGCGATTCGCAAGGCCGCCGCCGATCTGGATTTCCCGACCAAATACCAGGCGCGGGTACGGCTGACCGGTCCGGTCCCGATTGCCAACGAGGAATACGCCACCGTCCAGGAAGGCGCCGTCGTCAACGGCATCGGCACGGTGGTCGTCGTGCTCTTGATCCTGTGGCTTGCGCTGCACTCCTCGAAGATCATCTTCGCGGTGTTCATCAATCTCTTCGTCGGTCTCGCGCTGACAACCGCCGCCGGCCTGATGATGGTCGGCTCGTTCAACCTGCTGTCGATCGCGTTCGCCGTGCTGTTCGTGGGACTGGGCGTCGATTTCGGTATCCAGTACAGCGTCCGCTACCGCTCGGAGCGCTACAAGCACGACAATCTCTCCGGCGCGCTGGTGCTTGCCGCGAAGCGCTCCGCGGTGCCGCTGTCGCTGGCGGCGATGGCGACCGCCGCCGGCTTCCTCTGTTTCCTGCCGACCGACTACAAGGGCATCTCCGAGCTCGGCCAGATCGCGGGCGTCGGCATGCTGGTGGCGTTCATCTCCAGCATCACCATCCTGCCCGCGATGCTGAAGCTGCTGAATCCGCCCGGCGAGATGGAGCCGGTCGGCTATGCCTTCCTGGCGCCGCTCGATTACTTCCTGGAGAAGCACCGTGTGTTGGTTGTGGGCGGCACGTTGCTGCTGGCGATCGCCGGCCTGCCGCTGCTCTACTTCCTGAAGTTCGACTTCAACCCGATGAACCTGCGCAACCCGAAGGCGGAATCGATCGCGACCTTCCTCGACCTGCGCAAGGATCCCAACACCGGCGCCAATGCCATCAACGTGATGACCACGTCGGAAGAGCAGGCGAAACAGGTCGAGGCCAGGCTGGAGAAGGTGCCGGAAGTGCTGCGGGTGATGTCGCTCGACAGCTTCGTGCCGGAGGATCAGCAGCCGAAGCTGAAGCTGCTCGCACAGGGCGCCAAAGTGCTGAACCCCGCGCTCAATCCGGACCAGATCGACGCGGCGCCGTCCGACCAGGAGAACGTCCAGTCGCTGCAATCCTCGGTCGACAATCTGCGCCGGACCGCCGGTGACGCCAAGGGCCCGGGCGCAGTCGCCTCGCGCCGGCTCGCGGACGCACTGGAGAAGCTCGCCAAGGCCGACGAGGCGACCCGCAACAAGGCACAGGACGTGTTCGTCACGCCGATGAAGATCGTGTTCGACCAGCTCAGGAATGCGATGCAGGCCGAGCCGGTCAGCCTGAAGTCGCTGCCGCCCGATCTCGTCAACACCTGGAAGAGCAAGGACGGCATCACCCGCGTCGAGGCGCTGCCGAAGGGCGATCCCAACGATAACGACACGCTGCGCAAGTTTGCGGCAGCGGTGCTCGCTGCCGAGCCGACCGCGATCGGCGGCCCGGTCTCGATCCTGAAATCCGGCGACACCGTGGTGAACGCGTTCATCCACGCCGGTATCTATGCGTTGCTGGTGATCGGCCTGTTGCTCTGGGTCACGTTGCGGCGGATCACCGACGTGCTGATGACTTTGGTGCCGCTTCTGGTTGCCGGCGCAGTAACGCTCGAGATCTGCGTGCTGATCGGCCTGCCGCTCAACTTCGCCAACATCGTCGCGTTCCCGCTGCTGCTCGGCGTCGGCGTTGCCTTCAAGATCTACTATGTCGTGGCCTGGCGCTCGGGCAGGACAAACCTGCTTCAAACCAGCCTGACGCGCGCGATCTTTTTCAGCGCACTGACGACGGCGACCGCGTTCGGCAGCCTTTGGCTGTCGAGCCATCCGGGCACATCCAGCATGGGCAAGCTGCTGGCGCTCTCGCTGGTGACGACACTCGCCGCTGTGCTGCTGTTTCAGCCGGCCCTAATGGGCAAACCCCGCAATCTCAGGGAGTAGGCAGATGTCGCCGACGGGGTCGGCGGCGCCCTTCTGACCGGGCTTGGCCGCGGCGGCGCTCTTCGGAGCTCCCGTCGTCGGCGCAGGTGCCGCGGCACCCGGCGTTGCTGCGGCCTTGGGCGCCGCGCCGGTGGTTTTTGGCGCACCTTTGGCCATGGCATTGGCGGGGCTCAACGGGATCGGCGGCCCGACTCGGGTCCAGGTCTCTCCGCCGCACAGGAAGCCCAGCACGCAGCCCTTGATCTCAAGCTGGTCCGTGCCCACCGGGGTGATGGTGGACGAGTAAAGCTGGCCATCCTTGGCGTTGTAGACTTGGCCTTCCCACTGCTCGGCGCCGGCCGTCTTCTTCATGTCGATCAGGATCGCCATGCCGAGCGTCGGCCTGTTCTTTTTTGAAACATCCGGATTGTACTCGTCGCGACCGCCGGGGCCTTTCTCCCAGGAGACAGCGCCCCACATGTTGCCATTGCATTGGCCGACGCGGACGTTGGCGACGCCGTCGGCGACCCGCCAGTCGCCGGTGGGATCGGCGGCGAGCGCGGGAGTCAGGCAGGTGTAACCGCCAGCCAGTATTATTCCGGTGAAAATGGTCAAACGCATGAGTGTTCCTTGGCAGTGCAACATGGTTTAAAGCTGTGCTTGCGAAGATGGTCCGAAAAAGGGCAAAAGGCCGCACAGACCCTTTTCCGATTACTGACCGTTTTCAGTTGACGAAGCGGCCCTCAACCGAAGTATGTAGCGGATGAACAGTCCAAATCCAGACATGTCTCAGCTATTCGCGGACCGTCAGGCCCAGCGCAGCGCCCTGCATAATCGGTACCTGAACGAGCAGTTCGTCCGGGTTCTCAAGACCATCGGCTATGATGTCGGCTTCCAGAAGGGGCAGGGGCAGTACCTCTACGATCGCGATGATGCGCGCTATCTCGACCTTTTGTCCGGTTTTGGCGTGTTTGCGATCGGGCGCAATCATCCGGTGATGCGCGAGGCGCTGAAAAGCGTGCTCGATGCCGATCTGCCCAATCTGGTCCAGTTCGACGTCTCGGTCCTCGCCGGCGTGCTCGCCGAGCGGCTTCTGAAATATGTTCCCTATCTCGACAAGGTGTTCTTCGCCAATTCCGGCGCCGAATGCGTCGAGGCGGCGATCAAGTTCGCGCGCGGCGCCACCGGCCGCCCGGGCATCGTCTATTGCGCCCACGGCTACCATGGCCTGACCTATGGCGCGCTGTCGCTGACGGGTGATTCGAACTTCCGCACCGGCTTCGAGCCTCTGCTGCCCGGCTGTACCTCGGTCCCGTTCAACGATCTCGCCGCGCTCGAAAAAGCGCTGGCCTCGCGCGAGGTCGCGGCCTTCGTCGTCGAACCGATCCAGGGCAAGGGCGTCAACATGCCCTCCGACGAGTTCCTGCCGGGTGCGGCCGCGCTCTGCAAGAAATACGGCACGCTGTTCGTCGCCGACGAGATCCAGACCGGCATGGGCCGCACCGGCCGCTTCCTCGCGGTCGAGCACTGGAACGTCGAGCCCGACATGGTGCTGCTGTCGAAGTCGCTGTCGGGCGGCCATGTGCCGGTCGGTGCCGTGCTGACGCGCAAGAGCATCTTCGACAAGATCTTCAACCAGATGGACCGCGCAGTGGTGCACGGTTCGACCTTCTCCAAGAACGATCTGGCGATGGCCGCGGGCATTGCCACGCTCGATGTCATGGAGTCCGAGAAGCTGATCGAGTCCGCCGCCAAGCGCGGCGCCGAGCTTCGCCTTGCGCTGACGCGCATGGTGCCCGGCTACGAGCTGCTGAAGGAAGTGCGTGGCAAGGGCCTTATGATCGGCATCGAGTTCGGTCCGCCAAAATCGCTGCGGCTCCGGGCCTCCTGGAACGTGCTGGAAGCTGCCAACAAGGGTCTGTTTTGCCAGCTCATCACCGTGCCGCTGTTCAAGGACCACAAGATCCTCACGCAAGTCGCCGGCCACGGCAGCCACACCATCAAGCTGCTGCCGCCGCTCACCATCACCGAAGAAGACTGCAACTGGATCGAGCGCGCCTTCGACGACGTCATCGCCGGCAGCCACAAGGTCCCCGGTGCGATCTGGTCGCTCGGCAAGACGCTGGTGGACAACGCGGTGAGAAGGTCGGCGTAGGCGGATCGCCGTCAGCTGTCGTCCTGGCGAAAGCCAGGACCCATATCGCGTGATCTCTCAATAGAATTCAGGGCCAGTACCACGCGATAACTTCGCTTCGTGGTAATGGGTCCTGGCTTTCGCCAGGACGACCATGTGGGAGCATTGCGTTTCATCAAGGTCGCGCGTCGATGTCGCGCCGCTACCCCTCCACATTCGCCTTCATCGCCGCCTCGAACTTGTCGACGAATTCGGTGAGCTCGTCGTTGCCGATATCGCTGACGGCCCAGAAGTTCAGGCCGCGCTCGCCCCAGCGGCGGCAGTTGAAGCCCTGCATGGTCTGGGTCTTGGGCGGACGATGCTCGGTGCTCGAGGTCTGCGACACGAACAGGTTGACCACGTGCTGCCGACGCTTGTAGACGACCGCGCCGATGGCGCGTGCGTCGATATAGTCGAGCCGGCCGCCGACGAGGGTAAAGCCTTGCGCGGTGAGATCGATCACCGGTGGCGCAACGTCGAGCTTGCCGTTGAACCACGGTTTGACCGTATGCTGATCGGTCGAGACCACGTCGATGAGGTGGCCGGCCTGGAGCGAGCGCAGATGCGCGGAGACGACCTCCGAGAGAATGCGTTGTTGGTCATCCTGGCGCAGCACGACGGCAACGACTCCGGAGGCGGCGAGTGCCGAGACCGCCGAGCCCATCGCAAAGCCGCGCAGCACGGAGCGGCGGCTGGGCTGGCGCTGCGGTTGCGGCAGCGACGCCTCGATACGGGCGCGCAAGCCGGCCGGCGCGGTATAGCGCAGCTTGGTATCGGCAAGCACGCGCTGCATCTCGCGTTGCGCGGCAAGCTCGGCCGCGCAGGCCGGGCAGCTTGCGATATGGGCCTCGACCTCGCGCGCATGGCCGGCATCGAGCTCGTTGTCGAGCAGCGCGTGAAGCAGGATCTTTGCTTCGTCGCAGGTCATTTCGAGTGCTCCTCTTCCGCCGTCCAGGCCGCGCGCAGCATGGCGCGGGCGCGTGCGAGGCGGGACATCACGGTACCGACGGGGGCGCCGACGGCTTCGGCAATTTCACGATAGGACAGGTTGTTGATCTCCCGCAGCACGAAAGTTTCCTTGAACGGCTCGGCGAGCGCGTCGATCAACTTGCGAATGGCGCCGGCGTCGCGGCTGCGCAGCACCTCGGTTTCCGGGCTCGCCTCGGTCTCCTGCCACATCGGCGTCTGGTCGGCCGCGCCGGGTGTGTCCTCGATTCCGGCGTGTGAATGCGCGCGCCTTGCGTATTCGGCGTTGCAAACGTTGCGCAGGATCGCGAACAGCCACGGCTTCATCGCCGGACCGCGATAGCTGTCAAAATGCTTCAACGCACGCAGATAGCATTCCTGCACCGCGTCCTCGGCATCGGAGGCGTCGCGCAGCAAATAGCGTGCGAGCGTGTAGACGTCGTCGAGATAGGGCAACGCCGCCTCACGGAAGCGCTGCGCCTTCTGAAAATCGTCGCTGACGGGCATCGCCTCTCGCTTTGCCTCTTGCTGCGTTTGGTACGTCGTCTCGTGCTTCGTCTCGTTCTTGGCTTCGTCTTTGGGCCTGACCAAAGGCACGCGAGCCCGGCCGGCGTGGGACCACCGGCCGGGCAAGACAGAGATGCCTTGGTTGGAGATGTTACTCAACCTTGATCATCCCGGTCATGTGCGGGTGCAGTGAACAAAAATACTTGTAGTCGCCCGCATTGGTGAAGGTGAACGTGAATTTGTCGTCCGTATCCAGGGTCTTGGACCTGAACTTGCCGGCTGACACCACGGTATGGGGAATGTCGTCCCGGTTGGTCCAGGTCACCGTCGTGCCGAGCTTGATCTTGAGTTCCGGCGGCTGGAAGACGAAATTGTCGATGTGTACCTCCAGGTTGTCGTCGGCACGGGCGTTTGTGACGGGCAGCAGGATGGCCGCGGCCAAAGAAAGACCGAGGTCGATACTGAAGTCGCGGCGATTGAGTGTCTTCATTGTCAGCTTCCGTTCAGCCCTGAAGCGGCGTGTCGATGATGGCGAGCCGCTGCTCGTTCTGCTTGAAGTTGACGCTGGCGACCCCGAGCATCGAGCGGAGTTTTGCGTCCTCGACCTTCATCGGTCCCGGCGAGGGGGCGGTCCCCGGCGCCGGTTGCGGGAAAGCGGTCGAGCGTGCGGTGTGGAAGGTGACGTTGCCTTCGACCTTCTGCATCACCTGGTGGATGTGGCCGTTCAGCACGGTGACCGAGCCAAAGCCCTTGACGGATTCGAGCGCGCGGCCGCCGTCCTCGGTGCCCCAGCCCCATTCCGGATAGACGGTCCAGAGCGGGATATGGGCGAACAGCACGACTGGAGTGGATTTCGACTTGCCGCGGAGATCGTCCTCGAGCCAGGCAAGCTGCTCGGCGCCGAGATTGCCGAGACCGCCGCCCTTGAGGTCGACGACGTTGACGAGGCCGATGAAATGCACGCCGCCGGCGTCGAAGGAGTACCAGCCCTGGCCCTTGGTGCCGCGACCGTAGCGCTCGCGATAGAACTTCACCTCTTCGTCGAGGAAATCATGCTCGCCAGGCACGTAGTGCACGTCGAGCTTGCTCTGCGAGATGATGCGATCGGCATTGTCGAACTCGGCGGCCTTGGACAGATGGGTGATGTCGCCGGTGTGGATCATGAACGACGGCTTGACCGGCATTGCGTTGATCTTGTTGATGGCTTCCTCCAGCGTGCCCAGCGCATTGGGATTGGCCGGCTTGTCGAAACCGACATGGCTGTCGCTGATCTGGAGGAAGGTCATGCCGGGCGTGGCCGCGGTCGCGGCTTGCGCGGAATCGATGATGCCGAGCGAGCGCGGCACGCCGCCCGTGACGGTCCAGAGCACCCCGGTGCCGGCCCAGGTCATGCATTCCAGCACCTTGCGGCGGCTGACGCCGTCTTCGCCGTGATCGTGTCCGCTCATCGCACATCTCCTTTGGCCCGGAATTGGGCCGTCTGGGAGGTGATTGGGGGAGGGGCAGGTTTATTCGCGGGAGGCGATGACGTTTTCGTGAGGAGAATACGCTGGATCGAGACCCGCGCAATTCACGCGGTTGCGGCCCCCGCTCAGCGGCTTCGTGCTGCGCTGTGTCCGGGGCAAATAGATGAACGGGCGTCTACTTCGAATATTCCCGGACCGCCCGTACCACGGCGGCCGGCGCCTCCTGCGCCACGCAATGGCCGACACCGTCGAAGGCAAGGGCACGGGCGTGCGGAATGAGGGACACGGCGCGTGAAGCCATCTCCTTGTAGATCGGTCCCGACTTCTCGGCGGTCGTAACCGTCACGGGGCACTCGATCTCGGCGAGCCATGCAAACGGATTGCCGCGGGCGTCGCCGGTGTAAACCTGCTCCATCGCCTCGTAGATCGGACGCAGGATCGCCGACTCGATGTCTGGCGTGCAGCAGAGCCGTACCCGGCCATTGGCGAGTCGCGTGAAGCCGTGCCGTACATAGGCCCAGAGTGACGTCTCAGTCCAATCCGCAAAGGCAGGCGCCGCACGGTAGCGCTTGAAGACGGCATCAGGATTGTCGAACTCGGCCTGACGTCGCAGCGCGCCCTGGACGCGGGACAAGGATTCGTCGCTCAATCCTGCCGATGGATCGCGCGCCACGTGCGGGTTCATCACGGTCGGCTCCATGATGAAGAGACGCGTGAAGCGCTCCGGCCGAAGTTTCGCTGCGAGCAGAAGATCGGTCGCACCTGCGCTGTGGCCGATGCCGTAGACGTCGCGAAGGTCGAGCGCATCGATCACCCGGCAAATGTCCTCGGCGTAATCCAGGAAGTGATAGGCGCCGGGCTTGTGGCTTGCGCCGTGGCCGCGGCGGTCGAGTGCATAGACGGTGTGGGTCGAGGCGAGATCGCGTGCGACCTCATCCCAGACGTCGGCGACAAAGCCGGTGCCGTGCAGGAGCAGGGCCGGCGGTTTGCCGCTCTCGCCCCATTGTACCATCGCAATGTTCGCGTCCGCGGAGCCGATGGAAAAGCGTTGCTGACTGATCATGGTGACGGGACGCTACTTCGCATCCTCCAAAATCATCGCAGCACCCTTCTCTGCGATCATCGCGGTCGGCGTGTTGGTGTTGCCTGACGTGATGGTCGGCATGATCGAGGCGTCGACGATGCGCAGGCCGCTGAGGCCGTAGAAGCGCAAGCGTTCGTCGACCACCGCCATCGGATCGTTCGCCGCTCCCATCTTCGCCGTGCCGACGGGATGGAAGATAGTGGTGCCGATATCGCCGGCGGCTTTTGCGAGCGAGGCATCGTCGTCGCCGACAGTGGGACCGGGCAGATATTCGCTCGGGCGATATTTTGCCAGCGCCTTCTGCTGCATCAGCCGGCGCGTGGTGCGGATGGCGTCGGCGCCGACCTGGCGGTCATCTTCGGTTGAGAGGTAATTCGGGGCGATGATCGGCTTCTCGTCCGGTGTCGTTCCGCGCAGGCGCACGGTGCCGCGCGAGGTCGGCTGGAGATTGCAGGCGCTAACGGTGATCGCGGGGAAGCGGTGCAGGGGATCGCCGAACTTGTCGAGCGACAGCGGCTGCACATGGAACTGGATGTTGGCGCGCGCGCGTGTCGCATCGGAGCGGGTGAAGATGCCGAGCTGCGATGGCGCCATCGTCAAGGGACCGCGGCGGCGGAAGGCGTAATCGAGCCCCATCAGGCCACGGCGGAACAGATTGTAATAGGTCTCGTTCAATGTGCGCACGCCCTCGACCTTGTAGATCGCGCGCTGCTGGAGATGGTCTTGCAGGTTGCGGCCGATGCCGGGCTTGTCCATTACGATGTCGATGCCGAGCGGCGACAACCAGTCCGCTGGCCCGATTCCGGAGCGATGCAGCACCTGCACCGAGCCGATGGAGCCTGCCGAGAGGACTACCTCGCGCCTGGCGCGCGCCTCGATGATCTCGCCGTTCTGGATGAAGCGCACGCCGACGGCGCGGCCCTGCTCGATGATGAGGCGGTCGACCAGCACGTTCTTCTCGAGCCGCAGGGTGGGACGGTTCAGCGCGGGCTTGAGAAACCCGCGCGCCGACGACCAGCGCCGGCCGCGCTTCTGGTTGACGTGGAAATAGCTCGTGCCTTCGTTGTCGCCGGTGTTGAAATCCGGAATGCGCTTGATGCCCATCTCCTCGGCGGCGTCGCCGACCGCATCGAGAACGTCCCACGATAGCCGCGGCGCCTCGATGCGCCAGCCGCCGCCTGTGCCGTGATGCTCGCTCGCGCCCAGGAAGTGATCTTCGAGCCGCTTGAACAGCGGCAGCACGTCGTCATAGCCCCAGCCGGTCATGCCGAGCTGGCGCCAATGATCATAGTCGGCGGCCTGTCCGCGCATCGAGATCATGGCGTTGATCGCCGATGAGCCGCCGATCACCTTGCCGCGGGGATAGGCGAGCGCGCGGCCGTTCAGCCCCGGCTCGGCCTCGGTCTTGAACATCCAGTCCGAGCGCGGATTGCCGATTGCGAAGAGATAACCGACCGGGATGTGGAACCAGATCCAGTTGTCATCACCGCCGGCTTCCAGGATCAGAACGCGGTTCTTGGGATCGGCCGACAGCCGGTTGGCGACGATGCAGCCCGCCGTGCCGGCGCCGACGATAATGTAGTCAAACTCACCTTCGAGCCGTCTTGGCATTCTGCTTCCACCCGGATGGTCACTTAACGTTCCGTCCTAATAGGCAGACGCGGCGGATCGGGACAAGTCCGGCCATGCCGGGCGGGCAGGGCTAGGCTCCGATCTGAGGCAGTTGGGTGGACTGGCGCTTGCATGGTAGACGGTCCTGTATTCCCAACAAAGCTTGAGATCCTCCATGCCCATCGTGAACCGCGTCGCCGACCTTCAACCCGACATCCAGGCCTGGCGACGGGACATCCATCAGCACCCCGAGCTGCTGTACGACGTCCACCGCACCGCAGCATTCGTCGCGGACCGCCTGCGCGAGTTCGGCTGCGATGAGGTCGTGACGGGCATTGGCCAGACCGGCGTGGTCGCGGTGATCAAGGGCAGCAAGCCGGCCGGGGAGGGCCTCAAGACCATTGGCCTGCGTGCCGACATGGACGCGCTGCCGATCGATGAGCAGACCAATCTGCCTTATGCCTCGAAGAATTCGGGCAAGATGCACGCCTGTGGCCATGACGGCCACACCGCGATGCTGCTCGGTGCTGCGCGTTACCTGGCCGAGACCCGCAATTTCGCCGGCGATGCGGTCGTGATCTTCCAGCCCGCCGAGGAGGGCGGCGCCGGCGGTGCGGCCATGGTCAAGGACGGCATGATGGAGCGCTTCGGCATCGAGCAGGTCTACGGCATGCACAATGGCCCCGGCATTCCGATCGGCTCGTTCGCGATCCGGCCGGGCCCGATCATGGCAGCCACCGACGAGGTCGACATCATGATCGAGGGCCTCGGCGGCCATGCCGCGCGGCCGCACAAATGCGTGGATTCCGTGCTGGTCGGCGCGCAGCTGATCACCGCGTTGCAGTCGATCGTCGCGCGCAGCATCGATCCGCTGGAATCGGCCGTGATTTCGATCTGCGAGTTCCACGCCGGCAACGCCCGCAACGTCATTCCGCAGACTGCGACGCTGAGGGGGACGATCCGCACGCTGTCGCCGGAGGTACGCAAGCTCGTCGAGAAGCGCGTGCGCGAAGTGGTGGCGGGCGTGGCGCAGATCACCGGCGCGAAGATCGACCTGCACTACAAGCGCAATTATCCGGTGGTCAACAACCACGTCGCGGAGACCGAGGTGGCGACGCGCATTGCGAAGCAGGTGGCGGGGGACACCAATGTGCACGAGATGCCGCCGCTGATGGGCGGCGAAGACTTTGCCTACATGCTGGAAGCGCGCCCCGGCGCCTTCATCTTCTGCGGCAACGGCGACAGCGCCGGCCTGCATCACCCCGCCTACAATTTCAACGACGAGGCGATCGTCTTCGGCACGTCCTATTGGGTCAAGCTGGTCGAGGAGCAGCTCGCGGCGTCGTAAGCCCTTACGGCCGAGCGCAACGAAAAAGGGCCCGTGCATCGCACGGGCCCTTTGACGTCAGTGGGCGGCGATCTCTCAGAAGACGTGAGAGAAGAAGTAGTACAGCGAGCCCGAGATGATCATCGCGGCCGGCAGGGTCAGCACCCAGGCCATGGCGATGTTGCGGATCGTGGACCATTGCAGGCCCGAACCGTTGGCGGCCATCGTGCCCGCGATGCCTGACGACAGCACGTGGGTGGTCGACACCGGCAGACCGTAGATGTCGGCAGCGGCGATGGTGGCAGCCGCCGTGATCTCGGCGCAGGCGCCTTGCGCGTAGGTCAGGTGCGTCTTGCCGATCTTCTCGCCGACCGTGACGACGATGCGCTTCCAGCCGACCATGGTGCCCAGCCCAAGCGCGATGGCGACCGCGATCTTCACCCAGCCGGGGATGAACTTCGTGGCGCTGTCGAGCGAGCCCTTATAGGCATTGAGCACAGCGACGTCGTCGGCGTTGAGCTCGGCTTCCTTGTCCTTCATCAGGAAGCGGAGCGCTTCCGAAGCGAGGTACATGTCGTTGCGGGTGTTGCCGACGACGTCCGCCGGAACCTTGGCGAGCGAGCCGTAGGTGGTCACCTGCTTGGCGATATCGCGCACGAGCACGGCGAGCGACGGGAAGGTGCCGCCGTTGACTTCGCGCGTGGCGACGTAGCTGGTCACGGCGGGCCGCGGATTGCCGAGCACGTTGTAACCGGCCGCCTTGCCGTCGATGATCTTGCTGGCCGCGTCCGAGTTCGTGACGAAATGTTCGATCTCGGTCGCCGGCAGCGCGCGGTTGAGCGCATAGGCCGTTGGCACGGTGCCGATCAGGATCAGCATGATCAGGCCCATGCCCTTCTGGCCGTCATTAGAGCCGTGGAAGAAGCTCACCAGCGTGCAGGTGAGGATCAGGATGCCACGGATCCACAACGGCGGCGGCTGGTCGCCCTTCGGCTCGCCGAACAGAGCGGGCGTGGCACGCAACAGCGCGTTGCGCAGGATCAGAAGCAGAACGGCGGCGAGCGCGAAGCCGAACAGCGGCGACATCAGCAGCGCCTTGCCGATGTTGGTGGCCTGGGACCAATCGACACCCGAGGTGCCGCTGCGGCCGTGCAGGAGCGCATTCATGATGCCGACGCCCATGATCGAGCCGATCAGCGTGTGCGAGCTCGAGGCTGGCAGGCCGAAATACCAAGTACCGACGTTCCAGATGATAGCGGAGATCAACAGCGCGAACACCATCGCGAAGCCGGCGCTGGAGCCGACCTGAAGGATCAGCTCGACCGGCAGCAACGAGACGATGCCGAACGCCACAGCGCCCGAGGACAGCAGCACGCCGAACAGATTGAACAAGCCGGACCACACCACGGCGATGTTGGCGGGCAGGGAGCGCGTGTAGATGACGGTCGCGACCGCATTGGCGGTGTCGTGGAAGCCGTTCACGAACTCGAAGCCGAGCGCGATCAAAAGCGCGACGAAGAGCATGAGGAAGGGGGCGATGCTCTTGACCTGCGCGCCAGCCGCATCG
Source organism: Bradyrhizobium sp. LTSP857 (assembly GCF_000938285.1). Classification (NCBI taxonomy): domain Bacteria; kingdom Pseudomonadati; phylum Pseudomonadota; class Alphaproteobacteria; order Hyphomicrobiales; family Nitrobacteraceae; genus Bradyrhizobium; species Bradyrhizobium sp. LTSP857. The sequence continues at coordinate 280,859 of NZ_JYMS01000039.1, read as the reverse complement.
ACATCGACCCAGATGCTGTAGGCAACGAAGAGCAGTGCGGCGGCGATGACCCCCATATAGATGATACCAGTCAGCGGATGGAATCCGCCTTCAAGGTCGGGGCCCTTACGCAAGGCCGGCTCAATGGAGCCGGGTAAAGCAACGTCACTCATCGGAATTCTCCTGTCCCAATGCCTCCGATTTTGCGCGCGGCATGTGACAGCCAGTTGAAATGGTTGAAAAACTATTGATAAGGGGAAACTTTTCCACCGCCTGTTGCGCGCATTGCGGAGAGCGTCAAGCGGCGTGGGCGGATTTCTTCTGAAGACCGGCAGCGATCTTCAGGTCTTCAACAAAGCGCTGATATTCCAGCACCTTGGCCTCGGGGTCGGGCAGCCGCAGCAAATAGGACGGATGTACCGTCACCAGCGCCTTGCGGCCGTCGGGAAGGTCGATCAGCCGGCCGCGGGTCTTGCCGATCGGCGTGATCTTGCCCAACACGCTTTGCGCGGCGGTCGCGCCCATCGCCACGACGAGATCGGGCTGGATTGCCGACACTTCCCGCTCATACCACTGCCGGCACGCTTTGATCTCCGGCGTTGCCGGCTTCTGATGCAGGCGGATTTTTCCGCGGGGCACAAATTTGAAGTGCTTCACCGCATTGGTGACATAGACCTTCTTGCGGTCGACGCCGGCCTCTTCCAGCGCACGGTCGAGCATCTGGCCGGCGGGGCCAACGAAGGGATGGCCGGCGAGGTCTTCCTTGTCGCCGGGCTGCTCGCCGATCAGCATGATGGTGGCGTCCTTCGGACCTTCGCCGAACACGGTCTGCGTCGCATCCTTGTAAAGCGGGCAGGCGCGGCAATGCGCAGCCTCCTCGCGGAGTGTTTCGAGATCGTCGGCGGCTGTGGTTTTGCGGGTCATCGGAGCCTCCGGCCGCTTCTGAGGCTTGTGTGGATCGGTCGCGGATTTAGCGATCATGGCGCCGGTCATGCGTTCGGCGTCCTCGATCAAGGGTTTAATGATCGAAGCCTCGGGCAGGTTCCTCCAATATTTCTTCGGCATCTCCGTCTGCATCGCCTTCACCTTGAGCCGTGCCGGATTGAAGATGCTGGCGTAGTAGCGTCGCCAGGTTTCCTCGAGCCGGTCTTCGCCGGGGGCCTCGCCCTTGCTGACGCCTGATGTGAACGTCAGTGCGTGGCCATCCCAATGCGCGCACAGGTCCGGCGTCAGGATCGACCAGGGCATGTCGGCAAAGCGTTTGGCGAAGAACGGCGCAGCGAGCTCGACGATGTGATGTTCCGGCTCGAACCAGGCGACGTAATGCGCTTCGCGTTCCCGGCCGATCTCGCGGAAACGCACGAAGGCATGCATTTTGTGCTCGTCGCGATGGACGGCTCTTGCCATGGCGGTGATTTGCGCGACGTCGGAATCGGTCGCGACCTCGATGAGATCGTGATTGTCCTTCAGCCGGAAGAGCAGGCGATAGAGGATCGCGAAACGCTCGCCGTCGCGGTGAAGGATTGCCGCTTTTGCGAACTCGACAAATTTTGCGGGCACGTTGAAGGTGCCGTCGTTCACCTCAAGTATCGGAGACGGCGCAGGCATCGCGAACAACTCCGCTTCGCCGCCTTGCACGGTCCAGGTGACATCGGCAGGCCTCACATGATGAAGCACGAGGCTACGTGCGGCTTTGCGCCAGCCGTCGAAATCGGTTTCGGTGTCGAGGGTGAGGTACTGCATCAGAAGCCAAATCCCAATTGCGTTGCCCTCGGCTTGAATCGCTCGATGAGCCCGGCAGCATCGAGCCGATGCGACGGAGGGCGATGATCGCTGAGGACGATGAACGGCAGCGCCTTTTTCTGGGGCACATGCAGCCGCGCGAGATCGGCGACGCGGATCGTGGTCGTGCGCCGCGTTGCGATGATGCGCTCGACCGCCTTGGTGCCGAAGCCCGGCACGCGCAACAGTTCCTCGCGGCTGGCGCGGTTGATGTCGAGCGGGAAGCGGTCGCGATGGCGTAGCGCCCAGGCGAGCTTGGGATCGATGTCGAGCGGCAGCATCGCGCTGTCGTCGACGATCTCGCCGACGTCAAAACCGTAGAACCGCATCAGCCAGTCGGCCTGATAGAGCCGATGCTCGCGCAGCAAGGGCGGTGCGCGCAGGGGCAAAGCGCGGCTGGCATCGGGGATCGGGCTGAAGGCGGAGTAATAGACGCGCCTCAGCCGGTATGAACCGTAGAGATTGGCGCTGGTATGGAGGATGGTGTGATCGGAGGCAGCATCAGCGCCGACGATCATCTGCGTGCTTTGGCCAGCGGGTGCGAAACGCCGCGGCTTCGTCTTCGTTTTCGCGCGGTGGCTTTCTTCCGCTTCGTCCAGCTTCAGCCGCAGCCGGCCCATGGTACGGCGGATCGCGCGCACGTCCTTCTCAGGCGCGAATTGCTGCAGGCTCGTCTCGTCCGGCATTTCGATGTTGATGGAGAGACGATCGGCATATTTGCCGGCTTCCGTGATCAGCGCGTCGTCGGCCTCGGGAATGGTCTTGAGATGTATGTAGCCGCGGAAGTAATATTCCTCGCGCAGTTTTCGCGCGACGCCGACGACCTGCTCCATGGTGTAATCAGGGCTGCGGATGATGCCGGATGAGAGAAACAGTCCCTCGATGTAATTGCGCCGGTAAAAGTCGAGCGTGAGCTTGACCACCTCGTCGATGGTGAAGCGGGCGCGCGGCACGTTGGAGGAGGCGCGGTTGACGCAATAGAGGCAATCGTAATTGCAGGCGTTGGTCAGCAGCACCTTGAGCAGCGAGATGCAGCGTCCGTCCGGCGCGTAGGAATGGCAGATGCCCATGCCCGGCGCGGTCGAGCCCATGCCCTTGCCGTCGCTGGAATCCCGCTTTTCGGTGCCGCTGGAGGCACAGGACGCATCGTATTTGGCGGCGTCCGCCAGAATCTCCAGCTTGCGCTGTACGTCCATCTCAGAATCCCTTTGATTCAGCTCATGAATCCGACTGAGTGCCAATTCGATTGACTCTTCGGACGCCGTTAGCTTTATATTAGAACATATCATGAACAAATGAGCCAGCCGTTGGTTTCTTTTTTGAGAGCCACGGCATCTATCCCTGAAGGAGCGGCGAGCATGAGCGGCGCACGCGGAAGCGCGCTTGCGATCCTGCGCGGCCAGATCGAGCGCATCGAGGCGGCGGAGGTCGTGCATCAGCGCGATCGCGTCGCGCTCGGCCACAGCGAGGTGGACTGCGCGCTGAAGGGCGGGCTCGCGCGCGCGGCGATCCACGAGGTGTTTTGCGAGGGGCGCCAGGGCGCGGCCGCGACGGGCTTTGTCACCGGGCTTGCGGGCCGCGTGACGACACGCAAACCGCTGTTGTGGGTGCGGCAGGATTTTTCGGACATTGAAACCGGCGCGCTGTCGATGAGCGGGCTCGCCGAACTCGGTCTCGATCCGCGCCGCGTGGTGATGGTACGCGCCGCTGACGTGGAGAGTGCGCTGCGCGCCTCGGCCGACGCGCTCGCCTGCGATGCGCTGGGGGCCGTGGTGCTCGAGCTCTGGGGCGAGACCAGGCAGTTCGATCTCGTGGCGAGCCGCAAGCTGACGTTGGCCGCGCAGTCTTCCGGCGTCACCGGCCTGCTGCTGCGGATGGCTGCGCAGCCGCTGCCTTCGACTGCGGAGACACGATGGATGCTGCGCGCGGCGCATTCACCGCCGGGGGCGATGTGGAGTGCCTGGGGCGCGCCGCGCTTCGATGCCGAACTCCTGCGCAATCGTCATGGCCCGTGTGGCCGGTGGATCATGGAATGGAAATGTGATGAGTGCCAGTTCAGTGAACCGCCGGCGTATCCTCAGCCTGTGGCTGCCGCGCCTGCCCGTCGATCGGATCCAGCGATTTTTCCCGGCGCGCAGCGGCGTGCAGGATGAACAAAATATCGTCGTCATCAAGGACAACAACGCGCTGGTGATCCATTCGCTCGACGATGCGGCATCGCGTTTGGGCCTGCATATAGGCCAGCCCTTGGCCAATGCCCGGGCGATGTGTCCGGACTTAAAAGTGTTCGACGCCGATGTCGTGGCCGATGCAAAGACGCTGAGCGACGTCGCCGACTGGTGCGACCGCTTCACGCCGTTGGTTGCGCTCGATCCGCCGCACGGGCTGTTTCTGGACATCACCGGCTGCGCGCATTTGTTCGGCGGGGAAGCGGCGTTGTTGCAGACGCTGGTGCGCGCGCTGGGGCGTCAGGGCTTTGCCGTCAGCGCGGCGATTGCCGGGACCTCGGTCTGCGCGCGCACGCTGACGCGGCAGGCTTCAGGCACCATCGTCGCCGATGGCGGGGAGGCAGAGGCGATCAACCGTCTCCCGGTATCCGCGCTCGGCGCGGACGAGGCCATCACCACGGGGCTGCGCCGTGCCGGCCTGAAAACCATCGGCGATGTCGCATCCCGCGCGCCGCACGAAATCACGGCGCGGTTCGGCGCACGGTTCTCGACACTGCTCGCGCATGCGCTGGGACAGGGCGACGCGCCGATCAGTCCGCGCAAGCCGCTGCCGGATTACATCGTGGAAAAACGTTTCGCCGAGCCGATCGCAACCGACATCATGATCGCGATGACGCTGTCGCGCCTCGCCGATACGCTGATCGCGTCCATGGAGAAGCAGGGTAAGGGCGCACGACGCCTGGAGGCCGCCTTCTTCCGCACCGACGGCGTGGTGCGCGCGATCATGGTCGAGACCGGACGGCCGGTGACGCGAAGCGCCGTCATTGACCGTCTGTTCCGCGAGCGTCTCGATGCGCTCGCCGATCCCCTCGATCCCGGCTTCGGCTTCGACATGGTGCGGTTGTCGGCGAGCCGCACCGAGATCGTGGTGCAGGAGCAGCGCGATCTCGACGCCCATGTCCACGACAATGACGAGTTGGCCGCACTGATCGACCGCATCGCCGCGCGCATCGGCGGAAAACGCGTCGTCGTGCACCTGCCGCAAGATACTCATATGCCCGAGCATGCCGTGTTGGCCGTATCAGCGCAGCATCATCTTGCTGTCGCCACGCATGCAACATGGCCCGCACGCATGGAGAGCGAGCCGCCGCTGCGCCCCCTGCGGCTGTTCGAGAAGCCCGAGCCGATCAAGGTGCCGTTCGCAACCGTCCCCGACGGCCCGCCGCATCAATTCACCTGGCGGCGCGCGCTGCATGCGGTGGTGCGGGTGGAGGGGCCCGAGCGCATCGCCATGGAATGGTGGCGGCAGGACGGCAGGCAGCTCACGCGGGATTATTTTCGCATCGAGGATGCCGAGGGCCTGCGCTTCTGGATCTTTCGCGACGGTCTTTATGAGGGGGAAGTGTTCGACGGCGATGGCAAGCCCGCTTCTCCTGGCTGGTACGTGCATGGTCTCTTCGCATGAATACGCCCGCTTATGCCGAGATCGGCATCACCACGAATTTCTCCTTCCTGCGCGGCGGCTCGGATCCGCGTGCCTATGTGCATCAGGCGAGCATCCTCGGCATCTCCGCGATCGGCATTGCCGATCACAACACCCTTGCCGGCGTGGTGCGCGCTTATAAGGAACTCGACAATGAGAAGGTGCTGAACAAGCCGAAGTTGCTCATAGGCACGCGCATCGTCTTCATCGACGGCACGCCCGATATTTTGGTCTATCCGCGCGACCGCACCGCCTATGGCCGGCTGTGCCAGCTCCTCACGCGGGGCAAGCGTGGCGACGACATCACGCGGATCGAGAAGGGCGAATGTCATCTCAGCTTCGCCGATCTCCTGGAATTCTCGGAAGGCCAACTCCTGGTCCTGACGCTGCCGCATCGCTTTGAAAAAGCGCAAGCGTTGGATGTTCTTGCCAAGTTGAAAGCGAGCCGCGCCGAAGGCGTGTGGCTGGCGGCGAGCCTGATCTATCGCGGCGATGATCGGCGCCGCCTCGTGCGGCTCGATGACCTCGCGGCGACGGCAAAGGTACCGCTGCTCGCGACCAATGAGGTGCTCTATCACGACCCCGGCCGCCGCCCGCTTCAGGACGTGTTGACCTGCATCCGGGAAAAAACCACGATCGAGGTGGTCGGCAAAAAGCTGGAGGCCAATGCCGAGCGCTTTCTAAAGACACCCCGCGAAATGGCGCGGCTGTTCCGCGATTTTCCCGAGGCGATCGCGGAGACCATGCGTTTTGCGGACAAGATCGTCTTCTCGCTCGATCAGCTCAAATACCAATATCCGGACGAGCCGGTTCCGCCCGGCAAGACCGCGCAGCGTCATTTAGAAGATTTAACGTGGCAAGGGGCTCACAGAAAGTTTCCAATCCGAATTGCGCCGAAAACAAAAAAGACTCTGCATAAGGAATTACGGCTCATCAGAAAGCTAAAATACGCACACTATTTCCTTACAGTGCACGATATCGTTCATTACGCCCGCGGCGAGAACATACTGTGCCAAGGCCGCGGCTCTGCTGCAAATTCAGCCGTCTGCTATGTGCTCGGCATCACCTCGGTCGACCCGACCAAGGTTGATCTGCTGTTCGAGCGGTTCATCTCCAAGGAGCGGCTCGAGCCGCCCGACATCGACGTCGATTTCGAACATTCGCGGCGCGAGGAGGTGATGCAGTATGTCTATCGCCGCTATGGTCGCCACCGCGCCGCGATCATCGCCACCGTGATCCATTATCGTCCGCGCAGTGCCATCCGCGATGTCGGCAAGGCGCTTGGCCTGACCGAGGACGTCACCGCCGCGCTCGCCGACACCGTCTGGGGACACTGGGGTAAGGGCCTCAACGACATGCAGGTCAAGCAGGCCGGGCTCGATCCCCAAAATCCCATGATCAACCTCGCGGTCGAGCTTGCGACCGAGCTGATCGAATTTCCGCGCCATCTCTCCCAGCATGTCGGCGGCTATGTGCTCACCCAGGACCGGCTCGACACCTATGTGCCGATCGGAAATGCCGCGATGGAGGACCGCACCTTCATCGAATGGGACAAGGACGACGTCGACACCCTCAACATGATGAAGGTCGACGTGCTGGCGCTAGGCATGCTGACCTGCATTCGCAAATGCTTTGATTTGATCGATCAGCACAAGGGTAAACGATACGAGCTTGCGGACATTAAGTCAGAGGATGACGACGAAGTTTATCAAATGCTTCAGCGGGGGGAATCGCTCGGCGTATTCCAGGTCGAGAGCCGCGCGCAGATGAACATGCTGCCGCGCCTGAAACCGCGGACTTTTTATGATCTCGTCATCGAGGTCGCGATCGTGCGGCCCGGGCCGATCCAGGGCGACATGGTGCATCCGTATTTGCGGCGGCGGAAAATGAAGCCGGAGGATATCGAGTATCCTTATCCAAAGGGTGGCAACAAGAACGAACTTCGTGAGGTCTTGCACAAGACACTTGGCGTGCCCTTGTTTCAGGAGCAGGCCATGCGGATTGCGATCGTGGCTGCAGAGTTTACCTCGGAAGAGGCCAACGGGTTGCGGCGTGCCATGGCAACATTTCGAAATGTCGGAACCATCGGCAATTTCGAAGAAAAAATGATCGGCAACATGATCCGTCGGGGTTACGACCCTCAGTTCGCCAAGAATTGCTTTGAGCAGATAAAGGGCTTTGGCTCCTACGGCTTCCCCGAGAGCCATGCCGCAAGCTTTGCCCAGCTCGTCTACATCTCATCATGGCTGAAGTATCATCACCCCGACGCGTTTTGCTGCGGTTTGCTGAATTCGCAGCCGATGGGCTTTTACGCCCCGGCACAAATCGTCGGCGATGCCCGCAAGAATGGCGTCGAGGTGTGCGATATCGATGTGTCCTACAGTTTTGCGCAGAATACGCTGGAGAATGTGGCCGACAGATACTGTGCAGTGCGTCTTGGCTTCCGTCAGATCGACGGCTTTCATTGGCTCGATCCGGATGAGGAGCTCCTCAAAAAGAAACAGGCAAAGCGGCGAGGTGAAGAATATGTCAGTCCGAAAGACTGGGCCGATCGCATCATCGACGCCCGCAATCTCGGCCCCTTCACCTCGCTCGAAGACTTCGCCCGCGACACCGGTCTCCCCAAGCGCGCGCTGATCCTGCTTGCGGACGCCGACGCCTTCCGCTCGCTCGGGCTCGATCGCCGCGAGGCGCTGTGGCAGGTGCGGCGGCTGCCCGACGACGTGGTGCTGCCGCTGTTTGAAGCGGCGACCGCACGGGAGCAGCCGGACGAGCATGCCAAGCCGTTGCCGGTGATGCCGCTCCCCGAGCAGGTGGTCGCGGATTACCAGACCATCCGCCTATCGCTGAAGGGCCATCCGATGGAATTCCTCCGCGAGATGTTTTCGCGCGAACGTATCGTGGCCTGCAAGGACGTCAGCCATGAGAACGAGCGTCGCCGCGTCCGCTGCGCCGGCGTGGTGCTGGTGCGGCAGCGACCGGGCAGCGCCAGCGGCGTGGTGTTCATGACGCTGGAGGACGAAACCGGCATCGCCAATGTCGTGGTGTGGCCCAAGATCATGGAGCAGTACCGCAAAGAGGTGATGGGCGCGCGCCTGATCCTGGTCGAGGGCTATATCCAGAGCAGCCCCGAGAAGGTGACGCATCTGATCGCGCAGCGCATGATCGACCGCTCGCATGATCTGATTGGACTGGCCAACGACGCGCTGAGCCGCACGCATCCAGTGCTGGCTGGCGCCGCCCTGATCGAGCCGCTCAACGACGACCGCCGAGATCACATGGATGCGCCTGCGCAAAAAATCCGCCACCCCCGCAACGTCCGCATCCTGCCGCCGTCGCGGGATTTTCATTGAAGCTTGTCGCTCACAACACCGCTCTCAAACCGTCACCCTGAGGTGGCCGCTTCTTCAGCGGCCCTCGAAGGGCGACGGCCCGGTTGCATCGGGGCCGTGCATCCTTCGAGGCTCGCTGCACGGTGCGTTGCACCGTACAGCTCGCACCTCAGGATGACGGAACTGGCAGGGATGCGTGCCCCTAAAAATTTACCCGGTTCGAGATCGCCCCATCCACGATGAGATTGGAGCCCGTGGTGAACGATGACACCGGGCTTGCCAAAAACGCCGCCGCGCTCGCGATCTCCTGCGGCGTCGCCATGCGGCCCGTCGGGTTGCGGCTCATCGCATCTTCGTAGCGCTTCGGCATATTCTGCTCGATCGTATTCCAGACGCCGCCCTTGAAATAGACCGTGCCGGGCGACACCACGTTGACGCGGATTTTCTTCTTGGCATATTGCCGCGCCAGTCCCTTGGCCATGTGGATCAGCGCCGCCTTGATCGGGCCGTAGGAGCTCGCGAGATCGGCCTGCGCCGCCGAGATCGAGGAGATGATGACGAAGGCGGCGTCCCCGCTCTTTTCGCCGCTTGTCTCGAGAAACGGCCGCGCGGCGTCAAACGCATGCACGGCGCCGAGCAGGTCCAGCCGGAAATTTTGCTCCCACGATGCCGCATCATGACCTTGCGCCATGGCGCCCGCATTGGAAAACAGCATGTCGATGCCGCCGAGCTCTTTTGCGGCACCCTCGATCCAAGATTTCAGCGCCGCGCCGTCGCTGATGTCGGCCGGCCCGCCGGTGGCGCGGATACCGCTCGCCTTCAACTCGGTGACGGTCGCCGCGACCTGATCCGCATTGCGTGCGCACACCGCGACATTGCTGCCTTCACCGGCCAGCGTCGCCGCAATCGCCCGCCCGATGCCGCGCGTGCCGCCGAGCACGATGGCGTTCTTTCCTTTGAGACCGAGATCCATTGATGGCACCTTCTTGTTGATCCTGCGGACCTTAGTTGTTTGAACGAGGATATCGAATTCGTTTTCGGTGTCATACCCCGCGCAAGCGGGGTATCCAGTACGCCGTGACGTCTCGGCTCTATCATCAGTGTCTCTGGAATACTGGATCATCCGCCTTCGCGGATGATGACACCGAGTAAAATGGCCAAGAGCGCGCCGTACTCACTCCGGCGCGGCGCCCACCGGCGGGCCGCCGGGCGGGCGGTGCAGGTAGGTCAGCGACACGTAGGCGCCGGCCCATGAGCCGATCGCCGCGAAAGCGACATAGAAGGCGTTTTCGGTGTAGCTGATCACGGCGTAGGAGGAGAGCAGATACCAGACTGCGCTCCAGTTCGCGGCCGGCACGCGCTTGCGTGCGATCACGGCCGAGGTGAACATCACATAGACTGCGTCGGTGGCCGCCGTTGCGATGAATACGGCGCCTGCGGTGAGGGGATCGATGGCGGCCATTGCATGCCTTTATGTGGTAATGGAAGGTCGCAAAAACTAAGGGAGATAAGCGGCCATGCAAAGCCCCTCCAACATTCTCAGTGACATCTGGACCTCCGCCGATGGCGATAAAGCCGCGCTCGAACGCGTACGGCTGACCGGCGAGGAGCCGCAAATCCCGTCCTCGTTCCGCGTCGCCGTAGCCGGACAAACGACCATCGCCGCCGCCGGCCTTGCCGCCGCGGAGATCTGGAAGCTGCGCAGCGGCGTGGCGCAGGACGTCAGCGTCGACATGCGCCACGCCGTAGTCGAATGCCGCTCGGAACGTTATTTGCGCCTCGACGACAAGCCGCCGCCACCGGCCTGGGACGTCATCGCAGGCGTCTACAGGACCGGCGACAACCGTTTCGTCCGCTGCCACACCAACTTCCCGCATCATCGCGACGCCGTCTGCAAGGTGCTGGCTTGCGAGCCCGAGCGCGAGAAAGTGCAGGCCGCATTGATGCAATGGAAGGGCGAGGATTTTGAAACCGCAGCTTACGCCGCCGGCGGCGTCGTTGCCCTGATGCGCTCTTACGACGAATGGTTGGCGCTGCCGCAATCGCGTGCGCTCGCAGAACTGCCGCTGGTCTCGATCGAAAAGATCGGCGATGCCCCGCCAAAGCCATGGCCTGAAGGCGATCGTCCGCTCTCAGGCCTTCGCGTGCTCGATCTCTCTCGCGTCATCGCAGGTCCTGTTGCCGGCCGCACGCTCGCCGCACACGGCGCCGATGTGCTGCTCGTCTCGGGGCCCGATCTGCCGGCCATTCCCTGGCTCACCATCGACACCGGCCGCGGCAAGCTCAGCACATCCATCGAACTCAAGAGCGAGGCAGGACGGGCGCAACTGCGCGAGCTGTTGAAAGAGGCCGACATCTTCTCGCAAGGCTATCGCCCGCGCGCGCTCGCAGCCCTCGGCTTCTCGCCGGAGGATACAGCCAGCATCAATCTCGGCATCGTCTATGTGACGCTGTCGGCCTACGGCCACGTCGGCCCCTGGGCTGAGCGGCGCGGCTTCGATTCGCTGGTGCAGACCACGACCGGCTTCAACGATGCGGAAGGGAAGGCCGCCGGCATCGACGGGCCGAAGGAATTGCCGGCGCAGATGCTCGATCACGCCACCGGCTATCTGATGGCGTTCGGTGCGATGATGGCCAAGGCCCGTCAGGCCCGCGAAGGCGGAAGCTGGCATGTGCGGGTGTCGCTGGCGCAGACCGGACGCTGGCTGTGGAATCTCGGCCGGCTCGAAGGTGGGCTGAACACCCCGGATCTTACGGGCGAGGCCGTACATCCAGCGTTCATGGAAACAGTGTCATCTGGCTTCGGTACACTGATGGCGGTGCGCCATTCGGCAGTGCTGTCGGCAACGCCGGCGCGTTGGAGTCGTCCGGCCATGCCGCTCGGCAGCCATCCGCCGCAATGGCCGGGGCGAAGCTGACATGGAGCTTACGTGGAGCTGACGTGGCAAAATTTTAACGCAAATTCAAAGGCGAGCCGCACTTTTTAGGTTGTTTGAAATCTCAATTCAGCACTATTAGCGCGACCGATGAGGCAGTCGCTTGCCGAGATCGTCGCGGACTTGACCGGGCCCCATGGTAGTTGAAAATACCAAGCGATTGCAGGTGTTTACAAAACAACGGGTGATCACATCCGTAGTTTTACTGGCGCTTGCAGGGGCCGGGGCCTACGGCTTTCTCTTTGCGGGCGCCAAGGACAAGAGCCATTCCGAAGTCTCCAGCCAGTCGCGCCGGAATGCGCAGAATTTCACGCCGACGCCGTCCGAATGGGCGACGCTGACAATCGAACCGGTCAAGAGCAAAGCCTTCAGGGCCGAATATGTCACCGAGGGCAAGGTCGCCGTCGATGAGGACCGTTCGACGCCGGTGTTCTCGCCCTATGCAGGCCGGGTGACCAAGCTGCTCGCCAAGCCGGGCGAGAGCCTGACCCAAGGTCAACCGCTGTTCACGATCGAGGCCGCCGACACCGTGCAGGCCCAGAACGATTTCATCACGGCGATGACGTCGCAGAACAAGGCGAAGTCGGCGGTCGATCTTGCCGACATCCAGTTCAAGCGCGCCAAGGACCTCTATGAGGGCCATGCCGTCCCGCTGAAGGACTATCAGCAGGCGGAAGCGACCCAGGTCCAGGCGCAGAACGACATGCGCTCCTCGGTGACGGCGCTGGAGGCCGCGCGCAACAAGCTGCGCATCCTCGGCTTCACCGACGAGATGATCAAGGCGTTCCAGGACAAGGGCGCCATCAATCCGGAGATCACGATCTATTCGCCGATCGCGGGCACGGTCGTGCAGCGCAAGATCGGCCCCGGACAGTACGTCAGTGCTGGCGCCAGCGATCCGGTCTTCGTCATTGGCGACCTCTCCACGGTCTGGCTGATCGCCTTCGTGCGCGAGAGCGACGCCGCCTCCGTCTCCGTCGGCCAGGACATCTCTGTCAACGTGATGGCGCTGCCGGGCCGTCCGCTGACCGCCAAGATCAACTACGTCGCCACGGCGATCGATCCCAACACCCGCCGCCTGCTGGTCCGCGCCACCATCGACAACAAGGACGGCCTGCTCAAGCCGGAAATGTTCGCCAACGTCACGATCTATTCGGCCGGCGATCGTGCAGCGCCTGCAGTGCCGAAGCAGGCACTGATCTACGAAGGCGATCAGGTCCGCATCTGGATCGCGCGTGAGGACAAGTCGGTCGAATTGCGCCAGATCAAGGTCGGCCTCATCAATGGCAACCTCGTCGAGGTGACCAGCAACCTGAAGCCCGGCGAACAGATCGTCACCAGAGGCAGCCTGTTCATCGACCGCGCGGCGTCCGGTAGCTGATCGACGACCCAAGAAACTGCGAAGACCTGAATGGATCGTCTCGTCGCCCTTGCCGTCAACCGACGCTACCTGATGGTCGGCATGTTCGTCGCCGTGCTCATCGGCGGCCTGATCGCGTTCAACCAGCTCAACATCGAGGCCTATCCCGACCCGACCCCGCCGATGGTCGACATCGTGACCCAGAGCCCCGGTCTGTCGGCGGAAGAGATCGAGCGTTACATCACGATCCCGATCGAGACCCAGGTCGCAGGCCTGAAGAACCTCACGACCATCCGCACGATCTCGCTCTACGGCCTCTCCGACGTCAAGCTCCAGTTCTCCTTCGCCTACACCTATGACGAGGCGCTGCAGCAGGTGCTGAACCGCCTGGCGCAGCTCGCGCCGCTGCCGGGCAACGTGCAGCCGCAGATCTCGCCGCTCAGCCCGATCGGCGAAATCTTTCGCTACCGCCTGGTCGGCCCGCCGAACTACAGCGTGCTCGACCTCAAGACCATCCAGGACTGGATTCTTCAGCGTCGCTTCCGCTCCGTGCCCGGCGTGATCGACGTCACCGGGTGGGGCGGCAAGAGCAAGACCTATGAGCTCCAGGTCGATTTCAACAAGCTTGTCGCCAACGGCCTGACGCTGCCGCAATTGTTGCAGGCGGTCAGCAATTCCAACGTCAATGTCGGCGGCAACACCGTCAATATCGGCCAGCAATCGGCCGTGGTGCGCGGCGTCGGCCTGATCCGTTCGATCGACGACCTTGCCAACACCATGGTGGCGCAGTCCGGCGGCAATCCGGTGCTGGTGAAGGATGTCGCCACCGTCACCGTTGGCCAGAAGCCCCGTCTCGGCATCGCCGGCCTCGACGATGCCGATGACATCGTGCAGGGCATCGTCCTGATGCGCCGTGGCGAGCAGAGCACGCCGACCATCAAGCGCGTCGAGCAGCTCGTCGCCGAGATCAACAACTCGAGCATCCTGCCGCCGGGGGTGCGCATCGAGCGCATCTATGACCGCAAGGACCTGATCGACCTCACCACCCATACCGTGCTGCACAACATGGTGGTCGGTATTTTGCTGATCGTGCTGTTGCAGTGGATCTTCCTCGGCGATTTGCGCAGCGCGCTGATCGTCGGCGCCACGATTCCGTTTGCACTGTTCTTCGCCGTGATCATCCTGGTGCTGCGTGGGGAATCGGCCAACCTGCTGTCGGTCGGCGCCATCGATTTCGGCCTCATCGTGGATGCCACCGTCATCATGGTGGAAGCCATCTTCCGCCGCCTCACGCAGACCACGCCGCCGGCGGAATCCGAGCAGATGTCGCCCGAGACGATGTTCGGCATGAAGAGCCATGCCATCCTCAGCGCCGCGGCCGACGTGTCGCGTTCGATCTTCTTTGCCGCCGCGATCATCATTGCGGCCTTTCTGCCGCTGTTCACGCTGTCCGGCGTCGAGGGCAACATTTTCGGGCCGATGGCGCGTACCTATGCCTACGCGCTCGCCGGCGGCCTGCTTGCGACCTTCACGGTGACGCCGGCACTGTCTGCGATCATCCTGCCCGCGCATGTCGAGGAGACCGAGACGAGGATCATGCTGATCCTGCACCGGATCTACATGCCCGTGCTGCATTGGGCCGTCGCCAATCGTGGCATCATGCTCGGCGCCGCCGTCGGTCTCGTCCTGATGACGGTGGCGCTTAGCCGGCTGCTCGGCCTGGAGTTCCTGCCCAAGCTCGAGGAAGGCAACCTCTGGGTCCGCGCCACGCTGCCGCCGACCATCTCGCTCCAGGAGGGCAACAGCTACGTCAACGAGATGCGCAAGCTGATCCGCGCCCGGCCCGAGGTGGAATCCGTCGTATCGCAGCACGGCCGTCCTGACGACGGCACCGACGCGGCCGGCTTCTTCAATGCCGAGTTCTTCGCGCCGCTGAAGCCCGCGAGCGAGTGGCCGGGCACGCACGACAAGGAGGAGCTGACCGCGCAACTGCTCAAGCAGCTCGACGACCGCTTCCCCGGCGTCGAATTCAATTTCTCGCAATATCTCCAGGACAACGTGTCCGAAGCCGTCTCCGGCGTGAAGGGCGAGAACTCGATCAAGCTGTTCGGCGGCGATCTCCAGGCGCTCACCGACACCGCCGCCAAGATCAAGTCGGTGCTGGCGACCGTGCAGGGCGTCACTGACCTTGCGGTGTTCACCTCGCTTGGGCAGCCGACGGTCCAGATCGACATCGACCGCGCCAAGGCCGCGCGCTATGGCCTCGCCCCCGGCGACATCAACGCCACCATCAAGGTCGCGATCGGTGGCGACACCGCGGGCGATCTCTACGAGCCGGGAAGCGACCGTCATTTCCCGATCATCGTCCGGCTCGCGCCGGAATACCGCAGGAGCGCGGAGGCAATCCAGAATCTGCGGATCGGCGCGCCCGGACCGAACGGCACCGTCACGCAAATTCCGCTGAGCGAGGTCGCCACGATCAGCCTCGTCTCGGGTGCGGCCTATATCTATCGCGAGCAGCAGGAACGCTATCTGCCGATCAAGTTCTCGGTGCGCGAGCGCGATCTCGGCAGCGCCATCCGCGAGGCGCAGCAGAAGATCGCCGAACAGGTGCAGTTGCCGCCCGGCTCGCACATGGAATGGGTCGGTGAGTTCGGCAATCTCCAGGATGCGATCAAGCGGCTGTCGATCGTGGTGCCGATCTCGCTGGCGCTGATCGCCGTCCTGCTCTGGTTCAATTTCGGCTCGATGACCGATACGCTGCTCGCCATGAGCGTCATCCCGATGGCGATCTTCGGCGGCGTGCTCGGGCTATTGATCACCGGCACCGCCTTCAGCGTCTCGGCCGCGATCGGCTTCATTGCGCTGTTCGGCATCGCCGTGATGGACGGCATCATCATCCTGTCGCAGTTCAACCAGTTGATCGATGAAGGCATGGACCGCGTCAGCGCGGTGATACGCACCGGCGAGTTGCAGCTCCGCCCGGTGCTGATGACCTGCGTCGTCGCAGGCGTCGGCCTGCTGCCGGCCGCGCTGTCGGGAGGCATCGGCTCGCAGGTGCAGAAGCCGCTCGCGGTCGTGGTCGTCACCGGCATGATGCTGGCGCCGATCGTGATCCTGGTGACGCTGCCGGTGCTGATCTCGTTCTTCTCGCGCCGCGCGCGCTGACGCGCATTGTTTGAGCATGATCTCCGCGCAAACGCGTCCCGCGTTTGTCGCGAGGGAAAACCGCTGCACACTTTTCCGGATCATGCTCTCACAACATCCGCTGCGCGATCCGCACCAGCATTGTGGTGCCGAGCCCGAGCAGCATCAGGCTCGCGAACCGGCTGCTCAGCGACAGCATCCGCGGCGTCAGCCGTGATCGCGCGGTTGCGACCATCGTGCTGAGCACGGTCCACCAGACCGCCGAGCCGACGAACACCCCAGCGATCAGTGGAGCCGCCGCGGATTGCGCGGAGAACGCGTTCAGCGCGGCAAGAAACAGGATGACCGTGAGCGGATTGGTGAATCCGAGCGCGATGGCGCTGAGATAGGCGCGCGCCAGGCGCACCCGGTCGATCTCGTTCGTTTCCTGAAGCATCAGGGAATTGCGATGCGTCCGGATCGCGAACCATAGCAGCGTGAGGGCCGAGACGATGCCGAAGCCCGCGGCATTGGCTTCGACCCACGGCTGCGCAAGCGAGCCCAGGCCCAGAACCGCAAAGGCACTGTAGGCGAGATGGACGGTTGCTGCGCCGAAGCCTGTTGCGAGGCCCGTGGCCATCCCCGATGCCAATGTACGTTGAATACACAGCATTCCCATTGGGCCGATCGGAGCCGCGACAGTGAAACCAATTCCAATGCCGGAGAAAAGTGCGGCAAGATAATGCGATAAAGGCATGCGACCGTACGAACAAATGAAATCTGTTCGTGTGCGTACCGGCGAAAATGAATCGTCGCCTCAACCGAACGGGTGAAAAGCGGACGAAAGCATCAACACGTTCGTGTGAGTCAGTGTCGTTGTGCTCTCGCGACAACAGTTCCAAGACTCAACGTGGAACCACATCGCACTTCGTTTGAACCTAATCGGACTTGTCGCGACTCAGAAGCCGTAGAGTCGCGCAGGATTGTCGACCAGGATTTTCTTGCGCACGTCGGCATCCGGCGCCCACGCCGGGAGCTGGTTGAGCAGGCGGCCATCGTCGATCGCGTGGAACAGTGCGATATCGGTGGCCTTGCGGCCCTCGACTTGCGCCGAATCCGGGTGCGGCCAGTCGGTGCCCCAGATGATCCGGTCCGCGTTCGCGGCGATCAACGCA
Organism: Bradyrhizobium sp. LTSP857; assembly: GCF_000938285.1. NCBI lineage: Bacteria > Pseudomonadati > Pseudomonadota > Alphaproteobacteria > Hyphomicrobiales > Nitrobacteraceae > Bradyrhizobium > Bradyrhizobium sp. LTSP857. The sequence continues at coordinate 263,518 of NZ_JYMS01000039.1, read as the reverse complement.
CGTGCATAGGGCACCATGTCCTGATAATCGGGCGCGAGGTTCGACGAGCGGTAGGCGCCTGAAATCTTCACATAGGCCTTGCCGGATTTGACCAGCGCGATGAGGTCGGCAAAGCCGGGCTGCTCGAGTCCGAGCGAAGCGTCGAGACCACCGAAATGGTCGAACACCGCCGGCACCGGTGAAGCCAGCACGAGATCCCTGATCGCGGAGATCATCGGCAGTGTGGTGTAAAGTTGCACATGCCAGCCGCGCGCCTTCATACGCTCGATAGCGGCGGTGAAACGATCGCGGCCGACATTGGGATTACTGACGCCGTCGGTCGCAAGATTGATGCGGATGCCTCGAAAGCCGTCCGCATGCATCGCGTCGAGCTCGTTCTCCGTGGTCTTGTCGTCGATCACGGCGACGGCGCGCGCGGTCGCGCCGCGCGCCTTCATCCCGAACAGGCTGGAGGAATTGTCGGTGCCGTAGATGCTCGGCGTGACGATGACCACGCGCTCGATGAGCAGCGCCTTGTGCAGCGCTGCCATTTCCTCGGGGCTCGCCGGTCCCGGCGTATAGACGCGCCCCGCGAAGAACGGAAACTTTTCGACATCACCATGGATATGGGTGTGACAGTCGCAGGCATGCGGCGGGACGTCGAAATTGATCGGCGTCGCGGGTTGCGCTGCGCGCGCGTAAATTTGGTCGGTCATGGCTACTCCGGCGGCGAGGAAGGCGCGCGGAACGATATCACATCAGCCGGGCAGTCCTGCCACGTCGGCGCATAGCTGCTCGACGAGCTCCGCAACCGGCCGCGCGCCGTCGACGCGTACGACCGGGCAGGGCAGGCCCGCGAGCCACGCTTCATGTTTTGCGAGACTGCGGCCTTCGCGATCGCCAGCTTCGTAGTGCGAGGCCCACTCGACGAACGACTCTGTCTCATCATGTCGCCAGCCGCCCGGCGCGACGGCATCGGCGCCGAAATGCGTGGCCTCGCGGGCTCGCAATCGCTTCAGCCGGATTTCGCGCGGCGTGGTCACGTAGACGACGAGATCGAACAGCGGGACGAGTTCGTCACCCCAACCGGTCACGGTCCCGCTCAGCACCCAATCGAGACGCGGCAGGAAGATCTCGCGCATCAGGCGCAGCCGATCTATGGCAGGGCGGGTCGTCTGGTAGGGCGGCGCGGTCGGCAGCCAGAAATAGTCGTCGCTGTCGTGATGCGGCAGCGCAAGCTGGTTCGCCAACGCACGGCCGAGCGTTGTCACGCCGGAGCCCGACGCGCCCATCAAGTGAATGCGGCAGCTTTTCATATTCGTTTCCTGGGAAGGCTTGAACCAAACAGACGACGGTTTGACTAATGATCCGCGCTCCCGGATCATACCCGCCCCGCTGGAATCATCTCATGCAAAAATCTTTTGGCAAATTTAAAGCAGGCGTCTCGGCCGCGGCCATCCTCGTGGCGCTGTTTGGCGTCTACGGCTTCCGCAAATTGCAGGCGCTGGCGGCTGATCCGACCGGGCCGAAGGATTGCCGGGCTACCGACGACATCGGCGAGCGGGGCAAGATCGATCTGGACAAGGTGCGGGCGATCGCGCCGCTATCGGGCGTAAAATGGTCGCAGCTCGGCGGCAGCATCAATGACGCGAGCTGCCTCAACCGCACCGAGATCTACGGTATGGTCGAGGTGCACAGCATCGACGATATCACGAGGACGCTGGCCTTTGCCCGCGACAACAAGCTGCCGGTGACGACGGCGGGCGTGCGCCATTCCATGGGCGGGCAGGCCTTCCGCAAGGGTGGCATCGTGCTGGACATGCGCGGCTTCAACCGCATCACGCTCAACGAGGCTGCGCGCAGCATCACCGTGCAGCCCGGCGCGACCTGGCACGACATCCAGATCGCGCTGCATCCGCGCTTCGCAGTCCGCGCCATGCAGTCGACCGACATTTTCAGCGTTGGCGGCTCGATCTCGGTCAATGCCCACGGCATGGATCATCAGGCCGGCGCGCTGGCCCGCTCGATCAAGGCGATGAAGGTGATGCTGGCTGACGGCTCGATCAAGAGCGTCTCGGCGGCCGAGAATGCGGAGCTGTTCAATCTCGTGGTCGGCGGCTACGGTCTGCTCGGCGTCATCATCGAGGCCGAGCTCGACGTCGCCGACAACACGGTCTACCAGACCGGGCGGCGTGTGCTGGATTACAAGGCGTTTCCCGCGCTGTTTTCGGGCGAGATCGAGAAGGACAGCAATATCGGCCTGATGTACGGCCATCTCTCGACCGCCCCGAGCAGCTTCTTGCAGGAAATGCTGCTCTATACCTACACCAAGGCCGACGGCACTGATTTCCAGCGCCAGCCGCTCGGCGAGGTCAGTGGCACGAAGCTGCGCCGACTCACCATCAATCTGTCCAAGCAGGGGCCGTTCTTCCAGGAGCTGAAATGGCTCTCGGAGAAGCACATCGAGCACCGCATGGAGAGTTGCACGGTGACGCGGGCGCAGGCGATCGCCTCGGGCGAAGCCTGCCTCGTCAGCCGCAACGATCCCATGCACGATTCCGTGCCTTACCTGCGCAACGCGTTGCAGGACGAGACCGACATCCTCCACGAATATTTCATTCCGCGCAGAAATTTCACAGCCTTCGTCGACGGCATGCGCAAGATCATGCTCGCCAACAAGACCAATCTGCTCAATGCCTCGGTCCGCATCGTGCACAAGGAAGACAACTTCTTGACTTATGCGCCGGAGCCGGCGTTCTCGCTGGTGCTCTACATCAACCAGCCGACGGACGATGAGGGTAATCGCCGCATGAAGAAGACGACGGAAGAGTTGATCGATCTCACCATCGCCAATCAGGGACGCTTCTTCCTGCCGTACCAGCTCTATTACTCGCGCGATCAGCTCAAGAAATCCTATCCGCAGATCGACGATTTCTTCGCGGCCAAGCGCAAATACGACCCGGCCGGGCTGTTCACCAACACGATGTACCAGAAATACGCGTCGTAAGCGGCACGCTCAGCTGCGCTTCGGCGCCAGCCCGTTGCAGCCGCCGGCCTGCTCGGCGTCGAGAACGAGCAGGGCACCGGCTGTATAGAGCCGGCCGACAAAGTCGGCGGCATCGGAACGTGCGATCGTGACATAGCCGCTGGACGACAGCACACGTCCGTTCGCCTTGGCGACAGCTGCGATCGCTTGTGCCTGCGGACCGATCACGGCCAGCGAGCGGCCGGGTGACGTCCCGAAGGTGAGGGCGACGACGAGCGCAAGCCAGCCGGCGACGACCAGCGTGACCGCAAGCACGATCCTGCCGAGTGGCCGCAGTCTTGTTCCGCTAGAAGTCGTAGAAGTGCTCAAGGCTCACATCCTTGGCCGTCAGCGCGCGCTTGATTTCGACGAGCCGGTCGATCCTAACCCTCAGACCGGCGCGGCGGAAGCCCGGTTTGGCGTCGAGATCGAGTGAAAACAGTTCCGTGGTGTCGGCAATGTCGAGCTTCGTGTCCTTCGGTGCGATCACCGTGATGAGGATGTCGTGATTGCCGGCGACCTCCGCCAGGCGGTGACCGCCGTCCAGCAGCTTGCTCAGGATCTCGGTGAGCGCCTTGTAGCGCGGCGCCTGTACCAGCTGCCAGTCCGGCGACAGCGTGCGGATCAGCGTGAGGCGAGGCTCGCCGGCGAGCACCTCGGGCGGCAGCGTCGCCACCACGAACATGATGTCGCGCGGCTCGTCGTCATTGGCGGCGTCGAGCGCGGATTGGATCGCGTGGGCGTAGCCGATCTTGAGGAAATATTCGGTGCCGAGCGCGAAGTCGCGCTCCCATGTGCGCAACTGGCTCGGCGTCGGGGCCGAGATCGCCTCGAGCCCGTCGAGCTTGTCGCGGAATGGATATTTGAACCAGGGCACGGTGTAGAGGAACGCGGCGTAGTCCTGGAGCACTGCGCGGGCATATTCGTCCTGCGGCGTCAGCCGGTCGCCCCTGATCCATTCGAAGACGCGGCCGACCGTGTTCTCGTAAAATCCCTTGATCGCATACTCGGTCGAGTAGCTGATCCCGATGACATAGATCATCATCTTGACGTCGAAGCGGGACTCGGTCGCCGCCGGCATGGCGCGGTTGATGGTGCAGAAGCTGCGCCAGAAGCCGAGGATGTGGTGGAGATAGCCGAACTGGCTCTCGCTGGAATGGTCGAGGAAGCGGCCAAAATCCTCGAAGGAATAGACAATGTACCACTCCGGAAAGGTGAAATAGGTGTTGTCCAGCGGCCTGCGATAGCCCTTCTCGGTGATCGGCGGCAGCGTCACGGCGGCCGTTGCCGCTGATGCCGTTTGCGAAACAGGCTGGCAGGTCCCTTCGATGTAGGCGAGCGGCACCAGGATCGCGATCGCGATCAGTGCGAGCAACGCCAGGACAATGCGGCGCAGGCGCTTAAGCATGGGCCGGTCGCGTACGCGGCGCGAGCAGATAGCCGATCAGGATGGCGATTCCGCCCAAGCCCAGATGCGGTGCATTGGCGAAGATGCGCGTCGACAGCGGCAGGTTCAGCACGCCATTGATGAGGATGCCGAAGTCGAGATAGCCGCTTCCGGTGAGGAGGCCCAGTACGCCGTCGGCGAAATAGAACACACCGAACAACTGAAAGAACAGTTCGGACGCGCGCCTCGAGGTTAGTGCTGCGGTCAGCGCCCACAGCGCGGAGACCAGATGCAGGCCGTCGGCGTACCAGGTGCGGCGGAACAGGCCGAAGATCATGTCGTTCTGGTCGATGAAGGCGGGGATGTAGCCGGTCGCGATCACGAATCCGAGCAGCGCGGCATAGCCAAGGGCGCAAAATCTGATGATGTCCATGGATCCTCCGGTCGCGTCTCGAATCTTGCCAAGTCTAGAGTGTCGCAAGCGCCTTGAGCAGGGCATCGTTGAAGGTTTTGGGATCTTCGATCTGCGGAATGTGACCGAGCCCGGGCAGTAGTCTTAGGTGCGCCTGTGGCAGCAACACGTTCAAATCGCGCGCCTGCTCAAGCGGCGTCACCGTATCCAGCTCGCCCCAGAGGATGGTGACGGGTTGCTTGAGGCGCGCATAGGCGCCGCGGTCCGCGCTTTGGGCGGTGCGATCGGAGCCCGCGAAGTAATACAGCCAGTCGGCGATGTCGGACGTGCTGTTCTGCCGGGAGAGTGGGCGCTGGAGAATCTCGACATATTCGGGCAGCGCGCGATCCTTGTTCGCGATCAGCGATTTCAGCAGCATCTTCGTCGCCAGCGGATTGGTGACGGTGAGAGACACCAGCACCTCGCGCAGCCATTTTGGATGCAACAGCGCCGGCGCATCCGACGGCGTGGCCGTCAGCCCGAGCGCCGCATCGACCAGCACGAGCGCGCGGGCACGATCCGGGAAGCGCAGCACCAACTCGGTCGCAGCCCCCGCGCCGAAGGAATGGCCGACGATGATGGCAGACCGCGCGTTGAGCCGCACCAGCACGTCATTCACGCGCTCGGCCTGGTCCTGTCGCGTGTAGCTGCCCGGCCGGTCCGAGAAGCCGAACGGCGGAAGGTCCAGCGCAATGACGTGATAGCCGGCGCCAGCGAGCGCCTCGCTCGTCGCCCGCCACAACTGGCTCCAGGCTGCCGTGCCGTGGAACAGCACGACGGGCGTTCCCGTTGTCGGTCCCTTCTCCTGCACGAACACGTCGCCGGAACGCGTGGATACCCAATGCCCCGTCGATGGCGCAAGATCGCCGCGGTCGGCAGTCTCGCGAACGGCGGCAGCAATTCGAAATGCAGCGATCGCAGCGACCACCAGCAATAAAACAATCAGACATAGTTTCGCGGTGTCGCGGAGAAGTTTGAAAATCAAAATGGCCCTCGGCGAAACCGACGCGAATATCCTACAGCCACTCTAGCGAAGGTAGAGCAGTGGGCCAGCAGCAAAGTGGCTGCGCGCTGCTTGTGCGGTTAATGAATCACTGCCCCGAGGGCGTGCGCAGACCGTGCCAGGCGTCGCGGACCTGCTGGTAATGTACCTCGGGCAGATAGTCCGGCGTATTCAGGCTCAACGTCTTGACGTCGAGGTGACCGACGGCGCTGAGCAGCGTGTAGGAGGCGATGACGCGGTCGCGCAGCGCCCCGATCAGGCGCGCCTTGGCTTGGATCAAATCGGCCTGCGAGTTCAGCACGTCTACGGTCGTGCGCTGTCCGCCGGCGGCCTCGCGCTGCACGCCCTGGAGCGCGACGGTCGCCGCCTTCACCTCGGACTCCGAAGCCGAGACTGCGATTTTGGCGCCTTCATTGGCCACCCAGGCGCTGGTCGCCGCGGTGCGCGCCTGGTTGCGGACCTGGTCGAGCACCAGCCGGCTCTGCGCCGTGACTTCCTTCGCCTGCCGGGTCTGTGACGCGGCCTGGCCACCGTCATAGATCGGCGCAGTGACGTTGGCGACGATCGAGGCCTGGTCGGTGGCGAAGGTGCCAAGGGTCTGGTCGCTGTCGCGGCTGCGGCTGGCGCTGCCCTGGATGCTGGCGCTCGGCAGCAGCGCGCCTTCGGCGACGCGGATGTTGGTAGAGGCGACATCGACGTCGAAGCCTGCGGCCATCACGGCCGGGTGCTCGCGGATCGCCATCGTCATCGAGTCTTCGCGGCTCTTCGGCAGATAGCGATCGACCACTTCGGCGGGCCGAAGTGCCGAGGGCGCATTGCCGATCACCTGGGCGTAGGTGGCCTGGCTCACCGCAAACGCGACTTCGGCGGCGTTGAGATCGGCGAGGCCACGGCTGAGGCGCGCCTCGGCCTGCGCGGTGTCGGTCGGCGTGACGTCGCCGGCGTTGAGGCGGCGCTGGGTGACGGAGAGCGTCTCGCGCAGGAAGGCGACGTTGGAGCGCTGGGCGTCGACCAGCGACTGGTTGGCGAGCACGTTGGTGTAGGCAGTCACCGCATCGAGCAGCACGCCCTGGCCGACATTGCGCAGCGCTTCGCGCCCCGACTGCACCTGGAGTTCCGCCACCCGTACGCTGTTGGCGGTCCGGAAGCCGTTGAACAGCGTTTGCGTCACCGTGACGCCGATTGTCCACGGCTTCAGACTCGCGGTCTGGATGGTGTTGTCGGGCAGCAGGTTACGAACCGCTTGCAGGCCGGCGCTGAGGCTCGCCACGATCTGTGGCCGGTAGCCGGCGAGGGCCTGCGGCACGGTCTCGTCGGTCGCGCGCTGTCGCGCTCGCTCGGCATTGAGCGCCGGATTGGTCTGGTAGGCCTTGGCCAGCGCCTCGGGCAGGGCTTCCGCCCATGAAGCTGTGGGCAGGGCGCAGCAGACCGCCAACGCGGTCCATGTTGCCAACACAGGACCCACGCCCGATCGATGCCGCGTCATCACGCGACCAGCTCTGGCGGCACGCCCAATCATATAATCCCGCAAAACCCCGGCTGTCCGCCCCCGCCGACGGCGACCTCTTACCTGTTTAACCAGCGCCGGTCCCGCAGGCAAACTGCCGCGGAGGAAACCCCCATGAATTCCATGCTTGTTGCAGGTGCGTCACACACCGATCCTGCCCCAAATGCGCTATAGGGGACCCGCGGCGCCTTCCAATCCCGTCAGGCGCCTTTGTCATGCGGTCCGGACCCCCACGGATGATGCCGAAATTCTTCTCCGATCCCGATGCGCTCGCGGAGGAGATCATTCGCGACGTCGGAACCGATTTGGTGGTTGGTCTGCCGCTCGGCCTCGGCAAGGCCAATCACGTGATCAACGCCCTCTATGCGCGGGCCTGCGCCGATCCTGACATCAAGCTGACATTGCTCTCGGCGCTGACACTGGAAAAGCCGAGACCGAAGAGGCTGATCGAGCATCGCTTCATCACGCCCGTGATCGACCGGCTATTCGGCGGCTATCCCGATCTGGCCTACGCCGATGCGTTGCACGAAAATCGGCTGCCGGCCAACATCAACGTCGTCGAATTTTTCTTTCTTGCCGGACGCTGGCTGCGCGTCGCAGCCGCGCAGCAGAACTACATCTCGGCCAACTATACTCACGCGGCGGGTTATCTGCTGGCGCGCGGGCTCAACGTGGTGACCCAATTGGTGTCCAAGCGCGTCGTTGACGGCGTGCCGCGCTACAGCCTGTCCTGCAACACCGACACGACGCTGGATGTGCTGCGCGAGCGCCGCGCCGGCCGTGCATCGTTCAAGCTGATCGCGCAGGTGAATTCCGAACTGCCGTTCATGCCGGGTGCGGGCGATCTTCCGGCCGATGAGTTCAGCGCCGTGCTGGAGAGCCCTGCGACCGACTTTCCCCTGTTCGCACCGCCGTCGGAGCCGATCTCCGATGCCAAATACGCGATCGGCCTGAACGCGGCATCGCTGGTGCGCGATGGCGGCACGCTTCAGATCGGCATCGGGCAGATCGGCGATGCGCTGGCGCAGGGCCTGATCCTGCGCCACCGCAACAGCGGAGCTTTTCACGACGTCGTAACCCGGCTGTCGCCGGCGCGGCCGGCGGTCGCGCAGGAAGCCGGCGCCTTCGAGACAGGCCTCTATGGCGTCAGCGAGATGCTGACCGAAGCCTTCATCGGCCTGATCGACGCCGACATTCTCAAGCGCGCCGTCGACGGCGTGGTGTTGCACGGCGCTTTCTTCCTCGGTCCAAAATCCTTCTACCGCGCGCTGCGCGAGATGCCGCCGGACCAGATCGCACGCATCCAGATGATGCCGGTGTCGTTCACCAACGAGATCTACGGCGAGGAGGAGCAGAAGCGCCGTGCCCGCATCGATGCGCGCTTCATCAACAACACGATGATGGCGACGCTGTTGGGCGCGGCCGTTTCCGATGGCCTCGACGACGGGCAGGTGGTGAGCGGTGTCGGCGGGCAGTACAATTTTGTGGCGCAGGCTTTTGCGCTCACGGGCGCGCGCTCGGTGCTGACGCTCGAGGCAACGCGGCAAGCCGGCCGTGCGCTGAAATCCAACATCCTCTGGCGCTACGGGCACGAGACCATCCCGCGGCATCTGCGCGATGTCTTCATCACCGAGTATGGTGTTGCCGACCTCAGGGGAAAGTCGGATGCCGACGTGATCGCGAGCATGCTGATGATCGCGGATTCGCGCTTCCAGGACGAATTGGCGCGGGTCGCGAAAGACGCCGGAAAATTGCCGCGCGGCTACGACATTCCGGCGGCCCATCGCGAAAACCATCCGGAGCGGATCGCAACTGCGCTCAAGCCCGCGCGAGACGCCGGCTTGCTGCCATCGTTCCCGTTCGGCTGCGATTTCACCGACATTGAGCAACGCCTCATCCCGGCGTTGGAGATCCTGCAAGCCGCACAACGTTCGCCGCGAGCGCTCGCAGGCTTGTTGTGGCAGGGGGAGATACGAACTCCCGACAGCGCTGACGAGGCATGTCTCGCACGCCTCGGTCTCGATCGCCCAAAAACGTGGGCTGAACGTGGCTATCGCGCGCTGGTCAGCGCGGCCCTTGCGCAGAGCCGCAGCTAAGTGTCGTCCCGGCCTTCGCCGGGACGACGGATGAGGCGAACCCTACCGGTTCTTGTTCACCGGCTTGCGCTTCTCGATGAACGCCGCCATGCCCTCGGAACGGTCTTCGAGCGCGAAGGTCGAATGGAACAGGTTGCGCTCGACGCTCATGCCTTCGGCGAGCGTGGTCTCGAAGGCGCGGTTGACCGCTTCCTTCGCCATCGCAACCGCGGGCCGCGACATCGCCGCGATCTTGTCGGCCGCCGCCATCACCTCGTCCATCAACTTGTCGGCGGGCACGATGCGGCTGACGAGGCCCGAGCGCTCGGCTTCGGCTGCGTCCATCATGCGGCCGGTGAGGCAGAGATCCATCGCCTTGGACTTGCCGATCGCGCGCGTCAGGCGCTGGGTGCCGCCGATGCCGGGAATGGTGCCGAGCGTGATCTCGGGCTGGCCGAACTTGGCTGTGTCGGCGGCGATGATGAAATCGCACATCATGGCGAGCTCGCAGCCGCCGCCCAGCGCATAGCCCGCGACCGCGGCAATGGTCGGCTTGCGGCAGCGCGCGACGCGGTCGCCGCCGATCGCGGCAAAATCCTCGGAGAACATGTCGATGAAGCCCTTCGGCTGCATCTCCTTGATGTCGGCGCCGGCGGCAAAGGCCTTCTCGCTGCCGGTCACGACGATGCAGCCGATGGCGTCATCGGCCTCGAGGTCGTCGACGGCCGCCGCGATCTCGCGGAAGACGCCGAAGGAAAGCGCATTGAGCAGCTTCGGCCGGTTCAGCTTGATGATGCCGACCGCGCCTTTGCTTTCGACGATGATGTGTTCGAACGTGCTCATGCTCCACCCACGCTTTTGATTGAGCGGGCAATCTGCCCGCTGGCGGGGTGGGCTTCAAGGGCCAAAGGCCGCCGGAACGCGCGGCGAGATGCGCGTCCCGGGCAGGGGCCTCAGGCCATGAACATGCGTGCGGCAGAGGCCAGCGTCAGCAGCGTGCCGACGCCGATGAAGATCTTGCCGATCAGGGAGCTCTGGTCCCAGGCCGAGTTCGGCTGGCTGCTTGCCATCACCGGCGCCGGACGCGGCTGCGCGTCGGTTGCGGCCACCACCGCCTTCTGCGCGGGCGGGTTGTCCTGTTGCAGGGCGCGATCGATGTCGTTGAGCTGGTCGGGAGGGACGACCTGGGTCTCGGCACCCGGGGCGGCAGCGGTATTATCGGCTGCTGCCTGCACATTGTCGTTGGCGCGGCCGGTCAATGCGCTGGCCGCGGCGGCGGTCGGCGTGTCGGCCGCGGCGAGCTGCGCATTGGCGTTGGCGACGTCCGGCGGCATCTGGCTCGAGGCCGGCACGTCATTGCCGGCCTCTTTGCCAGCCTTGGCCTCGTCGGTCTGCGGCGCGGCGTCCTTCTTGTCGGCCTTGTCGTCGGATTTCTGCGCGGTCTTGCTGCTGGTGCGGCGGTGAGCGTAATGGCGCCGCTGCTGGCTCGGCTTGACCGCATCGGCTTGCTTGCTCGCGCTGTCCGGTTTCGAGCTTGCGCTCGCGCTCGGCGCGGCCTGTGCGGCGCCTCCGAACAGCAGGAATAGTCCGGTCAGAACAATCGATGCCGCGCGCCCGCTGGCTTTCATCATGTTGACGATCTCCCCAATTCACCCGTCCCGGAGCGAACAGAGACCCCGGCCCATGACGACAACGGGGCAAAAAATGGGAATCTTCGGGCTAGACCGGGCAAAAACGCGGCAAAACCCGTCGGGCGGCCCGGGCAGCCGGGTGCAGGGCCGGTCGATCGGTGTTATGAGCGCTCGCGGGTTTTTGCGGCTGCATCGAATGCCGGGTCTGACGTCGATCACGATTTCGTGATGAAGCGAGTGCCGGTGTAACAAACTGACAGAGCGGCCGAATTGCATGGTGAGGGGCGCGCGTGCGCGGACGTGAGGACGAGTGGACCGACCTGATGCGGTCGGCCATGGCAGGCGATGATGCGGCGTATCATCGCCTGTTGAAGGCGGTCACACCGGTGCTGCGCGCTGCCGCGAGGCGTGGTCTGGCGCGGGCCGGGCAACCTCCCGATCAAGCCGAGGATATCGTGCAGGAGATTTTGTTGGCGGTGCATCTGAAGCGGCACACCTGGGACAGCGAAGCGCCCTTCGCCCCCTGGCTGTTCGCGATTGGCCGCAACAAGCTGATCGATGCGCTGAGGCGGCGCGGCAGACGCGTCTTCGTCAACATCGACGATTTCGTCGAGACCCTGCCGGGCGAGGCGCCGCAGGAGACGGCCTCTACGGGCGAGGTCACCGCGCAGCTCAACACCTTGCCGCAGCGCCAGCGCGACGTGTTGCAGTCGATCGCGGTCGACAGCGTCTCGATCAAGGATACGGCGACGAAGTTTTCGATGAGCGAAGGTGCGGTGCGGGTCGCGCTGCATCGGGGCCTTGCGGCCCTCACTGCCAAACTACGGGACCACTAGTCATGGATACCGATCAACTCATTCGCACGCTTGCGGCCGACAACCCCCACCGCGCCCCGCGCGTCGGTGCGATGTTGACCATGGCGCTGTTGGTGGCAGCCCCCTTGTCGATCCTGATCTTCGCGACGTTCCTCGGCGTTCGGCCCGATGTGATGACGGCGATGCATAATCCGTTTTTCGACATGAAGTTCGCGGTCACGCTGTCGCTCGCGATCCCCGCGATCATCGTCAGCCTGCATCTGTCACGGCCCGAGGCCTTGATGCGCGGTTGGGGTTGGCTCCTGCTACTACCCGTCGGGCTGCTTGCGGTTGCGATCGGCAGCGAAGCGATGATGGCCCCGGCCATGCCGATGACGATGCGGCTCGTCGGCAAGAACTCGCGGTGGTGCATGCTGGCGATCCCCGCGATGTCGCTGCCGCTGCTTGCGGGCGCACTGTTCGGACTGCGCCACGGTGCGCCGTCGCGACCGGCGCTTGCCGGCGCGCTTGCCGGCCTGCTGTCGGCCGGGCTCGCCGCGACCCTCTATGCCTCGCACTGCACGGATGACTCGCCGCTGTTCGTCGCGACCTGGTACACGATCGCGACTGCGGTCGTGACCGCGATCGGCGCCGCCGTTGGCTCAAAAGTGCTGCGCTACTAGGGCAGATTTTGCCATCAGCGTAACCTCCGCATCCGCGCTCAGTGCGCCGGCCACGGTCGCATTCATGAATGGCGCATATAAGTTCATGCCATTGTGAAGGACTAATCCCGTTCGCGGCTAGAAACTAACTTCGGTTGGACGACTTCTATCCAGAGCGTCGTTGGACGCTGCTGTAGCGAGGGATATGCCCAACCATGCGAAAACCCAGCGCATTCGAAATGTCGCGGCGGAACCTTCTGATCGGAACCGCCACGTCGGTCGCGATCGGCGCTGCGTCACGCTCCGCCCAGGCTCAGAATTTCGCCACCGGATCCGCCGCCGATGCGGAGGAACCGCCCGCGATGGCGACGGTGTCCTTCAACGTCAATGGCGAGATCCGCGCCCTGAAGCTGGACACCCGGACCACGCTCCTCGACGCGCTGCGCGAACATCTCCATCTCACCGGCACCAAGAAGGGCTGCGACCACGGCCAATGCGGTGCCTGCACCGTGATCGTCGGCGGGCAGCGCATCAATTCATGCCTGACACTGGCGGTCATGCACGAGGGTGACAGCGTCACCACGATCGAAGGGCTTGGGACGCCGGAGCATATGCATCCGATGCAGACCGCCTTCGTCAAGCACGATGGCTTTCAGTGCGGCTATTGCACGCCAGGACAGATCTGTTCGGCCGTGGCCGTGCTCGACGAGATCAAAGCCGGCATTCCCAGTCACGTTACGGGTGACCTCAACGCAGTGCCGCAATTGACGAACGACGAACTGCGCGAGCGCATGAGCGGAAACATCTGCCGTTGCGGCGCCTATTCCAACATCGCTGAGGCAATCACCGAGGTTGCTGGGAGGCCCGCATGAAGTCATTTACCTATGAGAAAGCGAATTCGCCTGCGGCGGCGGCTTCTGCGGCCGTCAGGACCACCAATGCGAAATTCATCGCCGGTGGCACCAATCTGCTCGACCTCATGAAGCTTGAAATCGAGACGCCGGCTCATCTGATCGACGTCAACGGCTTGGGCTTCGACAAGATCGAACCGACGCCCGAGGGCGGCCTGCGCATCGGCGCGCTGGTCCGCAACACGACCTTGGCTGCCGACGAGCGGGTTCGTCGTGATTATGGCCTGCTGTCACGCGCGCTGCTTGCGGGTGCGTCGGGCCAGTTGCGCAACAAGGCGACCACGGCGGGAAATTTGCTGCAACGGACGCGTTGCCCGTATTTCTATGACACCAATCAGCCGTGCAACAAACGCAATCCCGGTAGCGGCTGTGCTGCTATCGGCGGCGTGACCCGCCAGCATGCGGTCATCGGCTCGAGCGACGCCTGCATCGCGACGCATCCGAGCGACATGGCGATCGCGATGCGCGCGCTCGATGCGAGCGTCCAGACGGTTCGTTCGGACGGTACGACCCGAAATATCCCGATCGCCGATCTTCATCGTCTGCCGGCAGACACGCCGCACATCGAGACGACGCTTGCGGCCGGCGAGTTGATCACATCCGTGACGCTTCCGAAGCCCGTTGGCGGAACGCATATTTATCGCAAAGTGCGTGACCGCGCCTCCTACGCGTTCGCATTAGTCTCGGTCGGGGCAATCGTTCAGCGCGATGGAACGGGGCGCGTTGCCGTCGGCGGCATCGCTCACAAGCCCTGGCGGGTCGAGGCGGCCGAAGCCGAGATGCAACGCGGCGCCAAGGCCGTCGCCTCACGTCTGCTCGACGGTGCCAAGCCGACCCGAGACAATGCATTCAAGTTGGCATTGGTCGAGCGTACGCTCGCCGCCGTGCTCACCGACGCGAAGGGTTGAGCCATGAAGTTCGATACGCCCGCAACCACCAATCCGATCGATCAGCTCAAGATCATCGGGCATGCGACCAGCCGGATCGACGGCCCTCTCAAGACGACGGGAAGGGCAACCTACGCCTATGAGTGGCACGATGCCGTCTCGAGACCTGCCTACGGCCATATTGTCGGTGCTGCCATAGCCAAGGGCCGGATTGCATCGATGGATTTGTCTCGCGCCAAGGTCGCGCCTGGCGTGATCGCGATCGTCACCGCGGAAAATGCCGGCAAGCTCGGCAAGGGCAATTACAACACGGCGAAGCTGCTCGGCGGCCCCGAGATCGACCACTACCACCAGGCCGTCGCGGTCGTTGTTGCGGAAACTTTCGAACAGGCCCGCGCCGCCGCCCAGCTTGTCCAGGTCAGCTACAGCGCGGCCACGGGGGCGTTCGACCTGTCCGTTGGACGGGATGGCGCCGCAAAACCTCGCGGCCGCGGTGACGACCAGCCGGACACGAGTGTCGGTGATTTTCCGGGCGCCTTCGCGGCTGCACCGGTGCAACTCGATGCGACCTACACCACCCCGGATCAGGCCCATGCCATGATGGAGCCGCATGCGTCGATGGCGGCGTGGGATGGCGACAAGCTGACGCTGTGGACCTCCAATCAGATGATCGCCTGGACGACCGGCGATGTCGCCAAGACTCTCGGTCTGCCGAAGGACAATGTTCGTCTCATTTCACCGTTCATCGGAGGAGGGTTCGGAGGAAAGCTGTTCCTCCGTTCAGACGCGATCCTCGCAGCTTTAGGCGCCCGCGCCGCCAATCGCCCCGTCAAGGTCGCCATGCAACGCCCGCTGATGTTCAACAACACCACGCATCGTCCGGCGACGATCCAGCGCATTCGCATCGGTGCTCACAGGGACGGCAAGATCACCGCGATCGGACACGAGAGCTGGTCGGGTAACTTGCCGGAAGGCAGGCCGGAGACGGCGGTTCAGCAGACCCGTCTGCTCTATGCCGGCGAGAACCGGATGACGGCGCTGCGCCTCGCCATGCTGGATCTCCCCGAGGGTAACGCCATGCGTGCGCCGGGCGAGGCGCCCGGCATGATGGCGTTGGAGATCGCCATGGACGAGATGGCGGAGCGGCTGAATCTCGATCCCGTCGAATTCCGCGCACGCAACGACACCCAGGTCGATCCCGAACATCCGAGCCGTCCCTTCTCGCAGCGGCAGCTCGTCGCGTGCATGAAGACCGGTGCGGAACGCTTCGGGTGGAGCGCGCGAAATGCCGAGCCCGGCAAGCGGCGGGAAGGCCGCTGGCTGGTCGGCATGGGCACGGCTGCCGCGTTCCGCAACAACCTTCTGATGAAATCGGGTGCGCGCGTTCGTCTCGACCGAAGCGGGACCGTGACCGTCGAGACCGATATGACGGACATCGGAACCGGCAGCTACACCATCATCGCCCAGACCGCGGCAGAGATGATGGGGCTGCCACTTGAAAAGGTCGTGGTGCGCCTAGGCGATTCCAGCTTTCCTGTATCCGCCGGCTCCGGCGGGCAATTCGGTGCGAACAATTCGACCTCGGGTGTCTACGCTGCCTGCGTCAAGCTGCGTGAGGCGGTGGCACAGAAGCTCGGCTTCAATTCCGCGGACGTCGCGTTTTCGGACGGGCAAGTGTCCTCGGGTAACCGAAGCGTCCCGCTGGGACAGGCGGCGTCGGACAGCGAACTCACGGCGGAGGATTCGATCGAGTATGGCGATCTCGCCAAGACGCATCAGCAATCCACGTTTGGCGCTCATTTCGTCGAGCTCGGTGTCGACGTGGCGACGGCAGAGATTCGTGTCCGCCGCATGCTCGCCGTCTGTGCCGCAGGCCGCGTCCTTAATCCGAAGACGGCGCGCAGCCAGGTGATCGGCGCAATGACGATGGGCGTCGGCGCGGCGCTGATGGAAGAGCTGGCGGTGGACAAGCGCACCGGTTTCTTCGTCAACCATGATCTCGCCGGCTACGAGGTCCCGGTTCATGCCGACATCCCGCACCAGGACACGATCTTCCTGGACGAAACGGATCCGATGTCTTCGCCGATGAAGGCGAAGGGGATCGGTGAGCTCGGGCTATGCGGCGTCGCTGCGGCGCTCGCCAACGCCATCTACAACGCAACCGGGATACGCGTGCGCGACTACCCGATCACGCTCGACAAGCTGCTGCATCGCATGCCCGACGCATGACGGTGACGGCCGTCAGGCCGCCGGCGTCGCGCCCTGCTGCATGCGGTGAAAGCGCAGCACCTGCTGCGCTGTGGAGCTGCGCAGGGCTTCGTAGGTATCGCGCTGCTTCAGCATCTCCGTCTGCGAGCCGCCGGAGAGTTTTTCGCGCATGGCAATGATCGCGCGCACGCTCGGCCATGACATGCCGGCGACCTTGGCGAGGATCATCACGCCCTCGGTGCGGCTCTCGATCATCAAGTTCTCGGCGGTCTCGACCGAGACGCCGGCGAGCGCGGCGAGCCCCGCATTGGTCTCGTCGAACTTGCCCTGCTCGGCGAAAGCCGTGACCTGTAGTTCGTTGAGACGGCCGTCGGCGTGCAGCGATTTCACCAGAGCACGCGCCATCTCGGTCTGCCTGGTCATGGCGGCGGCACGGATCCGCTGGGCCGCTTCCTGGACCACGCTCGACACTTCGTCGGCGAGATCCGGATGGGCCGCCTCGAGCTTCCTGCGCACGCTTAGGGAAGCCTTCGCAACCAGCCTCAGATAGTGATGCCGCGGCAGGTCCGGCCGCAGGCCGATGCAGGTGGCGAGGTCGTCGTCGCGCGCGGCGCGGGTGACGAGATCGGTCAGACTTCCTTCGGAGAGCTGCGCGCCCGGGTTCGCAGCGGTCGATTGCACCACCTCGTCGTTGCCGCGCATCACCAGCACGTCGGTCAGCTCCTCCGAAAGCACCCGCCGCAGCGAGATCGCCTTGAGATGCGCCTGGCTCTTGTTGCGCGCGATCTCGATCAGGGTCGTCTCGTCCAGCCGCTCCGACTTCGACAGCACGGGGCCGGCGACCTCGATGACGTCGTCAAGCGCGAGCGTGCGGATGATCTGGGGCGGTGCGGCTCCGATCGGCGCGAGGCGGTCGGCGAGCAGTGCCCTGGCCGAGGTCTCGATCTGATCGACCAGGCATTGGAACACGTCGTCGAACACCCGGATATGCTCGTCGGAATAATCCACCGCGTTGTTGATGAAGAGATCGGTGACCCGGCGCAGCGTCTCGACCCGGCGCGCAACGGTGCCGTGCGAGAGCGCCGACTGCAATTCGTCGAGCAGGTTTTCGGATGTCTTGGCGGATTTGGATCTCATAGCCCTGTCCTGGAGCGTTCGGTCCGGTCGCGGTTTCTGTGCGACCGGCAGAAAATGGATTGGTCAGCTTGTTGCAATGCGGTTGCGCCCTTGCGCCTTGGCGGAATAGAGCGCGCTGTCGGCGCGCGCGAGAAACGTGTCGGCAGTATCGTTGTCGCGCAGCGTCACGACGCCGGCGGAAATGGTTACCTGCATACCGGGCGAGAATGCGCTCCAGTCGAGCTCGGCGACGATGCTGCGCAGCCGCTCGAGCATGCGCGATGCAGCGTTGCCGTCGGTGCCGGGCAGCAGCAGCAGAAATTCCTCGCCGCCATAACGGCCGAAGCGATCGTCGGGGCGGATATTGGCAAAGATGGTGATGGCAAAGGTGCGCAGCACCTCGTCGCCGACGGGATGGCCGTGGGCGTCGTTGATGCGCTTGAACCAGTCGAGGTCGATCAGTGCGATGGCGCAGGGCGCCGTCGCCTGCCGCGACTGTTCGATCTCGACGTCGAGAAGCCGCATGATGCAGCGACGGTTGTAGGAGCCGGTCAGCTCGTCGAGCTCGGCGAGCTCCTCGATTCGCTGATAGGCCTCTTTCAGCTCGATGCTGCGCCGGTACAGGATCTTGCGCAGCGTGGCGCCGAACAGGCCGAGGAAGGCGCACTGGCCGATCACCAGCACGAAGCACAGCATCGAGGCGGTCCGCTGGAGCCTCGTCGCAACGGGCATGCCGATCGGCAGGTCGGAGGCGAGGAACACGGCCGCGAGCGCGCTGGTCGCGATCGCCCAGGTGAGCATCGCCTGGGCCGAGGTCATGCGCAGCGTGCCGAACGCGAAGATCAGGAACAGCACGCTGATGAAGGCAATCCCGATCGTCGGTACCGACACCAGGAACACGAATTGCAGCGCCATATGCGCCGAGATCTGGAAGACAGTGAGATAGTGGTCGTTGTGCTTGTCGCCGACGCCAGCCTCCGACATCACGATGAAGATGCCGATGATCAGGACGCCGCCGACCCAGAACAGCGACGGAACGTTCATATGAACGGCGCCGTCATAGGCGTAGAGCAGCAGCACAAAAGCGCCGAGCGAATAGCTTGCGATCTGGCCGACATACATCTGCCGGCGCTGCCGGGTCCGGCGCGCCAGCACCTCGGGCGCCGCCGCCGCGGATGTGAGGACGAGATCCACGACTTCAGCGGCATTCCTCTCCGGAAAGGACGTCGCGGCCGTGTTCATGGTCCCGCCAATGGTGGATGTCAGCCGAAAAAATCTACGTGGCAAGCCTTTAGGTTTGGTATCCTTTTGCACCGAATCCCCGGGGGACGCCGCGCGGGTGAGGGGGCCTTGAACGGCGCGGAATTTTCCGGCGAGTTAGGCATCGCAGGCGATATCGCGGACCAAAGCCGGCTCTGTGCGACATAAGCTGCACAGGGCTGTGTTATGGATCGGGCTCGATCGGGCCGTCTGTGCCGGCCCACGGCGTTCCGCAGGAAAGTGTTTCCGTATTATGTTACCGTTTTGGAGCGAAGCAGCCGGCCACCACGGGTGGGACAGGGAAAATGCGCGTATGTGGGGTAGATCACACAGACCCCCGTATGACTGCGGTAGGCTGAAGAATTTCGTCCCTCCCGTCGAACCGTCCACCGTATCGCCCCGACCAACCTTGCGAGACGGCCTTTGAGCGTGACACAGGCGGCTACGGACGAGGTCCTGATCGCCAGGATCGCCCAAGGCGACCGGCTCGCCATGCAGGTGCTGTACGGGCGGCATCATGTCAGGGTGTATCGGTTCGGGCTCAGGCTCGTGCGCGATGAACAGACGGCAGAGGACCTCATCAGCGAGGTGTTTCTGGACGTCTGGCGTCAAGCCGGCAAGTTCGAGGGCCGATCCGCCGTTTCCACCTGGCTGCTGGCAATCACCCGATTCAAGGCCCTGTCTGCGCTCCGGCGCCGGAAGGACTTTGAGTTGGACGACGAGGCCGCCAATGCGATCGAGGATTCGTCCGACAATCCAGAAACGGCGGTTCAGAAGAAGGATACCAGTGAAGCGTTGCGGGAGTGTCTGACGGGCCTCTCGCCGGATCATCGGGAAATCGTCGATCTCGTCTACTACCACGAGAAGTCCGTGGAAGAGGTGGCCGAAATCGTTGGCATTCCGGAGAACACTGTGAAGACGCGTTTGTTTTATGCGCGCAAGAAATTGGCCGAACTGCTGAAGGCAGCCGGCATTGAGCGAGGCTGGCCATGATGGCACTGAGCAAGAAGATGCTGGAGCGAGAGCCCAGTGAGATCGAGTTGCTGCTGCCGTGGCACGCCGCCGGCACGCTGAACGCGCGCGACGCCCGCCGCGTTGAGGAAGCGCTCGCCAGCGATCCGGAGCTCGCCCGCCAATATGCGGCGATCCGCGGCGAGTACGAAGAGACTATCCATCTGAACGAGAGCTTGGGCGCTCCCTCGGCGCGCGCGATGCAGAAGCTATTCGCCGCGATCGATGCCGAGCCGGCGCAGGCCTCCGGTTCGCTGCCGCTGTCGGCGCGTATCTCCACCTTCTTCGCGAGCCTGTCGCCGCGCACGCTGGCCTGGTCGGCGGGCTTTGGTGCCATCGCGCTGTTGCTTCAGGCCGGCATCATCGGCGCGGTGCTGATGAAGACCCAGCCCGCGACGTTCGAGACCGCCTCGCTCTCAACCAGCGCGCCGATCACGCGTGAGCTCGGAGCCGCCGCGCCGTCGCGGGCGCTGGTGCGCTTCACGCCCGAGGCGCGCGTCGCCGACGTCACCGCGCTGCTCGACAGCTACCAGGCTTCGATCATCGGCGATGCCAAGGGCGGCATGTTCCGCCTCCAGTTTGACAAGGCGATGAGCCGGGACGAACTCGCCGCACTGCTCGGCAAGATGCAGCGCGAGAAGTTCGTCAACCTCGCCGTGGCGGCGCCTTAAACGCGCCGCTGAACCAATGACGCGCAAGTCCGAGAGTAAGTTGCGAGCCGGGGCCTATGCTTCGTCGGTCGGAGCGGTGCTCCTGCTTGCCGCCTGTCTCGGTATCGAGGTCGCCCACGCCCAGGCGATCATGCGCACGCCCACCATCAGCCTACCCTCGCGCACGCCGACGATCTCTCCGAGCGTGGCGGCAAGGGCCGTGAGCGTCGATCGCGGTCCGCGTGTGGTCACCACCACTCGGATCTCGGCACGGATGGCGCCGACCTCCGTGCTGCCCTATGCGCACTACTCGCCGAACCTCTATCCGGCCTGCACCGCGGCCTATCGCGACGCCGACGGCGAGTGCCTGGCGCAGCCGAACGCGAGCGGTGACGGCTCCGGCAAATCGGCCAAGAAGAGCGCCGGTAATGGACGCCGCAACAACACGCCGGTCGCCGTAAACCTGCGCAGCTTCGCCAATGAATTCGTGGCCGAGATCGACAGCGCGCTGTCGCTGACCGAAGCCGATGAGCTTGCACGCCGCCACGGCCTTACGCGCATTGCATCCGAGAATTTCCCGCTGATCGGGGCCACGATCGGCCTGTTCCGCATCACCGACGGTCGGCCGTATGAGACGGTGCGGCGCGAGTTCGCCGCCGACGGCAGCGTGCGCTCGCTCCAGCAAAACTTCCGCTACGTGCTCCAAGACCAGAAGTCGGCGGTTCCGACCGAGGGCGACCCCGCGCAATATGTGCTGGCAAAGCTCCGCCTGCCGCAAGCGCACACGCTGGCGCATGGCGCCAATGTCACGGTTGCGGTGATCGATTCCGGGATCGACGCCAAACATCCCGAGCTCGCCAATTCCATCGCCGACACTTTCGACGCGCTCGGCAGCACCGAGGGACCGCATGTCCACGGCACCGGCATTGCGGGGGCCATCGTCGCGCATGCCCGGCTGATGGGCAGCGCGCCGGAAGCGCGCATCATCGCCATTCGTGCCTTCGGCGGCACCACGGGCGGCGCCGAGAGCTCGTCCTATATCATCCTGCGGTCGCTGAACTACGCCGCCGAGCACGGCGCGCAGATCGTCAATATGAGCTTTGCCGGTCCGAAGGACGCGGTGATCGAGCGCGCCATCGCGGCGACCGCGGCGCGCGGCCTGGTGCTGATTGCGGCGGCCGGCAATGCCGGCGCGAAATCGCCGCCGCTCTATCCCGCCGCCAATCCCAACGTGATCGCCGTCAGCGCCACCGACCAGCAGGACAGACTGTTCACCGCCTCCAACCGCGGCAATTACATTGCGCTGGCCGCACCCGGCGTCGACATCTTCCTGCCGGCGCCGGACGGCAAATACCAGATGACGTCGGGCACCTCGTTCTCGGCGGCCTATGTCTCCGGCGTCGCGGCGCTGCTCCTCGACCGCAACTATGCCCTGAAGCCGGAAGCGCTGCGCATGACGTTGGCGAAGACCGCGCGCGACCTCGGTTCACCCGGGCGTGATGATCTCTTCGGCGACGGCGAGGCCGATGCTTTTGCCGCAGTCATGGCTGTTCCGGCCGACAGCGCGACGCCGGTTGCGGCTGTGTCCGGTACAACAAAACGTGAAGATGTCGAGAAGCGTCGCGACGACCCAGGCATCCGCGCAATCGACCAACCTTCGCTGTCGAGCGCGGACGATAAAGCCACGATTTCTCAGGTGGATAGGCCGGCGACGCGATAGCGGCTGCGACAAGATTGCGCGCGGCGCGAAGGTTAAAAAATCGAACGCCGCGTTGAACGTTCAGCCCGCTGCCAACGACCTAAATATGTGGGAGCGGTTATCCCTCCCCATCAGTCATATTAGGCGCGAGCGCCCATCCACCCCAAGCGCCCATATGGCTCGACCCGTCCGGTTGTCCCCCCGGACGGGTCTTTTCTTTTTGGGGGTCTGATTTCTTGAAGCGCCGTATGACATCAGCTTCCGGTTGAGAGATTGCGGCTGGCTCACCGCCACCGCTCGGCCCCGGCGCCGCAGGCGCGCTATGCTTGTGCGGAGCTTGACTCCAAAACCCCTTAAAACTCCGCACGACTACGGACTTTTGCGACGAAAGCCGTGTCGTTGCTGGACAAGTCGAAACTTTTCCACAAAATATTCATGTCGCGTCTAAATTGATTCGTGTGCGTTGCGTCCCCGCGTCCGTATTTTTCTCCTCACGGGCTGGTTCATGACACATCGCCAAGAGTCTGTTCGCGCGTCTGTGCGCGCCGCGGCTTGCGACCCCGCCATTGCGGTGCGCTGGTGCGCTCTCGCCGAGCAGCGGCTGGAACATCTTTCCGAAATGTTCGAGACCGGACGCTGGCGCCGCTACCATTCCGAGATCGCATTCCTCGAAAACATCCAGGAAGCCAAACGCGCGGTCCAGACCTGGCGCGCCATCGCGACCGGCGAGGACGTCGCCGCGGCTGCCGCGAGCGTGACCACCGCGTTCGGCTGGTCGCCGGCGACCCTGTCGCGTCCCGCCCCGCGAGAGAAGCCGCAGACCTTGCAGCCCAAGGCCGTTCACATCCAGCCCGAGACGGCCGTGCCGGTCAGGCTCGATCCCAAGCCGGATGTACTGGCCGAGGTGACGGAAGCCCCGCTTGCCCCGACCGCACCGCTTGCGGCGCCTGCTACTGTGGCATTGTTCACCGCGCCTGCCGCTGTCGCACCGCTCAAGGCTCCCGCTGCGAAGGCACCGCTAACCGCACCTGCGGTGAGGCCGCCGGCCGCCGCGCCCGTTGCAATGGCAGCGTCCACCGCGCCTGCTGTAAGGCCACCGATTGCCGCGTCCGCTGCAATGGCGCCACTCGCCGCACCCGCTGTGAGGCCACCACTGACCACGCCAGCCACGATGGCAACGCTCCTGCCTCAGTTCGCCCCGCCGGCCGCCGAAATCGTCGCAGCCCCCGAGCGCGTCGTCGAATTCACCTTCAGCCTCGACGGCCTGGAAGCGAAGTACCCGCTGCTGCGCAACGCGTTCTGAGAGGATTGTTCGAGAGGATAGTAGCCTTCTCCAACCCCGTCATCCTGAGGCGCGAGCTCTGCGGTGCGCAGCACCGCGGGGCGAGCCTCGAAGGATGAATGGCCCGTCTGCCAACCGCGCGCCTACTGCCGCACCGCATTTCCGCTGACCACCACCTGCGCGAACCTCTGTGCGCCGTCCGCCGACAGATCGGACGTCACGGCACGTGCATGCTCCAGCCCCACCACGGCGCCGCGCGGGGTCTCGGAGATCATGTTGTTGTTGACGAGTGCTGTCCCCGCGCCCGGCACCACGGAGACGCCGACGCCGGCCAGCGCCTTGCGGATCACGTTGCCGGAGATCACGACGTCGCGCAGATATTTGCCCCAGCCGGCGACGATGCCGTAGGAGGGCGCATTCTCGATCACGTTGCCGGTCACCGATGAATCCGCCTCGATATAGATCCCGACGCCGGCATCATCGTCCGGCGCGGTGCCGATCGGCCGCTTCGGGATCAGATTGCGGATGATGTTGCCCTGGACCACCGCAATACGGCCGCCTTCGTTGAAATTGCAGACGGAGACGCCGACCGCAGCGCCGTCCACAATGTTGTTGGCGATCACGGCGGCCTCGAACGCAAACTCCGAATAGAGCGCGACCTCGCGCACGTCGCTGACGCTGTTGCCGGTAATGTGGATGTTGGAGGCCGAGTTGCCGCGCACCGCGGAATAATCGCAATTCCTGATGCGATTGCCGCGCACGATGACGTTGCCGGCGCGGAACGCGTTGATGGCGTTGCCATACTGGCCGGAGCCGCCGGGACCGGCCTTGATGTCCTCGATGCGGTTGTCGGCGACCAGCGTGCCGTCATCGCCGATCCCCGTGCGAAGGATCTCGATGCCGTTGTCGTTGGTCCCGATAATGGTGTTGCGCGCGACGCTGAGACCCCTGGCATCGAACGAGACCACGGCCGTCGCCGCGATGTTGGTAAAGATGTTGCCTGAGATGTCGCCGGACACCTGCTCGAGCCAGATGCCGCTGCCGCCGGACCCCGTGATCTCGCAATCATTGATGCGGACGTCGCGCCCGCCGAGCACGTGGATCAGTCCGCGCCGTGTCGGCAGCGGAATGCCGCCACCATCAAAGGTGATGCCGGCGATGCCGATCGAGTCCGAACCATCACTCTGGATCGCGGAGGCGCCGCCGGTGAAAATGAACTTGGTCGCGCCGCGCACGCCGATCAGTTGCGCACCATTCGGAAGCCGCAGCAATCCGCTGCGGTAGATTCCGGGCGGCAGCGCCAGCGGCATCTGCGCCCGCGCGGCCTCGTCGATGGCGCGCTGGAGCAGGCGCGTCTGGTCCTCGCTGCTGCCGGGCCGCACGCCAAACTGGGTCGCATCGCGGCCAAGCAGCGACGTCAGCGGCGCCGCGCGCGCGGCGTCGGCCGGCATGGCCAGCGCGCCGGCGATGCCTGCGGTCGAAGCTCCGATGAGATGACGGCGGTTGAGGTTCATGGCGCGTCCTTGCGGCGGACGCGGGACGTGTCCGCGCGGATTAGGTAGCGCAGAAACGGGGCGGGGCGGCCGGGGCCGCGAGGATTGTTCGTAGTAGGGTTAAATGTTTACGCAAGCGGAGGTGCCGTAGGGTGGGCAAAGCGTAGCGTGCCCACCCTTATCGCTGCGTATGTCGTTGCATGGTGGGCACGGCGCAAGGGCGCCTTTGCCCACCCTACGAAACGCGCGCCTTTCGTGCCAATTGCACCATCTCCATCAGCATCGCTTCGCCGGCATCCACCAGTTCCTCCAGCGTGATGCGCGGCGCGCCCTTGCGGCGTACCGCGCCACTTCGCGCGAGCAGGGGAATGTGGATGAACGCCGCAAGTTGCGGCCCGCCCGCCTTCACGTTCTCGATCGCGCGCCAGCTCAGATAATTGCAGAGATAGGCGCCGGCATCGCGCGACGACCGCGCGTCGATGCCGGTGAGGCGCGCGGCGCGCAGCAACCGTGCGGTGTGCTGACCGAACATCATCGCGTCGGCATTGCCAGCGATGCCGCGCTTGCTCGAGCGGGTGTTGGCGGCGTCCGGCCAGAGCATCGTGACCGCGTTGCGCGCGCGGGTCTCGATGCGCAGGTAGGAGGTCCGCGCCGCGAGACCGAACATCAGCAGTGCATCAGGCTTTACCTTCGCAATGACCTCCGGCAATTGCCGGTCGACCGCGGCATAGGTCACCGGGAAGATGTGGCTCGCGATCTCGACATCATCGAGCCCCGGCCGGCGCAGCCGCATCAGCCGTGCGACCAGCGGCTGGGTCGGATTATACGGCGCGCCGGGAAACGGCCCGAAGCCGGTGAGGAGAATGCGAAGCTTCTCGCTCATTGCAGCAACTCCAGAATCTGCTCGGCGGCGAGCGCCGGCGTGAGATGGCCGTCCGCCACTTCGGCCTCGATCTTCCGGACCTTCGTCCGCACCGAGGCCTCGCTGCGCAGCCGCGCCAGCATCCGCTGCTCCAGCATCGACCACATCCATTTCACCTGCTGCTCGCGCCGCCGCGCGGCGAACTCGCCGGACGCGTTCATCGCCTTGCGGTGATCGAGGATTTTCTGCCAGAGCTTTGCGATGCCGTCGCCGGTCAGTGCCGAATAGGTCTCGACCGGCGGATGCCAGTGCTCTGAGCGCGGCGTCAAAATGTGCAGCGCGCCGCGATAGTCCGCGGCCGTGATGTTGGCGCGCTTGAGATTGTCGCCGTCGGCCTTGTTGATCGCGATCATGTCGGCGAGCTCGACCAAGCCCTTCTTGATGCCTTGCAACTCGTCGCCGCCGCCCGGCAGCATCAACGCAAGGAAGAAATCGGTCATGTCGCAGACCGCGGTCTCGGACTGGCCGATGCCGACGGTTTCCACCAGCACGACGTCGAAGCCGGCCGCCTCGCAGAGCAGCATCGCCTCCCGCGTCTTGGCGGCGACGCCGCCGAGCGTGCCTGACGATGGCGAGGGGCGGATGAAGGCGTCGTCGGAGGCCGACAGCCGCGCCATCCGCGTCTTGTCGCCGAGGATCGAGCCGCCGCTGCGTGCCGAGGACGGATCGACCGCGAGCACCGCGACCTTGTTGCCCTGTTCGATCAGGTAAGTGCCCAGCGCATCGATGGTGGTGGATTTGCCGACGCCGGGCGAACCCGTGATGCCGACGCGCGCCGCCTTGCCGGTGTCGGGCAGCAGCATCTGCACCAGCTCACGCGCCAGCGCCTGGTGGTCGCCACGCCGGCTTTCGACCAGCGTGATGGCTCGCGCCAGCGCGGCGCGACTGCCGGCACGGAGGTCGCGGGTGAGGAATTTGATGTCGATGGATTTGCTAACGGTCATCATTGTCTTCGCGTTCAGCCGCTAGCGGCCCGACATGCGAATGTGTCTTTCGGCGCAGGATTTCAATGGTGGAAGGTGGACCTGAATAATGTCCCAAACGATTTCGGCTTTTGTCATATGATAGGCGTGACGCAACAGATTTCCGAAGTCGATCATCTTGCGCCAGTCGATCTCTGGCTCGGCGCGCTTTACGTCATCCGGGATGGATCTCGACGCCTCGCATATGATCTCGAGAAGACGTTCGATTGCCAGCCGAGCGGTTTTTTCAGAGACGAATTGCTCGAATGTGGAGCCCTTCACGACAATTTCGATGTCGGTGATGGCTTCCAGAATGTCCCGCAGCCGGTCTTCCACGGTCGGCGGCATTCAGAAGACCTCGATCAGGTCATCCGCGATCCGCTCTGCCATGCGCGGCTTCAGCAAATCTCGCATCGATAGTTGCGCCTGAAGGCCGACATGGTCCTCGATCAGGTGCAGGGCCTTGAAGTAGTCGAACTGTGGTGTTTCCTTGCGCGAGGTCGTCTCGATCAGGACGTCGAGATCGCTATCAGGACGGGCGTCGCCTCGCGCGCGGGACCCAAACAGGTACAGGCGCGTGACGCCCGCAGCCCTCAGGGCGGGAGCAAGCTCTCTGAGCTTCCCGACAAGCGTCTTGAGCGGAACGTCTGCGACATCGGTCATGGCTGGATACTAGCACGAGGCAGCCGTCCGGCCCAGCGATAGCGGGGCCGGCACTAACGCCTTGGCGGGCAGGCGAGGGTCCCTCAAGGGATGTTGCCGCGGGTTCGGCGTCCAGCACGAGCTCACGAGGCCTTGGCAAAACCGGCGGCCTTCATGGCTTGACCCATCTGGGCATCGGCCTGGTCCATGAAGGTTGCGAACTGGCTGGCATCGCGCCACACGGTGCCGAAGCCGCGCCGGGCCATGAAATCCCTGAACTCGGGGGAGTCGTGCACCTTCTTCAAGGCCGCGGTCAGCTTGGTGGCGATGTCCGGGGCCAGGCCCCTGGGCGCCGCGATGCCGCGCCATGAGCTGGTGGAATAGTCGACGCCAAGCGCCTCTTTCAGCGTCGGGACGTCGGGGAAGATCGGATTGCGTTCCGGCGCCATGATCGCGAGGCTCCGCGCCTGACCGGCCTCGATCGTGGCCCGCGCCTCCGGCACCGAGCAGGTGGTGAGATCGAGGCTGCCTGCGACGAGATCCTGCATGGCCGG
This sequence comes from Bradyrhizobium sp. LTSP857, assembly GCF_000938285.1. Lineage (NCBI taxonomy): Bacteria > Pseudomonadati > Pseudomonadota > Alphaproteobacteria > Hyphomicrobiales > Nitrobacteraceae > Bradyrhizobium > Bradyrhizobium sp. LTSP857. The sequence goes on along the minus strand of NZ_JYMS01000039.1, from coordinate 235,407 downwards.
TGCTGCGCCATTCGACGATGACCACAAGACCTGATTTGCCGGCAATCCCATCGCCTGCATCCAGCCGACGAGCGCGAGATGCCAGATGCCGCCTTGTCCCGTGCCCGATGCCTTGAACTTTCCCGGCGGGGCCACCTTGATGGCATCCGCGAGCTCTTTCACCGTCTTGTAGGGTGAGGACGTGGAGACCTGGATGCCCGGCGGGTCTTCGTTCATCAGCGCCAGCGCGGTGAAATTCCGCGGCGTGAGATGCGTCAAAGCCTGCCAATGCAGCATCGAGATTTCCACGGTCAGCATGCCGATGGTGTAGCCATCCGGCGGCGCGGTGGCGATCTCGGCATGGCCGACAACGCCGGACCCGCCGGTGCGGTTGACGACGTTGAATGGTTGGCCGAGCTCCTTTTCCAGCAGAGTCGCGATGATGTGCGCGGTTGCATCCGATCCGCCACCCGCACCCCAGGGCACGATCAAGCTCACCGGCCGCGCCGGATAGGCTTGCGCGCGCGCAGGCGTGAGGAGAGCGGAAGTGGCAGCAGCCACAGAAGAGGCCGCGAAGGTGCGGCGCGTGATCCCTGACATCAATGTTCCCGGCGGCGCCCTCGGGAATCGGGCTTGTATCCTGACCGCATTTTACGCGGCTTTGCGCGGATGTCGCAAGCGGCAGGCCTGCGGCGCTGTGAGCAACGCCTCCCGTCCCTTATGGCGATCACTGCGCCTCGTCTGCGTCGCCCTTGGGCCGCGCGCCGCCGAAGATGCGTGCGCCCTCCACCGTAAGGTAGGGCTTCAGCGTCTCCCACGGCACGAAGGCGACATATCCGCCCTCGGCGTAGGGGCCGACCGCATAGGGTGGATAGTGGAAGGTGAGGCCGGAGCTTTTTCCCGCCTCGGTGGAGGGCGCGAGCGTCACCGCACCGATCTTGACGAGGCTCGGCTCAACGCCCTTGAACCATTCGTCGGTCGCGGTCTCGCTGGTGTCGCGCCTCTTCTTTTCGCTTCTGAGCGAGGCGATCACGGCCTTCACCATCGTTTTCATGGTCGCGTCGTTGTCAGCGGTCTCGGTGAGCAACCGGCGGATCGAGATGCGCTTGTTCTCTGTCTTGTCCCACAGGATCGTGTTCACGTCGGAATTAGGATGCGCGCCGTGAGTGTCCATGTAGTCGTCGCGCAACAGGCTGACATAGCGGTCGGCAACGACGGAGCGAATGCTGTATTTGCGCTCAAAGTCCCATCCGCCGTCTTTGAAAAACTGTGGATCTTCCTTGCGCGAAGCGGCAGCATCGGCTGCGTTCTTGTCGAGCCATTTCTTGCCCTCAGTCAGACAATCCGCCGCCAGCGCCGCATCGGCCTTGATCTTGTCGTCGAAGAAGACGCGGGCCTCGATATTCCTGTTTTTGATGACGGCGTCGGGCTTGGGATCGGCGGCATGGGAAGGGGAGGCGAGGGCGATCGCAACGACGGCCGACAGGGCCGCGATGGTGCGCAGGAGCAGGCCCGTATGCGCATTTGCACGATGATATGTCACGTTAGTATCCATGAATTCCATACTCTCTTCGGCGCAGCCGTCTCCGAGCATCTGCCACAACATGGAGATCGCAAGATGAACCGGCCCAGAACGCCCCAGTGCGAACACCGGGTCGTGAAGTTTGGTCGCGGCAAACCGCCTGCCGGTTTGATGGTTGGGAGGCCGAAGCGGCGGCGGAATTACTCCGCCGCCTCGCTATGCCCGAGCCGGGCATTCAGCTTGCGGATCAGCTCTTCGGCCGCATCCGCGATCACCGTGCCAGGCGGGAAGATCGCTTCGGCGCCGGCCGCGTAGAGCGCGTCGTAATCCTGTGGCGGCACCACGCCGCCGACGATGATCATGATGTCGTCGCGACCCTGCTTCTTCAGCGCAGCCTTCAATTCGGGCACGGCGGTGAGGTGGGCGGCGGCAAGCGAGGAGACGCCGAGAATGTGCACGTCGTTCTCGACCGCCTGCCGAGCGGCTTCGTCGGCGGTGGCAAACAGGGGCCCGATGTCGACGTCGAAGCCGATATCGGCGAAGGCAGATGCAATCACCTTCTGGCCGCGGTCATGGCCGTCCTGGCCGATTTTTGCGACCAGGATGCGCGGGCGGCGGCCTTCCGCCTCCTCGAAGGCATCGATCAGCGCCTGAACCTTCTGGACCCGGTTACCCATGCTGGACGCCTCCCGCTTGTAAACGCCGGTGATGGACTTGATCTCGGCGCGGTGCCGGCCGAACACCTTTTCCATCGCGTCCGAAATTTCACCGACGGTCGCCTTCGCCCGCGCAGCGTCGATGGCGAGCGCCAGCAGATTGCCGTTGCCTTCGCCGGCCGAACGCGTCAGCGCGGCGAGCGCGGCATCGACGTCCTTCTGGTTGCGCTCGGACTTCAGCCGCGTCAGCTTGTCGATCTGGAGCCGGCGGACATTGGTGTTGTCGACCTTGAGGATGTCGATCGGAGCTTCGTCAGTCGGCTTGTACTTGTTGACGCCGATCACCGCCTGCTTGCCGGCATCGATCCGCGCTTGCGTCTTGGCGGAGGCTTCCTCGATGCGCAGCTTGGGCACGCCGGCTTCGATCGCCTTGGCCATGCCGCCGAGCTCCTCGACCTCCTGGATATGGCCCCAGGCCTTCGCGGCGAGATCGCGCGTCAGGCGTTCGACATAATACGAGCCGCCCCAGGGATCGATGATCCGTGTGGTGCCGCTCTCCTGCTGAAGGAACAGCTGGGTGTTGCGGGCGATGCGGGCGGAGAAGTCGGTCGGCAGCGCCAGCGCTTCATCGAGCGCGTTCGTGTGCAGCGACTGGGTGTGGCCTTGCGTCGCGGCCATCGCCTCCACCGTGGTGCGCATCACGTTGTTGAAGACATCCTGCGCGGTCAGCGACCAGCCGGAGGTCTGGCAATGCGTACGCAGCGAGAGCGAGCGCGGGTCCTTCGGATTGAACGGCTTGAGCAGCTTCGCCCACAGCAGCCGCGCCGCGCGCATCTTGGCGACTTCCATGAAGAAGTTCATGCCGATCGCCCAGAAGAACGACAGCCGTGGCGCGAAGCGGTCGACGTCGAGACCGGCGGCAAGGCCGGCGCGGAGATATTCGACGCCATCGGCGAGCGTATAGGCGAGTTCGAGATCCTGCGTCGCGCCGGCTTCCTGCATGTGATAGCCGGAAATGGAAATGGAGTTGTATTTCGGCATCTTCTGCGAGGTGTAGGCGAAGATGTCGGAGATGATCCGCATCGAGGGCGCGGGCGGATAGATGTAGGTATTGCGCACCATGAACTCTTTCAGAATGTCATTCTGAATCGTCCCTGAGAGTTTCTCCGGCGGTACGCCCTGTTCGCCCGCGGCCGCGACGAACAGCGCCAGGATCGGCAGCACAGCGCCGTTCATGGTCATGGACACACTCATCTGGTCGAGCGGAATCCCGGCAAACAGCGTGCGCATGTCGTAGATGGAATCGATGGCCACGCCGGCCATGCCGACGTCGCCGCCGACGCGCGGATGGTCAGAGTCATAGCCGCGATGGGTGGCGAGATCGAAGGCGACCGAGAGGCCCTTCTGGCCCGCAGCGAGGTTGCGGCGGTAGAACGCGTTGGAATCCTCCGCCGTAGAGAAGCCGGCATATTGCCGCACCGTCCAGGGTTGGTTGACATACATGGTCGGGTAGGGACCGCGCAGGTAGGGCGCGATGCCGGGATATGTGTCGAGGAAATCCAGGCCGGCGAGGTCGGCCTCGCCATAGGCGGGCTTCACCAGAATGCCCTCGGGCGTCAGCCATGGCTCGGCGCTGCCGGTTGGAGCGGCGGTGGCGATGCGCTCAAAGGCGACATCGGCGAAATTGGGAATGCGGCTCATTCCTTGGATTCCTCAAACCTGCGGTTTCGTTCGATCAGTCTCTGCACATTTTGCTTGTAGACTGGATCGTCCATGCGGCTCTTGGTCATCGCGCCAGTCCCGGCCCAGATCAGCCGCGCGAGTCCGACGTCCCACTGCATCAAGATCCGCAACAGTCTTCCGAGCACCCGCAGCATGTTATAGCCTATCATAGTTGCAGCCTCGACGCGCCGGTGCTCAATCATGGTCCGGATGCTGATGGCTGACGATGGTCGCCATCTTCTCCGGTCCGTAATTCTGCTGCGTGGTTTGGCTCGGCAGATTGGAAATCCCGACCACCCATCCGAGCCGCGCCTCGGTTCCGTACTGCCGCGTCGGCACCAGCCGGTCGGGGCGGTCGAACGCGCCGGTCATGATCTCGATGCGCGGGCCGTCGATGCGGCGGAAGCTCAGGGGCGTGCCGCAGGCGACGCAGAAATCCCGCATCGCGATCGAGGACGACTGGAACGTGGACGGCGTGCCTTTGGTCCAGGCGAAGTTGTCCTTCTCGATTTCGGCGAAGGAGGCGAACGGCGCACCGCTCGCCTTCTGGCACATCCGGCAGTGGCAGATCGAAGTCTTGTTCGGCGCTGCTGAAATCGCAAAGCGTACTGCGCCGCATTGGCAGCCGCCGGTGAGAACGGGTTTGCTCGCGTCCGTCATGGCTGTTCCATCCGTCGGTAGGCGTCTTGCAACGTCGCAAGCGCATCGCCCCCGGCGAAGACAAAACCCGTGACGCCGGCGGCCCGCAACGCCGCCTCGGCATCAGTCGGGCGGCCTCCCAGATAGATATGTCGTGCTCCGGCCGTTTGCAGGGCCTGCGCGGCGGCTTCAGCATGTTCCGCATAGACCTTGTCGCTGGAACAGAGGAAGGCAAGCTCGGCCCCGGAGGCCTTGAACGCGGCGGCGAGTTTGGCCGGATCGGCAAAACCCTCGCTGTCGACGGCCGCGATGCCGCCGGTCTCGAAGAAGCTCTTTGCGAAGGTCGCGCGCGCGGTGAAATCGGCGGGCGTGCCGAGATTGGCCAAAAACACTTTTGGCCGCGCGCCGCGTGCCTTCAGCGCCGCATCGGATTTGTCGCGAAGTGCCTCGAATGGCTGTGCGAGCCTGATCGGGCTAAGCGCGTCGAACTTGTATTTCTGCTCGCCGTAAGGTGCGAGCGCGATCGGCGTTGCCTTCAGCACCGCCGTCTCGCGCTCATGCAGGTTCGGAAACTCGCTGGCGCCGGTCAGCACGTCGCGGCGCTTGGCGATGTTGGCGTCGCGCGCTTTTCGCGCGGCTGCGACCTTGCCTTGGAACAGACCCTGCTGAAGCGCGGCAAAGGCGCCGCCGGCTTTCTCGCTGTCCTGGAACAGCGCCCAGGCTGCGTCGCAGAGCTGCGCCGTCAGCGTCTCGATGCCGCCGGAGCCGGCCGCGGGATCGCTGACCTTGGCGAGGTTGCTCTCTTCCAGCAGCAGGAGCTGGGTGTTGCGTGCGGCGCGCCGCGCGAACGGGTCGGGCAGGCCAAGCGCCAGCGTATGCGGCAGCACCGTGATCGCATTGGCGCCGGCGAGGCCCGCCGCGAACGTCGCCATGGTCGCGCGCAGCATGTTCACATAGGGATCGCGCTGCGTCAGCATGCGCCAGGCGGTATCGGCGGCGATGAACAGCGGTTTTGGCGTCAGCCCGCTGGCCGTCTCCACGCGCGCCCACAACAATCGCAGTGCGCGGAACTTTGCCATGGTCAAAAACTGGTCGGCGTCCGCAGACAGCCGCGCATAGACCATGCCTTGCGCCTGCTCCAGCGGAACGCCCGCACTTTCGATCGCACGCAGATAGGCAACGCCGCAGGCGAGCGCGAAGGCGAGCTCCTGCACTTCCGATCCTCCGGCATCGTGGATCACGCGGCCGTCGGCGGACGCAAACGGACCCTTGAAGCCGAGCGCGGCGAGGCCCTTGATTCCGCCGGTGACCGCAGGAACGATCTCGTCCCAGGTGTAGGGGCTGTGGCCCCACACCGCGCAGGCCGCGAGCGGATCGAGTCCGAAGCGGATGTTGCAGGCCGAGGGATCGATGCCGTTGCTCTTCACATATTCCGCGACATGGATCGCCGCCATCCGCGACTGCGGGCCGACCTGGAGCTCGATGCCAATCCCGGCATCGAGATGAATGTCCTTCAAGACTTTTGCGACTGCATCGGCCGTCGGTTCCAGGCCAAAACCGTGGCTGCCATTGCCGCCCGCGAACACCAGCGAAAGCCCCGTCGCGCCGTTCTCCAGATCCGTCAGCGCTTGCGCGTTCGCGGCAGCCGCATCGGGATGGTCGATCCGCTGCATGATCTGCCAGGGTGCTGCCGCAGGCCGACCCACCACGGGCGCAACGCCCTTGGCGCGCGGATAGAGTGGGTCGATCTTCAATCCGTCATAGGTCTTGCCGACCAGCTTTTCGAACGGCGCGCCCTTCAGCACGCCATCGACCAGCTTGCGCCAGTCCGCGTCCGTCGCCTTGGGAAAATCGGCCGCCAGCGGCAGATCGTCAGTCACGGAGGTCATGCGGCGAGGGGCTCCCGAAAATCTTGTTGTTCGGCGGCGAAATTGCCACGGCCGGCCGTCCCTGCAAACGGTTGTTTTTGGTTAACCGGTATCCGGAAGCCGCTCAATGCCTTGCGTCGAGACGCTGGCGAGGCCGTCACCAACGCGGACGCCGCCGATCACGCGGTCCGGCGCGATTTCGGCGAGCGGCACCAGCACGAAGGCGCGCTCGAACAGGCGCGGATGGGGCAGGGTCAAGTCGGGCTTTTGCAGGCTGATATCGTCATAGGCGATCATGTCGAGATCGAGCGTGCGCGGCCCCCATTGCCGCTCCTTGACCCGCGTGCGGCCGAACTTCTGCTCGACCTTCTGCATCACGAACAAGAGCGCGTGCGGATCGAGGCTGGTCTCGATCTCGATGCAGGCATTGATGAAGGGATCCTGGTCCTCATCGCCCCAGGGCGGGGTCGCATAATCCGAAGAGCGTGCGATCAACGCGGCCTGCGCCATGCCGCAGATGTGGGCGATCGCCTTTTGGAATGTCGCGCGGACATCGCCGACATTGCCGCCGAGTGCAATGAGGACGCTCGCCATGTCAGGGATGCCGCGAGCGCGTCAGCATGATGCCGACGTCGTCGAAGATCGCGGCGATCGGCGCGTGCGGCTTGTGCACGGTGATCTTCACCGCACGGATGCGCGGGAAGTGCGACAGGATGGCGTCGGCCACCGCGCCGGCCGCGCGCTCCAGCAGCTTGTAGTTGGTGTTCTTGAACGCCGCCGTCGTGGTCGCCACGACTTCGGCGTAGGACACCGTATCGGCGAGTCGGTCGGTGCGCGAAGGCTCCGACAGGTCGGTATAGAGCTCGAGATCAATGACAAAACGCTGGCCGACTTCGGTCTCATGCTCCATCACGCCATGGCGGGCATGGATCGACAGGCCGGTCACGAAGATCGTATCGGTCATTGCTTGCTCTCGATTGCGTTCGCCACCCGCAGGGCCTGCAAGGTCTCGGCGACGTCATGGGTCCGGATGATTCTTGCGCCGCGCTGTGCGGCGATCAGATGCGCGGCGATCGAGCCGGCGAGCCGCTCTTTCGGCTCCGACGGCGACACCGAGGCGATGAAGCGCTTGCGCGAGGCACCGACCAGGATCGGCAGGCCGAACATGTCGAATTCGCGCAGCCGCGCCAGCGCAATCATGCTCTGCTCGGCGGTCTTGCCGAAGCCGATGCCGGGGTCGAGCACGATTTTGTCGCGCGCGATGCCGGCCTGAGCTGCGATCTCGAGCGAGCGAGCGAAGAATGCTTTCATATCCGCGATGATGTCGATCGCGGGATCGGCGCTGTCGCGGTTGTGCATGACGATGACGGGCACGCCCTTCGCGGCGACCAGCGGCGCCATGGCGGCGTCGCGTTGCAGACCCCAGACGTCGTTGGCGATCGCAGCGCCCTGGTCGAGTGCGAACGCCACGATCTCGGCCTTCATGCTGTCGATCGACACCGGCACGCCGAGCGCCACGATGTCGGCCAGCACCGGCTTCAGACGGGCAAGCTCGCCTTGCACTGTCACGGGCTGGGCGCCCTTGTAAGGGCGGGTGGATTCCGCGCCGATATCGATGATGTCGACGCCATCAGCGATCATCGACCGCGCCCGCACCAGCGCCTGGTCCGGCGCGATGAACTCGCCGCCGTCGGAAAAGGAGTCCGGGGTGACGTTGAGCACGCCCATCACCGCCGGGACAGGCCGCTCCAGCAGCGTCCGCAGCACGTCAGGCCCGGCCGAGCCGGCCGGCGGGACGGATGGAGAGGGCGAGGCGTTCATGCGCGTGGCTTTGCGCGGTCGGGGAGGGGGAGTCAAGACGGGATGGGGCGGGTTGCTAGCGTTCGGGCGCGGCGTCGCACACCCTCGCTGTCATTGCCCGCGAAAGCGGGCAATCCAGTATTCCAGAGACAGCGCTGCAATACGGAGGAGCCGCGGCGTACTGGATACCCCGCTTTCGCGGGGTATGACATCGAGAGCTAACGCTGCAGGTCGTAAGCCGAGAGAGACGCCTAATACGTAATCTTCGGCGGCAGCTTCTTCGCCTTGGCGATGATGTCGCCGACCGACTTCTCCGAGGGCAGGATGCGGACCAGCCGCTTCCTCTCGTTCGCCTCCCGCATGCTCTGGGCAAGCCTTGCCGGATTTCGATAGGAGAGCTCGCGCACGGTGGTGACGCCGGCGGCGCGGACCAGGCCGACCTTCGCCCGGCCCATGCCGGGAATGCGCATGTAGTCGGAGACGTTGGCCCACTCCAGCAGCAGCTGCTCGCTGATGCCGGTCTTGGCCGACAGCGTCTTGCGACCCTTGGCGGTGCTGGCGGCCTCCAGCAACCCATCAGTGGTGCGGATACCCTGCGCCTTCAACTTGCTGGCGGCAAAGGCCGGCAGGCCCTCAATCTCGGAGATCGGATATGTCATGATACTCAATGTGAAATGCGGGAGCCTCAGGCGAACTGGCTGAGGCCCGGCGTCCCCGCGATGATCTTGCCCATCTGATCCGCTCCGATTTTGTCTCGGCCGAAGCGAAAAAGTTCACGGGCGATCGTTTGAATGTCGGACATGCCGAGTCCCAGGCCCATCAGGCGCGTGCCGACGGCCATCAGTCCGCCGCCCATCAGCCGCGACAGTCCGCCGCTGCTGCTGGACGCCTCGATTGCTGCTTCTGCACCGGGGATCTGTTCGATCAGGGCCTGCACGCTGTCGGACGGGCCTTCGCTGCGGAGGAAGCCCAGGATAATGCCGACGGTCTTTTCAGCGACAGCACTATCTATGCTGGCGTTTGTCGCCAGCCGCCCGATCAGCTCGTCCATATGGCCTGCCCCTCAGCCCGATCACATGCCGGATTATTTGCGAAAAATGATCTTGAGCCGGTGCGATGTGAAATACAAGCGATGAACGCATGCGACGTCGCGATTCATCTTCAATCGCGCAGAAAGTGTTGCAGCGATGCAAGAGCGGAGAAGGAATCAACGAAAAATTGCCGCGGTGCGAATGTATCGCTCCGACTTTCGGCGGATGCCGCGCTGGCATTCTCCGACAATGTCGCATGTCGGAGCGCCTTGAATGGTTTCAATCGGCTTGCGACATGCGTTAAACTACGGAACTGGTGAGCTTGAGTTTCAATAAGCGAAACAAGCGGACAGAATAGAATAGAGAGAGTGATGACGGCACAGGACAACAAGCTCGGCGATACCGACGACAAGATATTCGTCGGCAAGGGAGACGAGCAGGCCTGGCTGACGCTGGCGCTCGCCAATCGCCACGGCCTCGTCACCGGCGCGACCGGAACAGGCAAGACGGTGTCGCTGCAAGTCATGGCGGAAGGATTTGCGCGCGCCGGTGTTCCGGTGTTCGCCGCTGACATCAAGGGCGACCTCTCTGGCATCTCGGAGGTGGGGGAGGCCAAGGATTTCATCGTCAAGCGTGCAACCGAGATGGGGCTGACATTCCAGCCCGACCAGTTCTCGACGGTGTTTTGGGACGTGTTCGGCGAACAGGGTCATCCGGTGCGAGCCACCGTCACCGAGATGGGGCCGCTGCTGCTGGCGCGCATGCTCGATCTGAACGATGTGCAGGAAGGTGTGCTCAACGTCGCCTTCCGCGTCGCCGATGACAACGGTCTTGCCCTGATCGACATGAAGGACCTGCGGGCGCTGCTAGACGCGATCGTCCCCGATACCAGCAAGAAGGGGCCGGATGCGGAAGAGGATCCGCTCGCACCGATCCGCAAGGCGGCCCAGGGTTTTGGCAACGTCACCAAGGCCACGGTCGGCACCATCCAGCGCCAGCTCCTGGTGCTGGAGAACCAGGGCGGCACAAAGTTCTTCGGCGAGCCGGCGCTGACGCTGAAGGATTTCATGAGGACCGATCGCGACGGCCGCGGCATGGTCAACATCCTCGTCGCCGAAAAGCTGATGCAGAGCCCGCGGCTTTACGCGACGTTCCTGCTGTGGATGCTGTCAGAATTGTTCGAAGAGCTGCCCGAGGCCGGCGACCCGCCCAAGCCAAAATTGGTGTTCTTCTTCGACGAGGCGCATCTGTTGTTCAACGATGCGCCGAAAGCGCTGATGGACAAGATCGAGCAGGTGGTTCGCCTGATCAGATCCAAGGGCGTCGGCGTTTATTTCGTCACCCAAAATCCGATCGACGTGCCCGACCGCGTGCTCGGCCAGATGGGCAACCGGGTGCAACACGCATTGCGCGCCTTCACCCCGCGCGACCAGAAGGCGGTCGCCGCTGCGGCCCAGACCTTCCGGCCCAACCCGAAGCTCGACACCGGCAAGGTGATCATGGAGCTCGGCAAGGGCGAGGCACTGGTGTCCTTCCTCGAAGGCAACGGCACGCCGGCGATGGTCGAGCGGGTGATGATCCGCCCGCCATCGGCCCGGATCGGGCCGATCACGCCGGAGGAGCGCAAGGCGATCATGGATGCGAGCCCGGTGAAGGGCAAATACGACACCGCGATCGATGCCGAGTCCGCCTACGAGATCATCCAGAAGCGCATCGCCGGCACGGCGGCGCCGGCCGATGGTCCGGCAGGTGGAAGCGGTGGCGGCATCCTCGGCCAGATCGGCTCGATCGTCGGCACCATTTTCGGCACCAACACCGGACGTAATCGGCTGACGACCGGCCAGCGCATCGCGCGCGACGTGACGCGCACGGTGACCGGCAAGGTGGTCGGCGGCGTCGTGGCCGATCTCGGCAAGTCGGTCGGTGGCCAGCTTGGCGGCTCGGTCGGCCGCGCGCTCGTCCGCGGCGCGCTCGGCGGACTGCTGCGAAGGTAGGCAGAACGACCGGATTGCTGGCTGCCGGTCCGCTCCGGTTGCGCGGGTTGGAGTTTGTCTGCCAGGTACAAATTCGGGTGAGGGGGACTCTCCAAGTGTCGGTCGGTCTGCTACGTGCTATGTGTTTCCGACGGGACATAATGTGACATCACCGGATCTATCAGACAAACCGCGCGCGCTCCGCCTCCCATCGCTCAGCGCGCCGCTCGATCTGCTCTTCCTGCTCTGCTGCGTCATCCTCACCGCCGACGTCCTCGGTCCCGAGATCTTCGGCCGCGGCAAGACCAAGGATTATGCGCTGTGGTATTGGGCCGGGCAGCAGGTGCTGCATGGCGGCGCGCTCTATCCCAGCGACATCCACTACCAGTTCGGATTCATCTATCCGCCGCTGCCCGCGATCCTGCTGGCGATCCCGAGCTGGTTCGGCAAGATCCCGCTCTACATCGTGCTGTCGATCCTGAATGTGGTAGCGTGGTGGTACACGGGGATCCTCTCCAATGCCATGACCGGATCGGACCGCAAGCCCGGCCCCTGGCTGGAAGCGCTGCCGGCGCTGGTCACCGTGACCTTCGTGTTCGACATGTTCGATCTCGGCCAGCCGAACCTCGTCCTGCTGGCGATGATGCTCTACGGCTTCTGGGGCATGCAGCATCGGCGATCCTGGCTTGCAGGCTTCATGTTCGCACTCGCCACCGCCATCAAGGTGTTTCCCATCGCGGTGCTGCCCTATCTGATCTGGCGGCGGCAGTGGGCCGCTGTCGTCAGCATGCTCGCCTTCATCGGCATCCTTCTCTACGTCGTGCCGGCGCCCATTCGCGGGTTCGAGCGCAACGCGGCCGAGCTCAAGACCTGGTACCAGGGCATGATCGGGTCGAGCTCGGAAAAGGGCTTTGGCCAGCGCGACGAGCAGAACTGGTCGTGGGTCAACCAGTCCATCATTGCCGTGACGCACCGGCTGGTCCGGCCGCTCAACTACAATCAGGAAGATCCCGACAAGCCGCCGCGCACGATGAATGTCATCGACGTCGACTACAAGACGGCGAACTGGATCGTGCTCGCGGTGTCGGCGTTGCTCGGGCTCGGCTTCGTCGCGGTGATGCCACAGCGAGCGCGGCGAACGGCGCGGTCGGATGCCGAGGAGCTCGGCATCCTGTTCTGCCTGATGACGGTGGCCTCGCCGTTGGCGCGGCAATACTATTTCATGTGGCTGTTCCTGCCGATGACGGTGCTGATGCATCGGGCCGCCTTTGACGAGCGGCCGAATGTGCGGCTTGGAACCTGGCTTGCGCTCGGCGCCGCTGGCATTCTCATGCTGTTGTCACTGCCGCCGTTTCCCAATGTCATCCAGGCCTGGGGCAATAACCTCGTCGCCACGGCGATCCTCGCAGGTAGCCTCGGCTGGCACATCCGGCATCCGCCGGTTGCGGCTAGCTCCGGCGCCGCGGCAGGGCTAAAACCCAAGACGTCTTAACACTCAAGACAAAGCCTAAGCCATCTTGAGACCAACAGTCAGGGAATACGACCATGGCCAACGCGCAGCTTCAATCCGTGCTCGATCACATCGACAAGGAATTTGATAACAGCCTGGAGCGTCTGTTCTCGCTGTTGCGGATCAAGTCGATTTCCGCCGATCCGGCATTTGCGAAAGATTGCAAGGCGGCGGCCGAGCATCTCGCCAAGGATATCGCGAGCCTGGGCGTCGCCACCGAAGTAAGACCGACCGCCGGCCATCCCGCTATCGTCGGCAAGACCAAGGCGGGCGGACGGCCGCACGTAATCTTCTATGGCCATTACGACGTGCAGCCGGTCGACCCGCTCGAGCTCTGGCACCGTCCGCCGTTCGAGCCCGCGGTCACCGACCATGCCGACGGCCGCAAGATCATCGTTGCGCGCGGCGCCGAGGACGACAAGGGTCAGGTGATGACTTTCGTCGAGGCCTGCCGGGCCTGGAAGACAGTGACGGGCTCGCTGCCGATCGACATCACCTTTCTGATCGAGGGCGAGGAGGAAGTCGGCTCGAAAAATTTCGTGCCGTTCATTGAAGCCAACAAGGACGAATTCAAGGCCGATTACGTTCTGGTCTGCGACACCGGCATGTGGGACCGCAACACGCCGGCGATCACGACGTCGCTGCGCGGCCTGCTCTATGAAGAGGTCAAGATCACGGCCGCCAATCGCGACCTGCATTCCGGCGTGTTCGGTGGCACCGCGATGAACCCGATCCGGGTGCTGACCAAGATTCTCGGCGGACTGTTCGATGACGACAACCGCATCACCATTCCCGGCTTCTATGACGGCGTGAAGGATACGCCGCCTGATATCCTCGAGCAGTGGAAAAAGCTCGGCTTCACGCCGGATTTCTTCCTCAAGCCGATCGGGCTGTCGATCCCGGCGGGAGAGAAGGGGCGGCTCCTGATCGAGCAGGCCTCGACGCGTCCGACCTGCGACGTCAACGGCATCTGGGGCGGCTATATCGGCGAAGGCTCCAAGACGGTGATCCCGTCGCATGCCTCGGCAAAAGTCTCGTTCCGCCTGGTCGAGGGGCAGGATCCCGCGAAGATCCGCAAGGCGTTCCGTGAGTATGTGACGGCGCGGCTTCCGGGCGACTGCAAGGTCGAGTTCGGCGACCACTCTGCCGGGCCCGCCATCGCGCTCGACTGGAACATGAAGCCGCTCGCTGCCGCCAAGCAGGCGCTGACGGAAGAGTGGGGCAAGGAGACCGTGCTGATGGGCTCGGGCGCCTCGATCCCGATCGTCGCCGACTTCAAGCGCACGCTAGGGCTCGACTCGCTGCTGGTCGGCTTCGGGCTGGACGACGACAACATCCACTCGCCGAACGAGAAGTACGACCTCCGGAGCTTCCAGAAGGGCATCCGCTCCTGGGCAAGGATCCTCGCCGCGCTGGCCGAGGTGAAGTGATTGCGTGGGTGGGCAAAGGCGCGCTCTTCGCGCGCCGTGCGCACCCTACGAGATTGGCAATGACCGAATTGCGCATCCCGTCATCCTGAGGTGCGAGCCGTGGAGCGCAACGCGCTTCACGGTGAGCCTCGAAGGATGCACGGCCCCGATGCAGCCGGGCCGTCGCCCTTCGAGGCTCGCCGAAGAGGCGAGCACCTCAGGGTGACGGTGATGGTGATTGCGCCCACGACAGCACCAAATAAAAACGCCGCCCGGAATTGGGCGGCGTTTCATTCCGAAACGTGTAGAGGATGTTGAGGCCTACCCTACACCAAATCCCGAAAATTTCAAGACCGGTAGCCCGGAAGTTCGCGGTCGAGCTTGCGCAGCAGCGGCGGCCACACCAGGTTCGTGGCGCGCAGCTCGGCGCGGTCGCGGTTGGCGAGCAGCTCGGTGTTCTTGTCGATCGCGACGTCATCGACCGGGTAGACCGGCGTGCCCAGCGCGCGCGTGCGTACCTGCATCGAGCAGGCGCGCTCGAGGTGATACATGCGCTCGAAGGCGGAGGCGACCGAGCGGCCGACCGTCAGCGTGCCGTGGTTGCGCAACAGCATGTGGTTGTGGTCGCCGAGATCCTTCTGCAGCCGCGGCCGTTCGTCATGGTCGAGCGCGATGCCTTCATAGTCGTGGTAGGCGATGTCGTGAGTGACGAGCTGGGCGGTCTGGTTCAGCGGCAGCAGGCCTTCGGCGCTGCTCGACACCGCGGTGCCGTCGAGGGTGTGAAGATGCAGCACGCAGATGGCATCCTCACGCGCCTCGTGGATCGCCGAATGGATGGTGAAGCCGGCCGGGTTGATGCTGTACTCGCTCTCGGAGAGCTGGTGGCCGTGCAAATCGACCTTGACCAGGCTCGACGCCGTGATCTCGTCGAACATCAGTCCGTAGGGAT
The DNA here is from genome assembly GCF_000938285.1 of Bradyrhizobium sp. LTSP857. Classification (NCBI taxonomy): domain Bacteria; kingdom Pseudomonadati; phylum Pseudomonadota; class Alphaproteobacteria; order Hyphomicrobiales; family Nitrobacteraceae; genus Bradyrhizobium; species Bradyrhizobium sp. LTSP857. The sequence goes on along the minus strand of NZ_JYMS01000039.1, from coordinate 220,349 downwards.
TGATGAGGAAGTGATGGTCCGGGCCGGGCACGCGTGCGGAGATGTGGGTGTCGACCAGATCGTCCCAGCCGTACAGCGAGACGAGGCGATAGCAGGCGGCGAGATTGACCCGTTGCTGCCACTCGGCCTCCGTCATGTTCGACGGCACTTCCTTCAGGCGGGCTTCAGCTGGTGACATGGCAAACCTCTCCGAACCTCGTTGTTTCGGGGAGGGAGCGTAGTCGCGGGTGAGGCTGGCGGCAAGGTGGTCAAATCGCAGCAGCCAAGCGTAGCCCGCATGGAGCGAAGCGGAATGCGGGGGCCTCACCCAAGGTCCCGGATTTCGCTTCGCTCCATCCGGGCTACAAGGGGGGAAGAATTTTACGGCGCCGGGATCGAGAGCAGGCTGGAGATGCTGCGGCCGCGGATGTCGTAGACGCGGGCGAACACTACGTCGTCACGCTTGATCTCGACCAGCACCGGCGCGGTCAGGCCCTTGCAGTAGAACTCGCCGAGCGTCATTGCGAAATCGGCGGCGTTGGAATCCCAGCCGATGGTGAAGTCAGGGCCGAGCGCGACCTGGGCCGGGCGCTGCGGACCGCACACGGCGACCTTCCATTTGCGATTGCGCGGCAGCACTTCCTGGCGCTCGACGAGCTGCTCGCGCAGTTCGTCGGAGGCCTGCTTCAGCGCCAGGCCCCAATAGTCCAGCATGAAGCGGTCGTCGGCGGCGCGCACGGTGCCGGCGATATGGTTGAAGTGGGTGTATTGATACGGATGCAGCCGGATCATCTCAGCCAGCGGCAGCGCCAGGCCGAAGCAGAAGGTGGCGAGCACGACCGGCTGCCAGGCGCGGTGATTAGCGCGCAGGCGCTCCATGGCCCAGGCGAAGGCAACGCCGCCAAGCACCGCCATCGGCGGGATGACGAAGACGAAATGGCGGATGCCGTTGTAGAGCGCAGGCCGTTTCACCATCGCGATCGCGAGTGGCAGGGTCGCAGCGAGCGTGAGCATTAAGAGGATGGTCTTGCGGCGGGCCGGAACCTCGCTGCGCGGCAGCAGGGCGAAGGTGCCGATCACGGCGCCGGTCATCGCCACCAGCATCACCTCGGGAAGCTGAAGCGCGAACAGCGTTGGCAAATAGGACCAGGGCATGTCGGGCACGGACACGATCGCGCCGTCGAACATTTCCTTCCAGGGCTTCTCGAAGAAGTGCGAGAAGTAGGTCAAGGCCTCGAAGGGATTGCCGGGCTCCATGATCGACCACGGCCAGATCAGGCCCATGACGAGGTAGCCGAACGCAAGGCCAGGCAGCAGCACGTAGACGACATGGGCGAAACGACGGGCCGCCTCGCGGACGCCCTCGGTGCGCAGCTCCTCGAGGAACAACGGCATGAATCCGACCATGGCGTAGACCAGCGCGAGCCCGCCGAGAATGCGGCAGCCGATCGAAAGGCCGGCGCCGAGGCCGACGATCAGGATCGTGCGCGGCGAGGGGTTTGGATATTCTTCGGCAAGCCGGACCAGGCCCAGCATCAGGATGATCATCGCCACCGCGAAGGGCGCATCCTTCGGGTTCATGAACATGTGGCCGTAGAAGATCGGGCAGAGCGCGAGCAGCAAGAGCGCGGCAAGGCCGGCAAGGGGGCCGCCGATGCGGCGGCCAAGCCGCCACGTCACGGCAAGCCCGATCACACCGACGACCGCGCCGAGCAGGCGGCGCGTCTCGAACAGCTCGAGCGGCAGCACTTTGTGCAGGAGGGCTGCGACCATGTCGAAGCCGCCGCCATACATATAGAGGTTGGCGAACGAGAGCGCGGCGGTGTCCCTGAAGCCGGAACCGAACAAGCGCAGCAGCAAATCGGCATATTCGGCGTGGGTATAGTCGTCCCAGCCGAGCCCGTAGTCGCGGAAAGTCAGGCCTGCGATGACGGCGACGGCAGCCAGCACCAGCATGGCGATGTCGTCGCAAGTCCGTTCAACCGAGCGCCGGAAAGGCGTGTCGATCGCCGAAGTCGTGATGGATGTCATGGCTATTGGTGACCCGGAATCCCCTCTTGGCCCTGCTGGTGCGCATGGACCTGTACCCCGGAATCCCTATAGCGCAGTTCCATTACCAAGTAATTGGGCATTATGGCTAAATTCCTGATGCGACGCAGCAAATTCAGAAACCGAAGAGCAGGTTAGAAACTAGTGGGCCGTAGCTGAAGGGAATGTGAATAAGTCCCTGATATCCTTCCCTTTAGGAACAGCGCCGGCAATTGGTCGTTGGCGAGGAACACAGTATGACGGTATCGTGGCGTAACGGGTGTTGCGCATGGATGCGCGACCGAGGGTGGGTTCGATGGTCTTGGTATTGCTGATCGCAGGGATCTTCGCCGTGGTGGCGGGTCTCCTTGCAATCCTTTTTGGCTACACGGTCAGGGATTTCAGCCTCGGTAGCACCCTCATAATCTCCGGCACGGTCGGCGTCTGCTCCGGAATGTTACTGGCCGGCCTCTATGTCGTGGCCATGGAACTGAAGAATATTGGCCGCCGGCTGACCGGTTCGGCCGCGCCGTCGGAGGTTCGGCTCAGGCCCGTGCTGCCGCCCGGCGTTGCGACGTCCAGCGCGTCCGAGCCTGCTCCGGGGATGAGGGCCGAGCCGCAGCCATCGCCCGCCGCGCCGCCATGGCAGGGCGAAGCGCCTGTCCGCGATCGCCCGCGCGTCGAGGCGCCGGAAGAGGCGGAAGTGCCTCCGCCGGCGGCTCCGGAAGCTCCGCGCCGGCGCAACCTGATGTTTGCCTCGAGCTCCCGCAAGGAGCGAGAGCGCGCCGAGGCGAAGACGACCGACAGCCCGCCGCCGCAAGCTCACGACGAGCCTGCGGTGCCTGCCGCGCCTGAGGCTCCGCCCGCGAGCTTCGACGACGCCTGGCCGAAGCCGGACCGTATGCGGGCACCGGAGCCGACCGTGGCGCGTCGCCCGCCGCCGCCGCTGCGCTCATCGTCGACCTTCGAGCCGGCCCCACCTCCGCCTGCGCCAGAGCCGCCTCCGCCGCCCGCGGAGCAGCCGCCGGTGACGGTGCTCAAATCCGGGATCGTCGACGGCATGGCCTATTCGCTCTATTCCGACGGCTCGATCGAGGCGCAGATGCCGGAGGGCATGATGCGCTTTGCCTCGATCGACGAGCTGCGCGCCCATCTCGACCAGCGGTCCTAGGGCATGATCCGGAAAAGTGTGCAGCGGTTTTCCGAAAAGATCATGCTCAAACAATAACCTAAAGCGTGATGACGATTCATCCTAATCTCATCACGCTTTAGACCAGCCGGGATCAAGTAAAGCGTCACCGTTCTTGTCGCGACAGCAGTAATCGGCTCATATTCGCCAGTCGTCGTATTTCAGCCAAACGTATTGTTGACAGAAAATACTTCACCATCGCCAATGCAGTGCGACGGAGCCAAATTGGAGAGACGAGCCCATGTCGGATGTTGGGGCTAAAAATTTCATCGAACTGACGGCCAACATCGTTTCGGCCTATCTCAGCAACAACCCGACGCCGGCCGGCGAGATTTCAAACCTGATCAGCCAGGTGCATGGCGCCTTGGTGCGGGTCTCATCAGGTCGTGCGGAGACGGCCCCGCTTGAACCCGCAAAGCCTGCGGTCTCGCTGAAGAAGTCGATCGCGCCGGACTATCTGGTGTGCCTGGAGGACGGCAAGCGTTTCAAGTCGCTGAAGCGCCATCTGCGTACCCAGTACAACATGACGCCGGAGCAATATCGCGAGAAATGGGGCCTGCCGGCCGACTATCCCATGGTCGCACCAAACTACGCGGTGGCGCGCTCGCAACTAGCGAAGAAGATGGGATTGGGGCAGCAGCAGCGGAAGCGGAAGTAAAGCCGCGCCCCGGATTTCGTAGGGTGGGCAAAGGCGCGGAGCGCCGTGCCCACCAACTTTCTTCGATCGCACTCGGAATGGTGGGCACGCTTCGCTTTGCCCACCCTACGCAGCTGAAGTTAGCGCTTCACGAGGCTTCCGCGAGCGCCTCTTTCGCATCGGTCTTGATACGTTCGACCATCGAGCGCAGGCCGTTGGAGCGCTGCGGCGTCAGATGGTCGCGAAAGCCGAACTCGTCGAACACCGCGAGCGCGTCGGTCGCAAGGATCTGCTGCGGCGTGCGGCCGGAATAGAGCGAGAGCACGATCGCGACCAGCCCGCGCACGATATGCGCGTCGCTGTCGCCGCGATACTTCAGGATCGGCGCGCCGTTGCCGCGGTCGACATGCTTGGACAGCCAGACCTGGCTGACGCAGCCCTGCACCTTGTTCTCGGCGGAGTGTTCCGCCTCGGGCATCGGTTCCAGCGTGCGACCGAGTTCGATGACGTACCGGTAGCGGTCGTCCCACTCGTCCAGAAGCTCGAAATTGTCCCTGATTTCGTCGATCGTCGTCATGATGGCCCGTGTTCCCGTTCAGGCCAATATAGGGACGCAAGGTCTCGAAATCGATAGGATTTGAGCCCTAATTGGCGATTTGCGGACCGTGCCATTCCAGCGCGAGGTCGTCCTGGGTCAGGGTGTCGCGCACCGCCTCGCTCGCAGCAGCATCGCCTTCGCCGGCCATCGCGATCGAGCCGGTGTGGTCGGGCGCCTTCTTCTCGTTTTTCTCGTTCTTCTCGTTGGTGATCTGCTCTTTTTTGTCGTTGATGATCTGGTAGATCTTCTTCGCGCCGTCCTGGGCGCGCTGGCCGATGATGGTCGCGGCCTGTCCGCCGACCTCGCAGGCCGCCGGCTGCCGTTTGCAGAACTGGGTCATGTCGGAGACGGCTGCGGTCGCAGCCTGCACCGCGTCGGCAGCGCCGATCTGCGGCAGCTTGTCCGATTCGGGTGTCTTGTCCCGCGGCAGGAGCACCAGCACCAGCCCGAGCCAGAATGTGATGCGGAGCAGAAAGCGCATCTTGCGAACCTGTATGTTAGATCCCGCCACGGCACTCCCCGCGCGCGTCGGACCTAGCAACTCTCGATAAATCGCAAGTGATTGCCTTCCGCTTAATTCGCGGAAAATTTACGCAAAAATCTTCGCAAGTCGCGGTCTCGTAAATTTTCGATTGACGCCCATGCCCGTGATGTTCCGGCCTCGCGCATCCACCAATTCGAAACCATGACAGGGAAGGCGAAACCCTGTGTTCACCATCACCAATGATGACATCGCCAAATCGCCTAAAAATCTCTGCGATAACACAGTGTCCGGCAGCGGGCCGGGTCGCCTTAGCACTCGTTTAAGGTCGCTCTGACACGGTGGCTCAACGATAAGGAGGCGTTCCGGCGCGTCTTCTCGACGAATGAGCCGAAGCGCGAGACCCGTGACAGTTTTGAGTATCATCCGCGATTGTCTCGATGCGCTGCTGCATCCCTCCGCGCGTTACGATGCGCTGACGCGAGCGCGCCATCGTGCCTTCATGGCGCCGCGGCTTCTGGGAAGCCTGGCTGCCTTTGCCGCATTTCCCGTTTATCTCGCCATGCGTGGTGCGCCGAGCGCGATCGAGGTCGCTGCCTTCGCGTGGCTGATCGCACCGATCCTGCTGTCCTGGTTCCTGTCGCGCACCGGCCGCTACGAAGGCGCTCATGTGCTGTCGTCGCTGGCGCTCGCCGGCCTGATCATGGCGATCGCCGTCACGACTGGCGGCATCGAATCATTCGCCGCGATCTGGCTGGTTGTAGTTCCCCTCGAGGCCGCACTGTCGGCCTCGCGTCGCGTCGCGGCCTTTGCTTCGCTGCTCGCGCTGTCCTGCGTGGGCATTCTGATCCTGGTCAGCCAGCTCGGTTGGCTTCCGCCCGAACATGTCAGCGCTGCGCAACGCGGCGTGTTGATGGCTTTCGGCGTTGCCTCGGCGACGCTCTATGCTGCGGGCCTCGCCTTCGGCGCCGAGTCGCTCGCACGCACCAGCGTGACGCTGCTGTCGCGCGAAGAGGAACGCTATCGCCTGCTGGCGCGCAATATGAGCGACGTGATTTCGCGGCATCAGCGCAACGGCGCGGTGCAGTTCATCTCGCCTGCGGTGGAGGCGATGCTCGGCATGCCGTCCGCGCAACTCCATGGCCACGGCCTGTTCGATCGCGTCCATGTCGCCGATCGTCCGGCCTATCTCACGGCGCTCTCCGATGCCGCGCGCGGTGACCTCCGCAGCGTCGAGTTCCGGCTGCGGCGGGAGCCGACTGGCTCCGAGCGTGGCCAGGTCGACTTCATCTGGGTCGAGATGCGCTGTCGGCCGCTCGATCAGGACCAGCGCCGCGACGTAACCGCCGAGCTCGAAGTCGTCGCCGTAATGCGCGACGTCACCGATCGCAAGCTCCAGGAGCAGGCGCTCGATCAGGCCCGCAGTGATGCGGAAGCCGCCGACGCCGCCAAGACGCGCTTCCTCGCCACCATGAGCCATGAGCTGCGCACTCCGCTCAACGCCATCATCGGCTTCTCCGAGATGATCGCGCAGGAGCAGACCCTGATGTTGGGGGCGGCCCAGCGCAAGGAATATGCAGAGCTCATCAACGATTCCGGCCAGCATCTGCTGTCGGTCGTCAACGGCATCCTCGACATGTCCAAGATGGAATCGGGCAATTTCGAGATTGCGTCGGAGCCGTTCGCGCCGCGCGCCGCACTGATGCACTGCTGCAACCTGTTGGCGCTGAAGGCGCGGGAGAACGGCGTCGATCTGATCACCGATGCGCCGCAGGATCTGCCGGTCATGACCGGCGATCCGCGCGCGTTCAAGCAGATCGTGCTCAACCTCGTCGCCAATGCCGTCAAGTTCACCGAACGCGGCGGTCAAGTTACAGTGACCGCGGCCACGTCCGCCTCGCAGCTCACGCTGCGCATCAGCGACACCGGTGTCGGCATCGCGCCGGACGATCTCAAGCGCATCGGCTCGCCGTTCTTCCAGGCCGGCAAGACCTACCAACGCCGTCACGAAGGCACCGGTCTCGGACTTTCAATCGTGAAGAGTCTTGTAGCGTTGCATCTCGGCGAATTGACGGTACAAAGCAAGCTCGGCGAGGGCACCGCCGTCACTGTCAAGCTGCCGCTCGTCTACACGCCGGCGCAAGCCAAGCCTTCCGGTAGCAGGCCTTCCGATAGAATGGCGGCGGAGAGCAAGATCGCGACGCTGACGCCGGTGCTGCGCCAAGAATCTCAGGACCAACCTGCTCTGGTGAAGAAAAGTGCCTAGAAAGTCTGCAAAGGACGAAACCGCTCCGCGCCGCCGTGGCGCCAAGGCCGCGGTCGTGGATGTCGAGACCGAGCGCAATCTCGTGATGCGCGTTCTCCTGCACAGTCCCAAGGACACGCTGGCCGGGCTTGTCGCCGTCGCGGCCATCAGCGCGATCGTTGCGAACGCGCTGTTCCTCCAGACCGGCAGGCATCCGGCGCCGATGTTCGGCACCGTGATCGATCTTCCCGCGCCGTCGGCGATGCCGCTGTCGAATCCGATGCCGCGCCCGCGCCCCGTCGGCGCCGATACGTCGCCGCTTGAGCCGAAGGCAACCGAGTTTCGCGTCGAGCCCAAACCTGCCGAGAAGGCGCCGGAGAGGCCCGCCGAGACAACCGCATCGACGCCGCGCGCGAGCGATCCCATGACCAATCTGGTCATAAAGGCCACGACGCCGGCACCGTCAGCGATTGCCGTCGCGCGCCCGCCGGCGCCGATCCCGATGCAGCAAACTCCCGCGGCGCGTCGCTTGTCCGGCGTGCAGCGCGCGTTGTCGGAATATGGCTATGGCCAGCTGAAGATCACGGGCACGATGAGCGGCGAGACTCAGTCGGCGATCCAGAAGTTCGAGCGCGAGCACAAGATGGCAGTCACAGGCCAGGTGTCCGACCGCCTGCTGCGCGAGCTCGGCGCCGCGATCGGCCATCCCGTCGAATGATCGTCACGCTTGCGTAGAGGCTGGTGCTGATTGCGGCACTGGCCTATCGTGCGTCCATGCGGTTGAAATCAAACATATGGGTCGCGGCGTATTTGCGCCGGTGCCAGACCGAGGGCGTGTACGGTGCCGTGCGCCGTCGCGGCGCCGAAGAGGCCGGTGCGGTGTTCGTCAAAGTCGCGCTGCTCGACGGCAATGCGATGCTCTACGTGCCGGCGCCGCAGACTTCTTATGACGACGGTCGCCCGGTCGATCGCTTCTTCGTGCCGCTTGCGCCGCAGCCGATGCCAGAGCCGGCGGTCGAGGAACGCCTGACCAAGGAGGTCCGCTTCGATCCGGACGCCTGGATCGTCGAGACTGAAGACCGCGCGGGGCGGCATTTCCTGGACCTGGCGAAAACCTAGCGGTCCGACGATCCGTCGGTGCCTGTGCGCACCGCTGGGCTCGAGCCCGGCTGCACGCCCGGCCGCGACTGGCTTGCGCCCGCGCGCGCGCGCTGCCGTTCGTTGTCATGCAGCGACGACTGATACTTTGCCCGCGTGACGGCGAGCGTCGAGCCGCGCCAGGCGGCCAGCATCACCAGCGCGGAGCGGTCGTTGAGGCGGTCATAGAGCCGCGACAGCCAGTAGACCATGTCCACGGAGGTACCGATCTCCGGCTTGAAGAACAGCAGGATGCGCTGGAAATTGGGGCTCGGCATGTCGAGCGCGCGGGCGGCAACCGCGAGCGCCTCACCGCCGGGATCGTCGACGATCTCTGTCGCGACGCGCGAGGGCAGGATCAGGCTGTCGCCGAGTTCGTATGTAAAGTTCTCGACATCGCCCGCGATCGCCGCCATCTCCAGGATCTGGATCGCGCGCTTGGCGCGCACGGTCGGAATCCGCGGCGCGGCCTTCAGCGGGGTCTGCGACAAATTGTGCAGGATCAGAGCGCGCTCGCTTGAGCTGGCGCGGAAGAACATGTCGTGGATCTCGGCCGCGTCCTTTGGCTGCATCGCCATGTTCGCGGCCATGCGCTGCTGGGCGTCGGTCGGCGCGCGGACCGGGGAGGGAGCCTGCGGAGCAACGGGAATCTCGCGTGCGAGCGGAACCCTGCGGCCTTCCTGGGCTGCGACCAGCCCGAGCTTCTGCAGGATCGGGACGGGCGTCGACGGATAGATCGCAAGCTTCGCCTTGACGGACGCGCGCGTCGCATCGTCGACCTGGTCGATCAGCCGCGTCGCAAGCTCGACAAACTGGCGCTGCTCGTCATCGCTGTGGACGCGCGTCTGGACATAGAGGTCGGTCAGCACGCGCAACAGCGTCGGACGAACATCGACGCCCTCGCGACGGGAGAGTGTCATCAGCCCGTCGAATCCGGGAAACAGCGACTTGGTCATGGAGAAGTACGCGACCTGGAAGAGATACTCACCGCGAGCCTAGCGCAGGGTCCTTTAAAGGCTCGTTAAGGAAAACGAGGTGTGAAGCGGACCGCGCAATTCTGGCCCTGGCCGTGCCGCAACGGGACGTCCCCGGCACGGCCCGTGCGGTTACGGTCCGATCGCTACGTTTACACCCCGTTAACCATAAACTGATCCTAATGCCCTCATGTTGCTGGGGCGCGCTTGTTCGCGCGGCAATTGAGAGAACTGACATGGGGACCATCATCGAATTTCCGGCCGGTCGCCGGGTGGGCTCGTCGGGGGACGTCACACCGCGCGCGGACATGGGGATGATTCTGATCCTTCCCGTGATCCGCATCGAGCGCGAGGCGGACGAAACCAGCGGCGATCGTGGACCGGAAGCGGGCACAGCGCCGGGGCGCCGTCGTCGTCGCCGCTAGGGTCCGGCTTTGCAATGCCGGACACCATCCGCCAGATCCGGCCTTTTGTATCGGCCGTCCTGCTCGCCTTGATGGGCGCGAGCCTCGCCGCCTGTAGCGGCGGCGATTTCGGCCGCACCCGCGCCGACATGCGCAGCGACGACATGCATCGCTGGCTCGGCACCGAGGTCACCTCCAGCGTTGGCCTGAAACCGTCGCAATTCCAGCTCACCGACGAAGAGCGTCAGCTTCGCGATCTCGCCTATCCCATGATCGAGCCGCCGCTGTCGCGGCCGGCCTGGAAGAGCGTGTTCGGCGATTACAAGACGATACCCTCGCCCTGGCACCAGAAGATCGTGTTCGACCGTACCATGTACGGGCGCACGCTGGTCGACGAGCCGCATCGCTCGTTTTCCTCGCGCTATGCGCAGCTGATCGAGGACGTCCGCAACGACATCACCCGGTTCGAGCCGTTCTTCGGCAGCGCGATCCGCGTCATCGATCTCGACAAGAAGCGCGAGGCCAGCATGGCGCGCGTCTCCGAGCTCTCGCCCAAGGAGAAGGCGGATGCGGTCGAGCGCATGCAGGAGAACTCGCTGATCATCCAGTGGGTGCAGCAATCGCTCGAGCAGCGCGTCTCGTCCTATCGCTGGGCGCTCGAGCGCCTCGTGATCCAGGCGCCGGACAACATGGCCGCCGACGCCGATCGCCTGATCGGCGAGCTCGCATCCCAAACCACCAATCCGCCGGTCGCGGCCCAGCCGTTGTATCAGCGCCCGGTCATCTCGAAGGGCTAGGCGTTTTGCGCGCACTGCGCCGGCGCGGAATCTGATCTGGCTTGCGCCGCTGCTTCTGAAGCTTCGCCACAAAATCCTTCAACGCATCCGGCAGCGGCGCGGACGTGCGGTAGGCGAGGCCGACCTCGCGCGTGACCTTGACCTCGATCTCCCTGATCGCGACGTCCGGATTGGCCTTGGCCACGCCTTCCGGAACGATGGCGATGCCGACGCCGGCTGCGACCAGCGCCATGGCCCAATCCTCCGATTGCGCGATCGCTGCGGACTGATGCCGCTTCGAAGCGCGGCCGAAGAATTCGCTCTGCTCGCAATGGCAGCGGTCGATCATGGGGACATTGGCGAGATCGCTGACCCGGAGCCTGTCCTTCAGCGTCAGCGGATGCGACGGCGGCAGGGCCGCGACATAGCGCTCGCTCCACAGCGCGACGAAATGCTCGTCATTGCGCAGCATGCTCTTCGAGATGATCCGCGCATCGGCGCGCTCGTCATGGCCGACGAGGCGAAGCGCGATGTCGGCACGCGCCGTCAGCGGCTTCAGCAGCGCGATCGTCCGCGGCACGTCGAGCGTGCGCATCAGGCCGAGCGTCAGCGCGGTCCTCGTGCTCGGCTTCCTGAACAGGCTGCGCGCGGCATCGGTCTCGTCGATGATGCGGCGGGCCAGCGCATGAAACTGCTCGGCCGAAGCGGTCGGCGCGACGCCCTTCTTGTGCCGGATGAAGAGCGTGGTGCCGAGCTCGGCCTCCAGATGGGTGATCGCGGTCGAGATCGAGGGCTGCGACACGAAGCATGTGCGCGCCGCGGCGGTGAGGTTGCGTTCGCGGTAGACGGCGGCGAAGTAGCGGAGCTCGCGGATATCCATAGGGTAAACCTAGAGATGCTATCAATAGTCGATATTTTACCTATGGATCGGATGATGACAAGAACGCTCGTCACGAAAGGCGAGGTCATCCATGAAAATCCATCATCTCAACACCGGCACGATGTGCCCGATGGGCCGCCGCCTGGTGAACGGCACGGGCAGCCTGTTCCAGCGCGCCCGCATGGTCTGCCACTGCCTGCTGATCGAAACGGGTGACGGGCTCGCTTTGGTCGATACCGGCATCGGGCTCGGCGACATCGCCGCGCCGCAACGGTTGGGGCGGCGATGGCTGCGGCAGACCGCACCCCGGCTCGATCCGTCCGAGACGGCGGTACAGCAGGTGCGCGCGCTCGGCTGTTCGCCAAGCGACGTGCGTCACGTGCTGCTGACGCATCTCGACCGCGACCACGCCGGCGGCGTGCCGGACTTTCCTCATGCCAAGATCCACGTCCACCGCGCCGAATACGACATGGCGGTGCTGCGAAAACCCGCGCCGCCCGCGGGGCGCTATGTCACCGAGCAGTGGAGCCACGGGCCGAGCTGGAAATTCTATGAGGACGCCGGCGAGGACTGGTTCGGCTTCAAGGGCGTGCGCGCATTGGGCGATCGGGACGGGGACATCCTGATGATCCCGCTCGCCGGCCACACGCTCGGCCATTGCGGCATTGCGGTCCGCTCAGGCGACACATGGCTGCTGCATGCCGGCGACAGCTACTTCTTTCACGGCCAGCTCGAGGCATCCCCACGCATGCCGCTGGTGCTCAGCTATTTCCAGCGCAAGGTCGACATGGACCGGAAGACGCGGATAGCCAACCAGGCCCGGCTGCGTGCGCTGAAGCTCGACCACGGCGACCGCGTGACGATCTTCAACAGCCATGATCCGGTTGATTATGAAAGCTGCCGATGTGGAAGGCATTAGTCGCGTCTGAGCACCGTCCGGATCGTGCGAGCGCGCCTTTGCGTTTGCGCGCTCGCGATGGTCGTCTATGTGCCGGATGCAGCCCTTTGAGTCCGCAGGAGGCGTTGCTTCACTATCCGCGCGATCGCCGCCGGAGCCTCCTCTGGAAGCGCAAAGCAGGAGCTCGCATTGATCTCGCACAGAACGTAGGTGTCTGCACCGGCTGCGTCGCGCGGCCCGTACAGGAAGTCCGCGTCCCAGATGACCGGTAGCGAGGATTCATCGATGTCGAGCGTGTCCATCATCCGCGGCGTCCATTCGTCCTCCATCGACCTTCGCAGCGCCTGAAATTGCGGCGCATCGGGTCCGTGCATGATGCGCGGGCCCGGTTGCGCCTCGGGCGCGTCCGGGCCTTCCGGCGGCGGAGGAATCAAGGCCTTGATCAATTGGTGCCCAAAGCCCGCAACCTCTGAGCCGCTCATGTAGCAGCGGATCATTCCGTCGGGCAGGCGAGGTTGAAACGCCTGGTCGATGATGCAGCCGCCCCAGCCGAAATACGGTTCACATCGCGCGATCAAGGCTTCGAGCGGCATGTCCTCGGGCATGCTGCCGCGTTGCGCATGGAGCACACGAACCTTGGTGGCCTCATTCGGCAGTGCCTCCACCTTCCAAACGCCCTGGCCTCCGTTGCCGCGATTTTGCTTCAGCACGCGGGGAGCGCCGGCCCGAAGACGCGACGGGAATTCGGCGCGGAAGCTTGCGGCCGTGTCATAGCGATGTGTGTCGGCGCCCCAGCCGAGATGACGTGTTCGGTAGAGCACCTCCTTGACGCCCATCTTCAGAATGACATCGGGGTGCGCGCTCACCCACGGCCCTTGCGCCGAAACGTCGCGAAGCAGGACATCGAGCTCGGCGCGCGTCTTGCCCTGATGGATCGGATCGACCCAGACGAGCACGCCGTCGACTGCGCGCAATTGATCGCGGACGGCGTCGGCGAAGGTCTCGTCGTAGATGACCGGCCGGGCTTCGATGCCGGCAGCGGCGAGTGCTTCGAAGACGCGGACGAAGCGGCTGTTTTGCGCCGTCACATCCCGGCGCGCGGCAGCGTCTCCGCGTGAGAGAACGGCGACAGCATTTTGGAGAGAGGAGTGTCGTTCGGTGTCCATGCGCAAGCTCCACGAATGGCGTGCTGCGCAGAGCTTGGACCGAGGTCTCACGGGGAGTCTGCTTTGTCCCCATGGGATGAGTTTACGTGAGGTGGCGCCCACATTTCAAGACGGTGATTGGCGAGGTTTCGTTCTGGCGGCGGAGGGGCGACTGCGAGCGGGTGTCCTTTGCCCATCTCGACACGCACCACTTGGCTTTCGATCCGCGTCGCAGCACACTGGCACAGTAGATCAATGGTTTTTGCGGATATCGAATGGTCCAGACAAGACGTCGCTCGGCGCGAATGGGCGCTCGGCAAATCTACGATACGCTCAAGGACCAGATCATGGCGCGGGTGTACGGCGTTGACGGCCTGCTGCCGTCCTCCCGCGCCCTTGCCGGCGAGCTGGGCGTCTCGCGCACGACCGTGACGGTCGCCTATGAGCAGCTCGCGGCGGAAGGATTCATTGACATTCGCCACGGCGCGCGGCCGCGCGTTGCCCGTGCCGTCGTCGAGAGAGGACAAGCTCGCACCATATCCAGGCCATCGTCGCGCAATCTGCGGCTTTCAAGGTTTGGCGAGCGGCTGCGACAAGACCTGCCGCGCTGGACCGAACCGCCGCGCGGCCTCCTTGCAAACTTCAGATACGGCGATCTGTCGCCGGCGGACTTCCCGATCCTCGCGTGGAAGCGAGCCATGGTTGCGGCGCTGAACCGCAGGTCCGAGAGATTGGCCTACGGGGACCCCTGCGGATCACTGCGGCTTCGGACGGCGCTGCAGGGCTATCTCTGGCGTTCGCGGAGCGTGCGTTGCGACGTCGAGCAGATCGTCATCGTGAACGGATCGCAGCAAGGGCTCGACCTGTGCGCGCGGCTGCTGCTCGACGCCGGCGACCGCTTCGTCATGGAGGATCCGGGCTACCTGATGGCGCGGCACGCCTTCTCGGCCACCGGTGCTGTCGCCGTTCCGATTTCGGTCGACCGGGACGGTCTGGAAACCGAGCGCCTTGCGACGGTCGAGGCCCGGCTCGCTTACGTGACGCCGTCGCATCAATATCCGCTGGGCGGAGTCCTGCCGATCGGACGCCGGCATCAGTTGCTCGCGTGGGCGGCACGGGCAGATGCCTATGTGATCGAGGACGATTACGACAGCGAGTATCGATACGATACCAAACCAGTGCCGCCGCTTCATGCGCTGGAAGGCAGTGGCAACGTCGTCTATCTCGGTACTGTTTCCAAGACGCTGTCACCGACGTTGAGGATCGGCTATTTGGTGGTGCCTGTGGGATTGCGACCCTTGTTCGCCGCGGCCAAGCAGACCATGGATCGGCACACGCCTCAGATCGAGCAGGAGGCGCTCGCCACGATGCTGGAGAGCGGCGCCTACGAGCGCCATGTCAGGCGCGTCCGCCGGCGCAATGCCGAACGCCGGCAGGCGCTGCTCGATGCGTTGCATCGCTGGTTCGGCGATCGGGTCCAGATCGACGGCGCGGATGCCGGCTTGCACATCGTCGCCTGGTTTCGCGATCTGACCCGCGACCACGAAGCAGCATTGGTCGAGGCCGCCCGGGCGAAAGGCGTGGGCGTCTACCCCGTCTCGGCGCTGTTCGACCCGCGCGGGCAGGGGCGCCGCCGCCGTCTGGAGGCCGTCGGTCTCGTCATGGGTTTTGCGGCGCTCGACGTGCGCCAGATCGAGCGGGGCTGCAAGCTTCTCGCCCAGGCTGTCGACGACATCGTGCCGCGAAGGCCTCGAAAACTGGACCAGAATAAAGTCTGAAAACTGGCAGTTCTTCGTATGCCAGATTCAGGCTATCTCCGGGGCAAGAACGGAGACAAGCGATGTACATACCCCCTGCCTTCAAGGACGACGATTTCGAGAGCATCCGGACGACCATCCGCGACGCGCGGCTGGCCAATCTGGTGACGGCCACTGCCGAAGGCCCGGTGGCGACGCCGATGCCGCTCTTCCTCGACGACACCGAGGGCGAGCACGGAACGCTGTATGGGCATCTGGCAAGGGCCAATCCGCAATGGCATCTCGCCCCGATCGGAGACGCTCTCGCGATCTTCACGGGTCCGGAAGCCTATGTGACGCCGTCCTGGTACGCGACCAAGCAGGAGACCGGAAAGGTGGTGCCGACCTGGAACTACATTGCCGTGCACGCCTACGGTCCGGTCGAGTTTTTTCAGGAGACCGAGCGTCTGCTCGATGTGGTGACGCGCCTGACCAACAAGCACGAAGGATCGCGCGCGAAATCCTGGGCCGTCACGGACGCTCCCGCCGATTTCATCGCCGCGCAGCTGCGGGGCATCGTCGGCGTGCGCATCCCGGTCGTGCGGTTCGAGGGCAAGCGCAAGATGAGCCAGAACCGCCCCGAAGCCGATCGCGTCGGCGTCGCGGCGGGGCTTGCGGCGAGTGACAGCCCGCAGGACCGGCAAGTCGCGCCACTCATTTCGGTGCGGGCGTGACGTATCTCTAGGGCTAGAACAGTTGGGAGGCGGATGCGCCATCACCCCGGTTATAGCCAAAGGCTCCCGGCGCGACCGTCGGCGCAGACGGAGGAAGAAAGCGTCTCGTCATCGCCTATCCATTGCAGGCCTGGCCTCAACATCTGGCTCAGCATTTGCCCAGCACGAGAAGAGATGCTCGCATTTTTTCATTCTCGTGGACCACAATGCGCATAAACGATGGTCGCCTCGCCGCAGGCATTTGAGCATCTGCTCACTTGACAAGTAAATACCCAAAAGCCAACACTGAGCCCGGTTGAGCTTGGGTCACTGCCGCGCGGATCGCAACTGAAGGAATGAAGAGAGCCAATGCCCGCCGCGCAACCTGGCCGGATCGTCCCTGCGGCTTATTGGACGCAACGGATCCTGGCGCTTGCGCTGACGCTTGGGGTGATAGCCGCGGGCCTGATCGTATCCCGCTCCGACCAGGTACAATGGAGCGTCATCCCGCAATATTTCTTTGACGCATCGATCCTGCAGGGGATCCGCCTGACACTGATCCTGACTTTCCTCGCGATCGCGGCGGGGCTTGTCGGTGGAATCATCCTCGCCATGCTGCGTGGGTCCGGCAATTCGGTTCTCGTCGGTTTCGCCTATCTCTACATCTGGTTCTTCAGGGGCACTCCGCTTCTGGTGCAGTTGATCTTCTGGTTCAATATCCAGTTGTTCTTGCCGGAGATTGGCTTCGGCTCCCATTCCATCCCAACCAACGCATTGATCTCGTCGTTCACCGCTGCGATGCTGGCGCTGGGCCTGAACGAGGCGGCCTATATGTCCGAGATCGTTCGCGGCGGCATTCTCGCCGTCGACAGAGGGCAGAGCGAAGCCGCCACCGCGCTCGGCTATACCCCCTACCAGACCTTTCGCCACATCATCATGCCGCAGGCGCTGCGGGTCATCATTCCGCCGATCGGCAACCAGACGATCTCGATGTTGAAGACGACGTCGCTGGTCTCGATCGTCGCGGCCCAGGATCTGCTGACCCGTGTACAAAACATCTACGCCAAGAATTTCCTAGTCATCGAGCTGCTTTTCGTCGCCGCCTCCTGGTACCTGATCATGACGAGTATCGCTATCGTCATGCAGGCCTGGATCGAGCGGCGGTTCAGCCAGGAAGGTCCTGCACGCGCATCGTCGGGCGCGCCGCGATGGTCGTTCAATCAGCTTCTGTGGCGCGGATGACCGCTGTGAATGCTTCCTCAATGCGGGCCGTCGTCGAAGCGTATGGCGTCAGAAAATCCTTCGGTTCGCTCGAGGTGCTGAAAGGTATCGACCTGACCCTCGCGGCCGGCGAGGTCGCTTGCATTCTCGGACCTTCCGGCAGCGGCAAATCGACATTTCTCCGCTGCATCAACCATCTCGAAAAGCCCGATGGCGGTCGCATCCTGGTCAATGGCTCGTTGATCGGCTATCGGGAGCGAGGCGACGTGCTCTACGAGTTGAAGCGCAATGAGCTGGCGCTGCAGCGCCGCGCCATCGGCATGGTGTTCCAGCGCTTCAACCTGTTTCCGCATCTCAGCGTCCTTGACAACATCATTCAGGCGCCGATGTTGCTCAAAGGAGAAGCTCGTGACTCCGCCGTCGCGCATGCTCGCAGCCTGCTCGCGATGGTCGATTTGGGCAACAAGGAAAACGCCAGGCCGAACGAACTTTCCGGCGGCCAGCAGCAACGCGTGGCGATCGCCCGCGCGTTGGCGATGCAGCCATCGCTGATGCTGTTCGATGAACCGACATCTGCCCTCGACCCCGAACTGGTCGGAGAAGTCCTGGCCGTTATCAAGCGTCTCGCCGCACAGGGCATGACGATGCTCGTCGTCACCCATGAGATCGGTTTCGCCCGCGAGGTCGCCGACCGCGTCGTCTTCATGGACGACGGCTATGTCGTCGAAGAGGGCTCGGCTTCGACGGTGATCGACAATCCACAAATGCAGCGGACCCGGACCTTTCTCAGTCGAATGTCCTGACTGCAGCGCATATTCCAACCGAAAGAGGGACCGAACTATGACGACGTTTCGCAGACTTGCTCTTGTGTCGCTGCTGACTGTCGCGCCGGCGCTTGCGGTAGCCGGCGAGGTCAATCCGAAGATCCGTGAGATGCTGCCGCAGCGTATCCGCGATGCGGGTTTCATCAGCGCCGCCAGTGATCCCCACCAGCCACCCTATGATTTCTACGGACCAGACAACGCCACCCTGATCGGCGTCGAACAGGAACTGCTGACCGAGGTCGCCAGCAAGCTCGGCATCGAGATCCGCCGCATTGCCGCGCCTTTTCCAAGCATCATTCCCGGCATCCAGTCGAAGCGGTTCGATCTCGGCGCCTCGGCCTTTGGCGATTTCGTCGAGCGCGAAAAGATCGTCGATATCATCGACGTCAACCGCGAGGCGGCCGGGCTGATCGTCGTCAAGGGAAACCCGCACAAGGTCATGAAGCTCAGCGACACCTGCGGACTCCGCGGCGCCGCTCATCAGGGTTCGACACCGCTGCACCTGTTCGAACTGCAGGCCGCGGCCTGTCCTGCAGACAAACCGCTCGAAATCCTGCAGTTCACCACGAGCGATCAGGCCCAGTTGGCTCTCAAGAGCGGACGCGCCGACGTCTCGCTCGCCAATGTCGGCGTCTCGGCCTATACCACCGCCAACCAGCCTGCCGGGGGAATCCTGCTCGAACTGGTCACGACCTCGCGCTATGCCGTCGGCTATCAGGGCTGGCTGGTCGCCAAGGAAAATCCGGAACTGCGCGACGCGATCATCGCGGCACTGCAAGCCATGGTCGACGACGGCAGCTACGCCAATGTCTTCACGAAATGGAATCTAAAGCAGAACGTGCTCGAAAAGATCACTTACAACGATGCCGCCAGCATCGCCGGGACCTATTTCAACATCGATAAGTGACTTCAGCGACCTCGAAGTAGTGGACACAGGCGGATTGCTCCGCGGGTGTTACGAACTTTCGATGTTGCCATTCTGCCAGTGTTTTGCCCGACGGGTCAAAGGCGCACGCGCGCAGTCGATCCGTATCGCCGACCGAAGCGCGTTAGCCCAACGATGGAACTACATTGCCGTGCACGCCTACGGTCCGGTCGAGTTCTTTTGGGAGACGGAGCGTCTGCTCGATGTGGTGACGCGCCTGACCAACAAGCACGAAGGGTCGCGCGCGAAATCCTGGGCCGCCTCTGACGCGCCCGCCGATTTCATCGCGGCGCAGTTGCGGGGAATCGTCGGCGTGCGCATTCCGGTCGTGCGGTTGCGAGGGCAAGCGCAAGATGAGCCAGAACCGCCCCGAAGCCGATCGCATCGGTGTTGCAGCGGGGCTTGCGGCAAGTGACAGTCCGCAGGACCGGCAAGTCGCGCCTTTGATTCCGGTTCCGGTGTGACGTATCTCTGCGCCGGAGAACGCGGGGGATGAGATGTTGAAGCTGGTGTTTCCGATGATGCTGGCCGCCGCGGCCGGGATCAGTCTGGTCGTGCAACAGGCCCTCAACGCGAACCTCCGGACGGCACTGGGCTCGGCGGCCTGGTCGGGCTTCATGAGCTACTTCATCGGCGTCATCTGCATGGCCGCGCTCGCGCTCCTCTTGCAGGATCCCGTCCCATCGGTATCGATCGCTGCCCGCATCCCCTGGTTCGCCTGGAGCGGCGGCCTGTTCGGCGCGCCATCTTCATTGGGCTCGGAATCTTCCTGGTCCCTCAGCTCGGCGCCGCGACCTTCTTCGCGCTTCTCATCGCGGGGCAGATGCTCGGCTCGATCGCATTCGACCATTTTGGCTTGCTGGGTGTTCCCGTTCACCCGATCAGTGCGGTGAGGGTCGCCGGCGCAGCATTGCTCGTGGGCGGAGTCATCCTGATCCGGATGTAGAAGATCAGAATGTCTCAGATCCATCGCGTCCGCCATCCTTGTCCTCCCCGAGGATCGTGTCCGACGGCAGCGCAGCCGCTTTCTGGAGTGGAGCGATAAACCGATCCCAGCTCTTATCGGTCGGCGGAGGTGTCTTTTCGTCAGTTTAATTTCCGCGTTGGCGTTGAATAGCTAGAATGGGTCTTATCTCGCGATCGAGGAAGCCGGCCATGCAAACGCAATCGGTCATTACGTGTCCGGTCTGTCATCACGCATCAGCCGAAACCATGCCGACTGACGCCTGCCAATTCTTCTATGATTGCAAGGGGTGCGGGACTCGGCTCAAGCCCAAGTGCGGCGATTGCTGCGTCTACTGTTCATATGGGTTAGTTGCTTGTCCGCCGATCCAGCAGAACGGAAGGTGCTGTTGAGGCCAGCATGAGACGGCGTCGACTCAATCTGTATTTCCAATATTCTAGAATTACGGTTGACAGCGAGGACGGCCCGGCGCAATATGTGGTCATGAAGATCGACGACGCAGCAAGACGTTTGGAAGCCTTGGGTAACCGGACACGGCTCCAGATCTATCGGGCCCTGGTCCGGGCTGGGCGATCGGGCATGCCCGTCGGTCGTTTGCAGGAAAAGCTGAAGATCCCGGCATCGACGCTGTCCCACCACATCAAATCTCTGGTGGCTGTCGGGCTCGTCAGTCAGGTCCGGGAATCCACGACGCTTGTCTGCCATGCGAACTACGACTCGATGCAGGGTCTGGTGGACTTCCTGGTGTCGGAATGCTGCGCAGACGAAACCGAATGCAAGGATACTAAATCGGCGGCCTGATCTTTTTTTGGCCAAATAATTCGATGATTCTAGAATGATGGGAGAAATGAAATGAGCGATAAGAAGACGGTTGCCGTCATCGGGGCGGGGCCCGTTGGCCTGGCAGCCGCAGCGCATGTGCTCGAACGCGGAATGCTGCCCGTTGTGCTGGAGGCCGGGCCCGAGGCAGGGCACGCGGTTCGTCAATGGCAGCACGTCCAGCTCTTCTCGCCTTGGGAATACAACGTCGACAAGGCCGCCGCACGCCTGCTCGCGCCCACGGGATGGAATTCGCCAGACCCTCAGACCTATCCGACCGGCGGCGAATTGCTCGATGGATACCTCATGCCGCTTGCGACAAGAACGCCGCTGCGCGAGGCGATCTGGACGTCAAGTCGCGTCTCGGCCATCAGCCGCGTCGGCTTCGACAAGGCGAAGACCAGGGGCAGGGCGCTGGCGCCTTTCGAAGTTCGCTACCAGAACGGCAAAGGACCCGAGGTCCTGCGTGCCGACGCAATTATCGATACGTCAGGCACATGGTTCTCCGCCAATCCGGCCGGCGGCAACGGCTTGCCCGCGATTGGCGAGCGTGAGTGCGTTGAACGTGTGGCCTACGGCATGCCGGATGTGCGAGGTGCCGGTCGTGCGAGATATGCCGGCAAGACCGTTGCTGTCTTGGGCGCCGGCCATTCCGCGGTCGGCACGCTGATCGAACTCGTACGTCTCGCCGACGAGGTGCCCGGTACGCAACCCGTCTGGCTCTTGCGTGGTGCCGATCCTGCGAAGGCTTTCGGCGGTGGCCGCAACGATAAACTCGCCGCACGCGGTGAACTTGGCGCCGTCTTTGCTACGCTTGTTACGTCGGGTAAGATCAAGGTAGAGACCGAATTCGGCGTCACGGATATTTCGGAAGCCGAAGGTCGCCTGAAGGTCGCGACCGGCTCGTGCTGCGGTGCTCGAAGCGTGGTCGTGGACGAACTGATCGTGTCGACGGGTTTCCGTCCCGACTTTTCGTTTCTCTCCGAACTGCGACTGCGACTCGATCCGGCCATCGAGGCGCCGGTCGCCCTCGCGCCGCTCATCGATCCCAACGAACATAGCTGCGGGACGGTGCGCCCGCACGGCGCGCGTGAGCTCTCGCATGATGAGCCGGGCTTCTACCTCGCCGGCATGAAGTCGTACGGTCGTGCTCCGACCTTCCTCATGATGACGGGCTATGAGCAGGTCCGATCGATTGCCGCCGATATCGCGGGCGACAGGGAGGCGGCTGCGAGAGTCGAGCTTGTGCTGCCGGAGACGGGCGTGTGTACGCGCGGCGGGGTCGAGTCTGCCGATACCGCGTCAGGATGTTGCGGCGGCCCGGCAAAGGAAGAACCATCGGCATGCTGTGCCGCCGACGAAACAGCCAGGAAGGCCGGCGCTTCGGGCTGTGGCTGCTCATGAGGCAAGTTCTTGCGGGCGGAGCTTCGGGTTCGCTTGCCGTCGTTCTCGCGCTAGGAATCACGCAAACCATTGCGTGGGCGTCGAGCTACTATCTTCCGGCCGTGCTTGCCATTCCGATTTCGCGGGATCTCGGTCTCGCGCCGACCTACGTATTCGCCGCGCTGTCCGGTGCGCTCGTCATCTCCGGACTTCTTGGCCCGCGTGTCGGTCATGCGATCGACAGGTTTGGCGGACGTCGGCCGCTTGCTGTATCGAACGCCATCTTCGCAGCAGGCTTGCTGATGCTGTCCGCTGCCCATGGCGTGGTGTTGCTGATCGCCGCGTGGATGGTGCTTGGGGTCGGCATGGGCATGGGTCTTTACGAGGCGGCGTTCGCGACGCTTGCGCGCATCTACGGAACGCGCGCTCGAAAGTCGATTACGGGCATTACCTTGATTGCCGGCTTCGCGAGCACCGTCGGCTGGCCACTCACGACATGGTTGGATGCTGAGTACGGCTGGCGCGCGGCCTGCCAGCTCTGGGCGGTCGTCCACGTCTGCCTCGCTTTGCCGCTCAATCTTTTGTTGCCGCGTGCCACGGCGCTTGAAGAGGTTTCTCGACCGTTGTCAGGAACGAGCCCGCATCCCGAACGCCAGAGCGAAACGTTTGCGATGGGCGTTCTGACTTACATGTTTGCGGCAACGAGCTTCGTCAGCTCGGGTGTGTCGGCAATTCTGCCGTCGATGCTGGTCGTGTTCGGCGCGACGCCGGCCGAGGCCTTGGTCGCAGGAACATTGGTCGGCCCCGCCCAGGTCTGCGCCCGCCTTCTCGAAGCAGGATGGCTCAACCGGTTTCATCCGCTGTTGTCGGCGAGGCTCGCCGCGTTGATGAATCCGATTGGTGTTGTCGCGCTGATCGCTGGAGGCTCATTGTTTGCGCCGGTTTACACCGTCCTCTACGGGGTGGGTAACGGGATCATCACGATCGCACGTGGCACGCTGCCCTTGTTTTTGTTCGGGCCGGTGGGGTTTGGAAAGCGCGTCGGCATGATTTCGCTCCCCGCCCGGCTAACGGGGGCCGCCGCACCGCTGGCACTGGGGCTGATGGTGGAGCACATGGGGCGCGGTGCGCTGTGGATCAGCGCGCTGATCTCTGTCTCTGCGTTCTTTGCGCTTCTCCTTCTTCGCGCGGACCCGTCATCATCAGCGCCCCTCCATGTGGGAGAGCAAAATTCGTAGCTTGAACGGTCGGTCTCTGATTGTGGTGATGTGCATCGGACAGGTCGGTAACCTGCTGCCGCATGTGACGTTGTCCGCAAACCTCGCACAGCACCTGATGCCAGCGTGGGGACTCTCTGCGGCCGAAGGCGGGTTGATGGCGAGTGGTTATGCGTTTGGCTACATGCTTGCAGTGCCATTGCTGACGACGTTGACCGACCGGATCGATGCGCGGCTCGTGCTTCTCTGGGGCTCAGTCGTCAGCGGGCTCGCGACCGCGGCTTTCGGCATCTTCGCTCAAGGGTTCTGGTCGGGTACGGCGATCTGGTCCCTTGCAGGACTTGGATTTGCTGGCGCCTACATGCCGGGATTGAAGGCGCTGACGGACCGGTTACCCGCCGGCGATACGTCACGGGCCGTCACTCTGTACACGTCGAGCTTTTCGGTCGGTGTCGGCCTCTCGTTCCTGGTGGCGCAAGTCATTGCTGACAGATGGGGGTGGCGCAGCGCTTTCCTTGTGACCGGATTCGGTCCCATCGCAATGGTCGTCGCGTGCCTTCTGATGGCGGGGCAACGACCCGTGCCGAAGGCGGGGCGAATGCTGGATTTCGCTCCCGTCTTCGCCAACCGCGAGGCGCTCGGATACATCTTCGGCTATGGCGCGCATTGCTTCGAGCTCTATGGCATCCGCACCTGGCTCGTAGGCTTCTGGACGTTCGTCATCGCTCATCAAGGTGCGCCCTCATGGTTGAGCCCTGTCGTGATGAGCTTTTGCTTTGCGGTGATCTCGATGCCCGCAAGCATCCTCGGCAACGAGGCGGCGTTGAAGTTCGGCCGCCATCGCGCGATCACGATTGTCATGATTGCGTCGGCCTGCGTTGCGTTGATCATCGGCCTCAACGCGACGGCGCCAGCCTGGCTGCTGGCGCTGCTGCTGATCATCTATGGCCTGACAGTGCCTGCGGATTCAGGGGCGTTGACTGCTGGCATGTCGGCCGCGGCTGTGTCCGAACATCGCGGTGCAACCCTGGCCCTGCATTCGACGATTGGCTTCGGGCTGTCAGCGCTCGGGGCCTGGGGAACAGGTGCTGCGCTCGACGCGGCCGGCGGCCCGCAGAGCGCGACTGGCTGGCTGCTGGTCTTCATCGTGCTTGCGGCGGGCATCGCGGTGGGACCGCTCGCGTTGCTTTGGGCACGGAGGGCTCGTTCGAAGCACCAATTGTCGTGAGGGCGAAGCGCCTCAAGAACGCGACGGCACGCGACTTAGAATTCGTACGCTCGCGGGCGGCATTGCTTGCCACTGCGGGCGACGGCGATCCTTTGATCATGGCTCTCTGTGCTCCGACATGAAAAAACCCGCGGCGGATGGCTCCGCGCGGGTGATACGAACTTTCGATGATGCCATTCTGCCAATGTTTTGCCCGACGGGTCAAACGCACACGCGCGCAGCCGATCCGTACCGCCGACCGAAGAGAGTTAATCTAATAATTTCAATGCCCCCGCTACTGTGCATGGGGTTGTTTTTCAGTTTTGGTTTGTGCTTGCGAAAATGTCCGCACCTCACCGCCGGCCGCGCGGCGCCTCGGCCTTGGCCGGCGCTTCGGTCTGCGGCGCGCAGGTCGCGGCGGCAAGCGAGGCCTGCGCCTGCGGCATCAGGCCGGGCTCGGCGGCGAGGGCCTTCATCACGATCAGGCCGGTGGTGCTCGGGGAATCGATGATCAGGCGGTCGGCCGCGGTGATCTCTTCGTCCTCGGGCAGCTCGTTGTGCTGCGGCTCCGTCATCAGGTCGAGCTCGATCACCTTCTTGCCGGCCGAGCGGTCGTTGATCGCGTAATAGGCGATCTCGTTGCGGGTGTAGAACGACACCGAGGTGTAGGCCTGGCTCACCGGCACCATCAGCTTGATCGGCCCGCCCGACAGGTCGTAGCGGCAGATCGCGAGCGCAAAGGCCGGGTCCATGAACGGCATCGGCGAGGTGTTGGGATCGGCGAGGGGAAGCGGGGTGACGCCGTTGAGCTTGGTCATCGGCGTCAGCCGCGAATAGGCGTCCTGCGTCGCGAGCCGCGGCAGCGCCAGCACGCTGACGAGATGGACCACGAGGCCCAGCACGACGCCAGCAACGATGGTGAACAGCAGCCGGATCATGAGCAGCCCACCGTCGTGATCGTCGGCATCGGCGCGTCGCGCTGGGTGCGCGTCGCAACCCCGACGGGGGTATCGTAGAGGCGCAGCATCAGCGCGTAGCGCTCGATGCCGCCGGTCGGCAGCCAGTTGCCGGCGCGCGAGCGCGAGGCGATGCGGATCTCGAACGAGCCGTCGGACTGGCGCAGGATCTCCTGGCTGGTGAAGCCGTAGCGCTGGAGCGAGTTGGCGACGAGATGACCCTTGCGGTCATAGAGCGTCAGCGTCCAGAACCGCGCCGGCGGGGTCACGCCGGAGACGACGATGTCGCAGCGGCCGTCGAGCGCTTTCTTCTTGTCGTCGGCGGTCGCGGTGAAGGCGACGCCGTCACCGGTGCCGATCGGCAGCTCGCCGTTGCGCACGATGGTGGCGCGCGAATAGGGATCGACGTCGGCGGTGCCGGTGCGCGGGCGCGCGGTCCAGGGCCCGATCGTCAGCGCGCCGATCTCGGTGCCGCGCGTCGTCGTCATCCAGGTCGCGCCGACGCCGACCACGCTCGCGAGCAGAAGGGCCGTCAATGTGATCAGGATCAGCCGCACGGGATACGATCAGTTCTTGCGAGGGCCGGACGAGTTCGCGTTGTCCTCCGCCGCATAGTTCTGCGGGAAGGCGAGCGCGCTCGATGCCGCCGTCGGCTTGGCTTGCTTCGAATCGTCGGCGGCCGACTTGGTCGCGGTCTTGGCCGCATCATCCAAAAGTTTCTCGACGCGCACCAGGATATCGGCGCCGCGCTTGGTCAGCACGGGCGGCGGACCGGGCTTGGTCTCCAGCACTTTCGGCGCCGCATTGGCCTGGGCGTTGGCAACGCGTTCCGGCGGCAGCTTCTGGCCCATGCCGATGCCGGCAATTTCCCGGACCTCGACGCCCTGATGCGCAGCGACCATGATGTCGTGCCAGGTCTGCGCCGGCAGCGAGCCGCCGGTCATGCGGTTGGTCGGCGAATAGTCGTCGTTGCCGTACCAGACCGCGCAGGTGAAATTGCCGGTGTAGCCGACGAACCAGGCGTCGCGATACGCATTGGTGGTGCCGGTCTTGCCCGCGGTCGGAATGCCGTCGAGCGCTGCGCGGCGCGCGGTGCCCTCGCTGACGACGTGGCTCATCATGCCGGCCATGTCGGAGGCAACGGAGGCCGGGATCGCCTGCCGCGGCTTCGGGCCGTCGCGGTCCCAGCGCCAGACCAGATCGCCGGCGCCGGTGCGCACTTCCAGCACCGAATGCGGTGTCACCGACTTGCCCCGGTTGGGGAAGGTTGCGTAGGCGACGGCGTGCTCGATCACGGTGACTTCGTCCGAGCCGATCGGCAGCGACGGCGTGTCGGGCAGCGGCGCCTTGAGGCCGAAGCGGCGGGCGACCTCGACGATCTTGGCGCGGCCGATCTTGGCCGGGTTCGGCGCCTTCGGCTGTTCCTTCTGGCCGATGGCGATCGACAGCTTGACCGGCACGACGTTGATCGAGCGCGTGATCGCCTGCGTCAGCGTCACCGCGCCGGAATAGGAATGGCCATAGTTCTGCGGACACCAATTGCCGATGCAGACGGGACCGTCGACCACGATCGAGTTCGGCGTGAAGCCGTTCAGGAGCGCCGTGGTGTAGACGTAAGGCTTGAACGACGAGCCCGGCTGGCGATAGGCGTCGACCGCGCGGTTGAACTGGCTCGCGCCATAATCGCGGCCGCCGACCATGGCACGGATGCCGCCGTCGAGATCGGACACCACGGTCGCGGCCTGCGTCGCGTGATAGTCGCGGCCGAACTGGCGCAGCTGGTTCTCGATCGCGTCTTCGGCGGCCTTCTGCACGTTGGCGTCGATCGCCAGCCGTACCACGAAGACGCGCTCGGTGTAGGATTTCGGGAAGGTGTCGACCAGCTTGCGCATCTCGTCGAAGGCATAGTCGAGATAATAGTTCGGCGAAGCCTCGTCGCGGCGGTCGACGGCGAAGGCAGGATTACGGCGGGCGCCGAACACCTGGCCCTCGGTCATGAAGCCGGCATCGACGAGGTTGTCGAGCACGACGTTGGCGCGGGCACGCGCCGCGGGCAGGTTGATGTGGGGCGCGTATTTGGTCGGGGCCTTGAACAGGCCGGCGAGCATCGCGGCTTCGGCGAGCGTCACGTCGCGCGCGGATTTGTTGAAGTAGAAATGCGCGGCGCCATCGACGCCGAAAGTGCCGCCGCCCATATAGGCGCGGTCGAGATAGAGCTTGAGGATCTCGTTCTTGGTCAGGCGCCATTCCAGCCAGACCGCGAGGAAGGCCTCGTTGATCTTGCGCTCGATGGTGCGCTCGTTGCTCAGGAACAGGTTCTTGGCGAGCTGCTGCGTGATCGAGGAGCCGCCCTGGCGGACACCGCCGGCCTGGGCGTTGGTGACGAGCGCGCGGGCGGTGCCGGCGATGTCGATTCCGAAATGCTCGTAGAAGCGGCGGTCTTCGGTGGCGAGCGTCGCCTTGATCAGCACGTCCGGAAAATCTTCCAGCGGGATCGAGTCGTTGTGCTTGATGCCGCGGCTGCCGATCGGGTTGCCGTAGCGGTCGAGGAAGGTCACCGCCAGATCGGACTTCTTCAGCCAGTCCTCGTCCGCGGTCTCGCGGAAGGCTGGAATGGCGAGGATGAGCATCAGCACCATGCCGCCGAGGCCGAGCGTTGCGGCTTCCGACAGCGGCTCGATGAACACCCAGCGCTTCCACCGTCCGACATAGAAGCGGTCCATGAAGGTCGAGTAGCGCTCATAGAGCTCGCGGATGCCCTTGGCCGAGGAGAACAGCGAGGAGTCGATGCGCGCATCGAGGTCCAGGAAGAAATTCCGGACCCTGGCCTTCCAATGCGGTGGTATGATCTGGCGCACCTAGAACCCTTGAGGCTCGGTTCGAAAGCGTTCAAGCACCCGGCCGGGGCGGCATCGAGACGTCTTGCGGGAATGTTGCGGCAAACCCAAGGCGCCCGGTTCGCGTCCGAGGGGACTTGCTGTTTCTTCTAGCCGAGCGGGACCCATAAACCAATGGTCACGCTCGCGATTTTGAACAACAGGCCTAATTGACCCCGGTTCATTACGGGCCTCACGGGGGCGTTGCTTGCAGCTTCACCGCTGCGCGCCCTAGATGGCGTTAGCCGTAGCTCTTTCGAATCTTGTTGAGGCGCATGACCGCAGCTCGCAAACGACCTTCAGACCAGGAGGGATTCTTCTGGAAAACCAAGACGTTGGAAGAGATGTCTGGGGACGAATGGGAAAGCCTGTGCGACGGCTGCGGCCGCTGCTGCCTGAACAAGCTCGAGGAAGAAGACACCGGTGAGATCTATTTCACCCATGTCGGCTGCAAGCTGCTCGATGGGGCGACCTGCGGCTGCAAGGACTATGCGAATCGCTCCGCCAAGGTTCCGGACTGCGTCCGGCTGACCCCTGCCAATGTCCGCACCCTGAACTGGCTGCCGCCGAGCTGCGGCTACAAGCTGGTTGCCGAGGGGCGCGACCTCTATTGGTGGCATCCGCTGGTATCCGGCGATCCCGACACCGTGCACGAGGCCGGCGTCTCCGTGCGCGGTCGGGTCGAGGGCAGCGAGGTGGAGATCCCGGATGACGAGCTCGAGAACCACATCGTGCAATGGCCGGCGCAGCTGCCGAAACGGGCACGCCTGAAGCGACGTCCGAAGGACTGACCCGCCTACATTTTCAGTCAATTGTTCGGGATGACCCGGGGGTGGGATGCACCCATGCGCCGCGGTGCCTGCCCGAGAAGAACTTTGCTGTCTACATTAGACTGCATAGAACGAATCCTTCGCGGCATTGCGCCCGCCCCACCACGTCCGATCGAGATGAACAAGTTCGAACGGCAGAGCGAAACTGCCGACACCCAGACATTGTCTGACGACATCGCCGAGGAATTGTCCCGCCTTCCGTCCGAGGTCTTGAGCGTCGATGACGCACCCTCGCTCGCGCCGCCGGCGCCACTGTCGCAGGACGAGGTGCGGACCATCGTGATCAGCCTGATGCTGACGATGTTCCTGGCCGCCCTCGACCAGACCATCGTCGCCACCGCGCTGCCGACCATCGGGCGCCAGTTCCACGATGTCTCGAACCTGTCCTGGGTGATCACGGCCTATCTGCTCGCCTCGACCGCGGTTGCACCGGTGTTCGGAACGCTGAGCGACATCTATGGCCGCAAGGTCATGATTATCGTCTCGTTGAGCCTGTTCATCGCGGGCTCGCTGCTGTGCGCGATCGCGCCGAGCATGCCGATGCTGATTCTTGCGCGCGGTCTCCAGGGGCTTGGCGGCGGCGGCATCATGCCGGTCGTGCAGACCGTGATCTCCGACGTCGTGAGCCCGCGCGAGCGCGGCCAGTACCAGGCCTATTTCTCCAGCGTGTGGATGGTCGGCGGCATCCTCGGCCCCGTCATCGGCGGCGTGTTCGCCGAGCATCTGCACTGGTCGATGATCTTCTGGATCAATTTGCCGCTCGCAGCCGCAGCCCTCGCGCTGCTGCTGCCGAAGATGAGCAAGATCCCGGTGTTCCACCGCAAGCGCAAGGTCGACTGGCTCGGTGGCGTGCTGCTGATGGCCTCCGCGGTGGTCTTCATGCTGGTGCTGACCTGGGGCGGCACGCGCTTCCCGTGGCTCTCGCCGACCGTTCTGGCGATGGTAGGCGGCGCTGTCGCGCTCGCGGTGACCTTCGTCTGGCACGCGCTGCGGGCGGATGAGCCGTTCCTGCCGCTGCCGCTGCTGAGTGGAAAGATCGCGCCCTTCGCGTTGACCGCCGGCGGCTGCGGTCTCGGCGCCATGACCGGCCTTACCGTCCAGCTTCCGCTCTATTACGAGTCGGTCTATCACCTCAGCGCCAGCGAGGCGGGGCTTGCGCTGATTCCGCTCGCGGCGGTCTCGACCTTCGGCGCGGCGATTGCCGGCCGCACCATGGCGCGCGCCAAGCACTACAAGCGCGTCGCCATCATCGGCACGTCCTGGGCCGCGTTATGCGCGCTGGGTCTCACGCTGACGACGCTGCCGCTGTGGGGACTGCTGACGCTGATGGCCGCGTTTGCGCTCGGGCTCGGTACGACCTTTCCGGTCTGCGTGGTCTCGCTGCAAAATTCGGTTGCCCGTCCGCAAGTCGGCACCATCACCGGCGCGATGAATTTCTTCCGCTCGCTGATGTCCTCGTTCACGGTGGCGGCGTTCGCGGCCATCTTGCTGATCGCGCTCGGCGCCGACGTCCCGCTCGCCGGCGAGCATCACGCCGCAGGCAGCATCCCTGCGATTCCCGCCGACGACATGCGGCACGCGTTCCGCTACGTCTTCGGCGCCGCCACCGCGTTGATGACCACTGCCTCGCTCTGCCTGATCGCGATGGAGGAGCGGCCGCTGGCCGGTCCGTCCGTCACCCAGCCGGTCGAGATGGCGGAGTAGCGGCCTCTAGCCGCCGCGGTCGGGGTCGTCGTTGGCACTGCCCTGAGTTGGCTTCCGTGCCGCCGCCGCAAGATGGCTCTTGAGCTGCGCGAGTGCATCGGCGGACCAGTCATTGACATCGGTGACGGCGACCCAGGCATCGACGTAATGCTCGGGCGCGTAGACATGGCCAAAGCCCATCGGCGTATTGGTCGCCACCGCCATGTCGAGAGCGAGCTGGAGCATCGTCACGATTGGATACCATCGCAGCTCCGGTGATACGTCTGGCCCGCGCGGCGCATTCATCCAGGCCGGGGCCCGGTAGGCGTCGCGGTAGGCGAAGAAGGTGATCGCGTCACTGGCATATTGCAGATAGACCACGCGCATCGGGCCCCAGGGCGTATCTGGCGGCACCGTCGGCCCGTTCTGATTCATGAAGCGGACGAAACGCCCGTCGCGGAATTCCGGCAGCCAGGCCGGCGAGCCCGGATTGCGGTTGTCGGTGATCGAGCGCCAGATGCGGCTCTCGAACGGCGCCCCGCTCCACAGCGCGCCGGCAATCGGATCGCCGATCGTCTCGAATAGCTCCGCGGACTTTTCCGAGTTCATCGCGCCGAGGCTGAGCCCGTGCAGATATAGCTTCGGCCGCTTGTCCTTTGGCAGCGTGGTCCAGTAGCCGTAGATTTCCGCGAACAGCGCGCGCGCAGCTTCCGCGCCGTACTCAGGCTGAAACAGCAGCGATAGCGGGCTGTTGAGATAGGAATACTGCATCGCGACGCTCGCGACGTCGCCGTGGTGGAGATATTCAACTGTATCCATCGCTGACGGATCGATCCAGCCGGTGCCGGTCGGCGTGATGACGATCAGGACTTTGCGGTCAAAACCGTGCTGACGCTTGAGCTCCTCGAGCGCGAGCCTGGCGCGCGACTGCGCCGTGTCGCTGCTGCCGAGGCCTACATACACACGCACGGGGTCGTGCGCGGGCCGTCCCGTGACGGCGCCGATCTCCGCTCCGGTCGGGCCCGAGGCAACGAACCGGCGCCCCATGCGACCGAGTTCCTTCCACTTCACCAACGATTCCGGGCTTCCCGTTCGACCGGGAGCGGTCGGCGCCGGCCGCTCGGGCTCGTGCAAGGCGTCAAGCTCGCGGAAGGACGAATCGAGTGCGCGAAATGCCGAGTTGATCAGGACATTGCTGGCAATGGACCAGAACAGCAGGCCCGCAACGAGCACGCCGATGACGTTCGCGATCTTCCGCGGAATGAGCCGCCTCGTGCGCGCGGCGAGGAAGCGGGCGACAAGCACAAACAGCCGCCCCAGCACCAGCAGCACGACGAACGTAACCAGGGCGATGGCGCAGACCTTGAGCGGATGCGCGGTCTCGACCGGCGTCATCTTCATCACGGTGCGGATCGAGTTCTGCCACTCGGCCGTGCGCCACAGGAAGACGATGACGACGAGCAGGCAACCGGCTGCGGCCAGCGCATTCGCAATCGATCTCGCACGCGCCGAAGGCTCGGGCAATTCGAGATAGTGCCACAGCCGGCGCCACAGCACGCCACAGAGGTAGCCGATCGCAAAGCAGCCGCCGGCGAGGACGCCTTGCGTGAGATAGCTTCGCGGGATCAGCGTCGGCGTCAGCGCGGCCGCGAAGAACAGCGCGCCCAGCATCAGGCCGACGCCGGACAATGAGAGCAGTTGTCGCCGAATGAGCCGCGCCAGATTCATGAAGCACCCACCGCGTGAGGCTAACCCTTGTCTATGAAACTACTCTTGCGAGGTAATCGGATCGTGAACTCGGTGAATTCACCGGGACGCGTATCGACGTCGATCGTGCCGCCGTGCTGTTTCACGATGATGTCGTGGCTGAGAGAAAGGCCGAGCCCGGTGCCTTCACCGGCGGGCTTGGTCGTGAAGAAGGGATTGAACATCTTCTCCTTCACGTCGGGGGGAATGCCGGTGCCGTTGTCGCGGATCCGGATCTCGACCTCAGTGCCGCGGTCGCGCGTCGTGGCGCTGAGCAGGGGAGCGAAGCCGTTGCCGCGCCTTGCCAGCGCGTAAAAACCGTTGGAGATCAGGTTCAGCAGCACCCGCGTGATCTCCTGCGGAAACAATTCGGCCGTGCCTGCCTTGGGATCGAGCTCGCGCTTCACCGTGACGTCGAACTGCGGCTTCTCGGCACGCGCGCCGTGATAGGCGAGGTCGAGGCTCTCCTCGACCAGCGCGTTGATGTCGGTCAGCCGGTGCTCGCCGGTGCCTGCGCGCGAATGCAGCAGCATGTTCTTGACGATCGAGTCGGCGCGCCTTCCGTGCTGCACGACCTTGCCCAGATTGTCCTTCAGCAGCCCGGTCAGTTCGTCGACCTCCGCGCGGATATCGTCCGCGAGCGGAACGGGCGCGAGGGCCTCGTTCAATTCGTCCGTCAGATCGACGGACAGCGCAGCGAAATTGTTGACGAAGTTGAGCGGGTTCTTGATCTCATGCGCGATGCCGGCGGTCAGCTGGCCGAGCGAGGCAAGCTTCTCGGTCTGGATCAGCCGGTCTTGCGCTGCGCGCAAATCGTCGAGCGATTTGGTCAGCTCCACCGTGCGGGTCTGCACCTCGTTGAACAGGCTGACATTCTTGATGGCGATCACGGCCTGGTCAGCAAAAGTTTGCAACAGCCGCACATGATGCTCGCCGAACGCGCCAGTCGTGCTGCGTGTGACGATGATGACGCCGATCGCCTCGCCCTCGCTCATCAGCGGCGCGAACAGCATGCTGCGGAAGCCGCGGGCGCGCGCGATGTCGCGTGCGGCCGGCTCGAGCTCGGTGTCGGGGAGCTGCGCCGATTCACCATTGGCCACCAGCTGGTAGGCCGGGAACTGGGCGAACGGCACCGGGAACGACGCCTGGAGCACGCGATCGCCGGTCGGGTCGCCCGGTGTGAAGGCGGCAAGGTGCGCGGCGCCGTCGAAGTAGCGCAGCACGGCGGTGGAGAAGCCGCCGATCAGCCGCTTGGCATTGGCGGCGATGGCGTCGAACACCGGCTGCACGTCGGATGGCGACGCCGCCATCACTTTCAAGATGTCGGCTGTCGCCGTCTGCCGCTCGAGTGTACGTTGTGTCTCGTTGAACAGCCGCGCATTCTCGATTGCGATCACGGCCTGATCGGCAAACGTCTGGAGCAACTGCACGAGGTCGGGTGCAAACGCGCCGGGCTCGGCGCGCGTGACGCTGATCATGCCGACCGGCGTGCCCTGATTCATCAGCGGCATGAACAGCACGCTGCGGAAGCCGCGCAACCGCGCTAGATCCCGATTCAGCACGGGAACGTCCACGGCCTCGCTGTCGGGAAACTGGATGGTCTCGCCGCCGCGGACGAGGGCAAAAGTCGGAAAGTCCGCGATCCGCCGCGGGAACGTCGCCTTCAGCCCTTCGTCCGCGTCCGGGCTGGTCGGCGTGAACGCCACGAGGTGCAGTTCGTCGCCGATGAACTGAAGCACGGTGGCGGAGAAAGCGCCGAGCAGGTGCTTCGAGCTGGACGCAATCGCCGCGAAGACCGGCCGGGCATCGGAAGGGGAGGCCGCGATGGTGCGCAAAATCTCGGCGCTGGCGCTTTGGTGATCGCGCGCGGTCGCAAGCTCGCTGCGCAGCCGCGCGTTCTCGGCCGCGGCGGACTGCAATTGCCGCTTGAACTCGTCGATCCCGGCGACGTCGTTGGAAAGGGTGGTCATTTGCATTCCGGCTCAATGCCGCGACATGCGCGGCACCAAGCCGGATTATCACATCTTCTGCGGCCGGAGCCAGCACCCGTGGCGCGGCGGCCGGCTCACATACCCGGCCGGGACACCTCCGTCTCCTTGCTGGTAATGAACTCCAAGAGCACCGGCACGCCTTCCTTCGTCTTCTGGATCCCGCGCCTGATCGCAGGCACGATGTCCTCCGGCCTTGTCACCCGCTCGCCATAGCCGCCGAAGGCGCGCGCCATCGCGGCATAGTCGCCGGAAATGTCGGTCGAGCGATATTTTTCGGTCGAGATCGGCATAACCTTCAGCTCGATCGCCATCGAGAAATTGTTGAGCAGGATCGACATGATCGGGATGCGTTCGCGCACCGCGGTCTCGAAATCCATGCCCGTAAAGCCGATCGCGGCATCGCCCCAGACATTGATGCAGAGCTTGTCGGGCTTTGCGAGTTTTGCGCCCATCGCAAGCCCGAGGCCGTAGCCAAGCTGCGTCGTCTTGCCCCAGCCGAGATAGGAGAGGGGCTCGACTGCCTTCCAGAACGGCGAGAGCTGGTCGCGCGGGCTGCCGGCATCATGGGTGATGATGGTGTTGCCGATGTCGACGGTGTGCTGGAGGTCCCAGAGCACGCGATACGGGTTGAGCGGCGCGTCATTGCTGGTGAGCTTCGGCATCCATTTGGCGAACCACTCCTTGTGCGAGGCCGCGATCTCGGCTGCGACCGTCGCGGCGTTGCGATCCGCGGTGACGGTCTTGCCGATCTCGTCGAGCAACGCATCGAGCACGAGGCCGGCATCGCCGACGAGGCCGATCTTGGCCTCCACGTCCTTGTTGAGATGGTTCGGATCGAGCGTGGAATGGATGATGGTCTTGCCCTTCGGCATCGCGATGCCGAAGCTGGTCTCGGTGAAGGAGCAGCCGATCCCGAAGATGACGTCGGCCTCAGCGAGGAATTTCGGCACCGCGCGCGGCACCGCGAGGCCGCCGGAGCCGAGCGAGAGCGGATGCGTTTCCGGAAACGACGACTTGCCGCCGAGACTGGTGGTGACGGGAATGGCGAGCCTCTCCGCAAGCCGCTTCAGCTGCGGCCACGCCTGCGCGTAATGCACGCCCTGGCCGGCATAGATCACCGGCCGCTTGGCATTGACGAGCAGGGCGGCTGCTTCCTTCACATGCACGGGGTCGGCGCCGTAACGCGTGCGCAGCACCGGCGTGTAATTCAGCGGCTCCGGCACCTCCTCGTTCCACATGTCCGCGGGGATCTCGACAATCACCGGCCCGCCGCGGCCGTTCTTCAATTTTGTAAATGCGCGGCGGAAGATGTTGGCGACTTCGGCGGCCAGGATGATCGGCTCGGAGGATTTCGAGAATGCCTTCATCACCTCGCTGGAATTGAAGTTCGGCTCGATATGCGAGAGCCTGCGCTGATAGCCCATCGGCAGCACCAGCACGGGCACGGATTCGCCAAAGCATTGCGCGACGCCGCCCATCGCGTTCTCCGCGCCGGGCCCGTGCTGCATGCAGAACGCGCCGATCGTGCGTCCCGACGTGACGCGCGAGATCGCGTCCGCCATGTGAATCCCGACACGCTCCTGCCGCACCATCACGGGCCGGATCTCGGCCTTGGCCGCATGCTCGATCAAATGGTTGACGGGATAACCGCAGAGGATCTCGATCCCCTCGCGCCGCATGATTTCCGCAATAGCGGTGCCGAGCTTCATGGCGTCTCTCTCCCTGGCGAGGCCGGTTGGTCCCGGCTGATTAAGGAGAGAGGATCAGGAATCGAGGAGGGGGTAAAGCGCCGCTTTGTGCGCAGAGGGCAGCTATGCAGCGCGAGCGCGCATCTGGAAGGGGCCGCGCGGACTATCCCACCAGGACCAGTGCCAGCAGACCTGATCCCAGTAACGCGACACCGGCTACCGTTACGGCAAGAAAAGCGAGCGATGTGAATTCTTCGCGCATGGACGTTAACCTGACTTCACCACGCCCCGACCATCACCAGAGTGGCGATGCTCAACAGCGAGCAACAGAGGATGATTGTCGGAGCGACGAAAGCCTGATGCGACCGCATTGTTGTCTCTCCCAACCAGAACAACTGAAACCATAGCTCGGCGATGTTTTGCGGTGACTTCGTGGTCGATGGAAACCGGCTTCAATCCGAAGGTCGATTGTTTCGTTCCGCGCGGTCGACGAAGTCTCTTCACGGGTTCGCGAGCGGAAACTCAGCATCAATGAGCTTCGCAAGAGTTCAACTCATGCTGCGAGCTTGCCAGCCGTGGGTCGGCATGACCAACGGGAACCGCCTATTTGCAGCTTTTGCAGATCGTCAGCTTGCGCTTCAGCGCCTCATCTTCCTGATCGATCGCTTCCTGTGCCGTGCTGCCTTTTGTATCCGGATTGGGCTTGGAGCCCTTTGCTGCACGTGGCCTCGTCGGTCGCGTCGCCTGATCGGGGGTGTCATTGTCGTCGACGGTGCCGACGCTAAAACCATCGTAGTCGACGGCCGGATTCGGCAACGATGGAGATCCGCTGGTCGCCGGTGTCGACATGCTGTCAGTCGCTGCCGAGGAGTTTTTAGCGCCCGTGCGTGGCGGCGACGCCTTGGGCGGAGCAAGCGAAACCGGCGGCGCGACCGAAGTCTGACCTCTCGCGCTGTCCTGCGACCACGCGGCAATAAACACGAAGCTGAGAGCCAAGAGCGTCGCGCGTTTCATCCGCATCCTTCAAACAGCTTTGGTTCAACGATTGATAGCATGGCTCTCCGAGCCAGGCGGTCTTGGAAAATATTAGCACTCACATGGCGATCAAAGTTGACGGAAATGGGGAGCGGAAACCCATCCTACCGGCTACCCGACGGGCAAACACGCCCGCGCTGGGTCAATCAGGGGCGACATAAATATTCGCATCTACAGAAATTCTGTTCTGGCGTATTGGCTAAATCGCCTCAGCCCGCCACAAGGGGCGTTTCGCGATCGTCACGGGATGCGGGTCGAAGTGCGGGTGGACGCGACGGCGTTGGCGCGTAAAGAGCAGGCTGTAGGAGCGCCGTTGCTCATGCTCCGTCGTTGCGAGCGCAGCGAAGCAATCCAGAATCCCTCCGCGGAAGGACTCTGGATTGCTTCGCTGCGCTAGCAATGACGGGATGGTGGAGAGCCGGGTGGGGCCGCTACTTCGTGGCCGCGCTGATCGAGGCGAATTTGTTGCTGAGGAGGACGCTGCCCGTGTTGGTCACAATCGTCACGATGGCGAGCGCGATACCGGCGGCGATCAGGCCATACTCGATCGCGGTGGCGCCAGTTTCATCGACAAGAAAAGACCTGAGCAAAGTCATCGCCAACTCCTATTCATCCGGGTCAATGTATGCTCGCGCCGTTATCAAATCGGTAAATCGATCGGCTCGGTTTCTGCGTGTGTCAAAAATGCAGGCTCGGACGACCTTGCTGATTGTGTCTTATCGTAACAGCCGTTAAACGAAGGTTTCATTATCCAATTCAAATGAACGGAAGCCGGCGGGGCCTCGGGACATCGTGGGGCGTGAAGGGCATCGGCGCCGTCCTGACGCCGCGCCTCAAGGCGTGGTGGTGCGTCCCGGCGCGCCCTTGCGCGGGCGTCCCAGCGCTGCTGCGAGGCGTCCGACCAGATAGCTCATCACATGCGGCTGCGAGCGCACCGCCGTGTCGGCGATCCGCTCGTCCTCGGTCGTGTCGCTCACGATACCGATGTAGTTCTTTCTGGCGTCCTGCTGCGGCACGGTCGTGCGAACCTTGGCTCAATCGATGCCGGGACCATGGTGCGCGCAAGCGGAATCGACGGTTAATTTTGTCTCCCGTAGGAATACTCGGATGCGGTGCCACGGCACGGCGTGCGGAATGAGGGGGCTGCTTAACGGATTTTTGAGGCTGTTCGTCAACCGATCGGCAAGCATGCCGACCATCGCTGTCATTCGCGCCGGTCGTCCGCGTTCAGCGCCCGCAGCATGCCGATGCGGGCAAACATCAGCCAGCCGCCGCCATTCTCCGCCGCGTTGATCAGAGTCTCGATCGCCGTTTGCCAGCGCGCTTCATGCTGCTCGGCTTCGGGCAGTTGCATGATGTAGTCGGCGGCCTCTTGCAGCGTGCGCAGCCTGCGTCCGCCGCGTAATGCAATCGGATCGTCGAACGGCGTCGACCAGGGCATGTCAGGCCGCCCGATCGATGAGGAGAGACATCACGACGCGATCGATGGACGTGATGCCGTCAGCCGGCCTTCTTGGTCCGCGCCGGCGCGCGCGCCGGCTTGTCGGCCCTCTTGGAAGTTTCCTTGGAAGTTTCCTTGGATGCTTCCTTGGGTGCCGCTGCCCTGGCGGCAGCGTCCTTGCCGCCCTTGCCCGAGATCGGCAGCAGCATCTCGCGTTGGCCCTCGACGCGCTTCTTCGGCTTCTTGCCCTTGACGGTCTCTTTGGCGACCCCCGCCGCGGGCGCTGCGTCCTTCTCGTTGGCGATGCTCTTCTTCAGCGCGTCCATCAGATTGATGACGTTGCCGCCTGTCTTTGGCGCAGCCTTCGCCGCGATCGGCACACCCGAGCGCTTCTTGTTGATGAGATCGATCAGCGCGGTTTCGTAGTGATCCTCGAACAGCTCGGGTTCGAACGCGCCGGACTTCTTCTCGACGATATGCTTGGCGAGGTCGAGCATGTCCTTGGTCAGCTTGACGTCCTGGATGTCGTCGAAATAGTCCTTCTCGCTGCGCACCTCGTAGGGGTAGCGCAGCAGGGTGCCCATCAGGCCGGTCTCGAGCGGCTCGAGCGCGATGATATGCTCGCGGTTGGTCAGCACCACGCGGCCGATCGCGACCTTGTCCATGCTGCGGATGGTCTCGCGGATCACCGCAAAGGCGTCGTGGCCGACCTTGCCGTCCGGCACGAGATAGTAGGGACGGATCAGATAGCGGTTGTCGATGTCGGTCTTCGGCACGAACTCGTCGATCTCGATCGTATGGGTCGAGTCGAGCGCGATGTCGTCGAGCTCGTCCTTGGTGACCTCGATATAGGTGTCGGTGTCGACCTTGTAGCCCTTGACGATGTCCTCGGAGGTCACCTCGTCACCGGTCTCGGCGTCGACCTTCAGATACTTGATCCGGTGGCCGGTCTTGCGGTTGATCTGGTTGAACGAGACCTTCTCGGTATCCGACGTGGCCGGATACAGCGCGACCGGGCAGGTCACGAGCGAGAGGCGCAAAAAACCCTTCCAATTGGCACGGGGGGCCATGGGTTACTCCAAACGCAACGGGGACAGCTGACGAGGATACCATCGGGGAACAGCGAATCATAGCAAGGCGGGATGCGGAATCTTGCAACTGCGTTAACCGGCCGCTGGGCGCGCGGTTGCAGCTCAAGCCGTCCGCAAAAGCCGGAACATCGTATCCGATCAGGCGTTGCACCCGGACACAAGGCCGCGAGAAGTCGCGGCAATCGGAGGCGACAGCCAGAGATTGAGGTCACCATGGCAACCACGCGAGAGCAGCGCCAGATCGTCGAAACTGCAACCGAGGCACGCCAGGGCGAGCCAGGACCGTCCGTGGCAGCGCTGCTCGCCATCTCGACCGGACTGGCAATCCTGATCCTCGCCGTCGTCTGGTTCGTGTTCTTCCGGACCTGACGGCCAGATCGACAGGACGCTCCCGGATCTTTCGACTCGCCGCGTAACGCGGCACATTGCGCCCGCCACGCCACCGGCTCGTCCAGTGGCCTGGCGGGCGCAGTCGCATCAGTGCGAGAGCGGGTCGTAAATGACCAAAAAGTAACGTAAGCCGGTTCCCGGCGTTCATACTCAGTTCACGCCGGAATTGATCATCTGAGGCTGTCATTCATGCGGCCTATCCTTGCAACCTATCTTTGGAGAGAAGCGTGCGCCTGCTTGTTGTTGAGGACGACCCTGATCTCAATCGCCAGCTCACCAAGGCGCTGACCGACGCCGGTTACGTCGTCGATCGCGCCTTCGACGGTGAGGAGGGGCACTATCTCGGCGACAACGAGCCCTACGACGCCGTGGTGCTCGATATCGGCCTCCCGAAGAAGGACGGCATCTCGGTGCTGGAGGCCTGGCGCCGCAACGGCCGCACCATGCCTGTCCTGATCCTCACCGCGCGCGATCGCTGGAGCGACAAGGTGCAGGGGTTCGATGCCGGCGCCGACGATTACGTCGCAAAGCCGTTCCATCTGGAGGAGGTGCTGGCGCGACTTCGTGCCCTGCTGCGCCGCTCGGCCGGCCATGCGCAGAGCGAACTGACCTGCGGACCGGTGACCCTCGATACGAGAACCAACAAGGTGACCGTCTCCGGCAACCCCATCAAGATGACCTCCCACGAGTATCGGCTGCTGCAATATCTGATGCACCATTCCGGCCGCGTCGTCTCCCGCACCGAGCTCGTCGAGCATCTCTACGACCAGGATTTCGACCGCGACTCCAATACGATTGAGGTCTTTGTCGGCCGTATCCGCAAGAAGCTCGACGTCGACATCATCCAGACCGTCCGCGGTCTCGGCTATCTCCTGACCCCGCCAGCCGCGGGCGCCTGAAGGGTGTGGGCTTGA
Source organism: Bradyrhizobium sp. LTSP857 (assembly GCF_000938285.1). NCBI lineage: Bacteria > Pseudomonadati > Pseudomonadota > Alphaproteobacteria > Hyphomicrobiales > Nitrobacteraceae > Bradyrhizobium > Bradyrhizobium sp. LTSP857. The sequence continues at coordinate 179,328 of NZ_JYMS01000039.1, read as the reverse complement.
CGGGCGGCCCGACACGCGCCTTGGTCCGGTCATGACCGCCGACGCCATGCCACCTCGCGCCTCCGGGATCATTCCGATGCCCGCCAGCTCGCTTGCGAACCGCCTGTTCCTGTCGGCGACCGCCTGGCTCGTGGTGATCCTGGCCATCACCGGCGTCGTGCTGTCCTCGGTCTACAAGAATGCCACCGAGCGCGCCTTCGATCGCCGGCTCAACCTCTATCTGCGCACGCTGATCGCCGAGGTCGCGACCCCCGACGAGCCGCCGGACCGCCAGTTCCAGTCGCTCGGCGAGCCGCTGTTCGAGCTGCCGCTGTCCGGCTGGTATTGGCAGATCACCCGCACCGACACCGAAAAGCCGGAGGTGCGCTCGTCGCGCTCGCTCTGGGACAAGAAGCTGCCGAAGCTGGAAGAGCAGGGCGCCGAGCTCACCGCCGCCGGCATCCGGCTCGCTTATGTCGACGGGCCTGAGGGGCAGAATCTGCGCATGGTGGAACGGCCGGTCGATCTCGGCGGCGACGGCAAATTTCTCGTCAGCGTCGCGGGCGACGACACCGAGATTTTCGACGAGACGCGGAGTTTTGACTATTATCTCGGCAGCACCTTCACAGCGCTCGGCATCGTGCTGCTGCTGACCACCGTGTTCCAGGTCCGCTTCGGTCTCGCACCGCTCAAGCGCATCTCGGAGTCCATTGCCGACATCCGCTCCGGGCGGGCCGAGCGGCTCGAGGGCGAATTCCCGGTCGAGATCGCGCCTTTGGCGCGCGAGACCAACGCGCTGATCGACGCCAATCGCGAGATCGTCGAGCGCGCCCGTACCCATGTCGGCAATCTCGCGCATGCGATCAAGACGCCACTCTCGGTCATCGTCAACGAGGCAGGCATCCACGCCGCCGATCCGTTCGCGGCCAAGGTCATGGAGCAGGCGGACGTGATGCGCGACCAGGTCGCCCATCATCTGGAGCGCGCCCGCATCGCCGCCAGGGTCTCCGTCGTTGGCACCGTGACGGAGGTCGCGCCCGCCATCGAGGCGTTGCGGCGGACCATGGAGAAGATCCACCGTGGCCGCGGCATCATCGTCGAGGCCAAGGCCGATCCGTCGGCAAAATTCCGCGGCGAGCGGCAGGATCTGGAGGAGATGGTCGGCAATCTCGTCGACAATGCCTGCAAATGGGCGGCCTCGCGGGTCTTTATCGAGGTTTTGGTGGAGGCCCCGCAGCAGACCGGCGCCGGCCCGCGGCTGCGGCTGCTCGTCGATGACGACGGACGCGGCCTGTCGGAGGCCGAGCGCGCCCAAGTCTCCCGGCGCGGTCAGCGGCTCGACGAGTCCAAGCCAGGATCGGGTCTCGGCCTCTCCATCGTGGTCGACCTCGCCGCACTCTATGGCGGCAGCCTCTCGCTCGGCCCGGCGCCGATCGGGGGTCTGCGCGCCGAGCTGGTGCTGCCGGGAATATAATCCCTTGTTCCGGCGCGATTTTCTGCCCTGGCCGACGTCGATCCGGACGAATTCGGGGGCATTGCGCGCGACTTCCTCAACGGCTTCTTAAGGCGCGGGCCCCTATGATCGCGCCCGGACGCATCCCACGTCCGCCACTTTACCGTGCATTACCCGGGCGCATGAGCCAGACATCGATCGAGCGGCTGAGAGAATATCTCGCGCAGCTCCCGCCGCAGGCGCAGGCGCTGCTGATGCGGGAGTTCGAGCGCGCGCTTGAGCGCGGCCAGGACACGGCTGTCGCGACCCTCGTGCTCGACCAGCTGCGCAAGATCGTGCGCAAGACCGAGGCCGACGAAGCCCCGCCGCCGCGTACTGACGATCTGTCACGGCTGCTGTTCCAGGTGCTGGAACCGTTCCTGGTCGAGGCCGGCGCCCCGACCCGGGTCGGCCAGATCCGCCGCTCTTCGCTGCATCCGATCTGGCAATGGCTCGGCCGCGACGGTGCCCCGGACAAGCTGAACGAATTCGAGACGGCGCTGGCGCATATGCCGGCTGCCGACAGTGCCGGCCAGGTCGAGGCCCTCGCGCAAAAACTCCAGGCGGCGGCTGCGGACGCCATCTTTGAGCTGACCGGGCCCGGCGGTGGCGACAAGTCGCGTGCGCTCGCCCGCGTCGGGCCGCCCAACGTGATCGAGGATCTCTATTCGATCGGCGCGGTGCTCGGGGTTCGCGAGGCCATCGGCACGCTGAACGAAAAGCTTCCGCGCTTCCTGCGCGCGTTCGGCGATCCCCAGGTCGTCGCGGTGACGGCTGCGCTCAACATTCCCGTGCTCCAGACGCCGCAGATGCTGCCCTTCGCGCTGTCGGTGGTGGTCCAGCGCATGACCGCGCCATGGCAGATCATCCGTCTCGCCATCAAGATCGCCGCATCCGACGACGAGATCCGCGTCGCGGCAACGCCCTATGGCGTCGCCGTCACGATGGCGCTGCACGATTTGTCCTGCGTTGCCGCCAATTTGCGCATGGACATCAAGCGCAGCCGCTTCGACACCGTCGCCGACAATCTGAAGGCGCTGCATGACGGTGTGCGCGGCCTGCGCACCGAGCTCGACCTGCGCAACGATTCCACCTGGGGCAAGCAGCTGACCTCGATCCGGGCCGATATCTCCAATGCCCTGCAATCGGAGATCGACAGCGTTCCCGGTCGCGTTCGCCGCATCCTGCGCCAGCGCGCGGAGAAGGATATTCCGCCGGGAGCGCGGATTGACAGCACCGAGGTGGAGGAGACCGTGGCGCTGATCGATTTCGTCGCGACCTGCCGCAATTATGCCAGCGAGCTTGCGATCAACGAGGTGACGCTGCGCACCTATTCCGATCTCCAGCAATATGTCGAACGGTCGACGGAATCGCTGGTGCAGTCACTGCGCGGCGCCGATCACAAGGTTCGCACCTACCGACAGCAGCAGGTTCAGGCCGCGATCCGCTTCTGCGAAGTGCTGTTCGGCGATGACTACGCCTCGCTGATGAGCCGCGCCGCAGAAAACGCGGCGACGGGCGAGCGCAAATCGACGCGCGCCAGCTGATTCAAACGCATATTTTGTGATCACAATTTGTAGTTGACGATGCCGGTCGTGGGCCCTACGGTCCCGTGCAAGTCCGGGGAATTTCTATTTATAGGCGCATGAAACCACTTATCAGCTTCGTTGAAATTGAGAACCGCATCATTGTTGCGAATTATCAAAGACTGATGGTCAGCGCGAAGGTGGTGCTGGTCGAGAAGGCAAGCGGCCAGCAACTGCCCGAGACGGCCACCAGAATCGCATCACCGGTTCCGCTCGGGGCGGTGCGCATCAGGCTGCCGGATGCAATTAGGCCAGGAACGTACTTCCTGAAGGCCCTCAACGGGCGTGGCGAGGACGCCGCCCAGAGCGCGGACTTCGAGATCGGCTAAGTCGTTGGATTATCACCGTTTCGGGACCGCATTGCTCGCGCCGAATTGACAATTGTCAATTGCCGCCTCATCCGGCCGTGGTGTAAAGCCACGTGGTGTAACGCCACGTGATGATGCCACGTGATAAGGCCACTCTTGGGCGCGGCTCGCGCGCTGCCGGAAGCTTGCCAGATGACGCTATGGTTCGTGTTCGCGCTGATGACGGTCGCGGCGATATTCGCCGTGCTCTGGCCGCTCGGCCGTGGCGGACGCGCAGAAAATCAGGGCAGCGAGGTCGTGGTCTACAAGGATCAGCTGGCCGAGATCGAGCGTGATCTCGCCGCAGGACTGATCGCAGCTCCCGAAGCCGAGGCCGCACGCGTCGAGATCAGCCGCAGGCTGCTCGCCGCGGCCGGTAGCGAGCCTGTGTCGGAGCCGAAATCCAATCTCAAATGGCGTCGCGCGGCCGCCGTGCTGGCGCTCGTCGGTCTGCCTCTGGTCGCGGCTGCGATCTACGTTCCGCTCGGCTCGCCCGCGCTTCGCGATTTCCCGCTGGCGCAGCGGGAACGCGGGGCCGGGTCCGGCGTGGCGCAGTCGCTCGACAATCTCGTCGTGCAGGTCCAGCAACATCTGGAAAAAAATCCGACCGACGGGCGCGGCTGGAATGTGCTCGCCCCGGTGCTGGAACGGCTCGGCCGCTTCGACGATGCCGTGCGCGCCTATCGCAATTCGATCACCTATAACGGCGAGAGCCCGGAGCGCAGGGCCGATCTCGGCGAGGCGATCTCGGCCGCCGCCAGCGGCGTGGTGACGGCGGAAGCCAAGACCGAATTCGAGCGGGCGCACGCGCTGAACGCCGACGATCCCAAGGCGAACTACTTCCTCGGGCTTGCCGCCGAGCAGGACGGCCGAAAGGACGATGCCGCCAATATCTGGCGCGCGTTGCTTGCGAAGGCGCCTGCCGATGCGCCGTGGCGTCCTCTGGTGCAATCCTCGCTGGCGCGGGTCGGCGGCGGCGGCACGATGCCGACACTGTCGGACGAGACGATCTCAGCTTCCAAGGACATGAGCGAGGGCGATCGCGGCACCATGATCCGCGGCATGGTCGAACGTCTGGCCACCCGCTTGAAGCAGAACGGCGACGATGTCGACGGTTGGCTGCGCTTGGTGCGCGCCTATCTCGTGATGGGCGCGCGCGACAAGGCGATGGGGGCCTCAATTGATGCCCGTCAGGCGGTCGCCAACGACGCCGAGCGGCTGCACCAGCTCAACGAGGGCCTGAAGAATCTCGGGCTCGACGGATGACCATTTTGGGACGAGACGAGCAGAGAGTGGATACGCCATGACGCGCAAGCAGCGACGTATGACCATTATCGGCGGCTCGCTCGCCGTGCTTGCGCTCGCGGCCGCGCTGGTACTCAACGCACTGCGCGACTCCATCGTGTTCTTCTCGACCCCGACCATGGTTGCCGAAAAGCACGTCCAGCCCGGCAAGCGGTTTCGCCTTGGCGGCCTGGTGCAGCCGGGCTCGCTTCAGCGTGGCGACAATCTCGCGGTGACGTTCGAAGTCGCCGATGGCGGTGCCAAACTTCCCGTCGCCTTCAAGGGCATCCTGCCTGATCTGTTCCGCGAAGGGCAGGGCATCGTCGCCGAGGGTGCGCTGGATGCCAACGGCGTGTTCAAGGCCGACACCGTGCTCGCCAAGCACGACGAGACCTACATGCCCAAGGACGTCGCCGATGCCCTGAAGAAGCAGGGGCACTGGAAGGACGATTACGGTGCCAAAGCTTCTGATGGCGTCAAGCCTGCGGCCACGACCGCGCAGGGCAATTCGCAGGGAGCGGTGCGGTGATCGCAGAAGCCGGACATTATGCGCTGGTGCTCGCGCTCGCGCTCGCACTGATTCAATCCGTCGTGCCGCCGATCGGTGCACGCTTGCGCGATGCCGCGTTGATGAACGTGGCGCGCTCGACCGCGCTGGCGCAGCTGCTGTTTGTCGGCGCGTCGTTCGTTGCGCTCGTCACGTTGCACGTGACCTCGGATTTCTCCGTCGCCAACGTCTACGAGAATTCGCACTCCATGAAGCCTCTGATCTACAAGATCACCGGCGTGTGGGGAAATCATGAAGGCTCGATGCTGTTGTGGGTGTCGATCCTGGCGCTGTTCGGCGGGCTGGTCGCGGCCTTCGGCAACAATCTGCCGCTGTCGCTGCGCGCGCATGTGCTTGCGGTGCAGGCCTGGATCGCAAGCGCGTTCTATCTCTTCATCCTGATCACCTCGAATCCGTTCCTGCGCATCGTCAATCCGCCGATCGAGGGACGCGATCTCAATCCGGTACTCCAGGACATCGGCCTCGCCGTGCATCCGCCGATGCTCTATCTCGGCTATGTCGGCTTCTCGATCTCGTTCTCCTTCGCGATCGCGGCGCTGATCGAGGGACGGATCGATGCGGCCTGGGCACGCTGGGTGCGGCCGTGGACGCTGGTGGCCTGGATATTCCTGACGCTCGGCATCGCGATGGGCTCATACTGGGCCTATTACGAGCTCGGCTGGGGCGGCTGGTGGTTCTGGGATCCGGTCGAGAACGCCTCGCTGATGCCGTGGCTCGCCGGCACCGCGCTGCTGCATTCGGCGCTGGTGATGGAGAAGCGCAACGCGCTGAAGGTCTGGACTATCCTGCTGTCGATCCTGACCTTCTCGCTGTCGCTGCTCGGCACCTTCCTGGTGCGCTCGGGCGTCATCACCTCCGTTCACGCTTTCGCCAATGATCCGACCCGCGGCGTGTTCATTCTCCTGATCCTCTGCCTGTTCATCGGCGGCAGCCTGTCGCTGTTCGCGGGGCGCGCCACGTCGTTGAAGCAGGGCGGCCTGTTCGCGCCGATCTCGCGCGAGGGCGCGCTGGTGCTGAACAATTTGCTGCTCACCGTGGCCTGCGCCGTCGTGCTGTTCGGCACGCTCTATCCGCTCGCCATGGAAGTGCTGGCCGATTTCAAGATGTCGGTCGGGGCGCCGTTCTACAATCTCAGCTTCGTGCCGCTGTTCGTCCTGCTGCTGCTCGCGGTGCCGTTCGGGCCGCTGCTGGCGTGGAAGCGGGGCGATCTGCTTGGCGTCACCCAGCGCCTGCTCACGGCCGGCGTTGCCGGGCTCGTTGTGGTCGCCATTGTCTGGGCCTGGACGCGCGGTGGCAGTGCGCTGGCGCCATTGGCAATCGGGCTTGGCGTCTTCGTCATCGGCGGTGCCCTAACGGATCTCTCCGAACGGACCGGCCTGTTTCGCCTGCCGTTCGCGACGACGCTGCACCGTGCCCGCGGCCTGCCGCGCTCGGCGTGGGGCTCGGTGTTCGCTCATGCCGGCCTCGGCGTCGCGCTGATCGGGATCGTCTGCGAGACCACCTGGAACAGCGAATATATCGCGACCATGAGGCCGAACGACGTCGCACAGGTCGCCGGCTACGAGCTGAAGCTCGACGGCCTGCTTGAACGCCAGGGACCGAACTACCGCGAGATGATTGCCCAGTTCAACGTTAGCCGGGACGGCGGCGCTCTCAGCGTCATGACGCCGTCGAAGCGCAGTTTCACCACCCGCGGCTCCTCCACCACCGAGGCTGCGCTACTGACGCGTGGTGCGAGCCAGCTCTACATTTCGCTCGGCGACGTCGCCGCCGACGGCGCCATCGCGGTGCGCATCTATCACAAGCCGCTGGTGCTGCTGATCTGGTGGGGACCGGTGCTGATGGCGTTCGGCGGCATGCTGTCACTCTCGGACCGGCGCTTGCGGGTCGGCGCGCCAAAACCGGCGCGGGCCAAGCAGCGCCTGCAACCGGCGGAGTGATTTTGATGCGCCGGATGATGGCCGCGATCGTTGCGCTTGCGCTGTTGGCTGTGCCTGCGGTGCATGCCGTGCAGCCGGATGAGATCATGTCTGACCCGGCCAAGGAGGTGCGCGCGCGCGACTTGTCGCGCGAGCTGCGCTGCATGGTCTGCCAAAACCAGTCGATCGACGATTCCGACGCGCCGCTCGCGCGCGATCTGCGGCTTCTGGTGCGCGAGCGGATCGCCGCCGGCGACAGCAACGCGCAGGTGCTCGACTTCCTAGTCGCACGCTACGGCGAGTTCGTGCTGCTGAAGCCACGCTTCGAACGGCAGACCTTGTTGTTGTGGCTGCTCGCGCCGCTGCTGCTCACCGGCGGCGGCATTGCACTGTGGCTGCAACTCCGTCGCCGCTCGCGGAATGGTGCAGACGTACCTGCTCCGCCGCTGACGCCCGACGAAGAAGCGCGGCTCGCCGCATTGATGTCCGACGACGCGACCTCGCGCTAGCGGCGGTCGACAGGTTTTCGGGAACTCCATTAAGTTCCTGTCAGACAACAACTTTCAGCCTGCGATAAACTGCCGCATGCGGGGCGCGCCTTCATTACAAAAGTTTAACCCCACAGCCAGCGCGCGGTAAGGCGGAAGTCCCCATCTTCAGGACCGTAAGGTGTCGCCCATCGGCACCAAATGGATTTCAAGGCCCTGGAGACCTCCGCATGACCGACCGTCCCGATCTTACGAACCTTCCGTCCTACCGGCAGCCCCGCCGGTCGGTTTTTTCGGCCCGCAAGATCGCGCTGATGGCTTCGGTCGTCGCCGGCTTCGGTATTGCCGTCCACGGCTTCAGCCCGTCGACCTCGCCTGCCGACCTGTTCTCCAGCCCGGCGCAGGCGCAGGTCAACAATGAGGTCCGCAAGGTTGAGCGCCCGATCGGCTTCGCCGATGTCGTCGAGCGCGTGAAGCCGTCGGTGATCTCGGTGAAGGTCAACATCAAGGAGAAGGTTGCCAGCAACGACAGCGATGATGATTCCTCGCCGTTCCAGCCGGGCTCGCCGATGGAGCGCTTCTTCCGCCGCTTCGGCGGACCGGACGGCTTCCCGGGCCAGAAGGGTGGTCGTGGCCGCGTCGTGCAGGGCCAGGGCTCCGGCTTCTTCATCTCGGCCGACGGCTTTGCCGTGACCAACAACCACGTGGTCGACGGCGCCGACAAGGTCGAGGTCACGACCGACGACGGCAAGACCTACAGCGCCAAGGTGATCGGCACCGATCAGCGCACCGACCTCGCTCTGATCAAGGTCGAGGGCAGCTCGAACTTCCCGTTCGCCAAGCTTGCCGACGGCAAGCCGCGGATCGGCGACTGGGTGCTGGCGGTTGGCAATCCCTTCGGCCTCGGCGGCACTGTGACCGCCGGCATCGTCTCGGCGAGCGGCCGCGACATCGGCAACGGTCCCTATGACGATTTCATCCAGATCGACGCGCCCGTGAACAAGGGCAATTCCGGCGGTCCGGCTTTCGACACCAATGGTGAAGTGATGGGTGTCAACACCGCGATCTACTCGCCCTCCGGCGGCAGCGTCGGCATCGCATTCTCGATCCCGGCCTCCACCGTGAAGACGGTCGTTGCCCAGCTCAAGGACAAGGGGTCGGTCAGCCGCGGCTGGATCGGCGTGCAAATCCAGCCGGTGACATCCGACATCGCCGACAGCCTCGGCATGAAGAAGGCCGAAGGCGCGCTGGTGGCGGAGCCGCAGGCGAATGGTCCGGCGGCCAAGGCCGGCATCGAGTCCGGCGACGTGATCACGTCGGTCAACGGCGAATCCGTCAAGGACGCCCGTGAGCTCGCCCGCACCATTGGCGGCCTGGCGCCCGGCGCGACCGTGAAGCTCAACGTGCTGCACAAGGGCCAGGACAAGGTCGTGAACCTCACCCTCGGTCAGCTGCCGAACACGGTCGAGGCCAAGGCTGATACCGATAACGACAGCGGCAAGGGCGCGAGCAAGGGCACCGACGTGCCGAAGCTCGGCATGACCGTTGCGCCCGCCAATTCCGTGGCCGGTGCCGGCAAGGACGGCGTCGTGGTCACCGAAGTCGATCCGAAGAGTGCTGCGGCCGAACGCGGCTTCAAGGAAGGCGACGTGATTCTCGAAGTCGGCGGCAAGAGCGTGAGCACCGCCGGCGATGTCCGCGACGCCATCAACACGGCGCGGACCGACAACAAGAACAGCGTCCTGATGCGGGTGAAGAGCGGCGGCCAGTCGCGCTTCGTCGCAGTGCCCCTCGCCAAGGGTTAAGCCTCAGGAGGCTACGAAATGAAGGGTGTCGCCGGCATCAGTCGCCCCCGCCGACGGCGCCCTTCGGGGGAGCAGCGTAACGTTCGCTTCCCCAGTCTACCTTCCGGTGGAATTACGCCCCCCTCCGTCGGAAGGCCTAGGGCGGTGAGGTCCCCCCAGCTTCACCGCCCGCCTTTTTCTCGATGCCAGAGTCCCTCACTCGGCTTGCATGCGATTGCCGCTCGCGCCATGTTTAGAGAAGGTTGACCTCCTTGACCGCCGCCGAACGCACAATGCGCCTCCTCATCATTGAAGACGACCGCGAATCCGCCGACTATCTCGTGAAGGCGTTTCGCGAGGTCGGACACATTGCCGACCACGCCGCCGACGGCGAGGAAGGCCTCGCCATGGCCGAGAACGGTGATTACGACGTGCTGGTGGTCGACCGCATGCTGCCCAAGCGCGACGGCCTGTCGCTGATCGGCGCGCTGCGCGACAAGGGCGAATCGACGCCAGTGCTGATTCTCTCGGCGCTCGGGCAGGTCGACGACCGCATCAAGGGCCTGCGTGCCGGCGGCGACGATTATCTGCCAAAACCCTATTCCTTCGCCGAGCTACTGGCCCGCGTCGAGGTGCTGTCGCGCCGCCGCGGCGGTCCGGCCGAGGACACGCTCTATCGTGTCGGCGATCTCGAGCTTGACCGGCTCTCCCATCGCGTCGCCCGCGGCAAGGACGAGCTGACCCTCCAGCCGCGCGAATTCCGCTTGCTCGAATATTTGATGAAGCATGCCGGCCAGGTGGTGACGCGCACCATGCTGTTGGAGAACGTCTGGGACTATCATTTCGATCCGCAGACCAACGTGATCGACGTGCACATTTCGCGGCTGCGGTCCAAGATCGACAAGGGTTTCGAGCGGCCTCTGCTGCACACGATCCGCGGCGCCGGGTACATGATCCGTGACGGCATTCGGTAAACTCGTCCGCACCACGGCATTCCGGCTGACGCTGGTCTACCTGTTCCTGTTTGCGATTTTCGCAGCGTCGCTGCTCGGCTATTTCGCCTGGAACACGCGACGGCTGATCACCGAAGAGATCACGCAAACGGTGAATTCCGAGACCTCGGAGATCAACGAGATCTACGGCCGCCGCGGTCTCTACGGCCTCGTGCGCACGATCGAATATCGCGCGCTGCGTCCGGGCGCCAATCTCTACCTCGTGACCACGCCGACGGGGCAGGCGGTTGCCGGCAATGTCGGCTCGCTCGCGCCGGGCGTGATGGCGACGGCGGGCTGGACGGAGACGGCCTACAAGCGGATCGAGGACGCCGACGACCGCGACCATCGTGCGCTGGTGCGGGTCACTGAACTCGAAAACGGCTTCCGGCTCCTGATCGGCCGCGACCTCGACGAGCGGCGGCGCCTGTTCGGCATCGTCGCCAAGGCGGCGCAATGGTCGATCCTGATCGTCGTCGTGCTCGGCCTCGGCGGCGGCGTCTTCGTCGCCCGCAGGGTGCTGACGCGCATCGACGCGATGTCCGGCACGGCGCATCGCATCATGACCGGCGATCTCAGCGAGCGGTTGCCGGTCGGGCGCAGCGGCGACGAGCTTGACCGCCTCGCCGAAAACCTCAACGCCATGCTGGAGCGGATCGAGGCGCTGATGGCGGGGCTGAAGGAAGTCTCCGACAACATTGCCCACGACCTCAAGACCCCACTGACGCGGCTCCGTAACCGCGCCGAGGAGGCGCTGGCGAAATCGGGCTGCGAGGCCGACTACCGCGCGGCGTTGGAGCGAACCATCGAGGAATCCGACGGACTTATCCGTACCTTCAACGCGCTTCTGATGATCGCGCGCGCGGAGTCCGGTCAGGCGCGTGGCAATATGGATGATTTCGATGCCGCCGAGGTCGCCAGCGGCATCCACGAACTCTATGAGCCGCTCGCCGAGGACGACGGCATGACCTTGAAGGTCAAGGCGGAGGCAGCGCTGGTTCACGGCAATCGCGAGCTGATCAGCCAGGCGCTCGCCAATCTGGTCGAGAACGCCATCAAATATGGCAAGCCGGCGACGCAGGCGGCGGGAACCGTGGTCAGCATGGACAGCCGTCAGATCACGATCGAGGCCAGGCGCGAGGGCGACCAGGTGCTGCTCAGCGTCACCGATCGCGGGTCCGGAATTCCGGAAGGCGACCGCAAGCATGTCGTCGAGCGCTTCGTGCGGCTTGAGGCGAGCCGTACGCTGCCGGGCTCCGGCCTCGGCCTCAGCCTCGCTTCGGCTGTTGCCACACTGCATGGTGGTGAATTGCGCCTGGGCGACGCCCAGCCCGGCCTCGTCGCCACGCTGGCGCTGCCGGCCCGCGCGGGCGCCGGCGACAGGGTTGCTCCTCCAATAGCGGATGTGCCACAGAAGGTGGCATGAACCATTCCGCGCCGGGAAACGCGGACAAGCATGGTGAGAGCATGGCCGCGCGCTTCGCGGAGGCTCCCCATATTGCCGCTTCCGCAACCGATGAACCACGTTTCGAAAATTGGCTGGCCGAGCTTGAGCCGTCACAATTGGCCCGTCTCGAAGCGCTGCTGATTCATGCCTTCGTGCGGGATATCCTGGCCGGCATTGCGGAATCCTCGCCCTATCTGTTCGAGCTGGTTCGCGCCGATCCGCTGCGGCTGATCCGGCTGCTCGAATCCGATCCGGATACGCATCTCACCGCGCTGATCGCAGAGGCGAGGGGCGCGGTGCTCGCAGCTCCCGATGAGGCCGAGGTGATGCGGCTGCTTCGCCGCATGAAGGCGGAGGCGGCACTTCTGATCGCGCTGTGCGATATCGGCGGCGTCTGGCCGGTGATGCGGGTGACGGCTGCGCTGACCGATGTCGCCGTGTCCTCGGTGCAGGCGGCGCTCCAGTACCTGCTGCGGCAGGAAGCCGCACGCGGCAAGCTCATGCCGCCTGATCCCGAGGCGCCGGAGATGGGCTGCGGCCTGATCGTGCTCGCGATGGGCAAGATGGGCGCGGGCGAGCTGAACTATTCCAGCGACATCGACCTCATCGTGTTCTTCGATCCGGACAACACGACGCTTGCGCCCGATATCGAGCCGCAGCCGTTCTTCGTCCGGGTGACGCAGGGGATGGCGCGCATTCTCCAGCAGCGCACCTATGACGGCTACGTCTTCCGTGTCGATCTGCGGCTGCGTCCGGATCCATCCTCGACACAGGTGGCGATCTCCCGCGACGCCGCGCTGCACTACTACGAGCGGGAAGGGCGCACTTGGGAGCGCGCCGCGATGATCAAGGCGCATGCCTGTGCCGGCGATCCCCGGGCGGGCGAGGCGCTGCTCGCCGAAATCTCCCCCTTCGTCTGGCGCAAGCATCTCGACTTCGCAGCGCTTGCCGACGTCCATGACATGAAGCGGCAGATGCAGACCTATCGCGGCCAGAGCGAGATCGCGGTCGAGGGCCACAACGTCAAGGTCGGCCGCGGTGGTATCCGCGAGATCGAGTTTTTCGCGCAGACCCAGCAATTGATCGCCGGCGGCCGCCATCCGGAATTGCGGGTGCGGCCGACGCTCGCGGCGCTCAACGTGCTCGCCGCCAAGGACTGGATCACGTTCGAAGCGCGCGAGGAGTTGACCAGGGCCTACGAATTCCTGCGCCGGGTCGAGCACCGTCTCCAGATGATCGCTGACGAGCAGACCCATGCGTTGCCCGACGACAAGGAAGCGGTCGAGCGCTTCGCCTGGTTCTTCGGCTATGAGAGCCGCGAAGCATTTGCGCGCGATCTGCTGCGCCAGCTCGAAATCGTCCAGGGGCATTACGAAAAGCTGTTCGAGGGCGACGACCCGACCGGAACGGCAAGCCTGCCGGCCGTTGACTACCGCGCCGGTCCCGACGATCCGCGCCTGCTCCAGCACCTGACGACGCTTGGCTTCAAGAAGCCCGCGGCCGTCGCGCAGACCGTCTCTGACTGGATCACCGGCGACTACCGCGTGTTCCGCGTTGAGGCGACGCGAAGCGCCTTTGTCGAGTTCGTGCCGGCGCTGATCGTCGGCCTCGCGCATGCCGAGGAACCGGACCGCGCGGTCGTGGCGTTCGATCATTTCCTCAGCGCGCTTCAACGTGGCGGGCGATTGATCACGCTGCTCGGCCAGAATCGCAATCTCGTCGCGCTCGTGGCCCTGGTGCTGGGCGCCGCCCCGCGGCTTGGCGAGATGCTGGCGCGACAGCCGCAGCTCATGGATGGGCTGATCGATCCGCGCTTCTTCGGTGCGATGCCGGACAGGCGGGAATTGTCGGCCCGGCTTGCGACCACCGTGCAGGACGCGGGGTCCTACGAAGAATTCCTCGATCGCCTGCGCCTGTTCGGGCAGGAGAGCCTTTTCCTGATCGGCACGCGCATCCTCTCCGGCACCGTCTCGGCGCAGCAGGCGAGCACGGCCTTTGCCGACGTCGCCGAAGGCATCGTCCACACCGTGCATGGCCTGGTCGCGGATCGCTTCGCCGCCCAGCACGGGCGGATCAAGGGGCAGGAGACCGCGATCATCGCCATGGGCCGGCTGGGCGGCCGTGAGATGACCGCGTCCTCGGATCTCGACCTGATTCTGCTCTATGATTTCGACAGCGACGATCCGGACTCCGATGGGTCGAAGTCGCTCCAGGGCGCGCATTATTTCGCCCGCTTCACCCAGCGCCTGATCAGCGCCTTCACCACCCGCACCAATTACGGCGTGCTCTATGACATCGACATGCGGCTGCGTCCCTCCGGGCGCGCCGGGCCGGTGGCGTCAAGCCTTGCCTCCTTCGCCGACTATCAGGCCAACGAGGCCTGGACCTGGGAGCACATGGCTCTGACGCGCGCGCGCGTGGTGTCGGCATCGCCCGAATTCGGCGCTCGGATCGAGAGCATCATCCGCGAAGTTCTGACCCGGCGACGCGATACCATGGTCATCGCCAATGATGTTGCCGATATGCGCCGCGCAATCGCGCAGGAGAAGGGCGAGACCGACTATTGGGATCTCAAATATGCCGCCGGCGGCATGGTCGACATCGACTTCATCGCGCAATATCTCCAGCTCGTGCACGCACATGAGAAGCCGGGGATTCTCGACGTCAGCACGGTGCAGGTGCTGGACAATGCCGCCAAGCTCGGCGTGCTCGCGCACTCAGAGGCGGAGATATTGCGTGCGGCTGCGCGGCTCTATCAAGATTTGACGCAGATCCTGCGGCTGTGCGTCAGCGACCGCTTCAAGCCGGAAACCGCGGGCGTGGATCTTCAGCGTGTCATGGCGCGCGCCGGCGATGCACCGGACTTCTCGTCGCTGGAGGCGCGCGTGAAGGAGACGCAGAGCGAGGTGCGACGCGTGTTCCTGGCCCTGGTCGGCAATCGCGGCTAATTCGGCTTTGTCAGCGCTGGCGCGTTCGCGGCCGGCCTGATTTGCACCGGTATGGATTTGTAAGACGGTGTTCCCGATTTCTCATCGTAATGATCGAGCGCGACCAGCACGTTGGCCTCCGGGTAATAGGCTGCGACCGATCCCTCCGCGATCTTGTAGGCGACCGCGGTCACTCCGCGCAGGATGCGCTCGCTCAGGCCCGCCTCGGCCGCATCATCGACGCTGACATCGACGACATCACCATGGCTCAATCCGCGCTTCGCAAGATCCTCCGCGTTGACGAAGACAACGTCGCGGCGTCCCTTGATGCCCCGATAGCGGTCGTTCAGCCCATACAGTGTCGTGTTGTACTGGTCGTGGCTGCGGATCGTGGTCAGCGTCAGCGCGTCCGCGTTGGGCGGATCTTCTTCGAGGCCAGGATAGATCAGGAAGTTGGCTTTCTTGCTCGGCGTCAGCCATTCGCGTTCGGAGGCCGCATTGCGTAGGCGGAAGCCGCCGGGATGCAGGATGCGGGCGTTGAAATCCTTGAAGGCAGGAAATACGCCTTCGATGCCGTCGCGTATCCTGTTGTAGTCCGCAATCATCTCGGACCACTGCACCCTGGTGTTTGGCAGCGTCGCCATCGCCATTTCGGCGATGATTGCCGGTTCGGATTTCAGGTGCTCCGAGGCCGGTTTCAGGCCGCCGCGGGAGGCATGCACCATCGACATCGAATCTTCCACCGTGACCGCCTGCGGGCCCGTCGCCTGCGTATCGATTTCAGTGCGTCCCAGGCAGGGTAGGATGAACGATTGCTTGGCCAGCAACAGGTGCGAGCGATTGAGTTTCGTCGCGATATGGACCGCGAGATCAAGGCCACGCATCGCCTCGAAGGTCGCCTTGGGGTCCGGCATGGCGACGGCCAGGTTACCGCCGAGGCAGATCAGTGCCTTCGAACGACCGTCCCGGATGGCTTCAACGGCCTCGACCGCGTTATGTCCCTTCGCGCGCGGCGGCTCGAAGCCGAACACACGGACGATCCCGTCGAGCAGGGCGTCATTTGGAATTTCGGTGATGCCGACGGTCCGGTCGCCCTGCACGTTGGAATGCCCGCGGAGCGGCGAGATGCCGGCCCCTTCGCGCCCGATATTGCCGCGAAGCATCAGCAGATTGGCGATCTGCTGCACATTGCCGGTGCCGTGGCGGTGCTGGGTGATGCCCATACCGTAATTGATGATGACGCGATTGGCGTTGGCGTAAACGGTGCCGATGGCTTCAATATCGGATCGCGGCAGACCCGAAGCTTGTTCGATCGCATCCCAGTCCGTTGCTTCGATATCCGCCAGCAGGGCCTCGACGCCCGAGGTGTGGGCCGCGATGAATTCGCGGTCGAGCACGCCGGGGCCACCCTCCGCGAGGCTCTTGGCGTCGAGTGCAAGCAGGGTCTTCATCATTCCCTTCAGCACCGCGATGTCGCCGCCGACCTTGACCAGATAGTAGGAGGATGCGATCGGCGTGGAATCGAGTGTCAACATCTCCACCGGACTCTGCGGCGATGTAAATCGCTCCAGGCCGCGTTCGCGAAGCGGATTGATCGCAATGATCGGCACGCCGCGTTTGGAAGCCTCGCGCAGCGTCGTCAGCATGCGCGGATGATTGGTGCCGGGATTGTGGCCGATGCAGAAAATGCAATCGCTGTGGTCGAAATCTTCCAGCGTCACGGTGCCTTTGCCGACCCCGATCGATTCCGGCAGGCCGACGCTGGTGGCCTCGTGGCACATGTTCGAGCAATCGGGAAAGTTATTGGTGCCGTATTCGCGAACGAACAACTGATACAAAAATGCGGCCTCGTTCGAGGCGCGGCCCGATGTGTAGAATTCCGCCGTGTTGGGATCGGGCAGGGCGCGCAGCGCCGCGCCGATCTGGCTCATCGCGTCCTGCCACGAGATCGGCAGATACCGATCGGTGGCGCGGTCGTAGACCATCGGATGGGTGAGACGGCCTTCATTTTCGAGGTCGAAATCCTGCCAGCTCCATAGCTCGCTGACGGTGTGGCTTGCGAAAAACTCGGGCGTGGTTCGCTTGGCCGTCGCCTCCCACGACACCGCCTTGGCGCCATTTTCACAGAATTCGAACGAGGAGGTGTGCTTCGGGTCCGGCCAGGCACAGCCCGGGCAATCGAAGCCGTGGGGCTGGTTCATGGTCAGAAGGCCATGGGTCTCCTTGCCGACGGCCATCTGCCCCCGAACCGCGTCGGCGACAGCTTTGAGCGCGCCCCAGCCTGCGGCTGCGCCCTGGTAGTCTTCAATGCCTTCGAGCTTCTTTTTGGTCATCGGCCGTCCTGTCGTCGTCTGAAGCGACAGGATAGTGCCGGCGCGCGCCGATGAGCCACGCAATAATTTGCGAGCTGACATGTGGCCGCGCCGCATATCAGAGGCTGCGGCGAGATAATCGTGCGATTTTGATAGAGTGACGCTGCGCGGCGCCTGCGCTCAGGGCTGCTTCAGCGAGGTCAGGGCTTCGAGCACGTTCGGCTCAAGTCCGGCGCCGCCGGCGTCGAGGTGAGCGAAGATCGCGCGCTTCATCCGGGGGTCCCAGAACTTCTTGATGTGCTCGGCGATCCCCGGCACGGCCTTGTCGTGGCCCTGGCTGCGGAAGAATGTGCCGATCTGGTTGGCCATGTAGACGAGGCGGTCAGGCGACGACATGGATAATCTCCGAAGCACGATGAGCCGTGACGCGGCCCTGGTGCGTGAACACTTCAAACCCGTCGCTGCGCGCAATCGCGATCAGCGTGATGCCGGCGGCCTCCGCGGTGCGGACTGCGAGCGCGGTGGGTGCGGAGACCGCGACCAGCACAGGCGCGCCGATTGCGGCCGTCTTCTGCACCATCTCGACCGAGACACGGCTCGTCAGCAGCACCATCCCGACGCTCGCGTCTGTCCGGCTACGCGCCAACGAACCTGCGAGCTTGTCGAGTGCGTTGTGGCGGCCGACATCTTCGCGCAGGGCTACGATGCCATGCGATGGCGACCAAAATGCCGCTCCGTGGACCGCGCGGGTCTGGATATTGATCGATTGCAGGGGAGCAATGGCCTGCATCGCCGCCATGATCTGTTCGGGCGTGAAGGTCTCGCCCTGCGGCACGATCGCCGCAGGCCGTATGGCCTCCGCAATTGAATCGATGCCACAGATGCCACAGCCGGTCGGCCCTGCGATGTGACGACGGCGCTCGCTGATGCGTCCGGCTTGCTCTGAGGCCAGCCACATCCGCAGCTCGATCCCGTCGTCGAGGCGGACCACCTCGAGCGACCGGATCTCGTCGACGGATTTGACGATACCTTCGTCCAGGCTGAAGCCGACCGCGAAGTCTTCCAGGTTCTGCGGCGTTCCCATCATGACTGCGTAGGTGCCGCCATTATAAGTCAGCGCCAGCGGCGTCTCCTCGGGGATCAGCCGCGTCCCTTCAGACGCAACACCGTCGCGCCAGATTTCGCGGTCGATGGCCTGGACCGGCACGTGCATGCGTTACTCCGCAGCCTCAGCTGGCGCGATACGGCGGGAGTGCCGCGCCTGCTCGTCGTAGGTCTTCTGCCAGTCGGACGGGCCGTTCGACGGCGAGATCTGCACTGCCGTCACCTTATACTCGGGACAGTTGGTCGCCCAGTCCGAATATTCGGTCGTGATCACGTTGGCCTGTGTGTCCGGGTGGTGGAACGTGGTGTAGACGACGCCCGGCGCGACGCGGTCGGTGATCTCCGCGCGCAGTGTGGTCTCGCCGGCACGGCTCTTCAGCCGCACCCAGTCGCCATCGCGTACACCGCGCTGCTCGGCGTCGTGCGGATGGATCTCCAGCCGGTCCTCGGCATGCCAGACCACGTTGTCGGTGCGCCTTGTCTGCGCGCCGACATTGTACTGGCTGAGGATGCGCCCCGTCGTGAGCAGCAGCGGGAAGCGCGGGCCGGTGCGCTCGTCGGTGGCGACATATTCGGTGACGACGAACTTGCCCTTGCCGCGGACGAAGCCGCCGATATGCATCACCGGTGTGCCCTCCGGCGCCTTCTCGTTGCAGGGCCACTGCACCGAGCCGAGCTCGTCGAGCTTGGCGTAGGAGACGCCGGTGAATGTCGGCGTCAGCGCCGCGATCTCGTCCATGATCTCGGACGGGTGATTGTAGGGCATGTCATAGCCCATGGCCTTGGCGAGGGCGATGGTGACCTCCCAGTCGGCCATGCCGTTCTTCGGCGTCATCACCTTGCGAACACGCTGGATGCGGCGTTCGGCGTTGGTGAAGGTGCCGTCCTTCTCGAGGAAGCTCGAGCCGGGCAGGAAGACATGGGCGTAGTTCGCGGTCTCGTTCAGGAAGAGGTCGTGAACGATGACGCATTCCATCGACGACAGCGCCGAGACCACATGCTTGGTGTTCGGATCGGATTGCAGGATGTCCTCGCCCTGCACGTAGATGCCCATGAACGTGCCTTCGATCGCGGCATCGAACATGTTGGGAATGCGCAGGCCCGGCTCGGGATTGAGCTTGACGTTCCACAGCGCTTCGAACTGATCGCGCACGGCATCGCCCGAGATGTGGCGATAACCAGGGAGCTCGTGCGGGAACGAGCCCATGTCGCAGGCGCCCTGAACGTTGTTCTGGCCGCGCAGCGGGTTCACGCCGACGCCGGGACGGCCGATATTGCCGGTCGCCATCGCGAGGTTGGCGATCGCGATCACGGTGGTCGAGCCCTGGCTGTGCTCGGTGACGCCGAGGCCGTAATAGATCGCGGCATTGCCGCCGGTGGCGTAGATGCGGGCGGCTTCGCGCAGATCCTGCGGATCGACGCCGGTCAGGATTGCGGTCGCCTCCGGGCTGTGCTTCGGCTGGGCGACGAAGGCGGCCCATTCCTCGAACTCGGCCCAGTCGCAGCGTTCGCGCACGAAGGCTTCGTTGGCGAGACCCTCGGTGACGATGACATGCGCCAGTGCCGTCACGACCGCAACGTTCGTTCCGGGCATCAGCGGCAGATGCAGCGCCTTCACATGCGGTGATTCCACCATTTCGGTCCGGCGCGGATCGATCACGATCAGCTTGGCACCCTGGCGCAGCCGCTTCTTCAGGCGGGAGGCGAAGACGGGATGAGCCGAAGCCGGATTTGCGCCGATGATCAAGGCGACGTCGGTATTCTCGACCGAGTCGAAATCCTGCGTGCCGGCGGAGGTGCCGTAGGTGACGGACAGCCCATAGCCGGTCGGCGAGTGGCAGACGCGGGCGCAGGTGTCGACATTGTTGTTGCCGAAGCCGGCGCGGATCAACTTCTGCACCAGATAGGTTTCTTCATTGGTGCAGCGGGACGAGGTGATGCCGCCGATGGCGTCGCGGCCGTATTTTTTCTGGATGCCGCGCATCTTTGCCGCGGCAAACGAGAACGCTTCGTCCCAGGAGACCTCTTGCCAGGGATCCTCGATCCGCTCGCGGATCATCGGCTTGAGGATACGTTCCTTGTGGTTGGTGTAGCCCCAGGCGAAGCGGCCCTTGACGCAGGAATGGCCGCGATTGGCCTTGCCGTCCTTGTACGGCACCATGCGCACGACTTCCTCGCCGCGCATCTCGGCCTTGAAGGTGCAGCCGACGCCGCAATAGGCGCAGGTGGTGACGACCGAATGCTCGGGCTGGCCGATCTCGATCACCGACTTTTCCGTCAGCGTCGCGGTCGGGCAGGCCTGCACGCAGGCGCCGCAGGAGACGCATTCGGAGCCGAGAAAACTCTCGCTCATGCCGGGGGAGACGCGGCTGTCAAAGCCGCGGCCCGAGATCGTCAGCGCGAAGGTGCCTTGTACTTCTTCGCAGGCGCGGACGCAGCGCGAGCAGACGATGCACTTCGAAGGGTCATACGTGAAGTAGGGGTTGGATTCGTCCTTCGGCATCCAGGCGGCGTTGATCTCGCCGTGGGACTTGGCGAAGACGTGGTTCTCGCCCTCATAGCCGTAGCGGACGTCGCGCAGGCCCACCGCGCCCGCCATGTCCTGCAATTCGCAATCGCCATTGGCGCCGCAGGTGAGGCAGTCGAGTGGATGGTCGGAGATGTAGAGCTCCATCACGCCCTTGCGCAGCTTCTTCAGCCGCTCGCTCTGGGTGTGCACGACGAGGCCGGGCATGACAGGCGTGGTGCAGGAGGCCGGCGTGCCGGCGCGGCCCTCGATCTCGACGACGCAGAGACGGCAGGAGCCGAAGGCGTCGACCATGTCGGTCGCGCAGAGCTTTGGGATCTGGTGGCCGGCGTCCATCGCGGCCCGCATGATCGAGGTGCCCTCGGGCACCGTGACCTGGTTGCCGTCGATGGTCAGCGTCACCATCGTTTCCGATTTGGAGCGCGGCGTGCCGTAGTCGATTTCTTCGATCAGAGACATCGTTGTTCTCCTATTCCGCGGCTTGAAGCGTGGTCGGGGCCGGGACGAAATCCTCCCGGAAGTGCTTCAATGCGCTCAGCACAGGGTACGGCGTGAAGC
Source organism: Bradyrhizobium sp. LTSP857 (assembly GCF_000938285.1). Classification (NCBI taxonomy): domain Bacteria; kingdom Pseudomonadati; phylum Pseudomonadota; class Alphaproteobacteria; order Hyphomicrobiales; family Nitrobacteraceae; genus Bradyrhizobium; species Bradyrhizobium sp. LTSP857. The sequence continues at coordinate 158,014 of NZ_JYMS01000039.1, read as the reverse complement.
CGCCGAGTGCGCAGAGCGAGCCGAATTTCATGGTGTTGCAGAGGTCTTCGACAAGCGCGAGGTTTTCGCTGACGCGCTCGCCGCGGATGATCTTCTCGATGGTCTCGACGCCGCGGGTCGAGCCGATCCGGCACGGCGTGCACTTGCCGCAGGATTCGACCGCGCAGAACTCCATCGCAAAGCGCGCCTGCTTGCGCATGTCGACGCTGTCGTCGAACACGACGATGCCCCCATGGCCGATCAGGCCGTCGCGTGCGGCGAAAGCTTCGTAGTCGAACGGCGTATCGAACAGCGCACGCGGGAAATAGGCGCCCAGGGGACCGCCGACCTGCACCGCGCGAACGGGACGGCCCGTAAACGTGCCGCCGCCGATGTCGTCGACGAGCTCGCCGAGCGTGACGCCGAACGCGGTCTCGAACAGCCCGCCCTGGCGAATGTTGCCGGCGAGCTGGATCGGCATCGTGCCACGCGAGCGGCCCATGCCGAAATCGGCATAGGCCTTGGCGCCTTCGGAGAGGATGAAGGGGATGGCCGCGAACGACAGCACGTTGTTGATGACGGTCGGCTTGCCGAACAGGCCGTGATGCGCCGGCAGCGGCGGCTTGGCACGCACGAGGCCGCGGCGGCCTTCGAGGCTCTCCAGCAGCGAGGTCTCTTCGCCGCAGACGTAAGCGCCGGCGCCAACGCGGACTTCGAGATCGAAACTGTACGTGGAGCCGCCGATTTTGCTGCCGAGATAGCCGCCGCGCTCTGCTGCGATGATCGCAGCTTTCATCGCCTCGATGGCGTGCGGATATTCGCTGCGAATGTAGATGTAGCCCTTGGTCGCGCCGACAGTGATCGCGGCGGTCGTCATGCCCTCGATGACCAGGAAGGGATCGCCCTCCATGATCATGCGGTCGGCGAAGGTGCCGCTGTCGCCTTCGTCGGCGTTGCAGACGATGAATTTGCGGTCGGCCTTCGTCTGCGCCACCGTCTTCCACTTGATGCCGGTCGGGAAGCCCGCGCCGCCGCGGCCGCGCAGACCGGATGCGGTGACCTCGGCGAGGATCGCGTCGGAGCCGAGCGACAGCGCGCGCTCCAGGCCCTTGTAGCCGCCATGGGCGCGGTAGTCGTCGAGCGAGCGCGGATCGATCACGCCGCAACGGGCGAAGGTGAGGCGGGTCTGGCGCCTGAGCCAGGGGAGCTCGTCTGCGACGCCAAGCCGCAGTGGATGCGGTCCATTGCTGGCCATGGACTCGAACACGGAGGCAACGTCCTCCGTGCTCACCGGGCCATAGGCAACGCGGCCCTCAGGGATCGCGACCTCGACCATCGGCTCCAGCCAGCAAAGCCCGCGCGAGCCGGTCCGGACGATTTCGATCGGCAGGCCGCGCGTCTGTGCGATCTGCTCGAACGCTGTTGCAACTTCATCGGCGCCGACGGCGACGGCAGCCGCATCGCGGGGAACGAAGATTTTCATCTTCATCGCTGCGCCTCCGCAACCAGTGCATCGAGGCGCTTCTCGTCGAGCCGGCCGACGAGGCGGCCGTCGAGCATCGCGGACGGCGCGGTCGCGCACAGGCCGAGGCAGTAGATCGGCTCCAGCGTGACGCGATCATCCGCCGTGGTATTTCCAAGGGAAACGCCGAGCTTCACTTCCGCGCGCGCAGCCAGCGCGTCGCCGCCCGCAGCCTGGCAGGCTTCGGCGCGGCAGAGCTTCAGCACATGGCGGCCGGCCGGCTTGTGGCGGAAATCATGGTAGAACGTGAACACGCCATGGACCTCGGCGCGCGACAAATTCAGTGCCTGCGCCACCATGGGAATTGCCGCCTCCGGGATATAGCCGAATGCCTCCTGGAGCGCGTGCAGGATGACGAGCGTCGCGCCCTCCTGCCTGGCATGTTCGGCGATGATCTCGGTGCCGCGCGTCTCGTCCCAAGGCTCGTAACAAGGCTCGTAAACCGCTGTCATTCTTCGTTCTCAACCAGAGCGTCCCTGCCTCGCAAACTATTTGGAATCGTTCAAAGATCAATAAAGCTGTCTCATGCTGCGATTGCGAATTCAGATCGATTGACGGATGCAATCGGGCGATATGAAATCGCGATCAGGGTTGATCCGCCGCCCGGTTTTTACGTGTTGGCAGGGGTGGGGCGTGCTAGCTTGTATGCCACGACAGAATCCGAGGGGACGACCGGTTGCTCGACAAGCTTGAACTGCTGCTGGCGCTCGCAAAGGAGCGGCATTTCGGGCGCGCGGCGGAGGCCTGCGGCGTGACCCAGCCGACCATGTCGACCGGGCTGAAGCAGCTCGAAGAGATTCTCGGCGTGATGCTGGTCCAGCGTGGGTCCCGGTTCCAGGGCTTTACGCCGGAAGGCGAACGGGCGTTGGATTGGGCACGGCGGATCGTGGGCGATGCCCGGGCGATGCGCCAGGAGATCAACTCGCTCAAGGACAAGCTGTCCGGCGAGATCCGCATCGCGGCGATCCCGACCGTGCTCGGCATGGTCGCCGCGCTGACCACGCCGTTCCGCGCCAAGCATCCCGAGGTGCGCTTCCGTATCCAGTCCACGACGTCTTCGGAAGTGCTGGGGCTGCTCGAAAATCTCGAGGTCGATGCGGGGCTGACCTATATCGAGAACGAGCCGATCGGCAAGGTGCGCACCATTCCGCTCTACAACGAGAGCTATCGTCTCCTGACCGCGCCGGATGCGATGTTCGGCGACCGCGAGTCCGTGACCTGGACCGAGGTCGGGCAGGTGCCGTTGTGCCTGCTGACACCCGACATGCAGAACCGCCGCATCATCGACCGCGCGCTGCGCTCGGTCGGCGCGGAAGCGACGCCGACCTTGACCTCGAACTCGCTGCTCGTGCTGTACACGCATGTGAAGACGGGGCGGTGGGCCAGCGTGATGCCGGCGAAGCTCGCCGAGACGCTCGGCCTGTCCGACAAGGTCCGCTCGATCCCGATCGTCGATCCCGAGGTCAACTACAGCATTGGTCTGGTAATCCCGCAGCGTGATCCGATGACGCCGCTGATCGCGGCGCTGGTCAATATCGCGCGCGAAGTGGCGCCGACGCTGCAATCGTGACTTAAGCCGCTGCGGATATTCCGGCCGCCGCCTTGATGGCGTCGCGCGGCAGGGTCACGCGCACGACCGTGCCGACTTCGAGCTTGGAGCGCAGCCGCATACTGCCGCCGTGCAATTGCGCCAGCGAGCGCGCGATCGCAAGCCCGAGGCCGGAGCCGTGATAGGTCTTGGTGAGCTGGCTCTCGACCTGCTCGAACGGACGCCCCAGCCGCGCCAGCGAGTGCTGTGCAATCCCGATGCCGGTGTCGGCGATCATCAGGACGATCTTGTCCTCGAGCTGCCGGCTGCGCACCACGATGCGTCCGCCATCCGGCGTGAACTTCACCGCGTTGGAGAGCAGGTTGACGATGATCTGCTTGGTGGCGCGGCGATCGGCGACGACCGAGATGGATGTCTCGATATCGGCATCGAGCGTCAGGTTCTTGTCCTGCGCCCGGCCGGTGACCACCCGCAGGGACTCCGCCAGCGTCTGCGCCAGATCGAGCTCTTCCATGTCGAGCTTCATGCGGCCGGCTTCGATCTTGGACATGTCGAGGATGTCGTTGATGACCTCGAGCAGGTAGTGGCCGCTGGTCAGGATGTCGTGGCAGTATTCCTGGTACTTCTCTGAGCCCAGCTCACCGAACATGCCCGAGCCCATGATCTCGGAGAAGCCGATGATGGCGTTGAGCGGCGTGCGCAGCTCGTGGCTCATATTGGCGAGGAATTTCGACTTGGTCTGGTTGGCTTCCTCGGCCCGGGTCTTTTCCCGCTGATACTTTTCGGCGAGATCGGCGAGCTCGATGGTCTGGCGTTCCAGCGCCGCCTGCGAACGCTTCAGGTCGATCACGGTGGCGCGCAGGCGCAGATCGTTGTCGACGAGCTTCTGCTCGTGCTCCTTGATCCGGGTGATGTCGGTGCCGACCGAGACGTAGCCGCCGTCCTTGGTGCGGCGCTCGCTGATGTGCAGCCAACTGCCGTCGTCGAGCTGAGCCTCGAAGGTGCGCGCGCCCGGGCCCTGGCTTGCGGTCTCGTTGTGGCGGGTGCGGACCTCCGGCATGCGGCCGACTTCGAGCACGGTCTCATAGGACGTGCCCGGGATGACGGCCGAGTCGGGCAGCTTGTGCAGACGCTGGAAGTGCGAGTTGCAGAGAACCAGGCGGTCGCTCGCGTCCCACAGCACGAAGGCTTCCGGAATGGTCTCGATCGCGTCGCGCAGGCGTAAATCGGCCTCCACGGTCCGCTCGGCGAGGCTCTTCTGCTCGGTGATGTCGACCGCGATGCCGATCAGGTGCATGCCGGAATCGCCCGTCGCGTGCGTCCGCTCGCAGCGGACGCGAAGCCAGATCCAGTGGCCGTCGACATGCTGCATGCGGAAGGTCTGGTCGATATGGTCGATCTTCTCGGAGATGAGCTGGTCGGCGATCGCGAACAGGTCGATGTCGTCGGACTTCACCAGCGCGTTGACCTCGCCGAAGGTGAGGAGCTCGTTGCGGCCGTCGAGGCCGAGCATCGAGAACATCGATTGCGACCAGAAGATTCGGCCGCGCGACAGATCCCAGTCCCACAGGCCGCAGCGGCCGCGGTTGAGCGCGGTGTCGATGCGGCCGCGCACGGCGTCGTTGATGAGGTCGCCCTCGCGGGCACGGGTCGACTGCCAGTGGAAGGCGAAGCCGAGGATCAGGACGACGAAGCCGGTGGTCGCCGACAGCGTCACCGAGAGCGCCGCATCCGAGCCCCAGATCGGCTCATTGCGCTCCTGGATCACGGTGACGAGGCCGGGCAGCGACTGGATCGGCCGCGAGGTCGCCATCGCGGCGTTGCCGTTCGGCAGCGTCATGTCGGAGATGTTGCTGTCGCGCGGCGGTGCCGCCAGCAGCTGCGCGGTGGTGATGGCATCGAGCAGGCGGTCATTGCCAGCCGGATCGCTGTCGATCGGAATGCGGGCGAGGATGCGGCGGTCGACGCCGGCCGAGGTGACGATGACGTGGCGGCCCGAGGCGGTGCCCCAGGACGGGATCAGGTCGGGCAGCAGCGTCGGCAGGTTCTCGATGTTCTTCAGCCGCTCCGCGCGCATCGAGGTGACGCGGTCGATACGCTCGGCAAGCAGGTCGGCGAGTGCCGAAATGTCGTGCCGGATCACCAGGCGCTTCTGGCGCGTCTGATCGACGACCTGGACGAAAGCGCCGAGGCAGATCGTGATCAGAAAGGCAATGATGAGCGTCGGCACGGCGCGTCGTAGCGCCGGCTCGGCGATCAACAGCCGATGATAGGCAGGTTTCGCGATCGATTGCGCCAATCCTTTGATCGAATCGGATTGGACGCACGCGTTCGCGGCGTCTGCGCGCGCCATGCCTTCGGCCCCCTGAAACCTGCTTGCAACTTAAGTTCGGAAGCAGCCCCACGTCGCTTCCGAATCAAGCCGATTTGAATCCAGTTTTCGCAGGCTGTCGAGAGTCAACGAATCGTTAATGCGGATTTATTCTTATCCAATGCAGAGTTTGCGCGTTGGTCGCCCGCAACATTACGTACTGCAATGAGTCCGAAACGAGAACGTGTGACTCGTCGCACGTTCTGCATCATGCGCGCGGTGGTTCGGCGTGACTGATGACGCGCTTCACGCTCGGGAACGCGCGACGTAGCGCGCGTTCGATCGCATCGACATGCTCGTGCACCCTGATCACGCTCATCGACGGCGCGGCGCGGCAATGGAAGTTGACGATCTCGCCGCCCTCGGTGTCGCGTACGCGCACGTTATGAATGTCGTGGATCTCGCCGCCGGTGGCGTATTCCGTGAGAGCGGCGGCGATGGTTTGCACCCGTTCCGGCGCGGCATCGACGCCGAACGGCAGTTCCGGTTCCAGCGGTTCGATATGGACGTCGACCTCGACGTCCGCGCCGAACTCTTCCTGGATGTTGCGCTCCAGCGTATTGGCGATGTCATGGGCAGCCTCGAGCTGCATCTCGGCGCCAACCTCGAGGTCGATGCCGACGATCAGCTTGCCTCCGAGGTCGTGGACCGTGACGTGATGGATGGCGAGGCCCGAATTATGCGCGATCACCATGATGCGGTCGCGCACGGTCTCGTTGTCGCGCGCGACGGGGACCGCGGTGAAGGTGAGGTCGGTATCGCCGAATGCCTTGTCGACGGCTGCCTGCGCGTTGCGCTTGATCTCCTCGACGCGGTCGATCGGGTAGGTCCGCGGCACCTTCGCGATGGTGTCGATGAACGTGGTCGCCCCGACCATGCGCACCCGCAGCCGCTCGACATCGATCACGCCGGGCACGCTGCGGATCGCGTCCGTGGCTTTTTCCTGCGCGCCTTCCGGCGCACGATCGAGCAGCGTCTGCACGGTGGAGCTGGCCATGCGCAGACCGAGCAGCGCGATCATCACGGCAACCGCGGCGGCTGCGGCGGCGTCACCCCACCAGAAGCCGAGGGCGGCGAGGATCAGGCCGACGATCACCGCGAACGAGCCCAGCACGTCCGAGGCAAAATGGAGGGCGTCCGCGGCAAGCGCCTGGCTCCTGGTTTCGCGGGCGGCACGGTGCAGGGCGCGGGCGCGCCAGAAATTAACGGCGATGTCGATCACCAGGACCACGAACGGCACGGCCGAGATTGTCGGCGGCGCGGTTCCTTCACGAAGGTGACTGTAGGCCTGGACCAGGATGCCGCCGGCGAGCACGTAGAGCAGGGCGGTGACGCCGAGCGCGGAGATGCTCTCCAGCTTGCCATGGCCGTAATGGTGCTCGTCGTCGGCCGGCTTGTCGGACACCCGCACAACCGCCCAGGTGATGATGGTCGCGACCAGGTCGATCGAGGAGTGCAGGGCTTCGGAGATCAGCGCCAGCGAGCCGATCGCGATGCCGACCACGAACTTGGCCGCCGCCATGCCGCCGCTGGCGAAGATCGAGATTGCCGCGACCGATGTCTTGTTGTGCTGTGCGCTCATGGCGGGGATGTAGCAGCCCGACCGTGAACATCAAGCGATGATCCACAGGTGTAGTCGCTAGTGATTTGCAGGAGCGGGCTGTTGCGAATGCTTCCGAGTTTCGTGGGCTCAATGGTCGCGCGCTTCGTTCAAGGTCCTGCGGAAGAAGGCAATCATCTCGGGTTGGAATCGCTCGTGAAAGGCCGAGCGATCGAAGCCCGAAGGGGTGGCGCAAATCCTGGGTGCGTCCAGCGCCAGTTTCGGGGAGCAGACCGCGAGAAATGCGAAATGGTTCGCGTTTTCGACGAAATGCCATTCGGGCTTGGATGCCAGCCCGTCCCTGATCATGGCTGCGCAACAGCCGGATACGCCGTCGGACTCATGCGCCGGATCCGAGCTCCACAATTGAATGGGGATGGTCACGCCCGACAGATGATCGGCGGGGAGCAGGAATGCCGGCCAGGGATCGATGATGACCGCAGCCTTGATGCGTGGATCATGCGCGGGGGCCTCACGCGGAAGCTCGCCGTTCTCCAGTTGCGCGCAGACCGGCAGGGCGCGCAGATCGGTTCGCGCACAGCGTGGCAGGCCCTTGCGGAAATCGGGGGCGCCGCCAATGACGACGAGGCCGGTATAGCCGCCGACCGAGAAGCCGAACAGGCCGATGCGCTTGCTGTCGATATGGCCGGCGTCTGGCCAGTCGGCGAGCATGAAATCGACCAGCCGCTTGATGTCGCCGGAACGGCCAGCGAAGACCTCGAGGCCGTCGGTGCCGCTGTGGTTGCGCTCGTTGTCGTTGGGGTGGTCGATAGAAGCGACCACGAAGCCGGCGTCTGCCAGTGCAGCCGCGATATCGTGACCGCCGCCGAACCATCCCATCCTGCCGTGCGACATCACGATGAGCGGGAGTTTCTCGCCGGCGAGAGGACAATCCTTCACACCCGACAGCGCGACGTTGCCGTCCCCCGCATCTTGCACCGATGTCGCGCAGGGGTACCAGACCGCGCCGACGATCAACGGTCCCGTCGCGCTCCCTTCGATCCTGATCCGCCTGATGCCGGCCGCCTGCGTCTCGCAGGCGGCAACGAGCAGCAGAAATGCGATCGCGAGCCCGAGCAAGCGCATCGGGGCCGGCATCAGAGGGTCACGACGATCTTGCCGAGATGCTTGTTCGCCTCCATGTGCTCGAACGCCCGGTCGATGTCGTCGAACGCGTACACCTTGTCGATCGGCAGCTGCAGCTTTCGGGACTCGACCGCGCCCCAGATGTCCTTCCTGACCTCGTCGAAGATCTCACGGATCTCCTCGATGCTCCGGGTGCGGAAGGTGACGCCGATGTAGCTGATGCGGCGGGCGGCATGCAGGTCGAAGTTGAAGTCGGCATGGGTGCCGCCGAGCCGGCCGACATTGACGATGCGGCCCAGGATCTTCGTCGCGGCGAGGTTCTGGTTGGCGACCTTGCCCGAGACCTGGTCGACGATGAGGTCGACGCCTTCGCCGCCGGTGGCCTTCAGGACTTCGTCCACCCATTTGGGATCGGAGGAGTCGACCGCGAGGTCGGCGCCGTACTCCTTCAGCCGGCCGCGGCGATAGGCATCGGTGGACGAGCCGATCACGAGCTTGGCGCCCTTGAGTTTGGCGATCTGCATCGCCATCAGGCCGACGCCGGAGCTTGCGCCCTGGATCAGCACGGCTTGCCCGGGCTGCACGCCGCCGACCATGATGACGGCGTTGTACATGGTCGCGAGCGCGACGGGGAGGGTGGCGGCCTCCTCAAAGTTCATGTTCGAGGGCGCACGGAACAGCCGGCCGTGGTCGGCGAGTGTGTATTCGGCGAAGGCGGCGCCGCCCGAGCCCATGATGCGGTCGCCGACCTTGACGCCCTTGGCATCTGGTCCGAGCTCGGCGACTTCGCCGGCCCATTCCATGCCGAGCACGGTACCGACGCCGCCGGCTGCGCCATGGGCGTGACCCTTGCGCATGCCGGTGTCGGCGCGATTGAGCCCGCAGGCGCGGACGCGGACCAGCACCTGGGTGCCTTTAGGTTTTGGTTGAGCGACGTCGGAAATCCGAGCGCCCTCAGCGCCATAGACATAAGCCTTCATGAACTACTCTCGCTTCTTGCAGTGATTATTCAGCGGCTTGCGCGCTCGGATGAGCGATCATGCCTTCGAGCCGGCTGCGGATGATGGCTTCGGCTTCGCGCACGATACGGGAGATGAGCTCGGCGCAGCTCGGGATGTCCTGGATCAGGCCCTGCACCTGGCCGGCCGACCAGATGCCTTCGTCGGAATTGCCGGTCGCATAGACCATCTTGCCGCGGGCGCCCGCAACGAGCTCGCGGATGTCCTCGAACTTGGCGCCTTCCTTCTCCATCGCGACGACCTTGGTCGAGATCTCGTTCCGGGCGACGCGTGAGGTGTTGCGCATGGTGCGGAAGATCAGCTCGGTCTCGCGCTCGTCATTGGCGACGATCTTCTCCTTGATGAGCTGGTGGATGGGGCTCTCCTTGGTGGCCATGAAGCGCGTGCCCATGTTGATGCCGTCGGCCCCGAGCGCCAGGGCGGCGACGAGGCCGCGGGCGTCGGCAAAGCCGCCGGAGGCGATCATCGGGATCTTGATCTTGTTGGCGGCGGCCGGGATCAGGATCAGGCCGGGGGTGTCGTCCTCGCCGGGATGGCCGGCGCATTCAAACCCGTCGATCGAGATGGCGTCGACGCCCATGCGCTCGGCCGAGAGTGCGTGCCGAACGCTGGTGCATTTGTGCACGACCTTGACGCCGTGCTTCCTGAACTCGTCGACATGCTCCTGCGGCTTGTTGCCGGCGGTCTCGACCACGGTGATGCCGCTCTCGATGATGGCGGCGCGATATTCGGCGTAAGGCGGCGGCTTGATCGCGGGCAGGATGGTGAGGTTGACGCCAAACGGCTTGTCGGTGAGGTCGCGGCAGCGCGCGATTTCCTTCCTGAGGTCCTCTGGCGTCGGCTGGGTCAGCGCCGTGATGAAGCCGAGCGCGCCGGCGTTCGCGACGGCCGCAACCAGCTCGGCGCGCCCGACCCATTGCATGCCGCCCTGGACAATGGGGTGCTCGACGCCGACGAGTTTCGTGAACCGTGTCTGCAACATGACCTGTTTCCCCCGCCCGCGTGGCCCGCAGGCTCTGTTATCGGTTGATGCCGGCAGGATGCCGCTGGGGTCGAGAAAAGTCTATTGCGGGGACGTGCGGTGGGGGCGGGGCGTCATGCGGGAGGTGCGGGTGATTCCGCGGGGCGGATAATTTGGGCGCGGGGCTACGGGATCGGTGCTACTCCGCCGACAGCCGCACCATCTGGCGGCCGCCGTTGATTTCCTTGAGGCTGTTGACGAAGTTCTCCGGGCGCTGCCAGCGGTAGGGGACCTTCAGGCCCATGTACTCGGCGATGTCGCCGATGAAGCCGGTGCAATTGGTGGTCTCGGCGTTCCAGACCGGCGAGCTCTCCTGCAGCTTCTTGATGTAGGCGAAGACGCGCTTGGCATCGGCTTCGTTCAGATAGACGCGATAGTTCGCGGTCAGATAGTCCGGATCGAGATCGCCGTAGCTGGCGCCGGTCTCGGACGGCACCCAGGTCAGGTGACCGAGCACGTAGGTCCAGGTGTCGCCCTTGGGCGTCAGGCCCGCGACCTCGACGGCGCGCTCGCTGGTCTTGCCGTACCAGACGAAGGCATGGCCCCAGCTCGCCGCCGTCCGCGCGCGGAAGTCGACGTAGTAGGGACCTTTTTCCGCGCGCGCGACAGGGCGCCTGGTGGATTGCGGCGTCGGTCGTGATGCGGCGTCGTTCGAGACAAGCGCGTTCGCGTCGGCGACGCGCTTGTTCGCTTCGTGGGCCGAAGCCGCTTGAATCGTGGACGAGAGCACAACGGAGAGGGTGAGCGCCGCAAGCAGGCGGCGCCCCAATCGTTCAGATCTGCTTGTCACGCTTGGCCCCTCGACTGTCCCTGCTCAACGCCGATTCAACGATGACTTAACGTCAGTAGCGCGCCGCGACCGGGCCCGGCGCCTTGCCGATCGGAGCTTTTCCAATCGGGCTCTTGCCAATCGGCATCTTGCCGATCGGCGCCTGCTCCGCCGGATAGACCGGCACGGGCTGCCGGCGCGGCAGATCCGCAGCGTTCGCAGCCGTCACCAGAGCAAGCGTAGCACCCACGACAAATACAATCTTCTTCACAGTCATACCCCTAGAAGGTTTGGTCCAAACACGGCAGAGCCGTGCCCCCAGACACGCCTCACAGATGGGCGTCGGAATGCGTCCACAGTGCGGCGGGCGCGGGACATGTTGGCGGCATCTATCGGGCGCGCGGGGATGTGAGGTGTGTCGAAATGTTTCGAAGTTCCGCGCGCTTCAGCGGTCGGCGCTGAGGCGAAAGTGCATCTCGATTTTCGCTTGCGAAGGTTCGCTCGCAACGCGCGAGGGCGAAAAGCCGGGCGTCGGATCGGGATCGGAAGGAAGATCGATCGGCCAGCTCTGTGTTGGCACGCCCGGGAGCGTCAGGCTGACCGCGCGGTGGCGCGTCTTGTAACTCAACGAGGCAGAGGCAATGATCGCTTTGCGGTCGCCCTCATGGGCGCGCCAATTCGCAGGCAGCAGCGCGTTCGCATATCCCCGCGCTTCCTCGACTACGATCTGCACATCCTCTTCCTTGTCCGGCAGGGTCATGCCGGCGGGGAGACGAAACTCGATTGCGAGCGTCATGTAGCCATGGCTGAGATAGGGCGAACGGATGAGTTCGTACCACCCCCAATAGCCAAGGATTGCCACGGTGAGCAGAACGGTGACGGCAAAAGGCGCGGAGAGCCGCGTGGCCCGGTGAGGCGCGGCGTCGGAGGTTTCCGTGGCGGGCTGTGGCGTTGCGTTCCGAACGATCCCGAAACGCACAAACAGCCAAATGCCGGCGATCAGGCCGGCCACGCCGCCGAACGGGCCGATATTGAAGAATGCACCCATGGCGATGCCGCCATCGCGGTCCGGCCCCGCCAGCATGATTACCAGCGCGGCAAGGCCGGACCAGCCGGCGAGCGCACCGAGCAGGGCAGAGAGGAGGCCGAGGATGAAGCGCATGCGTTGTTGGTCGCAACGGTAGTGATCGCGGTTCGAACCCGATACGGCTCACCCGATCCGGTTCAGGCTATTCCGGATCGTCGAGAAGATGCCGCCGATCTCCTTGCGCAGGCCGTCGAGTGCATTGAAATTGTCGAAGATGCGCACGAGCCGGTCTTCGACCTCGCGCTTGCTCTTGGTGAGCGCGTCGACGCGCGAAGCGAGCGGCACGCCGCCGTTTGCCTCAATCTCGCCGACGGTCTTGGCGAGGAGATCGCGGGTGCTGCTGACCTCAGTGATCAGGGCCTCGATGCCGAACACGGGCGCCTTCAGCGGGACGAGATCGGCCTGCGACTTCGACAGCTCCGTCTTGAAGGCGTTCAGCGTCGCCAGCGTCTCCTGAAGTGCGCCGAGGCGCTGGCGCGACTGGATGACGAAATCATTCAGCGCGTTCTGGCGATCGGCAAGCGTCTTGCCGTCGGGATCAGTCTCGACATCGGCAAGCGAGCGTTCGAGCTGGGCCCGGCGCTGGCCGAGCTCCTCGAAGTCGAGCCGGATCGCCTTCAGGATGTTGGCGCTGTCGTCGATGCGGGCGAGGCGCTGCTCGATCTCGATCTTGTTCTGCGACAGCGTCTCGACGCGTGCGCTGAGCGGCGCCTCGCCGCCGGTCTCGAGCTCATCGACGGTCTTGGCGAGGCGTTCATGGCTCAGGCCCAATTCGCCGATCAGGGCGTTGATGCCGGCATCAGACGAGCGCAGCGGCACCATTTCGGCGTGGGATTTCGCCAGATCTTCCTTGTACTGGTTGAGCGTGGAGAAGGTGTCCTGCACCGCGCCCACCCGCGACAGCAGCGTCGAGATGTCGTGGGCGATGCTCTTCAGCCGGTCGGCGAGGTTGTTCTTGCGGTCGTCGGTCTCGAGGTCGAGCAGCGAGCGCTCGAGCTGGTTCTGGCGGTCACGGATTTCGGTGAAGACCGGCTCGACCGCGCGGCGCTGATCGGCGACCTTGCCGACCATCTCCCGCAACGCCTGCTGGCGGCGGCGGATTTCGGCGAGCTGGTCGTGCATGTCGGTGGACTGGTTGCGGCCTTGCTGGAGCAGGGCACGCTGCTCGGTCTCGCCCAGCTTGTCGTGGAGGGCGGAAACGGCCTCCCGCGGGTCGCTCTCGATCAGGTGCTGGACCGTCGCATCCAGGTGGTTTTGCAGGGCGTGGGCAACGACGACGTCTTCCCGGGTCTTCTTGAGGCGATCGCGGAGCGTCTTCAGGCTGCGGTCCTGGCGCGAAAGCCGCCAGGTCGCCGCGCCGATCAGCGCCAAGGCCGTGGCCAGGAGCGCGCCGGTTGCGATGCGCTGCGGCACGGGCAGGCCCGCGAACAGGGCGGGCAGATGGGCAACGTCGTAACCGAACGCCTGCGGGGCGAGAAGCGCGATGGCGGCGAGCAGGACAAACCAGGCAACCAGGAAAAACAGCCACATCGTGACGCCCTCACGCCGGCACAATCTCGCCATGATTGCTATTGGAGAGCGGAACCGAGATCAAGGGGCGCGGAGGTGCGGGGTGTTTCGGGGCGCGCGGCGGCGGCCGGGCCGACGGTGGATGGCCGTGCCGAGATTGCCGGGTTTTCCCGAGGCTAGGGGGAGTCTCGTAGCCCGCATGAGCGCAGCGACATGCGGGACTTTTGTTGTGGATGCGAGTTTCCCGGATGTCGCTACGCTCATCCGCGCTACGGCACCGCGCTTGCTGTTACAGCCGAAACTCGTTCGTCAGCTCGCCGATGCCGTCGATCGAAACCGTCACAATATTCACCGGCTCCTTCATCACGCCGACGCCGACGGAGGTGCCGACGGCGATGAGATCGCCGGGGAGCAGGGTCATGTCGTGCGAAATCTTGCTGACCAGCTCCTGCGCGCTGAAGATCATGTCGGCGATCGGATAATTCTGCCGCTCCGCACCGTTGAGGATGGTGCGGACCACGAGCTTGGCCGGATCGAGGCCGGTCGTGATCACCGGGCCGAACGGGCCGTAATCGTCGATGCCCTTGGCGCGGGCCCATTGGGGGAAGGTAGGATCGCGGGTCAGGATGTCGTTGGCGGTGATGTCGTTGACGCAGGTGTAGCCGAAGATGAAGCTATCGGCTTCCGCAGGCGACACGCGGGCGCAGGTCCTGCCGATGACGATGCCGAGCTCGCCTTCATAGGTGGTTTTGCCGTCATAGGAGGTGGGGCGGCGGATCACGGCGCCGGGTGCCGCGATGCTGGTGGTGGCTTTCAAGAGATAGAGCGGCTCCGGCGGTTCGGGCTGGTTCAGCTTGGCCGCGAGCGCGTGAAAATTATTCCAGAGCGCGACGATCTTGCTGGGCGCGCACGGCGCCAGCAGTTCGACCTCCGACAGTGCGAGTGTCTTGCTGTTCGGCGCATTGCGGCCGAACATCTCGCCGTCATGCACGCTGATGCCGGATAGCGTCAGTGTGCCGAAGCCGGTTGTGCCGGCGTGGCGGAAGCGGAGCCATTTCTTCATCTCGCCAGCCATCACGCCACCGCCAGTGCGCGGGGATCGGAGGGCGCGGTGACGCCGTCATAGAGGCCGGCGATGCGGGCGCGCTGGGTGACCATCGCCAGCACCGAGTCGAGCGCAGGCGTCGGGATTTTGGTCAAGCGGCCCATCTCCTGCACCACGGTAACGAGCGGATCGATCTCCATCGGGCGGCCGCGCTCGAGATCTTGCAGCATCGAGGTCTTGTGCGCGCCGACCTTGCGGGCGCCCTCGATGCGGCGCTCGACATCGACACGGAATTTGACGCCAAAGGTCTCGGCGATGCCCTGCGTCTCCATCATGATCGCGCGCGACAGGGCGCGCGTGGCCGGATCGGTGCAGATCACGTCGAGCGTTGCGTGCGTCAGCGCGCTGATCGGGTTGAAGCAGACATTGCCCCAGAGTTTCAGCCAGATCTCGTCGCGGATGCGGTCGAGCACAGGGGCCTTCAGACCGGCCGCGACGAACAGGTCGGCGAGACGCTGCACGTCGGCGGTGATTTCGCCCGAGGGCTCGCCGAGCGGAAAATTGTTGCCGTAGACGTGGCGGATCACGCCGGGCGCCTCGATCTCGGTCGCGGGATAGACGATGCAGCCGATGGCGCGCTCGGCGCCGAGTTCGCGCCACTGCCGCCCGCCGGGATCGATGCTCTCCAGCGTCGCGTTCTCATAAGCGCCGCCGTGCTTGTGGAAGTACCAATAGGGAATGCCGTTGACGGCGGTGACGATGCGGGTGTGGGGGCCCAGGAGCGGCTGCATCTTCTCGATCACGCCGGTGATCGAATGCGCCTTCAGCGTGATGATGATGTAGTCCTGCACGCCGAGCTCGGCGGGGTTGTCGGTGCAGCGCGGATGAACCGTATGCTTCTCGTCGCCGGCGAGCAGCGTCAGGCCATGTTCGCGCATCGCGGCCAGGTGCGCACCGCGCGCGATGAGGCTGACGTCGGCGCCAGCGCGCGCGAGCTGCACTCCAAGATATCCGCCGATCGCGCCGGCGCCGTAGATGCAGATCTTCATGAAATCCTCGAAGGGCAAAAACCGGAATTTCGGGACGAAGGATCCGGTCCGGCTCGGAAGGATCCGAGCCGGGGCCGGCAGTCGCAGGGGAAAGGTCTTGTTGCTTTAGGCTGCTTGCGGCGTGCCGTTGATCGCTTCGTCGACGACAGCGGCGATGTCGCGCATGCTGATGACGGAGACGAGGCTGTAATCGTCGATGACCGGCAGGTGCCGAATATGATTCCGGTTCATCAAGTGCCGGACATGCTCGATCGTGTCGCTCGAGGTGCAGGAGACGAGCTGCTGCACCGAGACGAGCTGCGAGACTTTTACATTCACGCCGTTGGCGCCGTGCTCGGCGACGGCGCGCACCACGTCGCGCTCGGTGAACATGCCGACGGCGGTGTTACCCTCCGAGCGGACCACATCCTTTACCACCAGCGCGCTGATATTGTTGGCGCGCATCAGCTTGGCGGCGATACCCACCGTTTCGTTCATTCGCACCGTAACAACGCGCGGCGTCTTCTTGCGCAGAATGTCTCCGACCAGCATTGCAACCTCCCTAGGTGAATGATGGGGCAAGTGTGGTATACATTATGCCAATCGTCAAGCGCTGGATTTGGCCGCTCCGATAAATCTTGCGACAGCAATGCTGACGTGTGCCGCAAGCCAAAAAGAATAAGCCAAAAAGAAAGGGCGCATCGCTGCGCCCCTTCTTGATGGATACGGTTGTTGTGCGGAGGCTATGCCGCCTTGGTGCTTCCCGCCGCCGTCTCCGCAACCGTCGCTTCCTTGCCGAGGATGAAGGAGCGGCGCAGCGGCTTGATCACGAACAGCGCCATCAGCGCGGCGGTCGCGTTCAGCGCCACCGCCACCACGAACACGGCCTTCCAGCCATAGGCGGCCGAGATCACGCTTGCGAGCGGGACCAGCAACGCGGCGGTGCCCTTCGCGGTGTAGAGCATGCCGTTGTTGGTGGTCGCATACTTCGAACCAAACGTGTCGCCGCAGGTGGCGGGGAACAGCGAGTAGATCTCGCCGAACACACCGAAATAGACCGCGGTCGCGAGCACGAACACGATCGGGATCTGGCCATAGGCCGACAGCGTCAGCAGCATGACTGCGGCGGTACCGAAGGCAATGAACATGGTGTGCTCGCGGCCAATCGTATCGGAGACCCAGCCGAAGAAGGGGCGGCCGAAGCCGTCGAAGATGCGGTCGAGCGAAATCGCAAAGGTCAGCGCCGCCATCTGGAAGCCGAGAAGCGTGACCGGCGTGTCGGCGATCTTGAAGTCATGCGCGATCGGGGCGATCTGCGCCGCGGTCATCAGGCCGCCGGAGGCGACCATGACGAAGACGAGGTACATGACCCAGAAAATAGGCGCACGCAGCACCCGGGGCGGGGTAAAGTCGATCTTGGTCTGCGGCAGATTGAGCTGCTTCTTCTTCGGCGGGATCGAGATCCGTGGTGGCTGAATGAAGAAAGCGAGCACGAACACGATCAGGCCCTGGCCGATGCCGAACTTCAAGAACGCGGTCTGGTAGCCGCTCGATGCGATCATCATCGCGATCGGCACCACGGTCAGCGCGGCGCCTGCGCCGAAACCTGCGGCTGTCGCGCCGGCGGCGAGACCGCGGCGATCGGGAAACCATTTCAGGGCGTTGCCGACGCAGGTGCCGTACACCGCGCCCGCGCCCATGCCGCCGACGACCGCGGCCGCGTAGAGCAGGGGAAGCGTGTCAGCATAGGAGTTGAGAATCCAGGAGAGCGCGATCATCACGCCGCCGAACATGATGACGATGCGCGGGCCGTATTTGTCGACGAACCAGGCTTCGATTGGCACGAGCCAGGTCTCGGTGACGACGAAGATGGTGAAAGCGAGCTGGATCGCGGCGCGTCCCCAATGGTGGGCCGCATCGATCGGATCCACGAACAGCGTCCAGCCGTATTGCAGGTTGGCAATCATCGCCATGCAGACGATGCCCATGCCGAGCTGGAACCAACGAAAACCTGTGCGAAGGGGCGCCGCGGTCACGGCGCCATCCGTGCTGGACATCATCAACAACCTCCCAAGCGCCTGTCTGGTCGACATCAATTGCCAAGATGACCTGATGTCGCAAACATTGTGTCTTATCGTCGCAAGCGCAGAGGCGAGCTTGGTATACGATATTCCAGAATGCAAGCCCTATCTTGCGGGCGGGCTCAAGAAAAGTGCGCGGTTCCCTTCTGATTCTAAGAATTATGCGGGCTTCGCGCAAAACGAAAACGCCCGGCCACGAGGGCCGGGCGTCACGCGCGAGATCGCGTTCGCGAAGCGTGTCAGACGGTCGATTGCGCGACCACGACCTTGCGCCAGGGTTTCAGCACGAGGATCGCGAGCAGAGAGGCCAGGATGTTGGCGCCGGCCGCGAGGATGAACACGTTGTCCCAATGGCCGGAGGTCTGCTGCACATAATTGGCGAGCGGCACCAGAAGCGCGGCCGTGCCTTTGGCGGTGTAGAGCAGGCCGGCATTGGTGGTCGCGAATTTTGCGCCGAACGTATCTGTGCAGGTCGACGGGAACAGCGAGTAGATCTCGCCCCAGGCAAAGAACACGAAGCCTGACAGGATCACGAACCAGATTGGATCCTGGCCCCAGAGGTAGAGCATCCAGATGCCAAAGCCTTCCATGCCGAAGGCGATGAACATCGTGTTCTCGCGGCCGATCATGTCGGAGATCCAGCCGAAGAACGGACGCGTCAGGCCGTTGAGCACGCGGTCGATCGTCGCTGCGAACGTCACCGCGGTCATGGTCATGCCGATCAGCGTGACCGGAACGCTGTCGACCTTCCAGTCGACCGCGATCGGCTTCAGGTTCGCCGTCACCATCAAGCCGCCGGCACCGACGATCACGAACATGAAGTACATCAGCCAGAAGATCGGCTGACGCAGCACCTCGGTCGGCTGGTAGTTGCGACGCGTCTGCACGAGTGCTGCATTCGCCACCACGTTCGGGACCTGCCCCGGCTTCGGCGCAAGCAGGAAAAACGCGAGGATGCAGATGATGATGCCTTGTCCCAGGCCGAAATAGAGGAAGGTGGTCTGGAAGCCACTGTCCTTGATCATGGCCTGGATCGGCGCGACGGTGAGGGCCGAGCCCGCACCGAAGCCTGCGGCGGTGATGCCCGCGGCAAGGCCGCGCTTGTCGGGAAACCATTTCAGCGCGTTGCCGACGCAGGTGCCATAGACGCCGCCGGCGCCGATGCCGGCGACGATCATGCCGAGATAGAAGCCGTTGAGCGTGGTGGCCTGCGCGTTGATCGCCCAACCGATCGCGCAGAGCACGCCACCGACGAGCACGACGAGGCGCGGACCGTATTTATCGACAAACCATCCTTCGACCGGCACCAGCCAGGTCTCGAACAAAACAAACAGCGTAAAGGCCCACTGGATCGAGGCGCGATCCCAACCGAAAGTCTTCTGGATGTCCGGGACGAAGAACGTCCAGCCATATTGGTAGTTCGCGATCATCACCATGGCCGCTACGCCGATCGCCAATTGCGCCCAGCGATACGTGTCGCTGACGCGCGCGGCTGTAGGGGCTGTTGTTGCCTGCACCATGTCCGTCATAAATCCTCCAATAAGCGCTTCTGTTTTTTTGAGCGAGCGTTGGCTGCATTGTTGTATTCATTATGCCAAGCTTCAAGCGCACGCCGGCCCATTGTGCGCTTATGACGCAACCTCTTTGCGAGGCGGCGTGAATGAGCCGATTCCCAAATAGAAATGGCCCCGCTGAGCGGGGCCATTCTTCAAAAGTAGGAATTCGCTTGTTTTACAACCGGCGCGACAATTCGACGCGCCAGGCTCTGATCTCGCCTTTACAGGCCGAAGCGGGGCAGGTCGCCGTTGTGGCTCGAGATCTCGGCGCTGGCCATCAGCAAGCGATCAAGCGCGGCCATGAAACGGGCGAACAGCGAGGTGGAGGAGGGGGCGAGCGCGACGGAAGCGGTCTTGGACATCGGAAATTCCTTTCTCGAGACGGTCAGTATCGCTGTCTCATTTCAACGGCAACGTATGTATACCAGATGCCAAAGTCCATGCATTCCATTGCATGGCAGCATTTAACCTACCGCATTGCAGCATAACGATGCATTAAAGCAGCCGTTTTGGGCGTAAACGGGTGCGGAATCCGCCCGGTACGCCACGGGACCGGTCTTGGCACCGCAGTGCAAAACCGCTAGTGGTCTGCCCCCTTTTCCAATCATCTCGCAGAGTGGTTCATGTCGAGCGCCTCGCCCGCCGTCTCGATCGGCATCGATTTTGGGACCAGCAACACGGTCGTCGCGATCGCGGCGGACGACCGCCGGGTCGAGGCCATCCGCTTCGACCATGGCGGCCAACGGCACAGCGTCTATGTGTCGGCCCTGTGCTTCTGGGAGGACCGGCCGGGAGCCGGAGCCCAGGCCGAAGGCGGCCCGTGGGCGATCGAGCAGTTTCTCGAAGGACGCCACATCTACCGCTTCCTGCAATCGTTCAAGACCTTCGCCGCGAGCAGCAGTTTCAACACCACCCAGGTGTTTCGGCAGCGCTACAAGTTCGAGGATATTTTAGCGGCGTTCCTGCGGACGCTGGCGCGCCATGGCGGTGGCAAGTTCGGCTTCGAGGCCGCAAACATCACGGTCGGCCGCCCCGTGCGCTTCGCCGGTGGCAATCCCGACGAGGTGCTGGCGATGCAGCGCTACCGGGCCGCGTTCGAACGCCTCGGCGCCGGTCACGCGCGTTACGTTTATGAGCCGGTCGGGGCGGCGTTCTCCTTTGCCCGCCGGCTGGAGCGCGATGCCACGGTCCTCGTTGCGGATTTCGGCGGCGGCACCAGCGATTTCTCGGTGATGCGTTTCTCGCGCGCGGGCGGCCACTTGCGCGCCGAGCCGCTTGGGCACGCCGGCATCGGGATTGCGGGCGACACGTTCGATTACCGCATCGTCGACCACGTCGTCTCGCCGCGGCTGGGCAAGGGCTCGAGCTTCCGCTCGTTCGACAAGGTGCTGCCGGTCCCGAGCGGCCACTACAGCAACCTCGCGCGCTGGCATCAGCTCGCGCTGATGAAGAGCAACGGCGATCTCCGCGAGCTGCGCGAGCTTGCGCGAACCGCGCTGAAGCCGAAGCTTCTTGAAGATTTCATCACCATCGTCGATCTCGACCTCGGCTTTTCGCTGTACCGCGCGGTGTCCGACGCCAAGGTCGCGCTGTCGGGCCACGACGAGGTGGACTTCCGTTTCAAGGGCGGCGGCGTCGACATTGGCGCGACCATCACACGGAAAAACTTCGAAGGCTGGATTGCCGACGATGTGGCCCGGCTCAGCGCCACCGTCGACAAGGTGCTGGGCGAGGCCGGCATCACCGCACGCGAGGTGGAAAAGGTGTTTTTGACCGGCGGCACTTCGTTCGTGCCCGCCGTGCGAAAACTGTTCGCCGAGCGGTTTGGCAACGAACGGCTGATGTCGGGGGACCAGTTCGAGTCGATCGCCTATGGCCTAGCCTTGATCGGACACAGTCCCGATCCGGATCGCTGGACCGCGGACGGCGGGCTCAAGTCGAAAGCATGATCCGGAAAAGCGTGCAGCGGATTTGCCTCGCGACAAACGCGGAACGCGTTTGCGCGGAGATCATGCTCAAACAAAAAACCTGAAGCGCGATGACGCGCTTTAGGCAGGCGCGTAGGCCTATGGCCGCGCGCCCGCCTGTCCTCGCGCTATTGGTTGATCTCGGGCTCGACGAGCCTTGCGAGATTCCGCAGCGATTCCTGCCAGCCGAGATAGCAGGCTTCCGGCGGAATGACGTCCGGGATGCCTGCCTGCGTGATGTCGAGCTCGGTGCCCACCAACACTTTCTTCAGCACCACAGTCACCTGGATTTCGCCAGGCAAGTTGGGATCGTCGAATCTGTCCGTGTATCGCAGGCGTTCGCCCGGGACGAGCTCGACATATTCGCCGCCAAACGCGTGGCTGTGGCCCGTCGTAAAATTCCGGAACGACATTTTGAAGGTGCCCCCGACCTTGGGCTCCAGATGATGCACGGTGCAGGCAAAGCCATTGGGTGGAAGCCATTTCGCAAGCGCGTCCGCCTCGAGAAAGGCGCGATAGAGTTTCTCCGGGCTGGTCGTCAGAACACGGTGCAGGCGTACGGTGCTGGGCATAATCGTCATCCTCATCAATTGGCGGGCTCGACGTTGACGTCTGCTGCCCATTCATGTGCAGAGGACGAACGTGACGCCGCCGATCCGACACAACATCTCGATTTTCTTGCCGGCTTTTTGTTGGCAATGCCTGCGGCGGATCGTCTGGCCGGAACCGCTAGACCACCGTCGCATCCTGCGGCGTCATCGTGAACGCAAGCCGATAGCGGCCCGGCGTCAGATTGTCACGCGCACCCGCAGCGCGAAGCCCGGATGGTGAGAGTTGGTCGGCCGTCACGCGCTCGATTGCGTCAGGATCGTAACCGGACAGCAACACGATCCAATCGGCGACGCCATCGGCCCCGCGGATCTGCTGCTCGGTCGTCGGCGATTTCGTCCGGGGCGTGTCGGTGAGGAGGAGGTGGGCGCCCGTTAGTCCCGGCCTCTGTGCCATGGCACCGAGCGTCTCCGAGAGGTGTGCCTGCAACTCCGTCTCCCGTCCGGCATCCGGCGAAAGCCTGATGGTCGCAAGCGACGTCGCAATGCCGCCGCCAAAACTGGCTGCGATCCGGCACTGGCTGCGGATCATGCCGAGATGATGCGGCATCATCTTGGTCGACCATGGTGTCGGCGTGTTGAGCCGGTCGAGATATCCCCGCGATGTAAGCACGTCGTATTGCTCCAGCTCGTAGAGCACGAAGAAACCTTCCGCATTCTCGGTGCTGGCCCAGCGCGATCCGCGCCGGAAGCCGGGAATGCTCATCCGCTCCGGAAAATGCTCGTGCGAATGCCAGTCGCCGAATTCTGCGCGCTGCTCTGGACGCACGTTCCACCACATTGCGACGGCTGCCTTGCCCAACAGTGACATGCTGACCTCGATCTTTTTTCGCCGTTGGCCGGAAGTCGCGTCGTCGTCCCGCGAAAGATGCCACTTGGTGATGGGGCTCAACCGGCCTGCATGTGGCGCGTGTCGTGATGTGGCGACATGCATACCATACGCAGGCTGCGCCTGCTCACGTGCCACGCGCGCAGCTCTGGATAGATCGAGGCCCCAATTCCGCTGTCGTTTACGTCGGCGCCCTCAGGCCCGGTGAGCTGATCCACGCATCGATCTGGATAGCTGTCTCGTCCTGCCGCACCTTTTGCAGCAAGACCTCGCGGCGATGACCTGGAGGAAGCGAGTGCACCTCTTCGCGCAAACGTTCGACCTCTTCGGCGAGCCGTTGCTTGAGAGATTGGGTCTGCTTGAAACGACGCTGTTCCATAGCGCACCTCCCTTGCTGATGAAGCGGGAGCGCAATCGGCGTTCTCGTCACCGACAAAAGCCAGGTGCCCCGCCGGTGATGAGGAACTCTAGCATGAATCCGCGACGTGTATGTCCACAAGGGTACGTTACTGGTCCGGAACTCTTCGAGGAGGCCTCGCCTCGTCGAGGCCGCCTCAAACCCGTAAAACCCTCCGCCGGCGTCCTGGGGCCAATTAACTCCCTGGCAAGCCTTGCGCGGAAACACGATCAGGTATACCCTAAAGTTGTTCGTTCAGCCGCTGTGCCTTGTTGAATGTGCCCGCGGGCTCCTTTTCCATCGACATCGACGAATTGAAACGGTTCTGCGTGAGCGTCACGCGGAATGCACATATGTGCTCTTTGGAGAAGAAAAATGACGACAGGTACTGTGAAGTGGTTCAACGGCCAGAAGGGCTTCGGATTCATTCAGCCCGACGACGGCGGCAACGATGTGTTCGTTCACATCAGCGCGGTTGAGCGGGCTGGTCTTGCGGGTCTCGCCGAGGGCCAAAAGGTCACCTTCGAGGCCAAGACCGACAAGATGCGGGGCAAGGTCAGCGCTGAGAATCTCTCGCTGGCTTGAGCTATCTGCGCCGTTTCACGGATGTACTGAAACGGCAACGTTGCCCGCTCGATCCCTGGATTGAGCGGGTTTTGTCTGTTGAACAGGGTGAAAGATGAGCGCCAAGAGATCGGCAGAACCGTCACCCGAAGGCATCGCGCGTTCCAATCGTCAACGCCTGGCTGCTGAAGAAGGTGCAAAAGCGATGGCGGATGCCGAAAAGCAGGCCGCCGATGTTCGCAAGAACATGGCCCGACTTCGAGAGCTGCGCGTAGCCAAGGAAGTCGCCGACGCGACCCTCCAAGCATCGTTGCCGGCGCCCACCCCGACGAAGCGCAAGAAGAAGCAGGCGCAATAGCCGACTTCGATAGCGCCGACGAAAATCTGGAGAGGGCCGGTCACATGCCAAAGAGTGCGGGTCTTGCCTAGAGTCAAATCGGACGGCGGTGGCACAATCACGTTCTTTCTCGCGCTTGGCGCGGGCCGACAGATGTGCCGACTTGCGACCACGTTTGCGACCCAGAAGCAGGCCTTCAGCTATCTTCAGAAATACCGGACGGAGTTCGAGCGCATCGCGCGGACGCGGCTGGAGTCGGGCGAGCTCGAAGACGGGATCGTCGTGCTTTCCATGCTCTAGGCCCAGCGTCGATTCCTATTCCGAGCGGCTTCCCGGCTTGTCCTCGCGGGCCAAGCGCTCGGCTTTCAGGCGCTCGCGGTTCTCGTTGAAGGATTGCTGGTCCTTCGCGTAGTCATTCATCGGCTTCAGCGTCTTGGCAGGCTTGAACGCCTTGTTGGCTTCACGCTTGGTGCGATCAGAGGGTTTATCTTTCAACATGTCGTCCTCGATACGAGATGCTTAATCACTCGCTGCGGAGGCGCTACATTTGCAGAGCTCACCGGTTAAGTAGACAACTGACATCCATCGCGTCGGTTCCTCGGAATGCTGCCGTCTCTTTTCGAGCAATGGCATAATACCCCTGTTTTGCCCGACGCGTCAAAGTAGATTCGTAAAATACGAAATACTTTTGCGGCCAGTGAGTTAGCTACTGTGCATGGGGTTGTTTTTCAGTTTTTTGGTTTGGGCCTGCGACCGCACGGCTTTTCTGATGCAAAAAGGGCCGCCTGATCAGGCGGCCCTTTCGTCTTGGCTTGAACCAGATCCGCTTACTCCGCGGCCTGCTTCTGCGGCGGATCGAGCGCGCCGGACTTGTGGATATCGGCGACCTGGTGATCGCTGAAGCCGAGCACGCTGCGCAGGATTTCGTCGGTGTGCTCGCCGAGCAGGGGCGAGCGCTCCACGTCGCTCGGAGAATCCGACAGCTTGATCGGGTTGCCGACCGAGATGTACTTGCCGCGGGTGGGATGGTCGACCTCGACCACGGTGCCGGTCGCGCGCAGCGACTGGTCCTCGGCGATCTCCTTCATCGACAGGATCGGGCCGCAGGGGATGTCGTCCTTGTTGAGGATCTCCATCGCCTCGAACTTCGTCTTCGTCATCGTCCACTGCTCGATGCGGCCGAAGATCTCGTTCAGGCGCGGCAGGCGAACTGCGGGCTTGGCGTAGTTCGGATCGGTCTTCCAGGTCGGCTCGCCGATCACGTCGCAGATCTTCTCCCAGACCGGGGCCTGGGTGATGAAGTAGATGTAGGCGTTGGGATCGGTCTCCCAGCCCTTGCACTTCAGGATGCGGCCGGGCTGACCGCCGCCGGAATCGTTGCCGGCGCGCGGCACGGCATCGCCGAACGGAATGCCTTCGCCGAACTGGCTGTATTCCTTCAGCGGACCGCGCTCGAGACGCTGCTGGTCGCGCAGCTTGACGCGCGCGAGGTTCAACACGCCGTCCTGCATCGCGGCGGTGACCTTCTGGCCCTTGCCCGAATGCGTGCGCTGATAGAGCGCGGTGACGATGCCGAGCGCCAGATGCAGGCCGGTGCCGCTGTCGCCGATCTGCGCCCCGGTCACGAGCGGCAGGCCGTCGCGGAAGCCGGTGGTGGAGGCGGCGCCGCCGGTGCACTGCGCGACGTTCTCATAGACCTTGCAGTCTTCGTACGGCCCCGGGCCAAAGCCCTTGATCGAGGCGACGATCATCTTCGGGTTGATCGCCTGGATCTTCTCCCAGGGGAAGCCCATGCGGTCGAGCACGCCGGGGCCGAAGTTCTCGACCAGCACGTCGCACTTCTTGATCAGCTCGGTCAGGACTTCCTTGCCCTTGGGGTTCTTGGTGTCGAGCGTGATCGAGCGCTTGTTGTGGTTGAGCATGGTGAAATACAGGCTGTCCACGTTTGGGATGTCCTGCAACTGGCCGCGGGTGATGTCGCCGACACCCGGCCGTTCCACCTTGATCACGTCGGCGCCGAACCAGGCGAGCAGCTGCGTGCAGGTCGGTCCGGACTGGACGTGGGTGAAGTCGAGAATGCGAACGCCCTCGAGCGCTTTGGTCATCGTGTTGCTCCGTATACTCTGTCTGCCCCCGCAAACCGCAGGGAATAAGGGTTGAAGGGGAGGGCTTACTTTTTCTTCTGCAGGACGCTCTGCGGGTTGAGGTTGCCGATGCGGCCGCTTTCCGAGCCTGCGGCCGGGTCGATCACCGCGTTGATGAGCGTCGGCTTGCC
Organism: Bradyrhizobium sp. LTSP857; assembly: GCF_000938285.1. Classification (NCBI taxonomy): domain Bacteria; kingdom Pseudomonadati; phylum Pseudomonadota; class Alphaproteobacteria; order Hyphomicrobiales; family Nitrobacteraceae; genus Bradyrhizobium; species Bradyrhizobium sp. LTSP857. Next base: position 131,815 of record NZ_JYMS01000039.1, on the reverse strand, counting down.
CGAGGCCATCGCCTCGTTGACGGCGCGCTTCAGTTCATCCGGGGAAGTCGCATTCACGCCGACGCCGCCGAAGGCTTCCATCATCTTGTCGTAGCGCGCGCCCTTGACGAACACCGTCGTCGCCGGATCGGCGTTCACGCTGTTGACGTCGGTGCCGCGATAGATGCCGTCATTGTTGAAGATGACGATGCAGATCGGAAGGTTGTAGCGGCAGATGGTCTCGACCTCCATGCCGGAGAAGCCGAACGCCGAGTCACCTTCCACCGCGAGTACGGGGTGGCCGGTCTCGAGCGTGGCGGCGATCGCCTGGCCCATGCCGATGCCCATCACGCCCCAGGTGCCGACGTCGAGACGCTTGCGCGGCTTGTACATGTCGATGACGCCGCGGGCGAGGTCGAGCGTGTTGGCGCCTTCGTTGACCAGGATCGCCTCGGGATGATCCTTGATCACGTTCTTCAGCACGCCGAGCGCGCCGTGATAGTCCATCGGCGACTTGTTGTTCATCAGCTTCGGCGCCATCTTGGCGACGTTCTCGTCACGCTTGGACGCAATGGCCTTGGTCCATTCGGCCGGCGGCGCGGTCCAGCCCGCAGCTATGGCCTGGTTGAAGGCCGCAACGACCGAGCCGATGTCGCCAACGACGGGCGCGACGATCTCGACGTTGGAGTCCATTTCCCTCGGCTCGATGTCGACCTGGATGAACTTCTTGGGCGCTTCGCCCCAGCTCTTGCCCTTGCCGTGCGAGAGCAGCCAGTTCAGCCGCGCGCCGATCAGCAGCACGACATCGGACTCTTTCAGCACCGTCGAACGGGCCGCGCCGGCGCACTGCGGATGCGTGTCGGCGAGAAGGCCCTTGGCCATGCTCATCGGCAGGAACGGCACGCCGCTCTTCTCGACGAAGGTCTTGATCTCTTCGTCGGCCTGCGCGTAGGCCGCACCCTTGCCGAGGATGATCAGCGGACGCTTAGCGCTTTTCAAAACATCAAGCGCGCGCTTGATCGAAGCGGGCGAGGGGAGCTGCGCAGGCGCAGCGTCAATCACCTTGACCAGCGACTTCTGGCCGGCGTCGGCATTCATCACCTGGCCGAACAGCTTTGCCGGCAGGTCGAGATAGACGCCGCCCGGACGGCCCGAAACGGCGGCGCGGATGGCGCGCGCAAAACCGATGCCGATGTCCTGGGCGTGCAGCACGCGATAGGCCGCCTTGCACAGCGGCTTGGCGATCGCGAGCTGGTCCATCTCTTCGTAGTCGCCCTGCTGGAGGTCGACGACCTCGCGCTCGGACGAGCCCGAGATCAGGATCATCGGATAGCAGTTGGTGGTGGCGTGGGCGAGCGCGGTGAGACCGTTGAGGAAGCCGGGCGCGGAGACGGTGAGGCAGACGCCGGGCTTCTTGGTGAGGTAGCCGGCGATGCCCGCGGCGTAACCGGCGTTCTGCTCGTGGCGGAACGAGATCACGCGAATGCCGGCGGCCTGCGCCATGCGGCCCAAATCCGTGATCGGGATGCCCGGCACATTATAGATGGTGTTGATGCCGTTCAGCTTGAGCGCGTCGATGACGAGATGAAAACCATCCGTCAGTTCCTGCTCGGTGCCCGGTGCTTCGGACTTGGTCGCGGTATTCAGCATGGGCCTTGTCTCCCTGGTCTCAAGGTCTTGGAGGCGAATTGCTCGCCCTTCTGGTGAACGTTGCTAGTTAGAACAGTTCCTGGCCGTGCGCTTCGACGTAGGCTGCAAGGCCAAGGGTGTGGTCGCGGGCGCGCTTCTCGGCGAGATCGGTATCGCGCGCTTCGAGCGCTTCGATCATGCCGAGATGCTCGGGCAGCGAGGTCGCGGTGCGGTCCTTGCGTCCGATCGTCAGTTGCCGGTAGCCGCGCACGTGCAGCAGCAAATCGTTGGTGAGATCGACCAGCACCGGGGATTCCGACAGCGAGATCAGCGCCTGGTGGAAAGCGATGTTGGCGCGCGAATATTCCTCGACGTGATCCTGCGGCAGGCGGTCCTTGCTGAAGTCCTTGAAGAAGTCGCGCAGCGCCGTGATGTCCTTTTTGCGCGCGGTGGCGGTGATGAGGCGCGCGGCCATGCTTTCCAGCGCCGCCCAGGCGCGGATCATGTCGACGATCTCGCTCTTGGTCCGGCGCACCACCATGATGCCGCGGCGCGGCACGGTCTTCACGAAACCGTCCTGCTCGAGCATCGCGATCGCTTCGCGGATCGGCGTGCGGCTCACGCCCAGGCGTTCGGACAACGCGCGCTCGTCCAGCATCACCGGCTCGGGCGTCGAGTAGATGTCCATCTTGAGAATGGCTTCCTTCAAGGCGTCATACGCCTTGTTCTTGAAGCTGCTCTCCGGGGCAATACGAACGATTGCGATGTCTGCCTCGGCCATGTTCGGCAACACCTTGGTTGGTTTCCGCAGTGACACGACGATTCTCCTCCAGTGGGAGTCGTCTTTTACAGGAATATTAACCGGAAAGTTTTTGGCATACCAAATACCAGTATGTCAAGCTGCCTATTTTTTGCAGCGTTCTAACCTACGACTTGCCTTGACAAGTTGGCTTCTGGCATACCAAATGCCATCACTGGCCATTTTTGATCCAAGCCGGCGGAGTAGTCTGGGCATTTCTGCCTCTCCGTTCCGCGGTACGGAACAGAGCGCGGCGATGGCAAGTGTCACGGGCAGCCGCAATACACGCGCTTTGCAAAGCAAGAACTGAAGGTCAAGGGAGAAGCCACATGTCCAATTCCAAAGATGCCGTCCGGAAGGTCCTTGACCAGGTCAAGACGGACAACCGCACCAGCCTGACGGCGCCGGAAGGCAAGCTGGTCTGCGACGCCTACGGCATTCCGGTGCCGAAGGAGGGCGTGGTGAAGTCGGCCGGCGAGGCCGGCAAGATCGCCGCTTCCATGGGTTTCCCGGTGGTGATGAAGATCGTCTCGCCGGACATTCTCCACAAGACCGAGGCCGGCGGCGTCATCGTCGGCGTCAAGACGGCCCAGGATGCCGAGAACGCCTACGAGACCATTCTTGGTAATGCCAGGAAGTACAAGGCCGATGCCAAGATCGAGGGTATCCAGGTGCAGCAGATGCTGGCCGGCGGTACCGAGGTGATCGTCGGCTCGATCACGGACGGCTCGTTCGGCAAGCTGGTCGCCTTCGGCCTCGGCGGCGTGCTGGTCGAAGTGTTGAAGGACATCACCTTCCGCCTCGCGCCCGCGACTAAGGAAGACGCGCTGTCGATGCTCGACGGCATCCAGGCGCATGAGATCCTCAAGGGCGTGCGCGGCGGTGAGCCGGTCAACCGCACGGCGCTTGCCGAAATCATCGTCAAGGTCTCGCAGCTCGTCACGGATTTCCCGGAAATCATCGAGCTCGATCTCAACCCGGTATTCGCGACGGCGAAGGATGCGATCGCCGCCGACGTGCGCATCGTTGTTGATTTCGCCTACAAGCCCAAGCCGAAGCCGCGCCCGACCGAAGAAATCGTCGCTGCGATGAGCCGCATCATGCAGCCGAAGGCGGTTGCGGTGGTTGGCGCCTCTGCCGAAGACGGCAAGATCGGCAACTCCGTGATGAAGAACCTCATCAATGGCGGCTACAAGGGCGACATCTATCCGATCCATCCCAAGGCCGCCGAGATCCTCGGCTACAAGGCCTATAAGAGCGTCAAGGACGTGCCGGGCGTGATCGACACCGCGGTGTTCGCGATCCCCGCGAAGTTCGTCGCCGCGGCGCTCGTCGAATGCGGCGAGAAGAAAATCCCCGGCGCGGTGCTGATCCCATCGGGCTTTGCCGAGGCCGGCGCGCCGGAATTGCAGGCCGAGATCGTCGAGATCGGCCAGAAGTACAACGTCCGCCTGATGGGGCCGAACATCTATGGCTTCTATTATACGCCCGCCAATCTCTGCGCGACCTTCTGCACGGCTTACGACGTGAAGGGTCACGCGGCGCTGTCATCGCAGTCGGGCGGCATCGGCATGGCCATCATCGGTTTCTCGCGCTCGGCGAAGATGGGCGTCTCCGCCATCGTCGGTCTCGGCAACAAGTCTGATATCGACGAGGACGATCTGCTCGCCTTCTTCGAGCAGGACCCGAACACCAATTTGATCGCGCAGCACTGCGAAGACCTCAAGGACGGCCGCGCCTTCGCGGAAGCCGCCAAGCGGGTCTCCAAGAAGAAGCCGGTGATCGTGCTCAAGGCCGGCCGTACCTCGGCCGGCGCCAAGGCGGCCTCGTCGCACACCGGCGCGCTCGCCGGCAACGACAAGATCTATGAGGATGTTCTGGCGCAGTCCGGCGTGATCCGGGCGCGCAGCTTGCGGCAACTGCTCGAATTCGCCCGTGGCGTGCCGGTGCTGCCGACGCCGAAGGGCGAGAACGTGCTGATCATCACCGGCGCCGGCGGCTCGGGCGTGCTGCTGTCGGATTCCTGCGTCGACAACGGCCTGTCGCTGATGGCGATGCCGCCGGATCTCGATGCGGCCTTCCGCAAGTTCATCCCCCCGTTCGGTGCGGCCGGCAATCCGGTGGATATCACCGGTGGCGAGCCGCCGATCACCTACGTCAACACGGTGAAGCTCGGCCTGTCGGACGAGCGCATTCATTCGCTGATCCTCGGTTACTGGCACACCATCGTCACGCCGCCGATGGTGTTCGCCCGCAACATGGTTGAGGTGAAGAAGGAGATGGAAGCCAAGGGCTTCGTGAAGCCGATCGTCGCCTCGCTCGCCGGCGACGTCGAGGTCGAGGAAGCCGCCGAATATCTTTACCAGAACGGCATCCCGGCCTATGCCTACTCGACCGAGCTTCCGGTCGAGGTGCTCGGCGCCAAGTACAAGTGGGCGCGCGGGGCAGGGCTGCTCTGAGACGAGACATTCATCTCTCCCCGCGCTTATCCGCCGAAGCCTTGGCGAAGGCGGATGCGGGGAGAGATGACAACAGTCAGGTCGCGATGAGCAAGAACGTGATCCGGCGCAAAGCACTCGAGCCTCGATCTCCATCGGAGGCCGAGCACGACGCACGTGACGGCGGCGTGCAGTCCGTCGACCGCGCGCTGTCGATCCTCGAGACACTGGCGGAAGACGACGAAGGCTATCGCCTCAGCGATCTCGCGGTCCGCACCGGCCTGTCGGCCTCGACCGTGCATCGCCTGCTGGCGACGCTGGAAAGCCGTCGCTTCGTTCAATTCGACCGCGCCGAATCCAAATGGCATGTCGGCGTCCGCAGCTTTACCGTAGGCGCCAGCTTCGCGCGGCGACGCAATTTCACCGCGCAAGCGATTCCGTACCTCCGCAAGCTGCGCGATCTCACCCGCGAGACCGCCAATCTTGCCGTGGTCGACGACGAATTCATCATCGTGCTGACCCGCATGGAAAGCCGCGAGATCATGCGCTCGCTGACCAAGGTCGGCGGCCGCGTTCCCATGGTGACGTCGGGCGTCGGCAAGGCGGTGCTCGCGACCTATTCGGACGAGGACGTCGGCGCCGTCATCCGCCATCACGGCATGCCGCGCCTCACCGAAAAATCCATTGTGCGGCCGAGTGATCTCTTCAAGGAACTCGCGACGATCCGCAAGCAGGGTTTTGCGGTCGACGACGAAGAGGCCGAGATGGGCCTGCGCTGCGTCGCCGCCGTGGTCTACAACGCGCTTGCGGAACCGCTCGCGGCGATCTCGGTGTCCGGCCTGACCAGTCGCGTCACAGACGCCCGGCTGCCCGAGATCGGCCGAGTGGTGCGCGATGTCGCCGCGGAACTGACGGCTGCGCTCGGCGGTGTGACGCCGGTGGTCAAGTCTTCCGAAGCGAGGTGAGGACGATGGCAGGGCGAAATATCCGTCAATCGATTCCGTATCGCCGCATGTAGTCCGCCACGTTCGGCCTGATAGCCTTCGCCGCCGCGAAATCGGCGTCGCTGCCGACGAGATCCCCCTTCCGTCGTTTGTTCACCGCGCGTCCATACAAAGCGACAGCCATTCTGGGCTCGATGCGGAGTACGGCGTCGTAGTCGGCAAGGGCGTTGTCCAGCAACCCTTTCTTGAGCTCGACGAGGGCACGGCTGTCAAGGATGTTGGCATCGCCAGGTCTGATCTGCAAAGCCTCGTTGCAATCCGCGAGGGCGTCGTCGAAGGAGCCTGCCATTGAGCGGGCGATACAGCGGCTGTTCAACGCACGGGCATTTCTGGGTTCGAGTTTCAGCGCCTGTCCAAGATCTTGGATGGCGTGATCGTATTCGCGCTTTCCCTGATAGGATTGTGAGCGGCGCAAGAAAGCGAATGCATTCCCGGGGGTCGCATCAAGTTCGATCGCCCGGGCGTAGTCGGCTGCGGCGTGATCACGCTGGTCCTTAAGATCGTGCGCAAGACCTCTAGCATAGAATCCAACTGGGCAAAGGGGGTCTAATTTGATCGACTGCTCGGTATCCTCGAGAGCTCTGTCGTACTCGTGCATGGTCAGATAGACTTGACCCCGGGCCCAGTAGCCGCGGGCGTTACTGGGATAGAGCTTGATAGCCTCGTCGAAATCCTCCATTACACGCGCGAACTCGCTCTTGTTCGCATAGAGTGCTGCTCGTTCGAGGAAGGCAACGGAGGAATGGGGATCGAGGCTTATCGCGCGATCAAGGTCCTCGATAGCCTCGTCCCACTGGTGATTCGCCGCATGGGCGATACCTCGTTCGACATGGAAACTCGGGTTGGCTGGATCGAGCTTGATGGCCTCGTCAATCTGTTCGATGGCATGCTCGTAGGCACCGGTGAACTTGAAAGGCGTAGCAGCCAGGATAAACTTGTAGCCCTTCTTGGTTTCGGGCGAGACCTTTCGAATGTCCCCGTATGCCTCGCGCGGTGGAATTCGACAGGCGGAAAGAATCTTGGCCGGCGGCAGTTCGTCGGCTTGTGCAAGTTCTCTGGCTGCACTCGCGATGACCAGTTGCGTGAACAGGGCGATCGCCAGTCCCTGGAGCCGGAAATGTTTTCTGAGAACGCCAACGGCGAAAGCGTCGTGACGGCGTTGCCGCCGGCCTACCAAATACTTCAGGATGCTCATCAACGGGATTCGAGATTTCTACCCAACCAAGTGCAACGTTAGCATGTACTAATTTTCAGAGGCAACCCAGATATCAAGATGACGCCGGCCTGACCAGCCGCGTCACCGACGCCCGACTGCCGGAGATCGGCCGAGGTTGCCGCGGAACTGACGGCTGCGCTCGGCGGCGTGACGCCGGTGGCGAAACCAGGCTGAGCCGGGTTTGCGGTCCGTCGTGACCGTTGAAAGAAATCAGATCTGGCGGCACGAGCCCCGACATCGGTATATCCTTCCACCGTTGTCGCGTCCTTTTGGGGAATGTCATGCCTTCTGAGCTCCGTTCGCCCCGTCTCGCTGTCCTGATCGACGCCGACAACGCATCCGCAAAGATCGCCGATGGACTGTTCGAGGAGATTGCCAAGATCGGCGAGGCCAGCGTCCGTCGCATCTATGGCGACTTCTCCAATGCGCGATCGAGGGGCTGGGCCGACATCCTGTCGAAGCACGCCATCATCCCGCAGCAGCAATTCGCCTATACGACGGGAAAGAATGCCTCCGACATAACCCTGGTCATCGACGCCATGGACCTGCTTCACAGCGGCCGGTTCGATGGTTTTTGCCTGGTGTCGTCCGACAGCGACTTCACCCGGCTTGCGGCCCGTATCCGGGAGCAGGGCGTCGATGTCTTCGGCTTCGGCGAGCACAAGACACCGGAGAGTTTTAGGCAGGCCTGCCGAAGATTCGTCTACACGGAGAACCTGCTTGCCGCCCCGGCGAACACCCAGGACGCCGCCTTAAGATCGGCATCGCTCCAGCCACCTGATGCCGCCACGCCCATCATCAAAAAGGTCATCACCCAGATGGAGAGCGAAGATGGCTGGGTCACGCTTGGAGATGTCGGGCGCCAGCTGGCCAATTTGGCTTCCGATTTCGACCCGAGGACTTTTGGCTTCCGCAAGCTGAGCGACCTCGTGCGCAAGACCAATTCGTTCGAGATCGACGAATCAAAAGGTCGGTCGATGCGGATTCGGGTCAAGCCGACTGCCGCACCATCGCCGAGAGCGCGGAACTCGCGCAGACCTGCGAAGTCAGGGACGGCGGGCGGTTCGCCGCCTAAGGCGTAAGCAGGGCGTGCCGTTATATTTGAGCTTGCCCCGGTTGGCGCAGGGCGTAACCATCGCCCGGCCGTAACGCCACGCGAGGGTTCTGATGACCAAACTTACCCGCTTTGCGGTCGCGCCGCTGCATGCGATGACGCGGCGCTTGGCCGATGTCGCCTCGGGACGTGTTGTGCCGGACCTCGTCATTACGGGCGCGGCGGTGCTGTCGACCTATTCGGAACGTCTCCATCCCGGTCGGGAGGTCTGGGTCACCGGCGGCCGCATCGCGGCGGTGAAGCCGGCGGGCGCGGCCACGAAGGCCTGGAGTGACGTTGTGGTCTACGACGCGGCTGGCGGCATCATCGCGCCAGGTCTGGTCGACCCGCACATCCACATCGAATCCTCCATGGTGACGGCCTGCGCCTATGCCGAGGCTGCCCTCCTCAACGGCACTACCACGATCTTCTGTGACAGCCACGAGATCGGCAACGTCATGGACGTCGCCGGCGTCGAGGCGATGCTGGAAGATGCGCGCGAGGCGCCGCTCTCGATCTTCTTGACGGTGCCGTCGACCGTGCCGGCAACCTCGGCCGCACTGGAGACCGCGGGCGGCGACCTCACGCCGGACAAGATCGCCGGGCTGTTCGACCGCTGGCCGGAAGCGGTCGGGCTCGGCGAGAAGATGGATTTCGTGCCGGTCACCATGGGCGACGAGCGCAGCCACGCGATCCTCGCCGCCGCCTTGAAGCGCGGGCGGCCGGTGTCCGGCCATGTCTACGGCCGTGAATTCGTCGCGGCCTATGCGGCATCTGGCGTCACCGACACACACGAGGCGATCGACCGCGACATCGCCGACGATCTGCTTGATGCCGGCGTCTGGGTATTTTTGCGCGGGGGACCGCCGACCACGCCCTGGCACTCGTTGCCGCAGGCGATCCGCACCATCACCGAGCTCGGCGCCTCGCACAAGCGTACCGCCGTGTGCACTGACGACCGCGATGCCGACGACCTCCTGCTGTTCGGTCTCGACTGGGTGGTGCGCGAGGCGGTGAAGGCCGGGATGTCGCCGGAGCAGGCCTGGTCGATGGGTTCGCTGCATGGCGCGACGCGCTTTGGCATGGAGGGTGACATCGGAGGGCTCGGCGGCGGCCGCCGCGCCGACCTGGTGCTGATGGACGATCAGCTCAAGCCGCAATGCACCTGGTATGGCGGCGAGCTCGTGGTCGAGCGCGGCAAGATCACGCCGCGGCTCGATCAGGCATTGTCGCAGCGCTATCAATATCCGAAGGCAGCCTATGTGACGGTGAAGCTGCCCGAGAAGCTGAAGCTGACGCCGGAGCTGCCGGCGAAGGCTTGCACGGTTAATGCGATCAAGACGGCGCTGCCCGGCATCATGCTGATCCACGAGAAGATTGCGATCGAACCGGCAACGGACTGGCCGTCGCTGTTTGCGCGCTACGGCCTGTGCTTCGTCACGGTGGTCGAGCGCCACGGCAAGTCGGCCGGCAATGTTGCCTACGGCCTGCTAAAGGACTTTGGCCTGAAGCGCGGCGCGGTCGCCTCCAGCGTCGGGCATGATAGCCACAACATCATCGTCGCCGGCACCAACGAGGGTGACATGCAGGTCGCGATCGCTGCCATCAAGGAGCAGCAAGGCGCTGTCTGTGTCGTCGCCGATGGCAAGGTGAGGGCGCTGGTGCCGCTGCCGATCGCCGGGCTCTTGTCCGACAAGCGCGTCACGGAGGTGGCGGAAGAGGTCAAGGTGCTGAAGAAGGAATGGACGGAGGCCGGCTGCACCATTCCCTACATGGGCTTTAATCTGATTCCGCTATCGGTCATTCCGGAAATTCGCATCACCGACAAGGGCCTCGTGCTGGTGCCCCAGATGGAGCTGGCGCCGCTGTTCGAGTGATCGCTTTCACACATTTCTCGATCTAACCGATTGAGACAACCGCATATTTTCTACGGCTGCCGCATCGTGGAAAATAAAATCGATCTCGTTGAGATCGTATCCTGCACACCTGATGATCTCGCTCGCTGACTTAACCGAGCGAGGTCTGATATGGCGAAGATGCGAGCCATCGACGCGGCTGTGCGTATCCTGGAAAAAGAAGGCATCTCTACCGCCTTCGGCGTTCCCGGGGCTGCGATCAACCCGCTTTACTCTGCGCTGAAGAAGCGCGGCTCCATCCGCCATATCCTGGCGCGCCATGTCGAGGGCGCCTCGCACATGGCAGAGGGGTATACGCGGGCGAAGGCCGGTAATATCGGCGTCTGCATCGGCACCTCGGGGCCGGCGGGCACCGACATGATCACGGGACTCTATTCGGCGATCGCTGATTCCATTCCGATCCTTTGCATCACGGGCCAGGCGCCGCGCGCGCGGCTCTACAAGGAGGATTTTCAGGCGGTCGATATCGAGTCGATCGCAAAGCCCGTGACCAAATGGGCGGTGACCGTGCGCGAGCCGGCGCTGGTGCCGCGCGTGTTCAGCCAGGCCTTTCATGTGATGCGGTCGGGCCGGCCGGGGCCGGTCTTGATCGACATGCCCCTCGACGTACAGCTCGCCGAGATCGAGTTCGACGACGAGACCTATGAGCCGCTGCCGGTCTACAAGCCCACTGCGACCCGCAAGCAGGTCGAGAAGGCGCTGGAGATGTTGAATGCCGCAGAGCGGCCGCTAATCGTGGCGGGCGGCGGCGTTATCAATGCCGATGCCTCGGACCTGCTGGTTGCGTTCGCCGAGATCACCAACGTGCCGGTGGTGCCGACGCTGATGGGGTGGGGCGCGATCCCCGACGATCACGTGCTGATGGCCGGCATGGTCGGCCTTCAGACCAGCCATCGCTATGGTAATGCCACGATGCTGGAGTCGGATTTCGTGCTCGGCATCGGCAATCGCTGGGCCAACCGGCACACCGGTTCGGTCGAGACCTACACCAAGGGCCGCACTTTCGTGCATGTCGACATTGAGCCGACCCAGATCGGGCGCGTGTTCAATCCCGATCTCGGCATCGCCTCGGACGCGAAGGCCGCGCTCGAGCTTTTCGTCACCGTCGCCAGGGAGTGGCGGCGGTCAGGCAGGTTGCGCGAGCGCCAGGCGTGGCCCGCGGCCTGCCGCGATCGCAAGCGCTCGATGCTGCGCAAGAGCCATTTCGACAATGTCCCGATCAAGCCGCAGCGCGTCTATGAGGAGATGAACAAGGCGTTCGGCCGCGACACCACCTATGTCACCGTGATCGGCCTGTCGCAAATCGCCGGCGCGCAGTTTTTAGGCGTCTACAAGCCGCGCAACTGGATCAATGCCGGGCAGGCGGGCCCGCTTGGATGGACGCTGCCGGCGGCGCTCGGCGTGCGCGCGGCGTGCCCCGACCGCGACATCGTCGCGCTGTCGGGTGACTACGACTTCCAGTTCCTGATCGAGGAACTCGCGGTCGGCGCGCAGTTCAATCTGCCTTACATCCACGTCGTCGTGAACAATTCCTATCTCGGCCTGATCCGCCAGGCTCAGCGCGGTTTTGACATGGACTATCACGTCCAGCTCTCGTTCGAGAACATCAACGCCCCCGAACTCGGCGGCTATGGTGTCGACCACGTGGCAGTCGCCGAAGGCCTTGGCTGCAAGGCAATCCGTGTCACGGATCCAAAGGACTCGCAGGCGGCATTCGCGACCGCGCGCGAATTGATGGCGAAACACCGCGTGCCCGTGGTGGTCGAGTTCATCCTCGAGCGCGTCACCAACATTGCGATGGGGACCGAGATCGACAACATCGTCGAGTTCGAGGAGGTGCTGGATCTGCCGCTCGACGAGGTCGGGACCGCGCGGCCCGGCGTGCTTCAGCCGGCGGAATAGGGGACAGCATCATGCCGAAATTCGCCGCCAACCTCACCATGCTCTTCAATGAGATGCCGTTTGTCGACCGCTTCGCCGCGGCGAAAGCGGCGGGCTTCAGCGGGGTCGAGTATCTCTTTCCCTATGATTTCGACAAGGCGCTGCTGCGCGAGCAGCTCGACAGCCACGGGCTCACGCAGGTGCTGCACAATCTGCCCGCCGGCAATTGGGCAGCGGGCGAGCGCGGCATCGCGATCATGCCCGATCGCGTCGCCGAATTCCGCGACGGCGTGTTCCGCGCCATCGACTATGCCAAGGCGCTCGACTGCGAGCAGCTCAACTGCCTCGTCGGCATCGCGCCAGTGGATGCCGATCCGCGCGAACTTAATGAGACGCTGGTCGGCAATTTGCGCTTCGCGGCTTCGACGCTGGCGCGGGAGAACATCAAGCTGCTGGTCGAGCCGATCAACACGCTCGACATTCCCGGCTTCTACCTCAACGGCACCGAGCAGGCGGTGCAGCTGATCTCCGAGGTCCGGTCGAACAATCTGTTCGTCCAGTACGACATCTATCACATGCAGATCATGGAGGGCGATCTCGCCCGCACCATGCAGGAATATCTTCCCCAGATCGCGCACATCCAGCTTGCCGATAATCCCGGCCGGCACGAGCCCGGCACCGGCGAGATCAACTATCCCTTCCTGTTCCGCCACCTCGACGCCATCGGCTATCGCGGCTGGATCGGCTGCGAATACAAGCCGCGAACCACGACGCTGGAAGGCCTGTCCTGGCACGCGGCACAGACTTTTGAGACCTGAGGACATCTGGACATGATCGACATCGGCTTCATCGGACTTGGCACCATGGGACGGCCGATGGCCGGCCATCTCCTTAGCGCGGGCCATCGCGTTCTCCTGCACGACGTTGCGCCTGTCGCGCCGGAGCTGATCGCAGCCGGCGGCGTCGCCTGCAAGTCGAGCAAGGAGATCGCGGAGGAGGCGGATGCGGTCATCATCATGGTGCCCGATACGCCGCATGTGGAAGCCGTGCTGTTCAGCAAGGATGGCGTCGCTGCCGGCATCTCCAAGGGCAAGATCGTGGTCGACATGAGCTCGATCTCGCCGCTGGCCACGAAAGAGTTTGCGAAGAAGATCGAAGCGCTCGGCGCGGACTATCTCGATGCGCCGGTGTCGGGCGGCGAGGTCGGTGCCAAGGCTGCGAGCCTCACCATCATGGTCGGCGGTCCCGAGCGCGCCTTCAACACCATGAAGCCGATCTTCGACAGGATGGGCAAGAACGTCACCCGTGTCGGCGCCAATGGCGATGGCCAGACGACGAAGGTCGCGAACCAGATCATCGTCGCGCTGACGATTGAGGCGGTCAGTGAGGCACTGCTGTTTGCATCCAAGGCCGGCGCAGACCCCGCGCTTGTGCGCAAAGCGCTGATGGGCGGCTTTGCGTCCTCGCGAATTCTCGAAGTGCATGGTGAGCGCATGGTGAAGCGCAATTTCGATCCGGGCTTTCGCATCGAGCTGCACCAGAAGGATCTCAACCTCGCGCTCGAAGGCGCCCGCGCGCTGGGCTTGTCGCTGCCGAGCACTGCGGTGGCGCAGCAATTGTTCTCGTCCTGCACCGCGCATGGCGGCAAGGGCTGGGATCATTCGGCGATGGTGCGGGCGCTGGAACTGATGGCGGGCCACGAGATCGCCGCGGCCTGAACTGTTACGCGGTAACAGTCTCCGGATTTTGGTGCGTCTTTCCTCACGCGGGAACCGGAACAATGCTCCGGCCCCGCGGTTGATGGCGCGCAACAACACTGGAGAGTGTGGACATGAAGACTCGTCTTGCAATTTTGTTGGCTGCCGCGTCGCTGCTGGCGTCGAGTGCAGCCTTTGCCCAGTCGACGACCGAAGAGGGCGCCAGGAACGGCGCGCGCGCGGGCGGCGATATCGGCGGCCCGGTCGGCGCGATGGTGGGCGGTACCGTTGGTGCGGCCGTCGGCGCTGGCCTGGAAATTCCGAATGCGATTCTCGGCGGAATCCCGCGCGATGATTCCGTCGTGGTGCAGGAGCGCGTCGTGGTCGGCGAGCCGCTGCCCCCGACCGTAGTGCTGCGCCCCGTGCCGAACTACACCCAGTATCGCTATGCGGTCGTGAACGAGCGCCGCGTGATCGTTGATCCGCACACGCGTCGCGTCGTCAAGATTATCGACTGATCGGTGCGAGTTAAGCGTTGAGAGGCAAGGCCCTGCGGAGTTACGCCGCGGGGCCTTCGCTTGTTGCGACCGAGTATGCGCGAAGGCGCGTCACGGCCCAATCGGCCGCGGCTGCGAGTGCAAAGCCGACGCAGGCCGTGGCGGCATCGACCAGGAAATCCTCGAGCCGCGCATGGCGTCCCGGCGCCCAGAATTGCATCAGCTCGAGCAGACCGATCAGGGCCACCGCGATGGCCGCGACTGCAAGGCGGCGCTGCCGGTAGGCGAGGCCAAACGCCAACCCGACCAGGATGAAGGCAAGCGCATGTTCGCCGTCCTGGCCCAGATCGGAATGGGGCCGCAGGCTCGGCGGCCCAAGCGTTGCGAAGGTGACGGCGGCGGCGAGCAGCCAGGCGAAGGAGCGAACCAAAAGGGACATCCGCACCGCTTAGCACGGATATGCAGGAGCCTGTTGTGAGGCTGGGATCAGATCGTCGTGTAGTTAATGACGAAATGTTAAAGTGGCTCGCGCACGCCGAGGCCGTGCATGAAGCGCTCCCGGATCTGCACGGGATCCCTGCGGGTGGTCCCGACGCCCGGTTTGTCGTCGATACGGAGGGCGATCAGGCTGGGCTCCGAGGCGGACATGGCCGCATCGACCAGACGCTCAAAGTCGTCTTCGTCTGCGGCCCAGGCGCTGTTCGCAAGTCCCGAGCCCGCGGCGATCGCAACGATGTCGGCGATACCAGCGGCAGGTGTCGGCTGTGCGCCGGTGATCTGATAGATGCCGTTATCCATCACGATCATGATGAGGTTTTTCGGCTTCAAGGCAGCAATGGTCGAGAGCGCGCCGAGCTGCATCAAGAGCGAGCCATCGCCCTCGAGCGCAAAGACGCGGCGGTCGGGCTGCGCCAGCGCCACGCCAAGCGCGATCGGGAAGGCGAGCCCCATGCTGCCCAACATATAGAAATTCTGCGGGCGGTGGCCGGCGGCCCAGAGGTCGAAATTGGTGTTGCCGATGCCGCCGATCACGGCTTCCTCGTGCTTGAGCTTTGCGACCAGGCGCGACGTCACATCGAACCGGTTCATCACCTTGGTGTTGCGCGTGTTCATTTTTGAGTTCATTTGGCTGACCTCACTTGTCGAACGTCTTGCCGCCGGTCAGCAGCGGGTTGAGGATCAGCGCCACCGGCGCCTGCGTGGTGACGGCCTGCTTGATCGAGCGGTCGGCGATGAATTCGAGCTCGTCGAGCCGGGTGATGGTGTGGTGCTCCAGCGCCAGCGAATCCAGCACCGGACGCATAGTGCGGCAGACCAATGACTGGCCATAGTTGAACTCGCCGAGCGTACCGCGCTCGGAGACGAACATGATCAGCGGGATCTGGTAGGGCACCGCGAGCGAGGCGAGCGTGTTGGCGAGCGTGGCAAAGCCGGAGGTCTGCATCAGCACCGCACCGCGTCGTCCGCCCATCCAGGCGCCCGAGACGATGCCGACGGCTTCCTCCTCGCGGGCGGTGGCAAAGGTGGTGAAGAAGGGATCGGCGTGCAGATTCTTGATCAGCGGCGTCAGCACGCGGTCCGGCACGTAAGGGATCAGGCTGATCTCGTTCCGCTTCAATGTTTGCAGGACAATGTCGTGCCAGCTCTTGTCACTGGAGGCGTGTGTGGCCTGGGACGAAGTCTGCTGTTCCGCAATCGCCACTGCGTTCTCCCTTCAGCCGCGCATGCTTCTTGGTCTTGGCCATTGTTCTGACCGTCGCGGCGGTCTGCCGAACTTGACGGAGCGGGCGGGATTGTCAACATGTCCCGGCCGGCACCGTGATCTGCGCCAGAGGGCCTGCCGTGGCCGGCAACGCCATGACATAGGTGGCGGTAATGAAAAAAGCGGGAGGGACGCAGGGGCGGGGCGCACGTTGTGCTTGGCCTTGCGGGTCTCCTCGGGAGAGCCGGAAGGGTCCTGATGTCCGTCAACAGCAAGCGCGTCTTCTACGTCAAATATCTGGCCAATCCGATCTACATCGACATCCTGAAGGCACGGCCCGACGTGCGGCTCGATCGCATCGAGAATGACAGCCTCGAAGACTTCTACGCCCCGATCCTGGATGCGGCCCATGTCTACCAGGTTGGCGCAGCCCGCGATGAGCTTGCGCCGCATTTTCATGTTGATGCCGCCTTCCTGAAGCGGACGCCGAATCTCTTGCTCGTCTCCAGCAATGGCGCTGGCTTCGATCCCGTCGACGCCGAGGCCTGCACGGATGCGGGCGTGCTGGTGGTCAACCAATCCGGCGGCAACGCGCATTCCGTTGCGGAACATGCGCTGGCGATGATGCTGACGCTGTCCAAGCGCATCATCCAGTCCGACCGCCGGATCCGCCGCGAGCGCGACGTCAACCGCAATGAGCTCGTTGGCAACGAGGTCGAACACAAGACCGTCGGCATCATCGGGCTCGGCAATGTCGGCCGCCGTATCGCCGCGCTGTGCAAGGGCCTGCTCGGCATGAAGGTGCTGGCCTATGATCCGTATCTGTCGGCCGATATCATGGCCGAGCGGGGCGGGGAGAAGGTCGAGCTCGACGAGCTCTTGCGCCGCGCCGATTTCGTCTCAATCTCCTGTCCGCTCAACAAGGGCAGCCGCAACATGATCAGCGTGCGCGAATTTGCGCTGATGCAGCCGCATGCCTATTTCATCACCACGGCGCGCGGCTTCATCCACGACGAGGACGCGCTGCTTGGGGCGTTGCGCGACAAGCGCATCGCGGGCGCCGGCCTCGACGTCTGGTCCAAGGAGCCGCCTCCGCCGGAGCATCCGCTGCTCCAGTTCGACAACGTGCTGGCGAGCCCGCATACCGCGGGCGTTACCATCGAGGCGCGCCAGAACATGGGCCGCATCGCCGCCGAACAGGTTTTGGAAACGCTCGACGGCAAGCGCCCGCCCCGCATCATCAATCCCGAGGTCTGGCCGGTTTATGCCGAGCGATTCAAGCAAGCGTTCGGCGTGACGCCGGGGTAGGGGCGCAACGTCGATCAGGCCGCGTCTGAGACACGAACTTCGACCTTCAGTCCAGCGGCGACTGCCATATTAACCAGAGTATCGATACCGAACAGTTCGATCTTCCCGCGCATCAGGTCGGAGACGCGAGGCTGGGTGACGCCAAACAGCTTCGCGGCTTCCGACTGATTGAGCTTCATCCCGGTGATATGATCGCGCAGCGCCAGCATCAGTTCCGAGCGCAGCTTCATGTTCGCGGCTTCCGCCGGCGTATCCTCGATCGCGTCCCAAACACTGGTGAAGCGCTTCTTGGTCATCGGTTCAGTTCCTTCAACAAATCCCGGTAGCGTAGTCGCCCTCTGAACTCGATCGGCTTCATGATTTAGATATACAAAATATTGTATAGGCTTGCAATCCCGCCTTCGGGACAATGTTGACCTTGATCCGTATCAAAATCTCCCTCCCCGATTCGGGCCAAATGGGATTAGATTGCTTCCGGGGCAGCAGGGAGGTCCCATGTCAACTTATGTCGTCAGGTTCATGAAGGACGTGCTCGGCCAGTACGGCCGGCAGATCGAGGTCTGCCAGGGCGCGCTCGAGATCGACGCCTCCGACGAGGCCGAAGCCAGGGAACGGGCGAAGGCGAGGTTTTGCAAGGATCAGGCGTTGCATCACTGGTCGCTGCATGCCGACCGCATCCAGGTCAGACCGGCTGACTGTCCCTCGTAGGGCCTAGCGGCCGGGCGCCGCGACCGGCGGCGGCGCGGTGACGCCCGCGCCGAGCGAACGCTGCACCATGACGGTATCGGACCATCGGCCGTGGCGATAGGCGACCCCGGATAACAGGCCGGCGCGCGCGAAACCGAACTTTTCGTGCAGCGCCAGCGAGGGGGCATTGTCGGCATCGATATAGCCGATCATCTGGCGGAAGCCGGCCGCCGCGCAAGCGTCGATCAATTCCTGGAGCAGCAGCCGTCCGACACCGCGCCCGAGATGTTCGTGGTGAACATAGATCGAGTGCTTGGCCGTGTAGCGATAGGCCGGGCGCTTGCGGAACAAGACCACATAGGCGTAGCCGACGACCTCGCCGCGATAGGTTGCGACCAGATGCGGCAGCCGGGTCTGCTTCAAATTCTTGCGCCGGTCGCGTAAGTCGTCCGGTTCCGGCGCGCCGGTTCCCTCGACGTCGCGGGGCACGCCGTTGCGGACGTGATGGCGATAGATCGCCAGCATCGCCTCGATATCGCTTTCACGTGAGGGTCGGACAAGGACCGGCTCGTCATCCGTGTGCATCACGGCTGTTTCGCTCATCGACGCCTACTCGGTAACGACGTAGGTATAGAGCCCGATGCGGCCCTGGGCATCGACCTCTTTGTAAACGCCCTGAATTTCGACGTCGAAGCCGGGAAACGTATTGAAGCAGGTCTCGAACATCTTGAGATAATCGACCATGGGCTTGGCCCGCTCCGTCAGCCGCTCGCCAGGCACGATGGTGGCGATGCCGGGCGGATAGACCACGAAGGGCGTGGTGGCGATACGGCCCGCAATTGCCTCGATCGGCAGATAGTCGACATCGTTCTTGAACAGATAGCGCGCGGCATCGCGCGGTGACATCGCAATCTCCGGCATGTGCTCGGGCATGAATTGCCGCGCCTGAAGTGCACTGACATCGGCGGCGCGGAAGAAGCGGTGCATCTCGCCGCAGAGGTCGCGCAGCCGCACGCCGGCATAGCGCGCCTGCCGCCGCTGATAGAATTCCGGGATCGCGTCGGCGAGCAGCGCATTGTCGTCGTGCAGCCTCTTGAACGCGACGAGGCCGGAGATCAGTGTGCCGGCCTTGCTGGCCTCGACGCCGGGCGTGAGCAGGAAGAGCAGGGAGTTGAGGTCGTTCTTCTCTGGCACGATGCGGTTTTCGCGCAGGTACTGCGCGACGACCGGGGCGGGGATGCCGTGCTCGGCATAGGCGCCGGTGGCGCGATCGAAGCCGGGGGTGAGCAGCGTCAGCTTGTTCGGATCGGTCATGGCAAAGCCTTCGGTGAGGCCGGGGAAGCCATGCCAATTGGTATCGGGGGAGAGCTGCCAGAGCACGGGATTGGTGGCGAGCTCGTCGGTGGAAAGCGTTTCCCAGGCAACGTTGTGCGCGGCGCCGGGGCGGCTGACATCGGGAATGGCGACGCGATCGGGCACGAACGGTTCGAAGAACCAGCGGCGGTCCGGATTCTGCTCCTTCTCCTCGAACTCCCGGCGCATCGCGCGGATCTTCTTGCGCAGCTCGATGCCGAGGCGGATCGTGTCGTCCCACAGCACCTCGCCGGAACGGCCCTTCATCATCTGCGCGCCGACGTCGAGGGAGGCGAACAGCGGATAGAACGGCGAGGTCGAGGCGTGCTGCATGAAGCTTTCGTTGAAGCGGCGGTGCTCGACGCGCCGCTTCTGGCCGCGAATGTGGCGGTCCTTGATGTGGATTTGTGACGCCTGTGAAAAGCTCGCGAGCTGCTTGTGGGTCGACTGCGTCGCGATGATGCCCGGTGCTTCGGGGGGAAGATTAGCCAGCCCCATGGCGAAGCGGCCAGCATAGAGCGGATGGAATTTCATGAAGCCGGCCCAGGCCTCGTCGAACAGGATGTACTCGCAGAGATGGCCGATGCGCTTCAGGATCATCTCGGCATTGTGGATCGTGCCGTCATAGGTGCACTGCTCGACCACGGCGACGCGGAACGGCCGCTCCTTGCGCCAGGCGTCCTTGTCCTCGACCAGCGGGTGATTGCGGATCGCCTCGCGCAAGGCCTTCTCGTCCAGCGCGTCCCAGCGCATCGGGCCGATCAGGCCCCAGGCGTTGCGGACGGTCGGCACGTAGACCGGGATGCCGCCATTGATCATCAGCGCGCCGTGATGGGCGGCCTTGTGGTTGTTGCGGTCGAACAGCACGAGGTCGCCGTCGGTGACGAGCGCGCCGAGTGCGACCTTGTTCGAGGTCGAGGTGCCGTTGAGCACGAAATAGGTTTTTTCCGCGCCAAAGATCTGCGCGGCTTCCTTCTGCGCCTTCAGCGCCGGGCCCTCATGGGTGAGGAGGTCGCCTAGGTCGAGCACGGAATTGTCGAGATCGTCGCGGAACACGGATTCGCCGAGATGCTCGACGAAGACACGGCCGATCGGGCTGCGGTTGTAGAACACACCGCCGTTATGGCCCGGACAGGTCCAGAGTTGGTTGCCTTCCTCGGCATAGTCGACCAGCGCGCCGAAGAACGGCGTCTTCAATGTCTCGGCATATTGCTTGAGCCGGCTGATCAAATTCTTGGCGATGAAGGTCGGCGTCTCCTCGGACAGGAAGACATAGCCGTCGATGAAGTCGAGCACCTCGACCGGTAGATCCTCGAAGCGCTTGCGCCGGATCAGCAGAATGATCGGGAAGTCGAGGCCGCGGCGCCGCATCAGATTGATCAGCGCCGAGGTCTTGCCCTCCAGGCCCTTCTTGCCCCAGTCCACCACCATGCAGCCGATCGCGGCATCGGTCTGCACCGCCATCTCGGCGTCTTCCAGCTTGCGGGCCCGGACCACCTCGAAGCCGGAGCGCTGGATCTCCTCGATGATCTGGTTGAAGCGGACACCCTCGAGGTCGTCGGCGTCGAATACGGGTGCGGCGAACAGGAAGTTGAAGCGCTTGAAATAGTCCATGAGGTGTCCCGGATGTGCAAGACCAACACGTCTCGGCACATTCGATGACAGTTATATGACGGTGGCGCAGGTTGGCCTTCGCCGCGTTTGTGAGGCGAGGGAACTGCTACCGCTTCGCCTCGCCGAACACCACCGTCGGCACCGCGCGGTTGACGACATCGCGCAGTGCGAAGCTCGACTGCACCCGCGCCACGCGCGGCAGGCGCGACAACTCGGTGCGGTGGATGCGCTCGAAATCCTGGATGTCGCGGGCAAGCACGATCAGGATGTAGTCGTCGTTGCCCGACATCAGGAAGCAGCGCACGACGGAAGGGCATTTCACCACCTCCGCTTCGAACGCCTTCAGCGCTTCGTCGCTCTGGCTCTCCAGCGCGATGCGCACCAGCACCGTCGTGGTGAGGCCGAACTGCGCCAGATCCAGCGCGGCCTGGTAGGCTTGGATGTAGCCGTCATCCTCCAGCGCCTTCTGCCGCCGCGCCAGCGCTGTGCTCGACAACCCGACCTTGGTGGCAAGCTCGGTGTGGCTGGCCCGCGCATTGGTGGTGAGTTCCGCGAGGATGGCGAGATCTTTCCGGTCGAGGGCCAAGGTTTTGTTTCCAGCGTGAAAGGGCACTTCTGCGCTCGAAACCAGCGCGCGGGTGGCGAAACTAGCGGATATTTGCACGAAACCAAACTGGCCCTGTCGCTACGATGGCGCGGTGAATCAGGACGTTGGAAGGAGCCCAGGATGCGTGTCGGTGTGCCCAAAGAGATCAAGGTGCAGGAATATCGCGTCGGGCTCACCCCTGGCGCCGTCCGCGAATATGTCGCGGCTGGGCATCAGGTGACGGTCGAGACCGGCGCCGGCAGCGGCATCGGCGCGTCCGACGAGATCTATCGGCGGGCAGGGGCCGCGATCGCCGGGAACGCCCGCGACATCTTTGCGAACTCCGAGATGATCGTGAAGGTGAAGGAGCCGCAGAAAAGTGAGTGGGCCCAGCTCCGCGAAGGTCAGATCCTGTTTACCTATCTCCACCTTGCGCCGGATCCTGAACAGGCCAAGGGCCTGCTTGGCTCCGGCTGCACCGCGATCGCCTATGAAACCGTCACCGACGCGGCCGGTCACCTCCCCCTGCTCGCGCCGATGAGCGAAGTCGCCGGCCGTCTCGCCATCGAGGCCGCCGGCGCCGCGCTCAAGCGTTCGGCCGGTGGTCGCGGGCTGCTGCTCGGCGGCGTGCCCGGCGTGCAGCCGGCGCGTGTCGTCGTGCTTGGCGGCGGCGTGGTGGGCACACAGGCCGCGCGCATGGCGGCGGGTCTCGGTGCCGAGGTCACGGTGATTGACCGTTCGTTGCCGCGGCTGCGCGAGCTCGACGATCTCTTCAGCGGGCGGGTGCGCACGCGATTCTCGACCATCGAGTCGGTCGAGGAGGAGGTGTTCGCCGCCGACGTCGTGATCGGCGCCGTGCTGGTGCCGGGTGCGAGCGCGCCAAAGCTCGTTACGCGCGCGATGCTGAAATCGATGCGGCCTGGTGCCGTGCTCGTCGACGTCGCGATCGACCAGGGTGGTTGCTTCGAGACTTCGCACGCGACCACGCATACCGATCCGACCTACGAGGTCGATGGCGTCGTGCATTACTGTGTCGCCAACATGCCGGGCGCGGTACCGGTGACGTCGAGCCAGGCGCTGAACAATGCGACGCTGCCGTTCGGGTTGATGCTCGCCAGCAAGGGCTTTGCGGCAGTGCTGGAAAATCCGCATTTGCGCAACGGGCTCAACGTTCATCGCGGCCGGATCACCAACAAGGCGGTGGCGGAGAGCCTCGGGCTGGAGTTTGCGCCTGTTGGGAGCGGGCTGGCGGCGTAAGGCGCGTCCGGCTCACACCTTCGTTAGCCGGTACTGCCCGAAATCCGGGTCATGCGTCATGCGCCAGTAATCCACGAAGCGCCACGGCATCGCCGAAAACACGCGTCCGCTCGAATTGCGATAGTAGGTGCTCATGCCCGGATGGGTCCAGATCATGCCCTCGTGTTCGGCGTCAACCTCGCGGACATAATCGTCGAGCACATCCTGGCGGACGTCGATCGCGGCGACGTTGCGCTCGATCATGTCGACGAGACAGGCCGAGATATAGCGACTCTGGCATTCCGACTGGAAGATGACGCTGCCGCCGTGGGCGGGACCGGCGTTGGGGCCGAGCATGCAGAAGAAATTTGGAAAGTCCGGCACGGTGAGACCGAGAAACGCGGTCGGATTGTCGTTGCCCCAGGCCTCACGCAAATTCTTGCCGTCGCGGCCGCTGATGTTGAGGCGGGCGGCCATCTCTGTGACCTTGAAGCCGGTCGCGACAACGATAATGTCGGCAGGGCGGTGCTCGCCGTCGGCGGTGACGATGCCGTCGCGGTCAAAATGGTCGATCGTGTCGGTGACGAGGTCGACATTGTCCCGCCTCAAGGTCTTGAACCAGTTGTTGTCGAGCAGGATGCGCTTGCCGTAGGGCGGATAGGTCGGCACGCATTTCGAAATCAGGTCGGGCCGGTCCTTCAGCTCGGTCAGGATGAAGTCGGTCAACTCCTGGCGATGCCGGTCGTTGCCCTTGTTGACGGCGCGTTCGGGGTGCGGCCAGGCGGGGTCCTTGCGCAGGAACGGCAGCAGGCCATCGCCGTAGCGCCAGAACATGTTGAAGCGGTACCACTGCACATAGAACGGCAGATGCGCGAGCAGCCAGCGCGCGCCATCGCTGATCGGATCGGCATAGCCCTTCACCGGCCGTGCCCATTGCGCGCTGCGCTGGTAGACCGTGACCGAGGCAACGCGGCCGGCAATCGCCGGCACCAGCTGCATCGACGTCGCGCCGGTGCCGATCACGGCGACATGCTTGCCTTCGAGGTTGATGTCGCCCGACCACAGCGCCGAATGCAGGATCGCTCCCTTGAAATTCTCTTCGCCCTTGAAGCGGGCGCGGGAGGGATCGTTGAGCTGGCCGATGGCGGAGACCAGTGCGGTGGATTCGAATATCTCCTCGCCGTCCTTGGTCTTGAGCGTCGAAATCCAGCGCCATTTGCCTTCGTCCCAGCGCGACGAGGTCAGCTCGGTGTTGACGCGCAGATGCTCGCGGATGCCGTATTCGTCCGCGACCTTCAGCAGATAGCCGAGCAGTTCCTCGCGCTGACAAAAATAGCGAGTCCATTCATTGTGCGAGCCGAAAGAGTAGGAATAGGAGTGGTTCGGCGTGTCGACGCCGCAGCCGGGATAGCGGTTGGTCCACCAGGTGCCGCCGAGCTCGGCGTTCTTCTCGACGATGGTGTAGGGAATGCCGAGATGGCCGAGCGCCACGCCGAGCGCGATGGCGCAGACGCCGGCGCCGACGATCAGCACATGCTGGTCCGCGAGCTTTCCGTCGGAGGGACGATTGGTCCAGCGCGGCTCGCGCGCCACAAAACCCATCTCCTCGCGCATCAGCGGCGCATATTCCGGTGCGACGTTCTCGCCGAGGCAGGCGCGCATCATCTTCAGCAGCAGCTCTTCACCGGGATCGGTGATGACCGGCTTTGGCGTGCCGTCGGCAAAGAGATTGACAACCGCGGCGCGGATTTCGTCCTGGATCTCCTTCGGGACCCCGGCCTCGGGATCGGGGATGAGGCGGATGTCGCGCTTGGGCAGATAGGGCGGCTCGAGCCAGCGCTCGTCGCCGGTCATGTGCACCAGCACCATCAGCAGGCAGCGGATGTCGCCTTCCGCGATGGCCGAGGTGAGGTCGAGGGGCTTACGGGGAGATGCGATGTTCATCGTCTTCTTCTGATCTCCGACGGCCCAGTACGTTCGATTCTGGAGGAGGCGAACGAGCGACTTGCGGTCATGGCACGGTAGTCGACAAGCACTGGGTCGTCTACGCGGCCGGTGTCCGGCCGCGTTCCGGTGCCCAAACCGGCCAAAAGAAGAAAACTATTGCCTCAGGCTCGCCCGGCGGAAGGAGTTTCCCCTCCAAGGGGCAAATACGCCAATCGCTTCCATTGCTGTTTGGGGCCGAAACAACGACATTTCTGTCAGAAATTGATGGATTGACTGCTATGGAACGCACCCGATTTGAGCCCTTCGGCGAGCAGCTGGTGTCCGCGACGGACACCCAGCCGACGTCGCGTGCTGCAAGGCTCGTGTTGCGGGCCGGCACCGGCCTGTTCTGGTCGCTGGTCGCCGCGATCGTGCTCGCGCGCGCGGCCTTCTTCGAGCCGGGCGTCTATGACAGCTTCAGCCACGTGGCCTCGCTGGCCAAAAGTCTGATCTTCTAAGCGCGATTATTCCGAGCTGAGCATAGGACTTCCCTAAGCCCTGATATGTCGAAAACTTATTTCCCAATCGGGCGGCCCTGCGTATAAATCCTCCTCCTCCGGGAGAGATTTGTGTCGCAGAATCAAGCATCCAGCCCGACCGAGACCAAGCCGACCACCGCCGCTAGCCGTATTGTGGCGCTGATTCCCGGCATTCTCCTCTGCATCGCCGTGGCCGGCGTTTCGGCCCTGCTCGAACGGTTCGAACTCGGCATCTTCGAGCACCCCTATGTCGAGGCGCTGGTGATGGCGATCCTGCTCGGCATGGCGCTGCGCAGCTTCTGGAAACCGGCGCCGCGCTGGCAGGCCGGCATCGCCTTCAGCGCCAAACAACTCCTCGAAGTCGCGGTGATGCTGCTCGGGGCCTCCATCAGTTTTGCCGCCATCGCGGCCTCTGGCGTCGCGCTCCTCCTGTCGATCGCAGCCGTCGTCGTGATCGCACTCTCCGCCTCCTTCGGGTTGAGCCGTCTGCTCGGCCTCTCGACGCGGCTGTCGATCCTGATCGCCTGCGGCAATTCCATTTGCGGCAACTCCGCGATCGCGGCGGTTGCGCCGATCATCGGCGCCAACAGCGACGAGATCGCGTCCTCGATCTCCTTTACCGCCATCCTCGGCGTGATGATGGTGCTCGGTCTGCCGCTGCTGATCCCGCTGTTGCAGTTGACGGCCACGCAATACGGCATCCTCGCCGGCTTGACCGTCTATGCGGTGCCGCAGGTGCTCGCGGCGACGGTGCCGGCCGGGCTCGTCTCGACGCAGATCGGCACGCTGGTCAAGCTGATGCGTGTGCTGATGCTCGGGCCGGTGGTCGTCGGCCTCTCCCTGGTCGCCTCGCGCTGGCAAACCGGCGCCAAGAAAACCAATGTCGGCTTCTTCCGACTGGTGCCTTGGTTCATTCTCGGCTTCCTCGTGCTCGCGACCTTGCGCTCGCTCGAGGTTGTGCCGTCCACGGTGGTTGCTCCGATCACGCGGATCACGGGTTTTCTCACGGTGGTGTCGATGGCCGCGCTTGGCCTCGGCGTCGATGTGAAGGTGCTTGCCAATGTCGGCGGCCGGGTGACGGCCGCAGTGACGTTGTCACTGATGCTGCTGCTCGGCATCAGCATCGCGTTGGTGCATTGGTTCAAGTGATTAGAGCGAAACTGCCGTAGGGTGGGCAAAGGCGCGAAAGCGCCGTGCCCACCATGTATCCACATTCGTGATGAAAATGGTGGGCACGCTTCCGCCTTCGCTCTACGAGCTACGGCGGACAAGTCGCTTTGCCCACCCTACGAGATCGTCTGTCTCTGCAAGCGTCGAGTTGAATCAAATCACATCCGCCAGCGAATGCCCGTGCAGCTCGATGTTCAGCCCCTGCATGCCCAGATCGGTGATCTCCCCGCCCATAGCCTTGATGCTCTCCTCACGGATCAGCGACATCAATCCGCGGCGGAGTGCCAGAAATTCCGACGACATCATCATTGCTTGCTGCCGTGGCCGCTCCAGCGGAATCGGAATTTCCGCCTTGATCGAGCCGGGGCGGGCGGTCATGCAGTAGACGCGATCGGAGAGGAATATCGCCTCGTCGATGTCGTGGGTGACGAACAGCACCGAGATCTTCAGCCGCTGCCACATGTTAGTGAGGATCTGCTGCATGATGACGCGGGTCTGCGCGTCGAGCGCGCCAAAGGGCTCGTCTAGCAAGAGGACCTTCGGTCCCGTCGCAAGCGCGCGGACAATACCGACGCGCTGTTTCATGCCGCCTGAGAGTTTGTCCGGGTAGTGCTTCTCGAACGCCTCCAGCCCCGCGAGTCCGAGTAGCGTGCGCGCGGCGCGCTCACGCTGCGAGCGCGCCATGCCGCGCATCTTCAGGCCGAACTCGACATTCTCCCGCACTGTCTTCCAGGGAAACAGCGAATATTGCTGGAACACCATGCCGCGCTCGGAGCTGGGTCCGTTGACGCGCTCGCCGTCGACGGTGACGACGCCCGTGGTCGGCTTGAGGAAGCCCGCGACCGCATTGAGCAGCGTCGATTTCCCGCAGCCGGAGGGCCCGACGATCGAGACGAACTCGCCGGGCTTCACATGGATCTGGGTATCGGTGACGGCCTGAACCGGTCCTTCGATACTGTCATAGCTGAGCGAGAAGTTCCTGACCTCGATATGGCCCTGCGGTGCTTTGGTCAGGATCTCGTTCATTTCAGCCTCCACGGCATCACCAATTGCCCCGCGCCCCTGATGAGCAGGCTCGATCCCAGTCCGAGCACGCCGATCGCGATCATGCCGAGCGCGATGTCGGGATACTGGACCAGCGAATAGGCCTCCCAGGTGAAATAGCCGATGCCGTACTGGCCGGAGATCATTTCGGCCGCGATCAGCGACACCCAGGCGACGCCCATGCCGACAGTGAGGCCTGTGAAGATGTGCGGCAGCGAGGCCGGAAAATACACCTCGCGGAAGATCGAGCGTTCGCGCGCGCCGAGACATTGTGCGGCGCGCACCAGCACGGGATCGACCAGCGACACGCCGTGCAGCGTGTTGACCAGGATCGGGAAGAACGAGCCGAGGAAGGTGATGAAGACGATGCTCTGCTCGTTGGTCGGCCACAGCATGATCGCCATCGGCACCCAGGCGATCGCCGGGATCGGCCGCAGCACTTCCGCGACCGGGAAGATGATCTCATGGACCAGCTTGAAGCGGCCCATGACGAGGCCGAGCGGTACGCCGACAATCGCCGCCAGCGAGAAGCCGACGAGGATGCGCCGGCAGCTCAGCAAAATGTGCATCAGGAATTTGGGATCGTGGATCGCCTTGGTGAAGCTCGCATAGACTGCGAGCGGCGATGGCACGTTGGTGAAGCGCACGAAGAACACGACGCGATAGGTCGTGAGCAGGTGCCAGACCAGCAGGAAGACGAGCAGCGAGATGATGCCGATCGCAGTCGCGCGCAGGCCGTTGCGGTTCAACTTATACCAGCGCAGCGCGAGCGTACCGAATGATGTGGGTTTTGCGGGCGGCGCGGCGTCCGACGCGGGCTCCGTTTCCGTGGTGGCAACGGCCATTGGCGTGCTGTCCTCGGAATGTCTGAGGAGGGCGGGGCTGCTCACGTCTTGCCCCCGCTGACTGCCGCCTTCACCGCATCGTCGAAGCCGAGCACCTTGCCGTTGATCTTGGCCGCGTAGGCTTCCGCGTCCTTCTTCAGCAGGAACGGCGCCACGTCGCCATTGCCGACGGCGAAGAAGGCCTGGTCGGCGAACAGCTTGATGCCGCGTGTGGTGTCGAAGACGTAGGCGACGTTGATCTTCTTGCCCTTGGCCTTGTAGTCGGCATAGGCGCCGAGCGTGCAACTGGCGGACGCGAACGGCAGGATGCCGGCCTCGTCGACCCAGACCTCGCCGGCCTTGCGCGGATCGGTGATCGGCTTCTTGCAGAACGAGTCTTCGCCGGATATCTCGTAGTTCTTGGTGCTCGCAAGCTGCGCGTCATAGTCGAGCTTCATCTCGGCATAGGCCTTGCGGATGTAGCTGTCATCGACCCATTTCTTTGGATCGAATTCCTTCATGCGGCCGAGATTCTGAAGAACCTTGACGTCGGTCGCCGCCGCATCGATCAGCGCCGGTTTCACGGTCGGATCGGTGGTCATGTTGCCGCTGGGGCCGAGGAAAATATAGACCACTTCCTTGTTGATCCCGGTCCATTCCTGGATCTTTTCGGCGGCAAGCTTCGGGTCATCGCGCAGCCACTGGTTGGCGGCGATCAGCGCCTTCATGTAGGCGACGACGACTTCAGGATATTTCTCGGCAAAATCGGTGCGGACCACGATGCCGTGGAAGGTCGGTAGATTGGTCTCGACGCCGTCAAAGATCTTTCGCGCGAAGCCACGGAACGGCAGCAGCTCGGCGAAGGGGACGAAGTCGGCATGCGCGTCGATCTTCTTCTCCTGGAGATTGGTCGAGCCGACTTCTGGGCTCTGGCTGACCAGTTGGAAGAAATCGGAGGTGTAGCCGCGGTCCTGCATCGCCTTCAGCACCATGCCGTGCGCGGCGGAGCCGAAGGGCACGCTGACGAGCTTGCCCTTGAGATCGGCGAGATCGTAATAGGGTGAGTCCTTGTGGACGACGATGCCGTTGCCGGAGCCGGACAGGCTGTAAGCGGCGATGCCGATCAGGCGGCTCTTGCTCTCAGGATTGCTGTCGAAGGTGAAGCCGTTCACGATCAGCGGATAGTCGCCCATCATGCCGATCTGGAGCTTGTTCGCCATCATCGCATTGGTGACGGGCGGACCGGACGTAAAATTCTGCCACTCCAGCTCGAACTTGATGTTGGCGTACTTGCCGTCCTTCGGCAGGTATTTTTCGAGGAGATGCAGCTGACGGATGACGACACCGGCGGTCACCGTGTTGGTCGTGGTGTCCTGCGTTCCGATGCCGAGCGTGACGGTTTCCGCCGAGGCCGGTTGCGCCAGAAGGAGAGCCAGCGTCGTCACCGACATCGCGATCGAGAGCGTGGGAAGATGGCGGACCATTCTCATCCTCATTCGGTTGGATGTGCTGTGGTTGCCATGATTGGGTGAGGGCGCGGGCGGGGCAAATCCGGAATGACCGTCGCAGTCGATTAGTTGCCGGGAAAAGCTGATTGCATACTCCTTGGGCAGCCCTGCACTATAAAGCCGCTTGCCTGTGCACTGACGCTGGTCTCGCGCCGTCAGTCGGCCGCTTGGCCGCGCATTTCTTCCAGCACGTCCGGCCGGCAGACCACGATCTGCGACCGCTTGGTCAGCACGATTCCCTTCTCCTGCATGCGCTTCAGGCTGATCGTGACCCACTGCCTGGTGGCGCCGACCATATGGGCAATGTCGGCATGGGTGAAAGCGGCTGCGATCACCCTGCCGTCGGCATCCTCGACGCCGTAGAGATCGACGAGATGCAGCAGAAGATGCGCAAGCCGCTGCGTGATCGATCGCGTTCCCAGCATCTGGGCTAGCGCCGAATAGCACTTGCCCTTGAAGGTCAGGCCCTCGATCAGGCCGATCGCGAGGTTCGGAATCTCCACGGCGAGCGACCGCAGCTCCTTTCCGGGCAGGTGCACCACGCTGCAATTGCTGGATGCAACGCCAGACCATTGGTGCACGGTGCCTTCGAACACTTCAGGCCCGCCGACGAAATTGCCGACATGCCAGTAGGCCAATGTGATCTCGCGTCCGAGCGGAGAAGTATAGAACACGCGGATGCGGCCGCTCTCGATCAGCCAGATGCCGTCATGCTTGCCGCCCTGGCTGAACAGCGTCTGGCCGCGGTTGAGCACCTTGCGACGGCCCTGCTTCAGCACCAGTTCCCGCTCGCGCGGCGTCAGCTTGTCCATCAGCGGCGGTGGTCCGCCGATCCATTGCTGGTTCTCGGTGAGCAGCAGCGAGGAGCCGCCGGCAGGTCGAACCGCTCCGGGAACAGCTCCGCGAACCACGTTGGCCGCCTGCAACATCATCCGCCTCCGGAACGTTGAAATCGTTCTAAAGAGGAGCAATGTCCGTGCCAATCACTCAACTGTCATCGCCCGCGAAGGCGGGCGATCCAGTATTCCAGAGAAAGCAATGGGATACGGAGAAGCCGCGGCGTACTGGATTCCCCGCTTTCGCGGGGAATGACAGCGGAGCAAGTGGGTCGGCTAATGCCCCGCCAAACTCAACAAATACGGCTTCGGATAAATCCCCCGATTATGCCCATCCGAAAACGAGATGTTCAGCCCGTAGCCGAGATCGCCGATCTCGGTGATCGCGATGCCCGGAAACGCTTCAGGAAAGCGGTCGTCGAAGCGGGCGCGGGTGCAGTGGGCGCATTTGCAGGAGAGGCGTAGCTGCTCGGCCGCAATCCTGACCACGTCGTTTTGCGTCGTGCGCACGACGAGCGTCGCGAGATCGGCGCTTGCTTCGTATTCGCTCACCGTCGGTGCCACCAGTGCAGTCATGGTCATGACGAATCTCCGACTCTCTTGTACGCCGGCGCGGTCGGGCGCGAATAGCAACTAATTGCCAGAGTGAAGGCGTGGCGTCGTTGCCTGCTATTCAGCCACCGCTCGGGAAATGTGAAACTAATCGACCGGGAATTTCACTTCCGCATTGCTGGACTCTCCCTTCTCTCCGAAACCTTGTGCGCCATCGTAGGCCAAGGAGAGACAATGAGCGCCTTTCAGAAGGAAACGGTTCTGTCGGTCAGGCATTGGACCGACTCCTTGTTCAGCTTCACCGCCACGCGCGATCCCGGCTTCCGTTTCCAGAACGGCCAGTTCGCGATGATTGGGCTCGAGGTCGAAGGCAAGCCTTTGATGCGGGCCTACAGCATGGCGAGCGCCAATCACGAGGAAGAGCTGGAGTTCTTCTCGATCAAGGTACAGGACGGCCCGCTGACCTCGCGCCTCCAGAAGATCAGGGAAGGCGACATCATCCTGGTCGGCCGCAAGGCGACTGGCACGCTGATCACCGGCAATCTCATTCCGGGAAAACGTCTGCTGCTGCTCTCGACCGGCACCGGGCTTGCGCCGTTCGCCAGCCTGATCAAGGACCCCGACGTCTACGAGAATTACGAGACCATCGTGCTCGCCCATGGCTGCCGCCGGGTTTCCGAGCTCGCCTATGGCGAGCACCTCGTCGATGGACTGCGCAATCACGAATTCTTCGGCCCGCTGATCCGCGACAAGCTGTTTTACTACCCGACCGTGACCCGCGAGCCGTTCAAGAACCGCGGCCGTATCACTGATTTGATCGCCTCCAACCAGATGTTCGACGACATCGGGCTATCAGACCTCGATATCGAGACCGATCGCATCATGCTGTGTGGCAGCCCGGCGATGCTCGAGGAGCTCCCCGCGATGTTTGCCGCGCGCGGCTTTGTCGAGGGCAACCACAGCCAGCCCGGCCATTTCGTGATCGAAAAGGCCTTCGTCGAGCGGTGAGGCGCAAATCGGTCTCTGGCGACAACTAATTGCTATCGCCGGGACGCCCCCTGAACAAATCTGATGCAAAGGCGCCGGATCTGCCGGCGGACCAGGAGCAAGCGATGGCACTAGATCAGATCGTCGACGGACTTTCGGAGGTTTCCTGCGATGTGCTGGTCATTGGCGGCGGTACGGCCGGCCCGATGGCGGCGTTGAAGGCGAAGCTGAAGAACCCGAAGGCCAATGTCGTCCTGCTCGAAAAGGCCAACGTCAAGCGCTCCGGCGCGATCTCGATGGGCATGGACGGGCTGAATAACGCCGTCATTCCCGGCTACGCGACGCCGGAGCAGTACACCAAGGAAATCACCATCGCCAATGACGGCATCGTCGATCAGAAGGCGGTCTATAAATACGCGCAGAACTGCTACAAGATTATCGAAGAGCTCGACAGCTTTGGCATCCGCTTCCTGAAGAACGAGAACGGCGATTACGCCGTCAAGAAGGTTCATCACATCGGCACCTATGTTCTGCCGATGCCGAACGGCGAGACCGTGAAGAAGGCGCTGTATCGCCAGCTTCGCCGCGCCCGCATCCTGATCTCCAACCGCTACATGGCGACGCGGCTGCTGAAGTCTTCGGATGGCCGCATCGCCGGTGCGATCAGCGTCAACACCCGCACGGCCGAGATTCTGGTCATCAAGGCCAAAGCCGTGATCCTCTGCATGGGCGCAGCCGGCCGTCTAGGCCTGCCGACGTCCGGCTACATGTTCGGCACCTACGAGAACGCCGCCAATTCCGGCGACGGCTATGCGATGGCCTATCACGCCGGCGCCGCGCTCGCGAACCTCGAATGCTACCAGATCAATCCGCTGATCAAGGACTATAACGGCCCCGCCTGCGCCTATGTCGCCGGTCCGTTCGGCGCCTTTACCGCCAACAACGAGGGCTCGCGCTTCATCGAGTGCGACTATTGGTCGGGTCAGATGATGCTCGAGTTCTACAACGAGCTGCTGTCCGGCAAGGGCCCGGTGTTCCTCCAGCTCAAGCATCTCCATCCCGATACCATCTCGGAGATCGAATCCACGCTGCACAAGGTGGAGCGGCCGACGCGCGGCCTGTTCCAGCAGGGGCGCGGGGTCGACTACCGCAACGAGTCGATCGAGATGCATATCTCCGAGATCGGCTTCTGTTCCGGTCACAGCGCCTCCGGCGTGTTCGTCGACGACAATGCGCGCACCACCGTCCCCGGCCTCTACGCCGCCGGTGACATGGCGAGCGTGCCGCATAACTACATGCTCGGCGCCTTTACCAACGGTTCGGTCGCCGGTATCGATGCGATGGAGTTCGCCGACAACCACGACTTTGCGGAGTTCGACGCCGCCGATGTCGCGACGGAGCGCGACCGCGTGCTGGCGCCGACCAAACGCGAGGACGGCATTCCGCCGAACCAGGTCGAGTACAAGACGCGACGCCTCGTCAACGATTATCTCCAGCCGCCGAAGGTCACGCGCAAATATGAGCTCGGCATGCGGCGCCTCGCCGAGACGCGCCAGGACATGCAGGAGCACATGATCGCGCGCAACGCGCACGAGCTGCTCCGTGCCCTCGAAGTGCAGTCGATCATGGATTGCGCCGATATGGCCGTGCATGCCTCGCTCTACCGCGAGGAAAGCCGCTGGGGCCTCTATCACTGGCGCACGGATTTTCCGGAGAAGGACAACGAGAACTGGTTCTGCCACACGCTGCTGAGCAAGCAGAACGGCAAGATGACCAGCGAGAAGCGTGCCGTCGAGCCCTACGTCGTGCCTATCGCGGACGATGAGAAGGATCTCTACGACAAGCAGCGTATCCGCGCCACCGCCTGATCCATCGCAACATAGCACCAGGAGCATCCAATGCCTCTCGCTTCCTATCAGACATCGGTTCCGGTGGTCGTCGACGACGCCAAATGCATCGCGGACAAGGGCTGCACCGTGTGCGTGGACGTCTGCCCGCTCGACGTGCTCCGCATCAGCGACATGACCGGCAAGGCCTACATGGCCTATGACGAGTGCTGGTACTGCATGCCCTGCGAGGCGGATTGCCCGACCGGCGCCGTCACCGTCAACATTCCCTATCTCCTGAGGTAGTCATGTCGAGCCCGTTCGAATCCTATGACGATCTCGAAGACGCCGACGAGCGACTCCAGGCCGCCGATCCCGCCGAGCGCCGCGTCGCCATCATCGCGCTCGGCCATTCCGGCGATCCGGCAGCCGTCGGCCATCTCGCCAAGATGGTCGCCGATCCCGACGCCGGTGTGCGCCAGCAGGTCGCCATGGCGCTCGGCGAGTTCGACGGGCCGGAGGCCGCGAGCGCGCTGGTCAAGCTGTTGGTCGATCCCGAAAGGATCGTGGCATCGGCCGCGTCCGACAGCATGGCCGAGTTCAAGGATCCCGCCTGTGCCGAAATCATCCTGCCGCTGGTCAAGCATGCCCACGCCTTCGTCCGCATGGGCGCGCTGCGCGCACTGAAGGAGCTGCGGTGCAAGGATACGCTGAAGCCGGCATTGGAAGCGCTTCAGGACCCGGACGCCGCCGTGCGCGTGCAGGCGATCGGCGTGATCGGCTTCCTCAAGCTGGAGGAATCGATTCCGGCGCTGACCGCACTGATCAATGATCCCGACGCCCATGTCCGACGCGCCGCGGTGAGCGCATTGGCCTTCTCGCATCTGAAGCCGGCGGCCGAGAGCATAACCCGCGCGCTGAAGGACACCGACTGGATGGTGCGCGAGATGGCAGCAGAAACGCTGGGCCTCAACGTCAACGGTTCGCTTGCGGCCGACCAGCTCATCAGTTCACTCGCTGATGAGTTCTGGCAGGTGCGGCTGAAGGTGATCCGCAGCCTCGGCAAGATGAAGATCGAGCGCGCGGTGCGCCCGATCGGCAATAGCATCAACCACGACCAGGCCAATCTGCGGAAAGAGGCGGCTGCCGCACTCGGCGAGATCGCGCATCCCGACGGCGAGGCATTCCTGGCCGTCATCGCCGACGACGCCGATCCCGACGTGCGCAAGAACGCGCGCTGGGCGCTTCAGCAGATTGCGGCCCGCAAGGCGCGGGCAGGGGCATAGCTGCGAGGCATCCTGCCGCTCTGGACTTCCCCCGCCAGACGTTTATTTGTCTTCGCCAACGTGATCGGCTGCCATTCGAACGCGGCCGATCCGAAAAACAGCGAGGACGCCGGCCATGACGACATTGTCCGTTAAAGATCTTCTCCCCGAGGATGGAACGAAGGGGACGCTTGTCGGCCGTGTCTGGCTGCCGCAGGCGAACGGCCCGGCCGTGGTCGCCGTGCGCAGCGACGGCGTCTTCGACGTCACCGCGAAATTTTCGACCATCAGCGCGCTCTGCGAGGAGGACAATCCCGCCAAGGCGCTTGCTGCGACCAAGGGCGAGCGCATCGGCGATCTCGAGGCGATCGTGGCCAATACGGCGCCCGATCAGCGCGATCCGAAAAAGCCATGGCTGCTTGCGCCCGTCGATCTCCAGACGCTGAAAGCTGCCGGCGTTACCTTCGCCATCTCGATGCTGGAGCGCGTGATCGAGGAGCGGGCCAAGGGCAATCCGGCCTCGGCCGAAGCGATCCGCAAGGAAGTGACGCGGCTGATCGGTGACGATCTGTCGAAGCTCAAGCCGGGCTCGGACCAGGCGATGCGGCTGAAGCAGGTGCTGATCGATCAGAACGCCTGGAGCCAGTATCTCGAGGTCGGCATCGGTCCCGATGCCGAGGTCTTCACCAAGGCGCCGACCTTGTCCTCGGTCGGCACCGGCATGGATGCCGGCCTGCATCCGAAATCGACCTGGAACAATCCGGAGCCGGAACTCGTGCTGTTCGTGTCGAGCCGCGGCAAGATCGTCGGCGGCGCGCTCGGCAATGACGTCAATCTGCGCGACTTCGAGGGCCGCTCGGCGCTGCTGCTCTCGAAAGCAAAGGACAACAACGCCTCCTGCTCCATCGGTCCGCTGCTGCGCCTGTTCGATGAAACGTTCTCGCTCGATGATGCGCGCAAGCTTGATATCAGCCTGAACGTGAAGGGGCAGGACGGTTTCGTTCTCGACGGTCATTCCTCGATCAGCATGATCAGCCGCGATCCGACCGACCTGGTCGAGCAAACCATCGGCAAGGTGCATCAATATCCCGACGGCTTCGTGCTGTTCCTCGGCACGATGTTCGCACCGGTCAAGGATCGCGATGCGCCGGGGCAGGGCTTCACCCACAAGCGCGACGACATCGTCACGATCGCTGCGCCTCAACTCGGCAAGCTCGTCAACCGCATGCGGACCAGCGACGAGTGCGAACCCTGGACCTTCGGCATCGGTGCGCTGATGAAGAACCTCGCGCAGCGGAAGCTGATCTAGCTCTTCGCCTCCAGCGCGACCGAAGCTCGTCGCGACCCCGCTCGCCGAGAGAGGGAGCGCACCTTCATCTTCGCGTTGCAGAGACGGAACAAAATCGCGTGGGGCGTGTCATAGAACGGCCCACCCCACATTTCTCCGAGTCAACGAAGAATAGTCAGATAATATGACTAGTCAGCTCGCCTCGTCCGTGAAATAGTCGACCAAATGGCCCCCGAAAGGGCCGTGTGTGGGTGCCATATTACCGAAATGGGCGCTCGCCGGTAATTGGGAGAGGCGCCTCATGACCGCGCGCATCGTGGTCATCCCGACCAAACGAGCTCATTCCAACAACGCGGAAGTCGCGCGCTCGATCGGCGTCGACATCATCGCCGGCCGCTACGCGGAGGGAACGCGGGTGCCGGGCGATGCCGAGCTGACCGCCATGTTCGGTGTGTCGCGGCCGGTGTTGCGGGAGAGTGTGAAGACGCTGGTCGCCAAGGGCCTGCTCACCACCAAGGCGCGGGTCGGCACCGTCGTGCGCGAGCGCGCCGCGTGGAACATGTTCGACGCTGACGTGCTGGCCTGGCATCTCGACGCCGGCATCGACAAACGCTTCCTCAACGATCTCGCCGAGATCCGTCTCGCGGTGGAGCCGCGGGCGGCCGTGCTCGCGGCGGCGCGGCGCTCGGAGGAGGACCTTGCCGAGATCCGCCGCAGCATGGAACGCATGCGCCTTGAGGCTTCCGACTCCGTCGGCTTTGCCGATGCCGATCTCGCGCTTCACGTCGCGGTGGCGCGTGCGTCCGGCAATCTTTTCATGCGCTCGATCGGACATGTCATCGAAGCCGCCTTGCGCGCGTCGTTCCTGCTCAGCGCGCCGGTCGAGCCGGACGACCGCGACGCCGTGCTGCTGTGGCACCAGAAGATCGTCGATGCCATCGCGGCCGGTGATGCCGACACCGCCTCGGAAGCGATGGTCTATGTCATTCACAACGGCATGCACCGCCACGAGGGTACCGTGATTGAGACCGCGCCGGCCGAGCCGTTGTCATCCGCGGATACTGGAGAATGAGCGTGACTGAACTTCGCATCGCCATCGTCGGCTTTGGCAAGATCGCGCGCGATCAGCATGTCGGTGCGATCGCCGCGACATCGGGCGCGACGCTCGCGGCCGTCGCAAGCCGCAATGCGTCGCTGCCGGAGCTGCCGCATTTTGCCACCATCGAGGAATTGCTCGAGAAAGGACCGCCGATCGATGCGGTCTCGCTCTGCACGCCGCCGCAGGTTCGGCGTGCGCAGGCCGCGGCCGCACTCGCCGCCGGCAAGCATGTGATGCTGGAGAAGCCACCCGGCACCGGCGTCGCCGAGCTCGATCCACTGATCGCGATGGCGGCGGATGCGAAGCGCACACTGTTTGCGACCTGGCATTCGCGCTACGCGCCGGCGGTCGAACCGGCACGCGAATGGCTCGCCACGCGCCGGATTAAATCAGTGCACATCAATTGGAAGGAAGACGTCCGCGTCTGGCATCCCGGGCAGGCCTGGATCTGGGAGCCGGGCGGGCTTGGCGTGTTCGATCCCGGCATCAACGCGCTCTCGATCCTGACCCGCATCCTGCCGCAACCGGTGTTCGTCACCGCCGCCGAGCTTGCCTTTCCCGCCAATCGCCAGGCGCCGATTGCCGCGAGCCTGACGCTGGCCGACATCAGCGGCCTGTCCATTACCGCCGAGTTCGATTTCCGCCAGACCGGCCCCCAGAGCTGGGATATCGCCGTGGAAACCGATCAGGGCCGGATGGCGTTGTCCGGCGGCGGCAGGCGGATGGCCGTCGATGGCAAGGCCATTGCCGAGGCGCCTGATCAGGAATATCGCGAGCTTTACCGGCGCTTTGTCGAGCTTGCGGCACGCGGCGCACGCGATGTCGATCTGGCACCGCTTCGTCTCGTCGCCGATGCCTTCCTGCTCGGCAAGCGCACGATCGTTGAACCGTTTATGGACTAGACATGGCTGGCTCAAAAATAACAAAAGACGTCTTTGGAACGCTGCCGGACGGCCGCACTGTCGATCGCATCGTCTTGCGCGGAGAGGGCGGGTTCGAGGCCCGCATCATCACCCATGGTGCGGTGATCCAGGCGCTGATCGCGCCGGATGCCAAGGGCGGCTACGACGATGTTGTGCTCGGCCATGACGCCTTCGCCGGCTATCTCGCCGAACGAAAATTCTTCGGCGCCACCGTCGGCCGCTACGCCAACCGTATCGCCCAGGGGCAGTTTTCGCTCGACGGCGAAACGGTGCAGCTTCCCGTCAACAACGGCCCGAATGCGCTGCATGGCGGCCTGGACGGGTTTGACCGCAAGCTCTGGGAGATCGCCGAAATCGACGAGGGTGCAGAGCCAGCGGTGACGCTCACCTACACGAGTCCGCACGGTGAGGAAAACTATCCCGGCCGGCTCGACGTCCGCCTGACCTATCGCGTCACCGGCCCGACCGAGCTGTCGCTGACTATGGAGGCGCGGACCGACCGGCCGACCATCGTCAATTTGACCAACCACAGCTTCTTCAATCTCGAAGGTGCGACCTCAGGCACGCCCATCCTCGACCATAGGCTGATGGTCGCGGCCGAGCATTTCCTCGCCATCGACCCCACGGCCATTCCACTGCCGGAGCCGCCGCGCGCATTGGCCGGAACGCCCTTCGATTTCCGCAACGCCCACCCTGTCGGCGAGCGCATCCGCGAGAGCGATACGCAGCTGCGCAACGGCAAAGGCTACGATCACACCTACTGCCTCGGGCGCGAGGGCAAGCTTGCTCTCGCCGCGCGGCTGGAGGCGCCGCGTTCGGGGCGGATCATGGAGCTCCTCACCAATCAGCCTGGTCTTCAGGTCTATTCCGGCAATTATCTCGACGGAACGATTTCGGGGAAGGGCGGCAAGCTGATCCGGCAATCGGACGCCATGTGTCTTGAGCCGCACATCTGGCCGAATGCGCCGAACCGGCCGGATTTTCCGAGCCCGCGCCTCGATCCCGGCCAAGTCTATCGGCATCACACCGTCTACCGCTTTGCAGTGAGGGCGCCATGATCGAAGAGGTGCCGACTTCCGTCCTCTCGAACGATCCCTGTCATCTCGGCGAGGGGCCGACTTATGACGTGACTACCGACACCGCCTGGTGGTTCGACATTCGTGAGGGGCGTTTGTTCGAAGCGCATCTCGGCAGTGGCGCGATCCGCGTCCACGCACTCGGCCGGATGGCGAGCGCGCTCGGGCGCATCGATGCCGAACGTCAGCTGATCGTGGCGGAGGATGGCCTCTATATCCGGACACTCGCCGATGGCGCGATGACGCTGTTCCGTCCGCTCGAAGCGGATAATCCCGACAC
This sequence comes from Bradyrhizobium sp. LTSP857, assembly GCF_000938285.1. Taxonomy (NCBI): domain Bacteria; kingdom Pseudomonadati; phylum Pseudomonadota; class Alphaproteobacteria; order Hyphomicrobiales; family Nitrobacteraceae; genus Bradyrhizobium; species Bradyrhizobium sp. LTSP857. Next base: position 92,037 of record NZ_JYMS01000039.1, on the reverse strand, counting down.
GCGCTCCAATGACTGCCGCGTGCATCAGTCCGGCACGTTCTGGATCGGCACCATGGGCCGCAAGGCGGAAAGAGGGACCGGCGCGATCTACGCGCTCCATGGCGGCAAGATCTCGATGCTGTTTCCCGGCATCAGTATTCCCAATTCGATCTGCTTCTCGCCGGACGGTGCGACCGGCTATTTCACCGACACCGCGCGCGCGGTGCTCTACGCGGTTCCGCTCAATCCCGCGACCGGCTTGCCGCGTGGGGAGCCGGAGGTTTTGTTGCGCCACACCGGCATCGGCGGCTTGGACGGCTCGGTCTGCGATGCCGACGGGCAGATCTGGAACGCCTGCTGGGGCGCAAGCCGTATCGATGTCTACAGCCCGCAAGGCGAGCACCTGCGCTCCTTGAGTGTGCCGGCAAAGCAGGCGAGCTGCCCCGCCTTCGTCGGGCCCGATCTGTCGCGCCTGCTCGTCACCTCCGCCTGGCAGGACATGGACGCGGCCGCACGCGCCGCCGATCCGCAAGCCGGCTGCACTTTTCTGCTGGAGGCATCCGCGCGCGGTCGCGCGGAGCCCGACGTCAAGCTCGCATAGGAGACCAGAACCACCCCACGACCATCGTTCTCGACGAAACCAAAAAACAGTCTGACACCCAAGGGAGTGAAACATGCTGAAACTGAAGACGACATTTTTCGCGCTGGCGCTGGCCGGCGCCGCGACGATGGCCGCAGGCGTCACCGCCTCCGCCCAGGACAAGCTGACCGTCGGCATCGCCATGCCGACCAAGTCCTCGGCGCGCTGGATCGACGACGGCAACAACATGGTCAAGGTGCTGAAGGAGCGCGGCTACAACACTGACCTGCAATATGCCGAGGACGACATTCCGAACCAGCTCTCGCAGGTCGAGAACATGGTGACCAAGGGTGCGAAGGCGCTGGTGATCGCCGCGATCGACGGCACCACGCTGTCGGACGTGCTCAAGCAGGCCAAGGCCAAGGGCATCACCATTATCGCCTATGATCGCCTGATCCGCGGCACGCCGAACGTCGACTATTACGCGACCTTCGACAATTTCCAGGTCGGCGTGCTCCAGGCGGATTCGATCGTGCAGGGTCTCGGGCTGAAGGATGGCAAGGGCCCGTTCAACATCGAGCTGTTCGGCGGTTCGCCCGACGACAACAATGCCTACTTCTTCTACAACGGCGCGATGAGCGTGTTGAAGCCGTATATCGACAGCGGCAAGCTCGTCGTCGTGTCCGGCCAGATGGGCATGGACAAGGTCGCGACCCTGCGCTGGGACGGCGCCACGGCGCAGGCCCGCATGGACAATCTGCTCAGCGCCTACTACGGCAACAAGAAGGTTAATGCCGTGCTGTCGCCCTATGACGGACTTTCGATCGGCATCATCTCCTCGCTCAAAGGCGTCGGCTATGGCAGCGCCGATCAGCCGATGCCGATCATCTCGGGCCAGGACGCCGAAGTGCCCTCGATCAAGGCGATGCTGCGCGGTGATCAATACTCGACCATCTTCAAGGACACCCGCGATCTCGCCAAGGTGACTGCCGACATGGTCGATGCCGCGCTCGCCGGCAAGCAGGTCACCGTCAACGACACCAAGACCTATGAGAACGGCGTCAAGATTGTGCCGTCCTATCTGCTCAAGCCGGCCGTGGTCTACAAGGACAATTGGGAGAAGCTGCTGGTCGACAGCGGCTACTACAAGAAGTCGCAGTTTCAATAAGACTCTTTCTTCCCCTCTCCCCGCCTGCGGAGAGAGGGGAAGTAACGGATGGGACATGACACGATGACCGCCATGCTGGAGATGCGCAACGTCAGCAAGAGCTTTGCCGGCGTGCAGGCGCTGCGCGACGTCAACTTCTCGGTCGAGGCAGGGCAGATCCAAGCGCTCGTCGGCGAGAATGGCGCCGGCAAGTCCACGCTGATGAAGGTGTTGAGTGGCGTCTACCCTCACGGCAGCTACGAGGGCACCATTATCTTTGATGGCGAGGAGCGCCGCTTCCGCGACATCAACGATTCCGAGGCGCTCGGCATCATCATCATCCATCAGGAGCTGGCGCTGATCCCGCTGATGTCGATCGCAGAAAACATCTTCCTGTCGCATCCGCCGTCAAAACTCGGCGTGATCGATCGCGACGAGGTCTACCGCCGCACGCGCGATCTGCTGGTGCAGGTCGGCCTGAAGGAATCGCCGGATACGCTGATCACCGATCTTGGCGTCGGCAAGCAGCAACTGGTCGAGATCGCGAAGGCGCTGTCCAAGCGGGTGCGCATGCTGATCCTGGACGAACCGACCGCGAGCCTGAACGAGGCCGACAGTGCTGCGCTGCTCGAACGTCTCATGAAATTCCGCGAGCAGGGCATCGGCTCGATCCTAATCTCGCACAAGCTCAACGAGGTCGCGCGCGTCGCCGACCACATCACGGTGCTGCGCGACGGCCGTACCGTCGACAGCATCGACTGCCATGCCGAGCCGATCCAGGAAGACCGCATCATCCGCAGCATGGTCAACCGCGATCTCGCCCATCGCTTCCCCGAGCGCAGCGCGAAAATCGGCGAACCCGTGCTCGAGGTCGCCAATTGGTCGGTCTATCACCCGATCCATCCCGAACGGCAGGTGATCAAGAACGTCAATTTCGGCGTGAAGCGCGGCGAGGTCGTAGGCATTGCCGGGCTGATGGGCGCCGGCCGCACCGAGTTCGCCATGAGCCTGTTCGGCCGCTCCTGGGGCACCAATATCAGCGGTCGCATCCGGCTCGAAGGCCATGAGATCGCGCTGCCGAACGTCGTAGCCGCAATCGACGCCGGCCTCGCCTATGTCACCGAGGACCGCAAGCAGCTCGGGCTGATCCTGGCCGATGATGTCCGCAAGAACATCACGCTCGCAAGCCTCGACCAGGTCGCACCCAACCGCGTGATCGACGATATCGCCGAGCTGAAGGTCGCCAGCGACTATCGGAACCGAATGCGGATCCGCTGCTCCGACGTCTACCAGGAGACCGGCCAGCTCTCCGGCGGCAACCAGCAGAAGGTGGTGCTGTCGAAATGGCTGATGACCGACCCCAAGGTCCTGATCCTGGACGAACCGACGCGGGGCATCGATGTCGGTGCCAAATACGAGATTTACTGTATCATCAACGAGCTTGCGGAGGCCGGCCGCGGCGTCGTGGTGATCTCCTCGGAGATGCCTGAGCTGCTCGGCATCTGCGACCGCATCTGTGTCATGAACGATGGCGCCTTCGTCGGCGAGTTCCCTGGCACTGAAGCGACGCAGGAAAAAATCATGCGCGCCATCATGCGCAATGAACGAAGCAATGAAAACGGCGTGCCTGAGGCCGTGGAGATGGGAGGATTGCACCCATGACCGACAAGACGGTTTCGCTGCCTGAGGAGCGCCGGCACGGCAGCTTCATCAAGAACAATTTGCGCACCTACGGCATGCTGCTGTCGCTGCTCGCGATCATGCTGTTTTTCCAGGTCATGACTGGCGGCACGCTGCTCCAGCCGCTCAACCTCACCAACCTGGTGCTTCAGAACAGCTATATCGTCATCATGGCGCTGGGCATGCTGCTGGTGATCGTCACCGGCCATATCGACCTCTCGGTCGGTTCGGTCGCGGGCTTCGTCGGCGCGGTCGCGGCCGTGCTGATGGTGACGTATAAGGTCGACTACACGCTCGCCTTCATCATTTGCCTCGCGGTCGGCGCCGCCATTGGTGCTGCGCAAGGCTACTGGGTCGCCTATTTCAAGATCCCGTCCTTCATCGTGACGCTGGCCGGCATGCTGGTGTTCAAGGGGCTTGCGCTCGCGGTGTTGCAGGGCCAGTCGCTCGGCCCGTTCCCGCCGACGTTCCAGAAATTATCGTCCGGCTTCATTCCGGAACTGCTGCCCGAAGCCGGCACGCTGCATCCGACCTCGATGCTGATCGGCGCCGTGCTGGCGCTGGGGCTGGTCTATGCCAGCGCCAAGAGCCGCACGCGCGAGCTGTCGCACGGCATCGAGGTCGAGCCTTACGCGTTCTTTCTCGGAAAAAGCATCGTGCTGGCCTGCGCGGTGCTGTACTTCACCTATCTGATCGCGATCTATCGCGGCCTGCCCAACGTGCTGGTGATCATGAGCGCGTTGATCGCGCTCTACGGCTTCGTTACCCGCCGCACCGTGATCGGGCGCCATATCTACGCGGTCGGCGGCAATGCCAAGGCGGCAAAACTCTCGGGCATCAAGACCGAGCAACTGACCTTCCTCACCTTCGTCAATATGGGCGTGCTCGCAGCTCTCGCCGGCCTCGTCTTCGCCGCGCGCCTCAACACCGCGACGCCTAAAGCAGGTTTGGGCTTCGAGCTCGACGTCATCGCCGCCTGCTTCATCGGCGGCGCCTCGGCCTATGGTGGCGTGGGTCGCGTCGGCGGCGCCGTGGTCGGCGCCATGATCATGGGCGTGATGAACAACGGCATGTCCATCCTCGGCGTCGGCATCGACTACCAGCAGGTCATCAAGGGCCTGGTGCTGCTCGGGGCGGTCTGCATCGACGTGTATAACCAGCGGCGGTAGCTAGATCGGCACACCATACGGTGAGCTATTGCTCAGTTGATGGGTATATGATCGAATGGCCGGATGGCGAACGGCCAGCCAGAACCTGATCTCATCATCTTCGATTGCGACGGCGTGCTCGTCGACAGCGAGCTGTTGAGCTGCCGTTGCCTGTCGGAGGTGCTGGCGGAGTTCGGCTTCGACCTTCGCGTGGAGCAGGCGCTCGACCTCTTTCTCGGGCGTAGCACGGCTGCGATCGGACAATATTATCGCGAGCGCGGCGAGATCCTGCCTGTCGATTTCCTCCCGCGCCTGAAGGCACGCGTGCTCGAGACGTTTGCGGGGGTGCTCCAGCCGATCCCCGGGGTGAGCGCCGTCTTGTCCGAGTTGAAGGCGCCGCGTTGTGTCGCATCTTCGAGCGATATCGATCGGGTCTCGCTGTCGCTCAACGTGACGGGTCTCGCTTCGCATTTCGATAGCCGTCTCTACACCGCGCAGATGGTCAAGCACGGCAAGCCGGCGCCGGACCTCTTTCTCTACGCAGCCGAAAAGATGAAGGCCGATCCTAGGCGCGCCCTGGTGATCGAGGACAGCGTCAGCGGCGTGCAGGCGGCGAAGGCGGCCGGCATGACGGTCTGGGGATTTGTCGGCGGCAGCCATTATCATGGGCGTGACGGTCGCGCTATACTGGCCGCCGCCGGGGCCGATCGGGTCTTCGCGCGCATGAGCGATTTCTGGGAGGCGTGACTTCAGCCATGGCCGTCGAGAACGAAAAGTCGAGACTCGACGACGCCGCGCGCGCCGGCTGGCTCTATTTCATTGCCGGCCACACCCAGGACGAGATCGCAAAGATGCTCCAGGTGTCGCGGGCCTCTGCCCAGCGGCTGGTGTCGCTGTGCCTTGCCGAGCGGCTCATCACCTTCCGGCTCGAACATCCCATCGCCGCCTGCATGGAGCTGGCGGCACGGCTGAAGGAGCGATTTGATCTCGCCCATTGCGAGGTGGTTCCGGCTGATCCGGCCGCGCCGCAGGCCACAGCCGGCATCGCCGAGCGCTGCGCCAATCTGCTGGACGCGACGCTGCGCTCGGAGACGCCGGTGATCGTCGCGCTCGGCACCGGGCGCGCGGTGCGCGCCGCGGTCGAGCGCGTCACGCCGATCGACCGGCCCAATCACCAGATTGTCTCGCTGGTCGGCAACATCTCCGCAGACGGCTCGGCGAGCTTCTACGATACCGTCGGCCGGCTCGCTGATCGCACCGGCGCCCGGCATTATCCGATGCCGCTGCCGTTCCTGATGTCCTCGGAGGACGAGCGCAACAAGATGGTCCGCATCGAGCCGATCGCCAAGGTGAAGGCGGTCGCGGCCAAGGCTGATCTGCGCCTTGTCGGCATCGGCCAGATGGACCAGAAGGCGCAGGTCCATGTCGACGGCTTCGTCACCCGTGACGAACTGTTCGAGATGATGCGCCAGGGCGCCATCGGCGAGATCACCGGCTGGGCCTATGACGCGAAAGGCCGCCTGCTCAAGGCCGGCACCAACAAGCGCCTCACCAGCATTCCGCCGGAAGTACCGGCGAAGACCACCACGATCGGCGCGGCTGTCGGTGCGGCCAAGGTGCAGGCGATTGCGGCGGCGCTGAATGGGCGCCTGATCAACGGCCTGATCACGGACGAGACGACGGCAAGGGCGATTCTGGAGCGGTAGGGCGTTCGCTCTTCCAGCCTCCCGAGGCGGGAGGTCTTGCCACCCACACCGCTGTCATCATCCGCGAAAGCGGATGATCCAGTACGCCGCGGCCTGGCTTGGGGCAAACCAACAGACGATACGGAGCACTGGATGCCCCGCTTTCACGAGGCATGACAGCGAGAGTAGGGAATGGGCCGGCCCTCCCGCACCGCAGCACTCATAAGTTGCGAGAATGCTCGCGCGCGTGCTTGACAAGCGTCGCCCCTCAGTTGAACATACGCTCAACGCGTGGGCATATGCTCAAAAACGCGATTTGAGGGAGGTCACCGTGAAACACGTCCTCGGCGTCGTCTGTGGCGCCTCCGTACTGCTTGCCGTCCCCGCGATGGCCGAAACGACCCTGACGATCGCGACCGTCAACAACGGCGACATGATCCGCATGCAGGGGCTGACCAGCGAATTCACCAAGGCGAACCCCGACATCTCCGTGAAATGGGTGACTCTCGAAGAGAACGTGCTGCGCCAGCGCGTCACCACCGACATCGCCACCAAGGGCGGTCAGTTCGACGTGCTGACCATCGGCACCTATGAGGTGCCGATCTGGGCCAAGAAGGGCTGGCTGGTGCCGCTCGCCAATCTCGGCGCCGATTACGACGTCGCCGACCTGCTGCCGAAGATCAAGGACGCGGTCTCCGTCGACGGCAAGCTCTACGCCGCGCCGTTCTATGGCGAGAGCTCGATGATCATGTACCGCACCGATTTGTTCGAGAAGGCCGGCCTGAAGATGCCGGAAAAGCCGACCTGGGATTTCGTGATCGACGCCGCCAAGAAGGTCACCGACAAGAGCGGTGGCGTCTACGGCATCTGCCTGCGCGGCAAGGCCGGCTGGGGCGAGAACATGGCGTTCCTCTCCGCCATGGCCAATTCCTACGGCGCGCGCTGGTTCGACGAGAAGTGGGAGCCGCAGTTCAATACGCCGGAATGGAAGGCGACACTCACGACCTACGTCAATCTCATGAAGGACGCCGGCCCTCCCGGCGCGAGCTCCAACGGCTTCAACGAGAACCTGGCGCTGTTCAACGCCGGCAAGTGCGGCATGTGGATCGACGCGACGGTGGCGGCATCGTTCGTCACCAACCCGAAGGAATCCAGGGTCGCCGACAAGGTCGGCTTCGCGCTGGCGCCCAACACCGGGCTCGGCAAGAACGCCAACTGGCTGTGGGCCTGGAGTCTCGCAATCCCCGCCGGATCGAAGAAGTCGGAAGCCGCCGAGAAGTTCATCGCCTGGGCGACGAGCAAGGACTACACCAAGATCGTGGCGGCGAAGGAGGGCTGGGCCAATGTGCCGCCGGGCACGCGGACCTCGCTCTACCAGAATCCTGAGTATCTGAAGGTCGCCCCGTTCGCCAAGCTGACGCTGGCCTCGATCGACGCCGCCGACCCGAACAAGCCGACAGTGAAGCCCGTGCCTTACGTCGGCGTGCAATACGCTGCCATTCCCGAATTCCAGGGCATCGGCACCCAGGTGGGGCAGCAATTCTCCGCCGCACTTGCGGGATCGATGACGGTGGATGCGGCGCTGACCGCGGCGCAATCGGTGACCGAGCGCGAGATGAAGCGCGCTGGTTACATCAAGTAGACCCGAGCTCTCCCTGAGCTCACACTTGCGGCCATCCACTTTTCGCTTGATGGATGGCCGCCTTTTCCCCTCGCCCGAGGAGACGCGTGGATGGCAACCCGGCAGACGCAATTCCTTGCGCGGTCGCTCCTGGCCCCGGCCGTCGGGCTCCTGTTCATCTGGATGATCGTCCCGCTCGCGCTGACGATCTACTTCTCGACGCTGCATTACAGCCTGCTCGATCCCGGCTCCGAGGCGTTCGTCGGCCTGGAGAATTTCCGCTACTTCCTCACCGATCCGGCGTTCCTCGCCTCGCTCCAGAACACGCTCGTGCTGGTCGGCTCGGTGCTGGCGCTGACCATCCTGCTCGGCATTCCCCTGGCGCTGCTGATGGACCAGCCCGTGATCGGCCTCAACATCGTGCGGCTGATGGTGATCGCGCCGTTCTTCGTGATGCCGACGGTGAGCGCGCTGGTGTGGAAGAACCTGCTGATGCACCCGGTGTCCGGGCTGTTCGCCTGGCTCGCCGAGGTGTTCGGGTTGACGCCGATCGACTGGTTCACCGATGCGCCGCTGCTCGCCGTGATCCTGATCGTCGCCTGGCAATGGCTGCCGTTCGCAACGCTCATTCTGCTGACCGCGCTGCAATCGCTCGACGAGGAGCAGAAGGAGGCGGCCGAGATGGATGGCGCCAGCGCGCTCTCCGCCTTCATCTACATCACGCTGCCGCACCTGGCGCGGCCCATCACCGTGGTGATCCTGATCGAGACCATCTTCCTGCTCACGGTGTTCGCCGAAATCTATGTCACCACGGGCGGCGGTCCGGGCCTTCAGACCACCAACATCGCCTTCCTGATCTATTCGCAGGCGCTGATCCAGTTCGATGTTGGCAGCGCATCGGCAGGCGGTCTCGTGGCGGTGGTGATCGCCAACATCGTCGCCTTCTTCCTCGTCCGCATCGTCGGCCGCAACCTGGAAGCCTAAAATCATGGCGCGCAAATCAACGACGCAGCGGGTGGTGGTCTCGACGATCGGGGCGTGGTTCTTCGGCTTCCTGATCTTCTTCCCGATCCTGTGGATGGTGCTGACGAGCTTCAAGACCGAGCTCGAAGCTTTCGCCATTCCGCCGTCCTTCCTGTTCTTCCACTGGACCACGGAAAACTATGCGACGGTGCAGGAGCGCAGCGACTATCTGCTCCATGCGATGAACTCGATCATCATCGCCGGCGGCTCGACCTTGATCGCGCTGCTGATCGCGATCCCCGCAGCCTGGTCGATGGCGTTCTCGCCGACCAAGCGCACCAAGGACATCCTGCTCTGGATGCTCTCGACCAAGATGATGCCGCCGGTCGGCGTGCTGGTGCCGATCTACTTGATCTTCAAGACCTTCGGCCTGCTCGATTCCCGCATCGGCCTCGTCTTCATCCTCTGCCTCGGCAATCTGCCGATCGTGATCTGGATGCTCTTCACCTATTTCAAGGAAATTCCGCGCGACATCCTGGAAGCCGCGCGCATGGATGGCGCCACCATCGGCCGCGAGCTCGTCTATGTGCTGACGCCGATGGCGATCCCGGGCCTTGCGTCGACCATGCTGCTCAATTTGATCCTGGCCTGGAACGAGGCGTTCTGGACGCTCAACCTGACGACCTCGAACGCCGCGCCGCTCACCACGTTCATCGCGTCCTATTCGAGCCCGGAAGGGCTGTTCTGGGCCAAGCTGTCGGCGGCTTCCACGCTGGCGATCGCGCCCATCATCATCCTTGGTTGGTTCAGCCAGAAGCAGCTCGTGCGCGGGCTCACCTTCGGCGCGGTAAAGTAAGGGGGCTGCCGGATCATGGGTCAGATTACGCTTCAGGACGTGCAGAAATCCTTCGGCCCCGTGCACATCATCAAGGGCGCCGATCTCGAGATCGCGGACGGCTCCTTCGTGGTGTTCGTGGGACCGTCCGGCTGCGGCAAGACCACGCTGCTGCGGCTGATCGCCGGGCTCGAGGACGTCAGCGGCGGCAAGATTTTGATCGACGGCAAGAACGTCGTCGATACGCCCCCCGCGAAGCGTGGGCTCTCGATGGTGTTCCAGTCCTACGCGCTCTATCCGCATATGAGCGTGCGCGGCAATATCGGTTTCGGCCTGAAGATGGCGGGCCTCTCCAAAGACGAAACCAACCGCAAGGTGGAGGCCGCCGCCGCGACGCTCAACCTCACGCCCTATCTCGACCGCAAGCCGCGCGAACTCTCCGGCGGCCAGCGTCAGCGCGTCGCGATCGGCCGTGCCATCGTCCGCGAGCCCAAGGCGTTCCTGTTCGACGAGCCGCTGTCGAACCTCGACGCGGCCTTGCGCGTGCAGATGCGCATCGAGGTGACGCGGCTCCAGAAGCAACTTGGCACCACCGCGGTCTACGTCACCCACGACCAGGTCGAAGCCATGACCATGGCCGACAAGATCGTCGTGCTCAATGGCGGCAAGATCGAGCAATATGGCTCGCCGCTGGATCTCTACGAGAAGCCCGCCAATCTCTTCGTCGCCGGCTTTATCGGCTCGCCGAAGATGAATCTCGTGACCGGCGAGCCCGCCAAACAGCAAGGCGCGACCACCATCGGCGTGCGGCCGGAGCACATCAAGATCGAGCGCGATGGCGGCGGCGGCTGGCAGGGAACGATCGCGGTTGCCGAGCATCTCGGCAGTGACACTTTCCTCTATGTCGATGCCGGTCCGCTCGGGATGCTGACCGCGCGCTACATCGGCGAATTGAGCCTGCATGCCGGCGACCACGTGTCGCTGGCGCCGGACCCCGCGCGGATTCATCGCTTCGATGCAGGCGGCAACGCCATTCGCGGTTAACAAGAAACGGCAAGAAACGAAAGAAACGGAAATACCAACATGTACCTGGAGAAATTCAAGCTGAGCGGCAAGACCGCGTTCATCACCGGCGGCGGGCAGGGCATTGGGCTGGCCTGCGCCGAAGCGCTGGCCGAGGCCGGCGCCAGGGTCGTGATCGGCGATCGCGACAGCAAGGTCGCCGACAGCGCCAAGGCCAGTCTGAAGGCGAAAGGCTACGATGCCGAGACCGCGATCATGGACGTCACCGACACCAAGCGCGTGGCGGAAGTTGCGAACGACCTCGTTGCCCGCCACGGCAAGGTCGACATCCTCGTCAACAATGCCGGCATCGCTCGCAGCGAAACGCCCGCGGAGACCGTCACCGACGAGCACTGGCTCAACGTCATCGACGTCAACCTCAACGGCACGTTCTGGTGCTGCCGCGAATTTGGCAAGCATATGTTGAAGGCCAAGAGCGGCGCCATCGTCAATATCGGCTCGATGTCCGGATTCATCGTCAACAAGCCGCAGGAGCAGGCCTTCTACAACGCCTCCAAGGCGGGCGTGCACCATCTGACCAAGTCGCTGGCCGCCGAATGGGGCGCGCGCGGCGTGCGCGTCAACGCGGTGGCGCCAACTTATATCGACACGCCGCTCAACGCGTTCGTCAAGAGCGATGCCAGAATGTATGACGCCTGGATCGGTGGAACCCCGATGGCGCGGATGGGGCAGGTCGACGAGATCGCCTCGGTCGTGCTGTTCCTGGCCTCGGAGGCGGCGAGCCTGATGACCGGCAGCATCGTGCTTGTGGATGGCGGCTACACTTGCTGGTAGGCTTGCGTCAAAATTGACGAAAGCGACCGGGAGCAACAATGCCGCGAGCGTATATCGGCGTCGACGTGGGGACCACGAGCACGCGGGCAGGGGTGTTTGACGAGGCGGGCACTTTGCTTGCGACCGCCAAGCATCCAATCCGGATCTGGCACGAGGCCGGCGACATCGTCGAGCAGTCGTCGGCCGACATCTGGGACGCCTGCGTGAGATCGGTGCGGGCCGCGATGGCGGAAGCTGCAATCGCGCCCGACAGCGTCGGCGGCGTCGGCTTCGATGCGACCTGTTCCCTTGTGGTGCTCGATCCCCTGGGCGAGCCGGTCACCGTCAGCGCGTCCGGAGACAAGCAGCGCAACGTCATCGTCTGGATGGATCACCGCGCCACGGCCGAGGCGCGGCTGATCAACGAGACCGGAGATGCCGTGCTGCGCTATGTCGGCGGCTCGATCTCGCCCGAGATGGAGATGCCAAAACTGTTGTGGCTGAAGCGGCACATGCGCGCGAGTTTTGACGCCGCGGGCCATTTTTTCGATCTGGCAGATTACCTGACCTGGCGCGCGACGGGATCGCTGCAACGCTCGACCTGCACCGTCACCTGCAAGTGGAACTATCTTGCCCATGATGGCGGCGGCTGGAGCGCGCCGTTCTTCAAGCGCATTGGCTTGTCGGATTTCGTTAATGAGAAATACGCCCGCATCGGCACCGAGATCGTTGCGCCGGGCACGCGGCTCGGCGCGGGTCTCACGAGCGCCTCCGCCTCCGACCTGGGCTTGTCGCCCGGCACACCTGTCGGCGCATCGCTGATCGATGCCCATGCCGGCGGCATCGGCGCAATCGGTGGCCGTGACGGATCGGGCGGGGCGGCTGACGTCTCGGACCGCCTTGCCTACATCATGGGAACGTCGGCCTGCATCATGGCGACGACGAAGGAGCCGTGTTTCGTGCCCGGTGTCTGGGGCCCTTATTATTCTGGTATGGTGCCGGACTTCTGGCTCAACGAGGGTGGGCAGTCGGCCGCGGGCGCGGCGATCGACCATCTGCTCAAATCGCATCCGGGCCATGCCGAGGCGAGTGCGGCGGCGCGTAACGACGGCGTCGATCTCATCGAGTTCCTCGAGCGCCGCATCATCGCGCGCGCCGGCGATGCCAGCCGCGCCGCGCTGCTCGCCCGTGATATCCATGTCCTCCCCGAATTCATCGGCAATCGCTCGCCCTATGCCGACCCCGATACGCGCGCGGTGATCGCGGGCCTCGATCTCGACACCGATATCGGCGCCATGGAGCGGCTGTTCGTTGCCGGCCTATGCGGGCTCGCCTATGGTCTTGCCGAGGTGATCGAGGCCTTTGCCGCGCATGGCGTTCATTCCAGCATCATGATCATGGGCGGCGGCGCCAGCCGGAGTCCGCTGGTGCGACAGATCATGGCTGATACCACCGGCCTGACGGTCGCGCTGCCGCAGACGAAGGAGCCGGTGCTGCTAGGTGCGGCGATGTTAGGTGCGGTTGCCGGCGGCGCCTATGCCTCGATCGGCGAGACCATGGCAAAAATGTCGGCGCTGGGACGGAAGAGCGCACCGACCGCGCCCGACATGGCCGCGTTTCACGCCCGCAAGCGGGATGTGTATAAGTTGCTCCGCGAGGTCGACCGCGGCAGCCGTGCCGCGATGCGCGACGCCGCAAAGGACTGAATTCGGGGTTGAAACGGATGCTGATGTCTTGCGGCGATGCGCTGATCGATTTTGTACCGACTCGAAACGCCGAGGGGCGCGAGGCGGTGATGCCGGCGGTCGGCGGCTCCTGTCTTAACGTTGCGATCGGGATGGCGCGGCTGGGGGCGCCAACTGTCTTTGTCGGCGGCATCTCGACCGATCTGTTCGGGCGCATGATCGCCGATCATGCCGCAGCCTCGAACGTAGAGCTCAGCTTCGCCACCCGCAGTGATCATCAGACCACGCTCGCCTTCGTGCGCATCGTCGCGGGCGAGTCGCATTACGCCTTCTATGATGCCGAGACCGCGACGCGGAATTGGACCTACCGGCCCGGCTCTATTCCCTTTGATAAAGTCGAAGTCCTCCACGTCGGATCGACCACGCTGGTCAACGACCAGGGCGCGGCCGAGACCAAAGCCCTGATTGCAGACGCGCGGGCGTCCTCGACGATCTCCTTCGATCCAAACTGCCGGCCTAATCTGGTCAAGGACAAGCCGGCCTATCTCGCGCGCATGGCGGAGTTCGGCGGCCACGCCGATCTCATCAAGATGTCGGATGTCGACTTCGCCTATCTCTTTGGCGAGGAGCCCTATGCGCAACGTGCGAGCGCGCTGCTGGGGCAGGGCACGAGCCTCGTCGTCATCACCCGCGGCAACAACGGTGCCATGGCCTGGCATGCCAAGGCTGGGCATGTCGAAGTCACTGCGCCAAAAGTCGAGGTCGCCGATACCATCGGCGCCGGCGACAGTTTTCAGGCCGCGCTGCTGTTCGCCCTGCACAAGCAGGGACGCCTTGCCCGGCAGCAATTGAAGGACATCGGCGCTGACGAGCTCCGCCGCGCGCTGTCCTTTGCCGCCAATTGTGCCGGCCTGACCTGCACTCGCCCGGGCGCCGATCCGCCCTGGAGCCATGAGATCACCTGGAGCTGGTAGCTAGACAGGGTGTCCGGGCTCCTAATTTCTGAGTTGTTCCGGTGAATTGCGGCCATGCGCCGGCCGAAATGGACAGGATAGCCACACGCTGGCAAGGTCCGCGCGACCTCACGCGAGCCTGCCCTTATGAGCAACGATCTGTGTTTCCTGTCCGCCGTCGAACTGCGCGCGCGCATCAGCGGCAAGGAGGTCTCCCCTGTCGAGATCACCCGCGCTGTGCTCGCGCGCGCCGAGGCGCTCCAGGGCGAATTGAACTGCTTCATCACGCTGTGTGGCGACGAGGCGCTTGCCGAGGCGCGCGAAGCCGAGCGCAAAATGACGGCCGGCGAGCCGCTCGGCTTGCTGCACGGCATTCCCTACACCGTCAAGGACATCGTCAACACCAAGGGCGTGAAGACCACGTTCGGCGCCGTTCCCTACAAGGACAATGTGCCGAATGAGGATGCCGTGGCGGTTGCGCGGTTGCGCGCCGAGGGCGCGATCCTGATCGGCAAGACCACGACGCCGGAATTCGGCAGCAAATGTCTGACCGACTCACCGCTGTTCGGCCGCACCCGCAATGCGTGGAGCGCGGAGCGTTCCTCCGGCGGCTCCAGCGGCGGCGCGGCGGTGGCGGTGGCAAGCGGCATCGCGCCGCTGGCGATCGCGACCGATGGTGGGGGCTCGACGCGGATTCCCGCCGCCTGCAACGGCGTGGTCGGGCTGAAGCAGAGCAACGGGGTCATCGCGCACAGCCAGGCGCTCGATGCTTTCGGCAATCAGACCTATGTCACGCCGATGACGCGCGATGTCGCCGACACCGCCTTGATGATGCAGGCGATGGCCGGCGAGGATGCCTGCGATCCCTGGTCAATCGGCGTGCCCGTGCCTGATTTTATCGGCACGGCCACCCCGCGCGGCGATCTGCGCGGGCAAAAAATCCTGTATTGCCTGTCGCCGCCCGGACGTCCCGTGTCTGCGGATGTCGCCACGGCCTTCAAGGCAAGCCTCGATCGGTTGGCGAGCCTGGGTGCCGAGCTCGAGCAATTTTCGGGCGAAGGGTTTGATATCGAGCCGATCTGGCGCGCCATCAACCACACGGTCTGGCGCACGCGTTTTGCCAAGCTGGTTGCCGAGCACGGCGACGTCCTCAGCGAGGCCTTCGTCAAGCAGGTCGCGCTTGCGACCAATGTCAGCGGCGTCGCCTATCAGGAGGCGATGTTCGCGCGCACCGCGCTGTTCCGGCGCGTGCAATCCCTGCTTGCGCGCGGTCATCTGCTGGCGATGCCGACCATCACCCGCACCGCATTGCCGATCGACCAGGATCTGTTCGGCACCATCGAGATCGACGGCAAGCATTTTGACAGCGTCCGGCCGCACTGGTTCCCCTGGACCATGCCTTTCAACATGACCGGCCACCCGGCAATCAGTCTCCCCTGCGGCTTCGGCCGCGACGGCCTGCCGATCGGGCTTCAGCTTGTCGGCCGATTCCGTGCCGACGCAGAATTGCTGCGCGTCAGCGCGCTGTTCGAGGCCTCGCACGACCTTTTGTCCCGCCGGCCCGGCTGATGAGGCACTTGCCGCAAAGGGCTTGCCTTGGGCGTCCGGACATGTTGATCGTGCCGCGGATGAGCCCTGAAACCGAGCGCGCATGAGCGTATTCTTTCTCCGACGTCTCCTGACCTTGCTCGCGACGCTGGTCGGCGCATCCGTGATCATTTTCCTGGTGCTGGATGCCTTGCCCGGCAACGCTGCGCAGATGCTGATGGGCGCCGATGCGTCGGCGGATGCGGTGCGCGCGCTCACGGTCAAGCTCGGGCTCGATCAGCCGCTCGCGGTTCGTTACCTGCAATGGATCAAGGGACTTCTGATCGGCGATCTCGGCAACTCTTATGTTTACGGCACGCCAGTCGCGAGCCTGATCGCGGAGCGGCTGGTACTGACCATTCCGCTCGCGATCATGTCCATGCTGATCACGGTGACGCTGGCGCTCTCGGCCGGCATCTACACCGCCGCCAACCACAACAAGCTCGGCGACGTCGGCGTGATGTCGCTGACCCAGATCGGCATCGCTCTGCCGAACTTCTGGTTTGCGATTCTACTGGTGCTGCTGTTCTCGGTGCGGCTGCAATGGTTGTCCGCCGGCGGTTTTCCCGGCTGGGAGGACGGCATCTGGTTGGGTGTCAAATCGCTGCTGCTGCCGGCGGTCTCGCTGGCGGTGGTGCAGGCCGCAATCCTCGCGCGCGTCACGCGCTCGGCGGTGCTGGAAGTGCTGCGCGAAGACTTCGTTCGCACCGCGCGCGCAAAAGGTCTCGGCAAGCGCGAGGTGCTGTGGAGCCACGTGCTGCGCAACGCCATGATCCCGGTGATGACGGTGATGGGGCTGCAATTCGCTAATCTGCTGGCCGGCACGATCGTGATCGAGAACGTGTTCTATCTGCCGGGCCTTGGCCGGCTGATCTTCCAGTCGATCGCCAACCGCGACCTGATCGTGGTGCGCAACTGCGTGATGCTGCTCGCGGCGATGGTCGTCGTCGTCAATTTCGTGGTCGACATCCTCTATGCCTTTATCGATCCCCGCATCAAGGTGCACGATTTGTGAGCGCGCCGCTGACTAGCCTCGCTGACGCACCGATTGCTGTGCGTCCTTTGCCGGCCCGGACGTTTTGGGGCCGCGCGCTGCGCCATCGCAGTTTTGTGCTGGGCGGCGCGCTCAGCCTGCTGGTGCTCGTCTCGGCGCTGCTGTCGCTGGTGTGGACGCCGTGGTCACCCTACGAGATCGACATCGCCTCGAAACTCCGGCCACCATCCGCGGCGCACTGGCTCGGCACCGATTCCTTCGGGCGCGATATCGTCTCGCTGCTGCTTGCGGGCGCCCGCTCCACCATTCTGGTCGGCATCATCGCTGTCGGCATCGGTCTCACCTTCGGCGTCTGCCTCGGCCTCATCGCCTCGGCCCGGCGCGGCTGGACCGAAGAGATCATCATGCGCTTCTCCGACTTCACCTTCGCCTTTCCGGCCGTGCTCTCAGCCATCATGCTCGCCGCGGTGGTGGGGCCGGGCATGGTCACCTCAATCATCGCGATCGGCATCTTCCAGATCCCGACGCTGACCCGGTTGACGCGCGGCTCGGCCAACGCGATCTGGGCGCGCGAATATGTGTTGGCGGCGCGCGCCGCGGGGAAGGGCAAATTCCGCATCACCATCGAGCACGTGCTGCCCAACATCCTGTCGATCCTGATCGTGCAGGCGACCATCCAGTTCGCGCTCGCAATTCTTGCCGAAGCCGCCTTGTCTTATCTCGGCCTCGGCACGCAGCCGCCGCAGCCGTCCTGGGGTCGCATGCTGAACGACGCACAGACATTGCTGTTCCAGTCGCCGATGCTTGCGGTCTATCCGGGTGCCGCGATCGCCATCGCCGTGCTCGGTCTCAATCTCCTCGGCGACGGATTGCGCGACCTGCTCGATCCCCGACTGGCGCGGGAGCGGTGACGATGGCTGATCCCGCAACCCTACCGCTGATCGAGGTCGCCAATCTCGGCGTCCGCCTCAACACCAGCCGCGGGCCGGCACAGGCAGTGCGCGGCGTCAGTTTTGCGTTGAAGCGCGGCGAGACGCTCGGGCTCGTCGGCGAATCCGGCTGCGGCAAGTCGGTGACGGCGTTGTCGCTGATGGGGCTGTTGCCCGATAGCGCGGTCATCACCGGCAGCATCAAGCTCGAGGGACGCGAACTCGTCGGGCTACCGGATGCGGACTATTGCGGCTTGCGCGGCAACCGCATCAGCATGATCTTTCAGGAGCCGATGACGGCGCTGAACCCGATGCACACGATCGGCCATCAGGTTGCCGAGCCGCTGCGGCGTCACAAGAAATTTTCGGCGGCGCAGGCGCGGCGAGAGGTAATCGCCTTGCTCGACCGCGTCGGCCTGCCCGATCCGGCCAAGCGCATCGATGCCTATCCGCACCAATTTTCCGGCGGCCAGCGCCAGCGCGTCACCATTGCGATGGCGCTTGCCTGCGAGCCCGACCTGTTGATTGCGGACGAGCCGACCACCGCGCTCGACGTCACCATCCAGGGCCAGATCCTCGATCTCATCGCCGATCTCGTCGAGGAGCGCGGCATGTCGATGATCCTGATCTCGCACGATCTCGGCGTCATCGCCGAGAACGTGCAGCGCATGATGGTGATGTATGGCGGCACCGTCGTCGAGAGCGGGCCGACCAACGAAGTGTTTCGTCGCATGGGACATCCCTACACGCAGGGCCTGTTCCGCGCGCGGCCGAAGCTTGGCGCGCGCAAGGGGACGCGGCTGACGACGATCGCGGGCACCGTGCCGGAGCTCGCGGATCTTCCGGCCGGCTGCACCTTCTCCGAACGATGTCCGCTTGTGATCGATCAGTGCCGCGCGGCGCTGCCGCCGATGGTCGAAGTCGGCCCCGGCCATGGCGTGCGCTGTGTCCGCACCGATGTCTCCATGGCCGCGAATGTCGGAGCGCTGTCCGCATGACCGCCGCGCCTCTTCTCGACGTGAAAGACCTCGAGCAGCGCTACACGCTGCCCCGCGAAAGCCTGTTCCGCCCGCCCGGCCAGGTGCGCGCGCTCAATGGCGTCAGCGTGCAGGTCAATGCTGGCAAGAGCCTCGGCATCGTCGGCGAGTCCGGCTCGGGCAAATCGACCTTCGCGCGGGTGGTGATGGCGCTGGAGCGGCCGACATCGGGACAGGTGGCGATGCTCGGCCGCGACCTCAATCAGATCTCCGCCAATGAGCTGCGCCGTGCGCGCCGCGATTTCCAGATGGTGTTCCAGGACCCTTACGGCTCGCTCGATCCGCGCCAAACTATCGCGCGCATCGTGGCTGAGCCGCTGACCGTGCTGGAAGGCGCCGATCGCAGCACGTTCCGCGAGCGCGTCGCCGCGGTGCTGCGGCAGGTCGGTTTGCGCGATGCCGACATGGACAAATATCCGCACGAATTTTCCGGCGGCCAGCGTCAGCGCATCGCGATTGCCCGCGCGCTGATTACGCAGCCGAAGCTGATTGTGGCCGACGAGCCGGTCTCCGCGCTCGACGTCTCCGTGCAGGCGCAGGTGTTGAATCTGATGCAGGACCTCCAGGAACAGTTCGGCCTGAGCTACGTCCTGATCAGTCACGACCTCGCCGTCGTCGACTATCTCTGCGACGAGGTCGCGGTGATGTATCTCGGCCGGATCGTCGAGCAGGGCCGCCCCGAGGATTTGTTCGAGCGCTGCGCCCATCCCTATACAAGGGCGCTGCTGGACGCTGTGCCGCGGGCGCGTGCCGGTGGCGGCCGGCGCCGGCGCGGGGCCCAGGCGATCGCCTCGCAATCGGCGACTGCCGCCGGTTGTCCCTATGTCGCGCGCTGTGCGCTCGCCGACCAGCATTGCCGCGAGGCCCTGCCTGAGTTACGCAAGGTTGGCGAGGCCCATCTCGCCGCCTGCCACAAGGCGGAGGCCGTGATGGCGTTGCCGCAGCCTGCCGCGGAGGGTTAGTCTCGGGCGCAGGTTTGGCGTAGACTGGGAATTGAGAAGGCAGGGGAGATACGTATGTTCAGGAAACTATCGATCGTCGCTTTTGCCGCAGCCCTTGCCGCGGCGCCGCTGCCGGTGCTGGCACAAAGCAAGAAAGACAGCGTCGTCATGGCGATGGCGCTGGAGCCGCCGGGACTCGATCCCACCAACGCTGCGGCGGCCGCGATCGCCGAGGTCACGCTCTACAACATCTATGAGACCCTGACCAAGATCAACGAGGACGGCTCGGTCTCGCCGCTGCTGGCCGAAAGCTGGACCGCGTCGCCCGACCTGAAGAGCTATACGTTCAAGCTGCGCAAGGGCGTCAAATTCCACAATGGCGAGGCCTTCGATTCCGCCGCGGTGAAGTTCTCGTTCGAGCGCAATGCGGTGCCGACCAGCACCAACAAGGACAAGAGCCTGTTTCAGAACTTCGAGTCCGTTGCTACGCCCGATGCCGACACGGTGGTGCTCACTCTGAAGAATTCCGAGCCGAACCTGCCGTTCCTTTTGGGACAGGCGAGCGGCTCGATCGTCGAGCCGAAGAGCGCGCCGACCAATGTCACGCAGCCGGTCGGCACCGGGCCTTACCAGCTCGGTGCCTGGGCCAAGGGCTCGTCGATGACCCTGACCAAATGGGCCGACTACCGCAACGCCGCTGCGATCAAGCTTGCGAAGGTGACGATCCGCTTCATCTCCGATCCGTCGGCGCAGACCGCGGCGCTGCTCTCGGGTGACGTCGATGCATTCCCGCGCGTCGCGGCGCAGCGCACCATCGCGCAGTTCAAGGCCGATCCGCGCTTCAACGTCCAGGTCGGCGGCTCCCGTGCCAAGACCATCGTCGCCATCAACGAGCGCAAGAAGCCGCTCGATGACGTCCGCGTGCGCCGCGCCATCCTGGCCGCGATCGACCGCGAGGCGATGATCGACGGTGCGGTCGACGGCTTCGGCAGGCCGATCGGCAGCTTCTACGTGCCGGGCGCGCTCGGCTTCGTCGACACCACCGGCATCAATCCCTACGACCCCGAGAAAGCCAAGAAGCTGCTTGCCGAAGCTGGCGTCACGACCCCGCTCGAGCTGTCGCTAAAACTGCCGCCGCCGTCCTATGCGCGGCAGGGCGGCGAGATCCTCGCGGCCCAGCTCGCCAAGGTCGGCATCATCGCCAAGATCGAGAACGTCGAATGGGCGCAATGGCTGTCGCAGGTGTTCGCCGGCAATGGGCCGCACAATTTCGATCTCACCATCGTCAGCCATGTCGAGCCGTTCGACCTCGTCAAGATTACCGAGCCGGACTACTACCTCGGCTACAACAACGACGCCTTCAACGCGCTGTACAAGCAGATCGTGTCGACGCCGGATGAAGCGGCCCGCGCAAAGCTGCTCGGCGACGCCCAGCGCATGCTGGCTACCGACGCCGTCTCCGGCTATTTGTACCAGCCGCAACTGATCACCATCACCAACAAGAAGCTGAAGGGCGTCTGGAAGGAAGTGCCACAGTTCGAGAACGATTTTTCGACCTGGGCCTGGGAGTAGGGCCACAAGGGCACGGCCCTGTTCACCTCTCCCACGGGAGAGGTGAACAACAAAATCTGAAAAACAACCCCATGCACAGTAGCCGGTGACTGCCGGTTCAATGGCTTACGCATTCCCCGGAGCCGTTGCCCCGTCGGGCAAAACAGTGGCATGATGTGATCATGGCGGGGGCGCCGGTAACCGGTGCCGTCTCCGGCTTGCTGTGTCAGCTGCAGCTGATCACCATCGCCGGCAAGAAGCTCAAAGGTGACCGGAAGAAAGTCCCGCAGCCCGAGAACAATTCTCGACGGCGGCCTGGGAATATGCGCGGTGCTCCCACATCTCAGTGAAATTGCACAGTTCATCGGTTGTTGCCGATTCTTCCTGCACTTTATAAGTGCGGAATTGCCGAAAGCCGATAGTCAAACGGCGCGGCCGGTACGATTTTATTTAACGATTTGTAGCTAAATTCATCGTGATTTCTGATTGCGCGTTGCTTCGACTTTTTTCGGTGTCGCAAATGGCACCTTTTGGGGGACATTTGCATGCCGACCCAGGGCTCCTATCGCTCGCGGCTGTTTATTGCGACGATCGCATCGGCCACACTCGGCATTCTCGGTTTCGCTACGATCGGTTTTGGCGCCGCTGTGGTCGGCGAAAGCCGAAAGGTCGAGATCACGCAGAAAGGATCGAGCGGCCTCGATGCACTCAAGGCGCAGTATCGCAGGCCCGCGACGATCCCTTTCCCCAAGGACAATCCTTACACGCCCGAGAAGTCGGCGCTCGGCAAGAAGCTCTATTTCGACACGCGCCTCTCGGTAACCTCCGCGCAGTCGTGCGCGAGTTGCCATAGCCCGGGCTTCGGCTGGGGCGATGGCCTTGCCGTCGGCGTCGGTCACGGCATGGCGAAGCTCGGTCGTCGCTCGCCGACAATTGTCAACGCGGCCTGGAGCGCGATCTACATGTGGGATGGCCGTCTTCCGACGCTGGAAGATCAGGCGCTCGGTCCGATCCAATCGCCCGGCGAAATGAACATGAAGCTCGACCAGCTTATGGAGCGGCTCGCGAGCATTCCCGAATACAGGCCGATGTTCGACGCGACGTTTCCAGGCCAGGGCATGAAGCCGGCGACGTTGGCGCAGGCAATCGCGACCTATGAGCGTACCGTTGTCTCGGAACGAGCGCCGTTCGACGCCTGGATCGAAGGCAACGAGAAGGCGATCTCCGAAGAGGCCAAGCGTGGCTTCGCTGTGTTCAATGGCAAAGCGCAATGCGCCGCCTGCCATGAGGGCTGGAATTTCACCAATGAGGGCTTTCAGGACATAGGCCTGCTGAGCACCGACATCGGCCGTGGTGAATACCTTCCCGGAGTGATCAAGATGCAGCACGCGTTCAAGACGCCGGGCCTGCGCGAGATCACCCGCCGCGGTCCTTTCATGCATGACGGCTCGCTCGCCACGCTCGAAGCGGTCATTGACCATTATGACCACGCCGGCGTTGACCGGCCCAGCCGATCGGACCTCATCGTCCGCTCGCACTGACCGCGCAGGACAAAACCGATCTCATCGCATTCCTCAAGACATTGACCAGTGAACTCGGTCCGACGGCCGTGCCGGTCCTCCCACGCTAAACCTCGAAGGATATTCACATGCGCACAATTGCTCTCTTCACCTGCGTCATCGTCGCCGGCTTTTCGGTTGGGGCCTACGCCGCGACCGAAGTGATCCACCAGCAGGGGCGCGTCTTCTCTGCCGAGAGCGTCTCGGTCAAGAAAGGCGAGGCCATCACTTTCCTGAATGACGACACCGTGCCGCATAACATCATGTCGGCCAGCAAGGGCAACGAGTTCAATCTGGGATCGCAGGCGCCGGGCACCTCGACAGACGTGTCTTTCAAGGAATCGGGCGACGTGCAGGTGATCTGCGCCATTCATCCGCGCATGAAGATGATGGTCAAGGTGACAGACTAGGATTTTTGTTTTGACGCGTTTTCTTTACGCGAACCGGTATCCACTTCGCTCGAAAACGCTCTACCAAGGCACCGGAGATTGACGATGTTGATACGCTACAAGATTTTCGGTGCCTTCAGTGTCGTGATTCTCCTGGCCTGCGGCATAGCCTTCTACGGCATTCGCGCCATCGGCAATTCCGGCGACATGGTCGTTCGTCTCTAAGGCCCGTTGATGGGGATCAACCACGCGCGTTCCGCTCACTCAGCGCTGCACGAGGCACGGCTGGTGCTCCAGCGGGGCCTGGTCGCGGGCAGCTCCGGCGAATTGGTTGCGAAGTTCGAGGCGCTGGTACGCGAAAGCGTCGAGGACCTGAAAGTGGTGCGCGAGCGCGCCGCGACGCCCAATGTTTCGGCTGCGCGCGAGAAGGTCGAGAGTCAGCTCAAGGACTGGTCGACCGCCGCGCTCAAGATCCTGAAGCCGTCGCCCGGCGGCACGACGGAGATCCCGACCAGCTTCCTGCTCGCACAGCAAGGCGACCGGCTGATGGCGTCGATTGACGATCTCGTCGAGCTCGTCGCGGCTTACGGCTATGAATATCGCATGGCAGCGGAAGCAGACGTGGAGTCGGCCCGCACGACGATGCTGTCGGTTGCCATCGGCACCGTAGCGATCGGACTGATGATCGCGCTTGCGTTCTCGTACTCGATGAGCCGGCCCATTTCCGCCGCGGTGCGGGTTGCCGAACGCGTGGCGGCCGGCAACTTCACCGATGACATCGCGGTGCGTCGCAGCGATGAGCTCGGCCGTCTCCTCAAGTCGCTCGCTGTCATGCAGGCGAGCCTGAAGACCCGCGCCGATGACGATCTCGCACTGATTGCCGCCAAGGACCAGAGCAGTGCCGAGCAAACCAATCATCGGCAGCGTCTGGAAGCCGAGATCGATGCCTTCCGCTCCGCCTTCAGCTCGGTATTGAGCAATACCGCTCGCATGACCGGCGAATTGACGGACACGGCACAGGGTCTCGCTTCCACCGCACGGGCTGCCGGCACGCAAACGAACGAAGCGGCTTCGACAGCAAAAGAGACGTCGGTCAATGTCCAGACAGTGGCGACGGCCGCGAGCCAATTGGGACAGTCCGTCCAGGCGATCACGTCCCAACTTGCAGACGCAACCGCCATCGTCCAGCGCGCATCCGGCATGGCGGAAGCTGCAAACCAGACGATCGGCAGGCTTGCGAGCGCCGCACAGCAGATCGACGAGGTGGTTGGCTTCATCCGGACCATCGCTGGCCAGACCAATCTGCTTGCGCTCAACGCCACGATTGAAGCGGCGCGCGCCGGCGAGGCGGGCAGAGGCTTTGCGGTCGTTGCGTCGGAAGTGAAGGCGCTGGCGACGCAGACGGCAAAGGCGACCGAGGAGATTTCGTCGCAGATTACCGAGGTGCAGTCAGCGACGCGGGAGGCGGTCGACAATGTCGGCGCCATCGCGTTGATCATCGGCGATATCGACGGCTTCACCGGGCGGATCGCGGCTGCGGTCAGCCAGCAGAACGCGGCGGCCGGCGAGATCTCCAGGAATATCGGACAAGCGGCTTCCGGCACGGCTCAGGTCGCGCGCAGCATCGCGGGAACCGCCGAGGCGACAGACAACGCCAATCGCACCGCCGACATCGTTCTTGCCACGGCTCACGACCTGTCCAGTCAGGCGACGCAGCTGCGTTCGTCGGTGGATCGCTTCCTTTCGAACGTCGCGGCGTAGGCCAGGGGCACCAAGGACAGGTGCCCGGCCTCCGGCTTCGGCTGCAGTTCCATATCGATAGTCCTGCGCCGGCGGAAACGTCGCCGCCTTGCGACGTACTAGCTCGGTTGTCGCGGCCGTGTCACAGTCCTGCGAGTTACATGAAGCGGGCCGACGGCACGTGGAGTTCGATAATTGCTCAGGCTATACAGATGGCCGTCCGATGATTGGCAAAACATCGGTGCGGAGATGCCGGCCGAGATCATCTGGGCCGATCTGCTGAATGCAACGGACAAGGAAAAGCAGTTCGTCGAACGGCTGCTTGGGATATGCGTGCCGTCCGAGCAGTCGCTCGGCGAGATCGAAGCTTCGAGCCGGCTGATCTACGACCATGGCACGCTCTATCTCAGTTCGCCGGCGGTCCGGTTCAACGAAGACAATGAGGCCGAGATCACGCCGGTCGGATTCGTCATCGGGCCCCGGGTGCTGGTGACGGTGCGGTTCTGGCCGCTGCCGATCTTCGACGATATCGGCAAGCGCATCGGGACCGACGATAGTCTCGAGAACGGCATGTGCGTGTTCACCAGCCTGCTCGAGGCGATGGTCGACCGCGGCGCCGATGTGTTGGAGCATCTGGGCGCGAAGGCCGACACGCTTTCAAGGAGCGTCTTCAAGGGTGGACTCGTTCGGACCAAACGGCCGGTACGCTCGAGCCAGCGGATGCGCGAGGCGCTGGAGAATGTCGGTGAACTGGCTGATCGTCTCGCCAAGGCGCGAGACGTGCTGCTCGGAGTCGGGCGCATCGCGTCGTTTGCCGGCGATGTCGGAAGTGAATGGATCACGGCCGCGTCGAAGAAGCGCCTCGAGGCCATATCGAAGGATGTCGCTTCTCTCAGCGACTACGAGACGCGGTTGTCCGACAAGATCCAGCTTTTGCTCGATGCGGTGCTCGGCTTCATCAACATCCAGCAGAATGAGATGTTCAAGGTCCTCACGATCGTGTCCGTGGTCGGCGTGCCGCCCACGATCCTGGTCGGTGTCTGGGGCATGAATTTCAAGAACATGCCGGAGCTGAGCTGGACATTCGGCTATCCGCTGGCCTTGCTCGCCATCATCGCCAGCGGTGTGCTGCCGCTGATCTGGTTCAAGCGGCGTGGCTGGTTCGATTGAGACAGCGGCGCCCGCTACGCCGCCGCAGGCAAATCCGGATTGGCGATTGCACCGGCGACACGGACGCGCACGCGCAGCGCATTGCCGGGCAGGTAGGCGATCGGCATGTCCTCGACGTCGACGGTCTTGAGGCTGTCGCGCGCTGCACCCGCCTGGACGGCGCGATCGGCTGCGATATCGCGCGCGGCTGCGATCGCATCCTCGCGGCTGAGATCGCGGAACACCTGATCGGCTTCGCCGCTGACCTGCGCGATCGCGGCGCCCACCGCATTGGCGCAATCGCCATGCGGCACGCGCACGATCTCGGAAATGCCGGGCAGGCGGTCCGGCACCAGGAAGGCGCCGCCGCCGACTGCGAGCAGCGGCACGTCGCCGGCCTCGGTCTTCATGCGGTCGATGTCTTCTTCCAGCTTGCGCCAGGCATCGCGCATCGCGGCCTCGATCAGGCGTTTGGGCAGATTGGCGACGCGCGAGCGGTCGCCGATATCGATCAAGCCGGCGGCGACGGCGATGTCGGTGGCGGTGAGACGCGCGCCGCCGAACACCAGCGCGTCGGATGTCAGCCGATAGCCGACGCTGAGCGGGCCGACGCGAACCGGATCTTCGTCGACATGGCTGCCGCCGCCGAGTCCGATCGACAAGAGGTCGGGCATCCGGAACAGCGTCCGCACGCCGCCGACCTCGACCACGGCATTCGCCTCGCGCGGAAAGCCGTGGCGAAGCTGGCCGATATCGGAGGTGGTGCCGCCGACGTCGACGACCATGGCATCGTCGAGGCCGGACAGATGCGCCGCGCCGCGCATGGAATTGGTCGCGCCGGAGGCAAAGCTCATCACCGGGAAGGCGGTGGCGATCTCGGCCTGCATCACGGTGCCGTCGTTCTGGGTCAGGAACAGCGGCGCATCGACGCCGCTGTCGGCGATCGCCTTGCGGAAGGCCGCGACTGTGGTGATGGCGAGATCGTGCAGGGAGGCGTTGAGCAGTGCGGCGTTCTCGCGCTCGAGCAGGCCGATGCGGCCGAGATCGTGCGACAGCGTCACAGCGACGTCGGGGCAGATCTCGGCAAGAATCTCGCGCGCCGTGGTTTCACAGGACGGATCGAGCGGCGAGAAGCTCGAGCATACCGCGACCGAGCGCAGGCCCTTGTCCCTGATTTTTCGCGCGGCGTCCTTCAGCCCGGCGATGTCGAGCCGCATGAACGGGCGGCCGTCGTAATCGTGGCCGCCCTCCAGCATGAAGATATCGCCGTTGACGAGCGCGGCGAGGTCCGTGGGCCAGTCGCAGAACGGCGGCAGCGATGCGCTTGCGGGCATGCCGATGCGGATCGCGGCGATCTTCTGCACATGGCGGCGCTGCACCACCGCGTTGATGAAGTGGGTGGTGCCGATCACGACCGCATCGACCTTCACCGCGGCGGCGGGCTCTGTGCGCAACGCTTTCAATGCGTCGAGGATGCCCGAGGTCACGTCGGCCGTGGTCGGACGCTTGACGGAGTGGACGACCTTCTCGTCGACGATCAGCACGGCATCCGTGTTGGTGCCGCCGACATCGATGCCAATACGCTTCATGGGATCTTAAGCTCCTGCCGTAGCCGGCGCGAAGAGGGAACGGTAGTCGAGGTCGTAGCCGAAGGCGCGCGGGCCGACGAATTCGAGACCTCGGGGACTCGTGAGCACCGGCGGCGCCGGCAGCGCCACGACGGTGACGCGCTGGCCGTAGCGCACGGTCTCGGTGCCGACGCCGTGGCCGTTGACGCTGTCGAGCACGCAGATCAGATCGGGCGATGTCGCGATCGCTTCCTCGCCGCGCCAGGCCACGACCCATTCGTTCTGGAACGAGAGCTTGAGCCGGCTGCCGCGGTCGGCATCGCTGCCCTCGACCGTGGCCGAGCCGCGCAGGAAGCCTTCCGTCGTGCGGCGTGCCACGTCGACAATCTTGCCGGTGAAGAGTTTCTTGCCGCCTTCGGTCGACAGCAGCGCGGCGATCGGGTCTTCGTGGCGGCGGTTCGCCGCCTGGACGGCGTGACCGATGCGGATCGCCTTGGTGGTGGTGAAGTGGATGCCCCAGTCCTTCACCTCACGGCCGGTGCGCGGCGCCTTGCTGGTGGAGGCGATCGAGCCCATCTCGACGCAGATCTTGCGGCTCGCCCGCTCCATCCACTTCCAGCTCGGCACCTTCGTCACCACGGCTTCGATGCCGCGCGGATCATAGAGCGTGCAGGGGTAGGGGCGCAGGTCGCCGATCGCGACCGAGGTCATCTGCGCCTCGGGGAAGGCGCGGCCCATGCAGTCGGCATCGACCACGGGAATGCCGAGATGCGCGGCCGCCATCAGTGCCTGCACGCCATTGCCGCCGCCGATCTCGACCGACATCACGGCGCGGAACTTGATGTTGTTGATCTCTTCCTGCATGCGCACGGCGCGCGCGATATTGCGACTGTCGGCAAGCCGCTCCTGTCCGACCAGCGGCGCGCCCATGTTGGAGACCACCGCGACCCAGTCGTCGTCGCCGAGGTCGAGCGGCGATATCAATTGCACGCGGTGGCCCTCGGCATAGAGGCGGCGCAAATTGAGCAGGCCGAGATAGGGGCTGCCACCACCGCCGGTGCCGAGGATCCAGGCGCCGACCGCGAGCGCCTCGATCTCCTCGAGGTTGATCGTCTTCAATTCCACCTTGCTCACGACACCAGCTCCTCGACGATACGGGCCGCGGCGGCAATGCCGAGGATCACCGGGCCGGGATAGGCGGTGCGGACGCGCGCCTTGTTGGCGCTGGTGTAGCTGATGCAGTCCATCACCACGAGATCGGGCTCAAGGTCGGCCATCGTGCGCGCGGCTTCGTCGACAGTGGCATCGCTGGAGCCGGGACGCAGCGTGATGCCGACCACTTCGACGCCTTCGCGCTGCCATTTCTTGTCGATCAACGCGGTCTGCTCGGGGAGTGGCGAGAACACGCCGAGCCGGCCTTTCGGCAGCACGGCCTCGACGAGATTATGCAAAATGGCCGAAGGCAGGATGACGAGGCCGTCGGCCGCAAGATTGGGAAATTTTCCGGTGCAGGCCATCAATGTCACGCCGACGCCCTCGTGCTTGAACCGCGTGATCTGCTGGCTCGCGCGGCGCTCCACTTCCTTCTTGCTGATGGTGACGCCGTCGCCGTTCGGCAGCAGCGTGAACAGCGTGTCGTAGCCGTCCATCGGCGGGATGGCGTCGATCTCCGCGCGGCTCATGCCATCGAGCGCGCCGCGCAGCTCGATCTCGATGCCCGGCGACAGCACGGTGGCGATTTCTGACGCAACGGTCGGGCGCGGGCTCTGGCCGATCACGACCACCCCGATGCGCTGGTGCTTCAATGGCATGTTCATGTTGGGTCTAGTCCTTCAAGACGACGAGATCGGCCGGCGTCCAGTCGAGCGTGACACCGTTGCCGGGAACGAACAGGCGGTCCGTGCCTGCATTGGGCTGCTGCACGAGGACGCGATGGCCGCCCCCGAGCGTGATGCGATAGAGCACTGCGCCGCCGAGGAAGTTGGTATTCTCGACGACACCACGTGCGGAGGCGGCGGTGCCGTCGGCCGGCGAGAGGCGAATTTTCTCGGGGCGCAGTGCCACCGAGAGAACGCCGGTGCCTTGCGTCTCGATGGAAGCCGGCAGCGCCAGGATCAGGCCCTTGCCCACGTCGAGAGCCGGGCCACCGGCGCTTGTCGTGGTGCGTTCGCCACGGAAAATGTTGGTGTCGCCGATGAAGTCGGCGACGAAACGGGTAGTGGGCTGGTTGTAGATCTCCGCCGGCGTGCCGACCTGCTCGACGCGGCCGCCATTCATCACGGCGATGCGGTCGGACATCGCGAGCGCTTCTTCCTGGTCGTGGGTGACGAAGACCAGGGTCAGGCCGAGCTTCTTCTGGAGCTGCTTGAGCTCGAACTGCATCTGCTGGCGCAGCTTCTTGTCCAGCGCGCCGAGCGGTTCGTCGCAGAGCAGGACGCGCGGCGCGATCACGATGGCCCGCGCAAGCGCGACACGCTGCTGCTGGCCGCCGGAGAGCTGCGTGGGGCGGCGGTCCTCGAGGCCGGAGAGCTCGACCATCGCCAGCGCCGCCTTCACCTTCGTCGCGATGCTTGCCTTATCGAGCCCACGCATGCGCAGCCCGAAGGCGACGTTCTCGGCGACGGTGCGATGCGGGAACAGTGCGTAGTTCTGGAACACCATGCCCATGTCGCGCTTGTGAGCGGGCACATGGGTAATGTCGGCGCCGTCGACGCGGATCGCGCCCGCGCTCGGTATCTCGAAGCCCGCGATCATGCGCAGTGTCGTGGTCTTGCCGCAGCCGGACGGGCCGAGCAGGGAGAAGAATTCGCCCTGCCGGATGTCCATGGCGACCGCGTCCACCGCGCGCACGCCGCCGTCATAGACCTTGCTGACGCCGGCGATTTCGATCGACGCGCTCATGCGCGGAAGATCCGGTTGACGCGCTGGTCGATCTCGTCCTTGCGCTCGTTGTACCACTTCCAGTCGACCTGGATCAGCTTCGAGACCTTTTCCGGCGTGGTGAGCAGCTTGGCGTCATATTTGGGGTCGAGCTTCACCTTCCGGTTGGCCGGTGAGTACCACACGGTCTCCGCGAGACGCTTCTGCACCTCGGGACGGAGCATGTAGTTCACATAGGCGTTGGCGAGCTCCTTCATCTTGCTGCCGGGCGTGATGGTGAGGACCTGCTCAAGCGACAGCACGCCTTCGCTCGGCGAGACGAAATCGGTTGGTTGGTTCTGCCCGTCATAGCGATAGATGCCGGAATCGTGGATGACGCAGAGGCCGACTTCGCCCGACAGCAGCATCTTCTCCATCGCACCGGTGAAATCGACGATCTTGATCGGCTTCAGCTTCTCAAGCGCAGCATAGGCCGCATCGAGATCGAGCTGGCCCTTGCCGAACAGCGTGCCGCACATCATCAGAAAGGCCTGGCCGAGGCTGTTGACCGGGATAACATAGCCGCCGCGGACACCGTTGTACTTGGCGTCCCACAATTCCTTCCAGGAGGTGACGCCGCTGTAGCCCTTGTCGGTGCGCATGCCGAGGCCGATGGCGCTGGTGAAGATCGAGACGCCGACGATCTTGTCGCTGATGGCGTAGGGGTAGACGTCGGCGAGGTTCGGCACCAGCTTGGGATCGATCTTCGGCTCGACCAGACCCATTTCGGCTGCCGCCCACTGCTCGTTTGAATTGGTGTGCAGCACGTCGTAGATCGGCGCGGAGCGCGAGCTCGCCTGGAGTTTCGGCAGATAGGGGAATGCGGAATCGGTCTGGAGCTTGCACTTGAACTCGCTCTCGAAGGCGGGGCCGATCTCGGCCTTCATGACCTCGCCCCATTTTCCGCCCCAGCCGGTAATGCGCAGCGTAGGATCGTCAGCGCGCGCGACATAGGGTGCGGCGATCGTGCCGATACCGAGCGAGGCGCTCGCGGTCAGAAAGCGGCGGCGGTTGAGCCGTGACGATCCCAGTGCTTTCATCATGTTCAATTCCTTCGATGCGGTTACAATTTGACGTAGGAGCGCAGGCCGACGGTGCGGTCGAGCCCGATGACGACGACAAAGGCGAGAACGATCGAGACTACCGAGGCGGCGCCGATGGTGCCGTCGAGATCGAACTTGAGATAGTTGAACAGCGTGACCGGCAGCGTCTCGTTGCCCGGTGAGACCAGGAACAGCGACACTGGAAACTGGTCGAAGGAGACGATGAAGGCGAAGATCGCGCCCGCCAGCACGCCAGGCTTGATCAGCGGCAGCGTCACCTCGAAGAAGGTGCGCAACGGACTTGCGCCGAGATTTTGTGCGGCTTCCTCCAGGCGCGTGTCGAAATTATGCAGCACGGCAAGCGTCGTGCGAACGACGTAGGGCAGCGTCACCAGCGTGTGGCCGGCGACGAGGCCCCAGGTGGGGCGGCCGACATCGAGCAGCACATAGGTCTGGAACAGTGCAAGTCCCGTCAGGATCGCGGGCAGCATCAGCGGCGAGAGCATGGTCGCCACGATCAGCCGGGTGCCCGGCAGATTGCCGCGCGCGAGCGCCAGCGCCGCGGAGGCGCCGAGCACGGTAGCGGATACCGTGGTGAGGACCGCGACTTCGAGGCTGAAGCCGAGCGCCTGCATGAAATCGCGCGAAGCGAAGAATTTTTCGAACCAGCGCAAGGACACGCCGACCGGCGGAAACTGGATGAACGGCGTCGGGTTCAGGGCAAACACGACCACGACGGCGATCGGTGCGAGCAGGAAGACCAGGATGGCGGTGTTGATGGCCAGATAGATATATCGGCCATAATGCCGGGGGACGGCCGTACGCACGGGCGCTGCCGCGCGGTCGGGAGCGAGCGACGGGCTGTGCGAGGTGGAGGTGCTCATCGCCAGCCTTATTGCAATTCGCGCTGGCCGGAGACGAGGCCGAGCGCGCGGTTATAGGCGATAACGAGCAGCAGCGAGATCATCAGCAGGACAATGCCGAGGGCGGCCGCGAAGCCGACGTTGAAGTTCGCCGAGATCTGCTGGTAGATCAGGATCGGCAGCGTCATGATCTGGAAGCCGCCGAGCAGGATCGGCGTGACATAGGCGCTGATCGCGAGCGCGAACACCAGCAGCGAGCCGGCGAGGATGCCGGGCAGGCTCAAGGGCAGCGTCACCTCGATGAAGGCGCGCAACGGGCTCGCGCCGAGGTTTTCCGCGGCCTGCTCCAGCTGTTCGTCGATGCGGCCGATCACGCCGGTGAGCGTCAGCACCATGAAGGGGACGTAGATGTGGACGAGGCCGACCACGATGCCGGTCTCGGTGTACATCAGCTTCAACGGCTGGCTGATGAGCCCCAGCGAAATCAGCGTCTGATTGATCACGCCCTTGTCGGAGAGCAGCGTCATCCAGGCGAAGGTGCGCACGACGATGCCGGTCAGCATTGGCGCCAGCACGGCCATCAGCAGCAACGCGTGTCCGGTGCGGCTCTTGATGCGCGCCATCCAGTGCGCCAGGGGATAGCCGATCGCGAGCGCGACCAGCGTGGTCACGAGCCCGATCCGGATCGTGGTCCAGATCACTTCGAGATAATAGGGATCGTCGAACATGCGGGCGTAGTGGCGCGTGGTGAAGGCCACCTTCGGCGCCACCACCGGATTGCCGGTGAGCACGCTCATCACCGCCATCAGCCCGATCGGCAGGAAGAAGAACAGCGCAAACAGCAGCACGCTCGGCAGAATGAAGAGCGCGAGGCCGTTGGGGCGTTGGGGCGCGGCGCTGCTCATCGCGTCCCCGTCTGAACGCGCGTCGTGGCCTGATCGAGCGGGTCGCCGGTCAGTCGTCGCAGTTTTGCAGCCATCGCCGCCAGCTCGCGGCGGACATTGGCGCGCTCGGCGGCGGTGGTCGCCTGCACCGAATAGGACACCGCGATCCCGATCATCTCGCCGGTCTCGCCGCTCTTCAGCGCAAAGCCCTGGGATCCAACGCCCTCGATCGATTCATCGGCTGCTTCGGACACGCCGGTGCGGCGGATCTCGTCCAGGCGCGCCATCGCCTGCTTGAAGTTCTGCGGCGAGTTGCGCGGCAGTTTTGGATAGGTCGCGGGCACGCGCGCACGGATGTCCTCGTCGGAGAGGCGCGCGAGCATGGCGCGGCCGTTCGAGGTAGCAAGCGCCGGCGTGCGCTGGCCCGGCGGATTGACGACGCGCAGGGGATTCGAGCCCGGCACGATCCGGAGCACGACCTGCTCGTAGCCGTCGAGCACGGCAATGTAGCCGGTGTGCCCGGTGCGGGCGCAGACCTCGCGCAGCTCGCGCTCGGCCATGCTGATGAGGTCGTCATGGGCGCGGTGCAACCGGCCGAGCTCGAAGGTGAGGAGCCCGGGACGATAACGGCGGGTGTGGGGGTCCTGCTCGAGCAGGCCGCAGTCGCGCAGAGAGCGCAGCAGCCGCGACGTCGAGCTCTTCGGCTTGCCGGTCAGCGCCATCACGTCCGCGAACGACAGATCGGGCCGCGCGCTGGAAAAGCAGTGCAGGATCTCGATGGCGTTGGTGAGGGCGCTCATGCTCGGCGGTCCAAGGGAGTTCCAAATTCCGGAACCTTGTCCCAAATTCTAAGCCTGGCGTGGAAACGGGCAAGCGGAAATTTCCGGCACTGTGGTGCCCGATTGCGCAGATGCGACCGAAGGTCGCCCGTAGGGGATTTGGAAGCGGCGCGCCGCGATCAAACGGTGCGCCGCTTCTTTTGTCAGACGGCTTCAGCGGCCACGTTGCTGATCCAGTCGCGGGCGAGCGTCACGTCGGCCTGCGATAATTGGTGGCCCGCCGGCAGGACCTTGCGGGTCACGCTGGCGCCGGCCTGCGACAGCAGTGCGGCGAGGTGCGCCGAGTTGCTTGCCGGCACGATCGGATCGGCTTGGCCGGACAGCAACAGCACCGGCTTGCCTGCAAGGTCAGCCTTGGGTGAATCCGACAGCGGCACCATGGCGCGCAACAGGATTGCACCGGACAGGACGTCCGGCTTCAGCAGCAACAGCGCGGCTGCGATGTTGGCACCGTTGGAGAAGCCGACTGCGACTGGCGCTGCGATGCCGTAGCGCTGCCGCGCGTCCGCGACGAAGTCGCCGAGCTCGCGCGCGCGGTGGCGTACGTCCGCCTCGTCGAACACGCCCTCGGCGAGACGGCGGAAGAAGCGCGGCATGCCGTGCTCCAGCACGCGGCCGCGCGGCGAGAGCAGGGCGGACCCCGGCGAGATCATCTTGCCGAGCCCGAGCAGGTCGTTCTCGTCGCCGCCGGTGCCGTGCAGCAGCAGCAGCGGTGGGGAGCCCGCGATGGTCGCGGGCTCGAAGCGATGGATGAATGAACTCTCGGTCACGACACGCTCTCTTCCAGGTTCGGCAGGACGCCCTCGATCTGCTTGCGATGCGCTTCGAGGAAGCTCGGCAGCTTCAGGTCACGTCCCAGCGTCGCGACGGGTTCGTCGACGGCGAAGCCGGGAATATCGGTCGCGATCTCGAACAGCACGCCGCCGGGCTCGCGGAAATAGATCGAGCGGAAGTAGTTGCGGTCCTTCTGCTCGGTCGGGCGCAAGCCATGATTGGCAACCAGCTTCTGCGCCATCACTCCCTGCTCGGTATCGTCGGCCGCGCGGAAGGCGATATGATGCACCGAGCCGCCACCCTGATGGCCACGCAAAAAGCCCTTGGCCTCGTAGATGTCGACGACACTGCCTTCGGCATCGCCCGATACCTTGAAGCGGATCACCGAGCCTTCACGCCCGGTCTCTTTGAAGCCGAACACGTCGGTGAGGACGGCAGCCGTCTTCGTCGCACTGTCGAGCAGCAGGGTCACGCCATGGAAGCCGCGGATCGCATGTTCTGCCGGTACGTCGCCATTGCTCCAGCCGGATTCGTTCTCGGCACCGGGGACGCCCACGAGCGCGAGCGCCATGCCATCAGGATCGGTGAACGGCAGCACGGATTCACCAAAGCGCTTCTCCAGCGCCTCGTAGGCGATGCCCTTCTCGATGAAGCGCTGCGTCCAATAGCCGAGCGAACGCTGCGGCACGCGGAAGGCCGTCTGATGCGTCTCGCCGACGCCGCGGCGCCCGGCCGGTGCGCCAGCCCAGGGGAAGAAGGTCAGGATGGTGCCGGGCCGGCCGGTCTCATCGCCGTAATAGAAGTGATAGGTGCCGGGGTCGTCGAAATTGACCGTCTTCTTGACGAAGCGCAGGCCGAGATCGCGGGTGTAGAAGCCGAAATTCCTGATGGGGTCGCCGGCAATCGCGGTGACGTGGTGCAGTCCAGACATTGTCGTCCTCCAAAATTCGGGGAGCGGTCTTGCTCTGGCCGGGAATATCGTGCTGCTTTGGATTGGAGACAATCCATGCAAATATGACGTCTATGTCTACGATTTGGAAACAATCGCCGGGGCCGGCTCTTGGATAAGGTGGCCAGCCTCCGGGCCTTCGTGAAGGTGGTCGAAAGCGGCAGTTTTGCCGAGGCCGGCCGCCAGTTGCGGCTGTCGCGCTCGGCGATCAGCAAATATATCGCCGACCTCGAGGGGAGCCTTGGCGTGCAGCTCCTGAACCGGACCACCCGGCATGCGAGCCCGACCGAGAACGGCCAGCGCTATTTCGAGCGCGCCGTCGTGATCCTCTCGGAGATCGAGGCCGCCGACCAGGCGGTGGCGCAGCTCCAGTCGGCGCCGCGTGGCCTGTTGCGCGTCAACGCGCCGATGTCGTTCGGCACGATGCGGCTCGGACCGGTGCTCGCCGACTTCATGGAAAAATACCCGGAGCTTCAGCTCCAGCTCGTGCTCAGCGACGATCTGCTCGATCCCGTCCAGGACGGCTTTGACGTGACTTTGCGGATCGCGGAGCTGGAATCCTCAAGCCTGATCGCGCGCAAGATCGTGCCGGTGCCGCGCATGATCTGCGCTTCGCCGGATTATCTCGCGCGTCACGGCACGCCAAAACATCCGCAGGATTTGCGCGACCATGCGTCGCTGACCTACGGCTTCCTGCTCACCGGCAATCAGTGGAAGCTTACAGGCAGCGACGGCGATCACTGGATTCAGCCGGCCTGGTCGCTCTGCGTCAACAATGCCGAAGTGCTGCGCGATGTCGCTATCAAGGGCAGAGGGCTCGCGCTGCTGCCTGAATTCATCGCCGCCGACGCCTTGAGGAAGGGCGAGCTGCGCACGGTGCTGGGCAAATATTCCGCGCCGCCGCTCGCGCTTTATGCGGTCTATCCGCCGACGCGGCATTTGTCGGTGAAGGTGCGGCTGTTTATCGATTTTTTGGTGGAGCGGTTTGGGCGTGAGGAAGATGCGGGCGGGCGCCGAAGCTAGGGCGCGTGCTCATGAGATCCGCGATGTCTGTATATCTCCGAGCAGTGGTGGAGGAGCGGACATCGCGTGAGGTCCGAGAAGGGCCTGGAGCGCAGCTCAGCATCGCTTCGGCACGATGTTTCCAAATCAGTTCCGGAAGCAGTTTGCTCTCGGTGACCAGCGCAATTGGTTGCGGGGGTAGGCATCCTACGCGAGGTGCTTGCGGGAAAACCACTCGCGGGCATCGCCGCGGAAAAGTAGCATCACAGAGATTAGCTGCAGAACATATCCTGCGTACCAGAAGATAGCCGAGATGGGATTGAGGAACTGAAGGCGCTCTGCGTTATCCCAGAACACGACCGGGATACCGATCAACACCATGATGAGACTGATCCATCGAGCCCAATTCTGTCGCTTGCGGGCAACGACCCAAATCCAAACTAACTGCGCCACAATGGATACGACAAATAAAGCTAGAAAGCCATTTGCATATCGATCGTAGTTCCTTGCTAGGAGAGCCGGGTTAGCGGCAGATGACGCCAAACCAGCGGCGACCGCCGCCCAAGCGAGCCGTTCGTACCAGACGACACTCTGTGGGCGCACAACTCCGTCCGCATACTTCAAACCCTCGATTGTCATGCTGCCGACGCGCCCCGTCAGAAATATGTCGCCATACCGTTCCGGATAGCAGGCAATGTCGGTAAATACAACCTAAAATAGGCGCCTGTGTAAGTCCGTTTTGGGATCAAAACCGGAAGCACTCGCGATGAGCAGACCGCTGCTCGGCGGGCGCGAGCAGATCGTCGAGCGCGCTCATCGAGGCCTCTCGAAGCGTCGCCAACTCGCGTGCGGCATCCTGGCATTCGTCTGGCGACATCGTGGGCGCCGCCAGCTCGACGTCACGGCAGCGCTCGAACAGGCGGACGAGGCCGAGCGCGCTCGCCGCGCTGCCGAGCTGGTGCGCGGATCGTGCAAGCTGCTTGTGATCGGCAGCCGCAGCTGCCGCGGCGATGTCGGCGATCAGTTCTTTGCTGGTCTGGTTCAGCAAGTGTTGGAGCTTCGCGATCTGCGAGGCGCCGAGCAGCTCTTTCTGGTCGTCGAGAAAATGCTCGTCGATCAATGCGTCGGTCGCTGGCGGTGTGTCGGTAGCGCCCTGCGCTGGCTCATCCTCGATCGCCTCGCGAAGTGCGTTGATCAGGATCGGCTTGCTGACGACCTTCGTGATGTCAGCGCCTGCGAGCCGCTCGCGGGTGCTGCGCGACACGTCGGCGGTCACGACGATGATCCGCGGCATCGGCTGCAACGGAAGCTGTCGAATGCGCGCGGCCGCCTCGACCCCATCCATGTCGGGCATGTGCAGATCCATCAGGACGACGTCGAACGGCTGGTTGCGGGCGACCGCGACCGCGGCCGCGCCGTTTCTTGCAATCGTGGCGCGGTGGCCGAGCCGGTTCAGGATCGCTTCGCCGACCTCGCAATTGACGGGGTCGTCGTCGACCAGCAGCACGCGGAGCTGCCGCGATGGCGGCTCGATCACACCTTGCGTGACGCCGCTTGCGGCGTGACCGAGCGGCACCAGAAGCGTGAACATGCTGCCGGCGCCCGGCGTACTCTCTACCGTCAACTCGCCGCGCATCAGCCGCGTCAGGCGGCGCGCGATCGCAAGGCCAAGGCCGGTGCCGCCGAACCGCCGTGCGATGCTGTCGTCCGCCTGCACGAAATCCTCGAAAATCCGTTCGTGCATGTCGGAAGCGATGCCGATGCCGGTATCGCGAACGATGACGCGGAGGAGCGCGTGATCGTCATACCGCTCGGTGGTCGCGCTCAGTGAAATCCCGCCGCGCGGGGTGAATTTGATGGCGTTGCCGATCAGGTTGAGCAGGATGCGATTGAGCCGCACCGGATCGCCGTGCACGAATGTGTTGACCGTCGCATCGCAGCCGAGATCGAAGGTCAGTCCTTTGCCGAAAGCCTGGGGACGCATCAGATCGGCGGCCGTCTCGATCAGCTGGTCGAGGCGGAAGTCGCGCGTCTCCAGCGCCTCAGTGCTGGCCTCCAGGCGGGCATATTCGAGAATGGCGTCGACCAGCGCGATCAGCGTTTCGCCCGATGCGGCCGCGGTCGCAAGGTGTCGGCGCTGAACCTCGCCGAGGCTGCCGTCGTCGAGCAGCTGCACCACGCCCATGACGCCGTTCAGCGGCGTGCGCAGCTCGTGGCTGACCACGGCGAGGAAGCGCGATTTGGTCTCGTTGGCCGCGACTGCGACGCTGCGCGCGCGCTCGGCGGCATCATGCTCGGCAAGGGCGTGATCGCGCGTCTTCTCGAGCTCGGAGGTCCGCTCGATGACTTTGCGCTCGAGGGTCGCGTAGGATTCGCGTAAGTGCGCGGCCATCCGGTTGAACTGGTCGCCGAGCGCCTCCAGCTCGTCGCCGGTCTTGATCGCGAGCCGCAGGCCGAGATCGCCGCTTCCAATCCGCCGCGCGCCTTGCGTCAGCAGCTGGATCGGCACCGTCATGCGTCGGCTGAGCCAGAGGGACACCAGAACCGCGAAGGCGAGTAGGACAATCAGCAGAAATGTCGAGCGGCCGATCGAGGCGTAGATGGGGGCGTAGGCTTCGGTGAGCGGGAGTTCGACGAACACGAGCCAGCCGAGCGAAGGCACCGTCGCATAGGTCGACAGCACACGCTGCCCCGACAGATCCTCCTTGACCAGGCCGCCTGAAGGCGGCCCCACGCCATCAAGCGCGGCGCGGACGTCGGGGTGCCCGGAGAGGTCACTGCGGCGTAGCGCCGGCCACAAATCGGGATGCGCGATCAACAGGCCCATGCGATCGACAACATAGGCCTTGCCGGTGTTGCCCACCCTGATGCCGGCGACGAGGTCCCAGATGAAACGCAGATTGACCTCGGCGACGACCACATTGGGGTTGAGGCCCCCGCTGCGCGCGGCGAGCGTCATGAACGGTTCGGTATCGCCAAAGAAGTAGACCGGCCCGTAATAGGTCCGGCTTTCATTGGCACCGCGGAAGGCGGGCGAGGCGGAGAGGTCGGCCTTGCTGCCGATCCTGCCCGCGACACGGCGCGACACGCGCACCCGCTCGCGGCCCTGCGCGTCGAGCTCGGCAATTTCCGCGATCGCAGGCGAGAGGCGCAGCAGGCGGATGGCGTTCAGGCGCGCGTCTTCATTGGTTGACAGCTCTGGAGGCAAACGCGAGAGCCATCTGATCTGGTTCTCGATCTGGCCGATGAACTGGCCGATCTGAATGGCCGCGCTTGCTGCCTGCTCGCGCTGGGTCGCTGCGAGAAGCTGCTTCTGCTCGCGGTAGGAAAACCAGACGTCGAAGCCGGTGTTGATGGCAAGTGCGGCAAAAGCGAGGGCGACGATCGAGTAGAGATATTTCCGGAACAGCCGGCCGGGAGGCGTCCGCAGATCTCCCTGGTCGATCGTTTCGTTCACTCGCGAATCTCGTCGGCGCGTGCGAGCAGGGTGAATGGTATCGTCAGTCCGAGCGCGTTGCCGACGGTGCGGTTGATGAGGAGCTCGTATTTCCGCGGCGCTTGCACCGGGAGATCGCCGGCCTTGGTGCCGCGCAGGATGAGATCGACATAATCGGCCGAGCGCACCTCCAGCGTCGGCCCGTAGCTCATCAGCCCGCCCGCATCCATGAAATAATGGAATGGATAGATCATGGGGACGCGATACTTGGCTGTTGCCGCGATGATCGTCTGCCGGTTCACCACCAGGAAGCTGTCGACGAGCGCGATCATCGCTGCCTTCGGTGCTTCGGAGAAGCGGCTGATCGCGCCGTCGATGTCCGCTGTCGCGCTGACGGGCGCGAGGACCACGGCCACCCCGGATGCCGCGGCCTCCTGCTCGAGAGAATCGAGGAAGAAGCGTCCAGCGCGAGGTGTGGTCGCCGGATTGAACAGGACGCCGACGCGCGCGATATCCGGCACCGCCTCCCTGATCAGCTGAAGCCATTTGCCGCCCATCTCGGCGGTGCTGCTGGTGAAGCCCGTGACGTTGCCGCCGGGATGCGCGAGGCTTTCGACGAAGCCATTGCCGACAGGGTCGTTTGAGGTCGCGAAAACAATCGGGATCGTCTTGGTGGCCGCCATGACGGCCGCGGTTTCGCCCGTCGAGCCTGTCAGGATGACGTCCGGTTTGAGATCTATGAGCTCCCGCACCGCGGCCTTGAACTTGTCGGGTCCGCCGAAAGTTGAACGGATTTCGAAGCGGTAATTGACTCCTTCGACCCAGCCTCGCTGCCTCAAGCCTGCGATGAGTCCACCAAGGCGAGTGGTTGCACTGTCGGTCATGCTTCTTCTGGTCAGCTCGTCGTCGAGCGGCAATACGGTCAGCGAGGCGACGACCCGCATGCGATCCGGCGTTGCGCCGAGCGCGAGCCATCCCGCGGCAGTTGAGCCCGCAAGGCGTATGAAGCCGCGGCGATCGACCGCGAAAGCGGAAGGCCGTTCGGTCATGGAATGTGTTGCTCGATGATCCGTCCCAAGGCGGATGCTTAACGCGAAAGGGTGGCATCCACAATTGATGAAAAAAAGCATTTATGAATGTTCATTCGCAGCGTTCGGCAGCACGATACCGTATTCATACGCGCCTTGGGAATCGCTGTTTCGAGCTTTGTCTGCTCCGTGACGCTTTGTAAGGCCTTGTGGCATTGCACATTTTCCGTCTCGGTTCGGGGAAGCCGATTTCGTAACTGTCGATTTTTGAGCCGTTGTTTCAGGTTGTTTTGAAGGTTTACGATGCGCAGAATCTATCTTGTCCCGGCTCTCGCCGGCCTTCTCATCACAGTTGCGGCCGGACCTCTTGCGGCCCAGGGCGTCGTACCGAAGCAGAAAGCCGCGCCCGCGCCGAAGGCCGTTGCGGCAGGTGCGCCGCCGGCCGCCGCCACTGGCGCAGCGCCCGCGGCCTCTGGCGAAGCGGCGACTGCCGACGACAAGACCAAGGC
Organism: Bradyrhizobium sp. LTSP857; assembly: GCF_000938285.1. Classification (NCBI taxonomy): domain Bacteria; kingdom Pseudomonadati; phylum Pseudomonadota; class Alphaproteobacteria; order Hyphomicrobiales; family Nitrobacteraceae; genus Bradyrhizobium; species Bradyrhizobium sp. LTSP857. The sequence goes on along the minus strand of NZ_JYMS01000039.1, from coordinate 50,235 downwards.
GATCGACGGCTTCCGCTCCGCCAAGTTCGGCACGGGCGAGGCCGAGGTGCGCGCGGCGATGGTCAAGGATTTCAACGCCAAGCCCGATGCCATCAGGGCCCAGGACAATCCGTCCGAGCTGACCCACAGCCTGCTGCTCTCCGTTCCGGAGCTGCTGCCGAATGGCGGGACCGCCGAGCTCTCTTACGTGTTCGGCTACAAATCCAAATCGCTGATCCAGGTCGGCGCGGTCTGGTCCAAGGCGAGTGATGCAGCCATCACGCCGGAGAAGCTGTTCTCCAACGCCAACATCCTGCGCGCCCATTTCCTCAGCGAAGGCTTCAAGCCCGACTCCATCGCGGTCAACATGCCCGTCAACGGCGGCATCGTGATGTTCCGCGGCAGCGATGCCAGGGATCGCTCGGTGATCCTGCTCCTTCAGGGCACGTTCGAGAATAAGGAGAACAACCAGCGCCTGCTCACGCCGACGAGCCTGCTGCTGTTCTACGTGGCCGACGCCAAGAGCCCCGACATCTTCAAGCTTCCGCCCGGCCAGTTCTGATGCCGGGCGGTTGCACGCCATTCTCCCACCGGGTTGTGGATCGGCGCTAATGCCGATGACGAGGATCTGAAATGCGCGGACCATTTGCCACGCGAGACAAGGACGAACTGACGCTGCGAGGGCTCGCGCGTTTCCGTTCGATGTCGCTGCTGTGCGCGATGCAGATGGTCTTCCTGCCGGTCTTCAGCGTCCGACTCCAGGCGCAAACGGCGAATGTGATCACGCCGGACGGGCGCACCGGCACCTCCCTGCAAACCTCCGGCAGCGGCACAAACGTTACGACGTCGACGGTCTCAGGCAACAGCGCCTTCAACTCGTTCTCGCAGTTCAGCGTAGGGCAGGGCAACACCGTCAATTTGCAACTGCCGAACGGCACGCAAAACCTCGTCAACATCGTTCGCGACGCGCCGGTCTACGTCAATGGCACGCTCAATTCGTATATGAACGGCGCGATCGGCGGTAACGTCTATTTCGCCGATCCGAAGGGGTTCGTGGTCGGCCGCAGCGGCACGGTGAACACCGGCAGCCTCAACGTGTCGACCCCGACGCGGGAGTTCACCGACAGTCTGATCGGCCCGGGAGGGGCGATCAACGGTACGGCCGTCGGCAATTTGATGGCGGGCTCGTTTCCGGTTTCGCCGGATGGCAACATCCGGATTTACGGCCGGGTCAATGCCATGGATGGCGTCCGCCTGACCGGGCAGAACGTCTTTGTGGGCGGCGCGAGCCAGCGCGACATCGCCAACCTCGACCATGCCGCGAAGTTTGCGGCGTCCGTCAACTCGAAGGGATTGCATAGCGCCAGCGCCATCACTGTGAGCAACGGCTCGATCCATATCGGCGCCGTCAACAACGCCACGGTGAACGGGCGGCTGACCGCGCGCAGCAAGACTTCGACGCCGAGCACGATCACGGTCGTCGCCGGCAACAATGCCAAGATAGGCTCGAATGCGAGGTTGAGCACGGCGAGCGAGACGGGGGATGCTGGCGGTGTCCTCGTCAAGGCCGGTAACGATGTGAGCGTGACGAGCGGCGCGAAGATCAACGCCAGCTCGAAAACGGGCAATGCGGGCCTGGTCGAGCTCAGCGGAAACGGCGTCATCGACGTGGGCAGCGGCGTCAGCATCAATCTCAGCGCCCCAAGCGGCCGCGCCGGTACGCTGCTGATCGATCCGACCGATGTGGTCATCGGCGACACGACCCTGGACAGCGGCGCGGGTGTCACGCTGTCGAACACCTCGGTGGCCAACGCCATTGCCGCGCTGAGCGCCGGTGCCACCTATCTCGTCCAGGCCGACAATTCGGTCATACTGGCCGCGCATGCGGTGATCGATGCCCGCAATCTCGACACGGCCACCAAGACGCATTCGGTCGGCAACGCCATCAATGTCGAGATTGACGCTCCGACGATCACTATCAACTACGGCGCCCAGATCCTCGCCCAGGCGATCAACGCCAGCGGAACGACCTATACGAACGGCAATGTGACGCTGGCGGCCACGGCCAGCCAGAACCTGCTGTCCGGCCACGCCTATGCGACGACGGGCATCACGATCGACGGTACGATCACCGGCGGAGATGTCAGCATCGGCGCGACCTCGACAGCCGTCTCGAACATGTTGAGCTCGCTTCCCGGATCGTTCGCTCTGGTCGGCGAGAGTGTTGCGGGGCTGAACCTCGGCGTCAACGGCGGCTACGTCGCAGCGAGCGCGACGGCGAACGTCGCGATCAACCGCCACGCCAATATTTCCGCCAGCGGCAACATCCTGGTCACCGCGACCGGGTCAGAAACGGCGGCGGACCCGGTGCTCGCAGGCACAATTGGCGGTGGCCTTCCGTTCGGCGCGTCGGTCGTGGTCGGCAACGTCATCGGCAACGTCTCCGCCAACGTCGCAAACGGGGCGACGATCAATGCCGGCGGATATCTGAATATCACCTCCACCAACAACGCCACGGTGAATGTCGCCGCGGTCGCGACGACCACCAGCGCGGCTGTGGTCGCGACGTTCGCCTATTCGAACGCTTCGGTGACGACCAGCGCGAATGTCGAAACCGGCGCCCATCTGAGTGCTGGAACGGCGAGCGGTTCGCCGGGCGGCCTCTCCGTCTACGCCATCAACAACAACAGCTTCTCGACGTCGGCGACGTCCGTTGCCCTGGATAATCCGGCGCTCAACGGCGGTGTCGGCGGCGCGATGGCGATGAGCAACATCAACACCTCCGCCAACGCGACCCTGGGCTCATCGCTGGGAACCAGCGCAAACCCGATGACCGGTCCGGTGACGGTCGAGGCCTTCTCGAACACCACGTCGAACTCGACGATGTCGTCGACCATCACCGGCACGCCCACGCTGATTGCGGGCCTGCAGGGGCTTGCGGTCGTCGGCTCCGAGACGGGCAACATCATCGCGCAGCAGATGTTCAGCACGCTGGTCACGTCCGACCTGAACCTCAAGGCCGCCGCGGCGCTGTCGCTTTCCAACAGCACCGAAAGCGCCACGGCGGCGATCGCGCAAAACCCCAGCGGCGGGGCACCCTCGATCTACACGACCGGCAACGTCGCGGTGGTCTCCAACGTGACCGACGTCGGCGTGCGCAGCAACGCGACCTCGGCGGCGATCACCTCGAGCCCCATCGACGGCCAGTCCTACGCGCTGAGCGCAGCCGTGGCCTGGGGCAACTACACCCATAATTCCAATGCCTATGTCGGCGATGGCGTCACGATCAGCGCGCCGAACATCGGTGTCGCCGCAAACACCTCCATGCCGATCACCAATACCTGGACCCAATGGGCCGGGCTGACCGAGGTGATCAGCCACCTCAACGGCAATCTGGGTATTGGCGGCAATATCCTCACCAGCTACGCGAACGCAGGCGCGGACGCCGGCGACACGCTCGGAATTTCCGGATCGCTGAACAACTTCATCGTCCACAACAACACGACAGCGTGGGTTGCGAGCAGCGCAAACCTGAATGCGACCTGCACGGTTGCGACGTGCGGCAGCGGCGCATGGTCGGCCAACCTCAACACGGGCACCCAGCCGTTCGACGCGACGCTCTCCGTCACGGCCGCTTCCTATACCGCCTCGATCGATGCGGCCGGCAATGTCGGCACGCTCGGCTTTCTTCCCGGCAATACCTCGGGCGGCTCGTCGTTCGGCGGCTCGCTCAATCTGGTCCAGATCTCCAACACCACCATCGCGGGCGTTGCCGCCAATGCGACGATGGCGTCGACCGACAACATCTCGGTTGAAGCCGTCACGACCGACCAGTTCTTCGGTGTCGCGCCGACATCGGGCAAGGCCGCCGGTACGCTGGCACTGAACGGCATCACGTCGATGGCGCTGCTCGACAACACGACGCACGCCTCGATCGGCAGCGCAGCCACGGTTTCGGCGCCGACCGTCAACGTCTATGCCGCGCAGGACCTGTCGATGCTGACGATCGCCGGTGCCGTCTCGATCGGCGCCAACTCGGCGGTCGGTCTCGCCGTCGCCTATCTCGGCGCCAACGCCGACACCGCGGCCTATATCGGCGATAACAGCAGCGACATCCGTAACGGTGCATTCAGCACCGACGATCCGTTCTCTGGGACCGGCGGTGGCAGCGGCTCGTTCAGGGCCGACTATCTGACCATTTCGGCGACGACGTCCGGGCGCATCACTGCGGCTTCGGTTGCGGCCGCGATCTCGGAGCCGAGCGTCTCCAGCTTCGCGACCAAGGCGGGGGCGGTGACGGCGGCGGCCACCGGCGGGACCTCGGGCATTGCAGCCGGTGCGGCCAAGGCCGGTTCGACCGGATCGAGCACCAGCGGATTCAGCATCGATCTCGCCGGCAGCTCGTCGGTAAGCGACGTCTCGCTCGCCACCAGCGCCTACATCAAGAACGCCGGGACGATCAACAAATACACCACGACTAGTGCCGTGGAGACCAAGACAATCGTTCAGGCGCTCAACGACACCATCCTGGACAACGGCTCCGGCTCGGCCGCGGCCAACATGGCCGGAAGCGAGGGATCGAACAGCGCGGCCGTTGGCGGCGCAATCGCGTCGGCGACGTCAAACAACGCCACGAGCGCCTATATCAGCGGCACCACACTGAACAACCAGAGCTCGGTGACGGTGCAGGCGCTCAACGGCGGCTCGGAGACCGTTGTCGCCATCGGCGTGGCGGGCGCGCCGGAAGGCAATGCGGCCGCGCTGTCGGCATCCGTCGGCATCGTCACTGACAGCGCCAACGCCTATATCGAGAACTCGACGATCACGGGCCAGTCGACCGGCGTCAACCGCGCGCTTGAGGTCGACGCCTACCAGACGACCAAAATCGCGATCGGCGGCGGTTCGCTCTATGTCTCCGGCGGCAAGGCCGGCGTCGGCATCGCACTGACTTATGCCTCGATCGCCAATCCCACCGGCGGAAACGCAACCGACGCGCACATCAGCACGACCGCGATCTCCAACTACGACACCTTGCTGGTGCTGGCCGACAGCGCCGGAGTGATCGCGGCCGGCGCGGCTTCGGGCGGGGCAGGATCCAACGGGCTCGCCGGCGCCATTATCGTTGACGAGATATCGCCGACCACGACGGCCTATATCAACAGCGGCGCTACGATAAGCATCAGCGTCGGCAGCGTCACGGTGATCGCGGACAGCGGCGATGTGTCGGCGCTGGACACCGCGCTCGGAAATCTCGTCAAGAAGTCGAACAACAACCTGCTCGCCGCGGACACCTGCACGACCGCCGGCGGCACGGGAGGGCAGAACTGCATCGATTTCAGCGCAGCCGCGCTCAATGGTGGAACCAGCAACGGACCGGGCGGCAGCATCATTTCCGTTGCCGGCATCATCCAGGCCGGCAAGAACAATGTCGGCGCCTCGATCATTTACGACACCATCTCGACGACGCATTCGGCCTATATCGCCAACGTGCTCCTGACCGGCCGCGTCAATGTGAGCGCGATCGACGCCTCGAAGATCCAGTCGGTCGGCATCGGCTTCGGCCTCTCCACCGGACAATTCTCCGGCGTCGGCGCCATGACGATCAGCTCGATCACCAACACTGTTTCGGCCGCGATCGGCAACAGTCGTTCGAGCACGACGAATTCGACGATTTCGGGCAACAACATTTCAGTCACCGCGACCGATAATTCCAGCATTACGGGCAGCGCCGCGGTCGCAGGCGGGTCGACGCAGGGAAGCGCTGCGGGCCTCTCACTCGTCAACAGCAACATCGCCAACAATGTCAGCGCCGGCATCATCGGCTCCAAGGTGAATTCGACCGGTAACATTGCCGTCGGTGCCAGCTCGAACGCCAGCATCTCGACGGTTGCCGTCGGCGTTGCGATCTCCGGGCAGGTCGGGCTTGCGGGGTCGGTGGCCACCAATTTGATGGGAACCAACGTCTCCGCCAGCATCACCGGCGGGGCCGATGTCACCGCAAGCAACAATGTCGCGGTGATCGCTGGCAACACCGACAACGTGGCCGTGATCGCCGGCGCTCTCTCCATCTCCAGGGGCGCGGGTGGCTTTGCCGGCTCGATGGTGACGAACCAGATCACCGGCAGCACGTCGGCCTATATCAGCGGAACGAACACCAAGGTCGATGCGCTCGGAACCAGCTCGACCGACACGTTGTCGGTCAACAGCGGGACCCTGGCGCACGCCAACGACCTCAGCGGCTTCCAGGCCCCCACCGACAGCACGCCTGACCTGACCGAGACCCAGGACACGGTGAAGGGCCTTGCCGTCGTCGCCAGCTCGCATCAGGCCGTCGTGACCAACGTCGTCTCGCTGGCGGCAGGCAACGGCATCAACATCATGATCAACCCGATCACCTCTGTGATGAGCGGGTCGACCAACGCCTATATCGACGGCGCCAGCATCGATACGCGCCTGACCAGCGCGGGCCTGCTGCCGCAGATCGACGTCGCCGCCTCGAGCTTCTCCTATTCCGGCGCGTTCGGTGCCGGCATCGTGCCTCCGACCGGAAGCGGCGGGGGTGGCGCGACCATCATCTCGACGACGATGTCGCGCACGACGATGGCCACCATCACCAACGCGACCATCGGCAGCGTTTCGTCGACGACGACCCCGACCGTCGGCGCCGTCACCGTGAAGGCCAATGCCGAGCAGGACGCGTCCTCGATCGCCGTCGGCTTCAACACCGGCTCGGTCGGGCTGAACGTCTTCGTCGCCACCACGGAAGCCTATGTCGACGGCGGCGCAATGACGGCCTCCTCGCTCACCGTGACAGCCAACGACACCACCGGCATCTACTCGGCGAACGGCTCGGCGGCCTATGGCAGCCAGGCTGCGGCTTCCGCTGCGTTCCTGGTTCAGGTCTCCGCGAACCGGACCGAAGCCTATGTCGGTGACGAGTTCCACTATCAGGGCAATGGCAGCGCGCACATGACCGCGCTGAACCTGAGCGGCGCACTCGACGTCGAGGCGAATACTACCGATCGCTTCCAGGCCTATTCGGTCGGTGGCTCGCTCTCGACCGGGACGGCCGCGATTGCCGGCATGGCGAACATTGAGATTGCCAACAACACAACTATTGCCGGCGTCTATGACACCACGGTGCAATCGCCCACGGGCGGCGCGGCCGGCGCGATCACCATCAACGCCAATGAGGATGTTGCGATCAAGGAGATCGCCGGCGCAATTGCGATCGGCGCCAGCGGTGGCGGGGTTGGCGTCGGTGCTGCGGCCAATGTCATCGTCTTCAAGAGCCAGACCATTGCGGAAAGCCGCAACAGCGACCTGGACTCGTCGGCCGTCATCAATGTGGGTGCGCTCAGCACCAAGGAGGTGCTGTCCTACGCGGTGACCGCCGGCGTCGGCGGAAGCGTCGGCATCGGAGCGACCGTCGGCGTCATCATCATCGGCACCAATACCGCTGATCCTGACACGCAGGGCCAGGAGACCGGGCAGCTCAACCAGGGCGGTACCGGCACCATTGCGTCGGTGAACAACAGCACCAATTCCAGCCACGGCAGCGATGCCGTCGCCAGCGGCACGGCGGGCAATCCGAACAACGCCAATGTGAACTCGACCTACGACGTCTCGACCGTGCTGACCGGTGGCAATGACGGCGTCACCGCGCAGATCGCGGGCGGCAACGTCACGGGCACGCAGGTCAACGTCGCCGCCACCAGCGCCAACGCGACCAAGATGTACCTGCTCGGCGCCGGCTTCGGCAAGAACGTCGGCATCGGTGCCGGCATCGGCTACACCAGCGTCGACAGCAGCGTGCTCGCCAATCTGAGCGCGATCGTCTCCGCGCCCTCCGTCACCGTCGCGGCACAAGTCAAGGATGCCGGCACCGGACCTTATGCCGGCAAGACCATCGACAGCGAGGCGATCGCCGGCGGTGCCGCGCTTTACTTCGGCGCGGACGCAGCCGTGGCGGTCGGCAATGTTGCCAACACCGTGACGGCCCAGCTCGGCGGCTCAGTGACCGGGACGGGCGGCACCGGCGTCGCCGTCATGGCGCTGGACTCCTCGTCCCAGAGCGTCTTCACGGGCGGCGTCACCGCCGGTTTCGCGGCCGTCGGTGCTTCGATTGCTACGGCGGGACGATCGAGCTCGGTCGCGGCGAAGGTTCTGGACGGCGCCACCGTCAATGTCTCGGCGCTGGCGGTTGGTGCGGCCGGAGCCGGCACGTTGACCACGACGGCAACGGCGCTCGGCGGCGGTATCGTCTCCGGCGTCGGCGCAGACGCGGAGGCCCACGAAAATTCGACCGTGCTTGCGGAGATCGGCTCCGGCTCCTCGATCACCACGTCCGCGACCGGTGTCGGTACGCTGGTGTCGGCGTCGATCACGCCCAATCTGTCGAGCAGCTCGATCGGCGTCTCGGTCGGCGGCGGCGCCGTCGGCGTATCCGTCGCCCAGTCGACGGTCGGCGCCCAGGTCACCGCTGATGTCGGCGACAACACCAGTTTCTCGGGCGGTGCGCTCGCCGTGACGGCGATGGCGCTGGTTCCGACAGGGGGCACGACGACCTACGCCTGGTCGCTCGCGGGCGGCGCAGGCTCGCTGATCGGTGCCCAGGGCAGCTACGCCAAGGCGTCGGAGAACGCCACGGTCAGCGCTTACGGCGGGACCGGGATCACGCTTCCCAATTCCGACGTGGTCATCGCGGCCGAGAACGACAGCGCCCAGTACGCCGAGGCGACCGGTCTTTCGACCGGGTTCCTGGCGTTGGGCGCGACCGTCGCCCAGACGTCGTCGAGCGCACACACCTACGCTTATCTCGGCGCGGGTGCGGTCACGGCCGCGTCGAATACGGGCATTCTCCAGATCACTGCCACTGGCACGGATGCCAACGTCTCCAGTGCGACCGTCGGTGCTGGTGGCACCTATGCCGGCGCCGCGGCCGTCGCGACGACGAGCTCCACCGCCGTGACCAACGCCACGCTCTATGGCAACGCGACTGACGACACGCTCTATTTCGGCGGTCTCAACATCCGTGCCAAGCACACCACAAACTACAGCGCCAGCGGCGATGCCTATCAGGCCTCGACCGCCGGCGTCGCCGGCGGCAGTGCGCAGAACGACGTTACATCGACCACCACCGCCGAGGTCGGCACCCATTTGATCATCAACTCGGCCGGCGGCGACATGGACGTCATCGCCAACGACATCGTCAATCAGGCCGGCGGCGGCGCGCGTTCGGGCTCGGGCGGCATGTTCGCGGGCGCGGCTGCGCTGAGCACCTCGACCGTCACCCAAACCGTCAACACCAACATCGATGCCGGGACGATCCTGAGCCTCAACGCCGATCCGCGAACGACGACGGGCGTGATCAATATCGAGGCCTACAACACGCTGAGCACGTCGGACACGACGAGCCTGGCCACCGCCAGCCTGTTCGCCGGCGGCGATGCTGAATCCGACATGACGGCGAACGCGACGCTTAACGTCAACATTCAGGCCAGAGAGCTGTTCAGCGCTGGCAATATCTATATCGGCTCGGCGTCGCGGATGTCGGCGAACAACTATGCCAACGCCAGCCTCTATGGCGCGATCGGCGGCGTCGGTGCCAGCACCAACGCCTGGGCTCATGCCACCCAGAACGTCACTGTCGGCGGCAGCTCGACGGTGGAGGCCTGGGGCAAGATCAACATCGCCGCGGGCCTGGCCGGTGACGGCAGCGTCTACAGCAGCGTGGCCGCGAACGGGACGACGGTGGTCTACAACAACACGGTCGTTCCCATTTCCGGCCGCTACAGTGGCACAGCCAACGCCGACGACGACACCAGCCTGACGCTCGCGATCGGCTCGAAGGTGCTCGGCGCCAATGACATCTCTCTCACCGCAACTCCGGGCCAGGTCGCGGCCTCCGGCCTCGGCAGCAACTACAATCCCTATCTGGAGATGTTTAGCGCCAAGAACAGCGACAACCACAGCCACACCAATGACGGCGGCACCGGCAATGTCGCGCTCAACGGCCTTGTGGTCGCCGGCATCCACAATGACGAGACCATCACCATCGCACTCGGTGCGAGCACGCCGACCCTGTCCACGACGAGCCCCTACGATCCGCTCTCGCTCGAATACGTTTCCGACGTCAATCATTTCAATCCGGTGATGAGCTGGAACCAGCAGACGGTCCAGTACACCATCGTCGGCGGCTTCAATCCCTACCAGACGATCGTCGGCCAACTCGCAACCTTGAGCGGATTGACCACCACGCAGGTCCAGACCGCTCTCGCCGCGGCCCAGCCCGTCATCACGGTGCAGGGCGCCGATCCGACCGGTGACATCCAGCGACAGGTCAACACGCTGATTCAACAGGCGCCGTTTGCCGCCAACGCGTCAGGCAACGCCTTCGCGTTCGGCGACATCCTGGTGTCGGCGGGCAATGTCTCGATCCTGGCGCAGAGCCTGTCCGGGGCAGGGGGCGCAGGCAATGTGGCGCCATCCGTCATCGCGCGCTCTTCGCCCCTGATCAAGATCGAGAACCAGGGTCTCGACTTCATCGCCCTGTCGAACCTCACGATCACCAATGTGAGTGGTGGGCTGGTCACTCACCCGGACGTCGCCGCAGACTCGTCGTCCAACGTGACCTTCACGTCCAACAACACCGCGACGCCGCTCATTGACATCTCGGCGATCTACAACCGCAAGGACCCCAATACCGGTCTCGGCGTCGACCAGAACGGCAATACGCTGACCCGCACGCCCGACATCTATTTTGACGGCGTCGTCACCAACGAGCAGGGGCTGCTCAAGATCACCAACAATCTCGGCAACGTCGTGGCGTCGCAGACCTTCGATGCTGCGACGATCCAGATGGTCGTTCCGAACGGCTCGTTCACCTTCAACGGCGGCGTCGGCAGCATCTTCAGCTCTAACCACGACGTGGCCTCGCAATGGGCCAACACCGAATACAAGCCGGCAGACAACGACACGCTGACGGCGGTGATGGCGGCGGCGACCTATCTCGGCGCCTATGGCGCATACGATAGCGGCGTGCATATCGCCTCCGGCGGCAATCACCCCTATTCGTACTATTGCTGCGCATCCGGCAGTGAGGGCGTCGCCGGCACGGCGAGCAACAGCACGATCTTCACCGCGCGCCTGCTGGATCTGTACTACGACGGCGTTTCGCTCTATTCGGCGATCTTCCTGCCGACGGGTTCGGGCGCGCCGGGCAACGGCAATGCCAGCGCCGGCAGTGTACCTAGCACGAGCACGCTGGCGACGATCGAAGGCCCGACGGTCCAGACTATCTCCACCGCCCCATGGGAGCGGAACACTTATGACGGCCAGGGCGTCTATAGCGGCAACAGCCCATTCAACTGCTCGGGTTGCGGGGCCTATTTCCAGGTCATCAACATCCAGAATGACGTGATCACACCGAAGACCGCAGACACGGCGACCAACGCGCCCGCGAACGCGCCCTTCATTGTCGGCAAGGCGATCATCCTGTCGGCGTCGGTGCTCAACATAAACGGTACGATCCAGAGCGGTTCGAGCAGCAACTACTCGGTCAATATCGGCACCAGCGCGTTGAACGCGATCAACGCGATCAAGGCTGACAGCGCGACCCTTGCTGCCGACCAGGCCGCCGCACTTCATGGCAATTATGTCGATCTGACGCAGTATCTGACCAAGGCGAACAGCAGCGACGTGCAGATCAGCGCCAAATACAACGCCGCCACCGACCAGATCCTGCTGAACAGCGTGGTGCAGGGCTCGGGCGGCTACGTCTACCTGAATGGCAAGATCATCTCGACCTCGACCCAGAACAACGTCTCGCAGGGCAACATCATCGTCAATGGCGGCGCCGGCACGATCACGGTGAACAACACCACCGGCGTTCAACTCGTCACCAACACCATCAATACCGGTGTGAGCGCCGCCAGCGTGATCGAGATCGTCGACCAGCTCAAGCAACAGACGACGTGGTATGTCTACAATCCGGCGGCGCCGGGCGGCCAGCAGGTGTCGACGTACCAGACCAACAGCGTCAACGCGAGCCAGTACACCTCCTCGATGCTCGCCGGAACCAGCGGCACGTCGGGCCTCCAGTACACGCCGCAAGCCAACCTGTACTATCAGTGGGTCGACACCGCGACGCTGGATCGTTCGACCAGCGCCACGCAGTTCGACTATGGCTGGACCTACACGCCCAATTCGACCACTGGTGCGATCTGGACCCGCACCACCAGCCTGGTCTCGAACGTGCAGCAGGTTGCCAACGGCACCACCACCGGCCAGTTGCAGAGCTCGAACTACCAGGAGGTCGTCACCGCGACCGGCTCAGCGCATGGCGGCGGTGGCAACACCCATTCCGGCAAGTGCTGCGGTGCGGATGGCCAATACGACTGGTTCCAGGAGATCTTCGATCACCTGACCCTGACGTTGACGAACACGGTCAAGGCCTCGAACCCGATCAACATCCAGTTCAACGGCGGCGGCACCAGCACGGTTGCGGTCACGTCGAACTCCGGCATCGTCATCAACGGACCGATCAACAACCTCCAGGGCACGACCTCGGTTACGGCCACTGGCGCCAACTCGGCCATCACCGTCGGTGCGAACGCGAACAACCCGACGATCTCGGGCACGAGCGTGACGCTTTCTGCGCCGGGCGGCATCGGCACGATCGGTTCGGGCGGAACGGCTGTCTCCGTACAGGTCTATGGCGGCAGCCTTACCGCCAACACCATCGACCACGACATCGCAATCGCGGCCGTCGGCTCGCTGTCGATCAACCAGGTGAAGGTGAATCCGACGGTGGCCGGCAACGCGCCGCAGGGCAGCGTCTTCATCTCGGCGACCGGCGACATCAACTCGGCGTCGGCCTACGACGTTGCCAACCCCATCGTGATCGGCAAGAACATCGAGATCGACTCCACCAACGGTGCAATCGGCGCGATGTCCGGTGTCAGCAACGGCACTGCTGTGCTCACCAACATCAATCCGCTGGTGATCCAGGCGACGGGGACGACGCTGATCGACGGCAGCGTCGATGGCGGCATCCTCAACAGCTCCTCGAAGACCGGCACCTATATCGTGCAGTCGAAGGGCGACTTGCGGCTCGGCACGGTCGCGTCGACAGCCGGCCCGGTCTTCCTGGAGGCCGCCGCCTCCGACGGCAATCATGCCAGCATCCTGAACGGCCTGTCGTCCGGCGGTCTCACCGCCGAGCAGAGCGCGCATCTGGCGGACGTCTGGACCAGCCTCGACCTGCTCAGCGGCAATGCGGCGACCGTCGCCGTCAACAGCTACCATTCGATGGTGACAGCAGCCTACAACGACTACTTCCAGCTCCAGAATCAGGTCTTCCGGGTCAGCCCCAGCACTCACGCGCTCGAGTACAATCCGACCACGGTCGGCTTCAACATGCTGCGTGCGCAGGTTGCCGCCAAGCTTGGCATCACCGATCCGTCCACGGTCTCGACGACGCAGATGCAGAACGAGGCCGCGACGCGCTTGGTGAAAGACCAGTTCCTGCTCGGCATGATCGACACCGATCAGGTCAAGGCCTCGCTGACCACAGTGTTGGGCACCGCGCCCACGGACCCGCTGGCAACGCTGTTCGGCAGCTCGCTCTCGTCGACCCTGTTCACCAAGTTGTTCGACGGCGTCGCGACCGGCAATCAGTTCATGCCGACCAACACGGCCTTGCAGTCGGCGCTTACGAGCTACAGTGCGAACTACACCTATACGCTCGCCTCGACCGAGAAGGTCTACGGCATCATCACGTCGGGCTCGCAGTGGACACAAAGCCAGCTCGCCTACACGGTCTCGTCGTCGGCCGTCGGTGCACCGCCGCCGCCGATCACCGACGATGTCATGGCCAACATCAGGGCCAGTCAGGTCATGCTGTACACGCCGAATGGTTCGGTCGGCCAACTGGCGGCGCCGCAGACGTTCAATTTCACCAGCGTCAATGCTTCGTCGCTGACGGCCGCCCAGAAGGGCCTGCTCGCATCGGCCGGTCCCGGGCAACTCACCGTCGACTCGGTTACGGACCCGACGACCGGCGTCGTGACCTACAACGTGACGCTGTCGCAGCAGAGCCTCGTCATCCTCGACGATCCGACCGCGGTCACGGCCAAGGCGCTGTCGGAGGTCTATCTCGGCAGCAAGAACAGCCTCGTGCTCGGCGGCATCGCGGCTGCGACCTACGGTCCAATCGCCGCTGCGCAAGCCAATGGCGTGCAAGTGACCGGCACGGGCGACGTCAAGCTTGACGCCGTCGCCAACATCTCCGCGGGCGTGACCGGCGTGCCGCTGATCTCCGGTGACATTCCGAACCTGACCCTGATCGCCGAGCACGGTAACATCGGCAGCGCCGGTGCCGCGGGAAGCGATCCGGCGGCCAACGCGAACGCGATTCAGATCGCCTTCGCGAATCCGGCCACCGATCATCTCGACCAGGTGTCGTCCGGACTGGGTGTCTATGTGAAGCAGACCACCGGCGACCTCGTCCTCGGTAACGTCTCGGCGACCGGTACGATCCAGCTTGCCGCGACCGGCAGCATCTATGCCGAAGGCGGCACCAATTTTGCCGATCGGACGGCGCCGCATATCGTGGGCACGGACCTCGATCTGCGCGCGGGTGGCGACATCAGCTTCAACGGCACCACCTTCCAGCCCCTGCAGGTGCAGATCTCCGGCGCGCTCACCGGCTCTGCGGTCGGCGACCTCAGCATCCTGGTGGTGGCGCACGATCTCACGGTCGGCGCGACTGGCACCTACGGCCCGCTCACCGCGGGCGGTACGCTGACGCTGAACGTGCCGCACGGCGCGATCAGCATCAACGCCGATGTCACCAGCGTCGGCCTGATGCAGCTGCTCGCCAACGGCGCCGTGACGTTCGCCGACGGCACCGGTGCGGCGCCGGTGGTGGCGACCAGCTCCTCCGGCGGCGTGACGCTGGTCGCGTCAACGCTGTCGATGGGCGCCTCTTCGGCGATCGACGCGGCCGGGGTGATCTCGGTGACAACGACGGGCAACGCCACGATCGGCCAGCTCAACTCGTCGCTGTCCTATGCGGCGGCCTCGAACGCGCCGTCGATCATCGTCAGCGCCGGCGGCGTGGCCTCGCTGGGTGCGATCCTCGGCAATGGCGACGGCCAGACCAGCTTCGTGGCCTCCGGCTCGGGCGCTGAAGTCTCGCTGTCGGCGTCGAACGGCATCGGCAGCTCGACTGGCCGGATGGGCTTCAGCGCCGCGCTGCTGACGGCGAGCACGAGCGCCGGCGGCATCTACCTGAAGGCCTTCACCGACACCGAGGCGACCTTGCTGTCGGCAGTGAAGGGCAGCGTCGACATCCTCGGCACCGGCGGCCTAACGCTCGATCAGGTCGCGGCCGGGACGGCGGCGGGTGCGAGCGGCAGCTTCAGCGCGGTGACCAGCAATGGCAGCATCGTGATCGGCACCGCCAGCAGCAGCGGCTCGCAGACGGTCCATGCCAGTCAGAACGTGATGTTCAAGGCGCTGGCTGCCACGGGCAACACGGGTGACCTCGGCAATATCAACGTCACCGCGGACAATGGCTTCATCCTGGCGCAGACCGTAACGACCGGTGGCGTGACCACGCTGGGCTCGGTCTCGGCCAACGGCGCGGCCGCGTTGGTTGCCGGTACGACCATCACCGGCAACACGCTTGCCGCCACGACCGGCTCGGGCCTGTTGACGGCCGGCGGCCCGATCAACTGGAACGCGCTCAACGTCGGAACGTCGCTGGGCGCGACCGCAGGCCAGGGCAGCATCACCTTCAAGACCGCGCAGAGCGGTGGGACGCAGACAATCCACGCCCACGATAACGTGACGTTCAACGCACTGACGGCCACCGGCATCACCGGCGATACCGGCAGCATCAACGTCACGGCCGACAACGGCTTCATCCAGGCGCAGACGGTGATGGCCGGCGGCGTCGTGACGCAGGGCTCCGTCGCCGCCAACGGCTCCGCTACGCTGATCGCGGCGTTGTCGAACACCGGCCACAATCTCACGGCGACAACGGGCAATGCAGTGCTGCGCGGCACCGTGATCAATTGGGACAATCTCAACGTCGGCGGTACGCTCGGCATCACCGCGACGACGGGCGGCATCACTCTCGGAACGGCCGTCAGTGGCGGGACGCAGACCCTGCATGCCGTGACCGATATCGCCTCCACCCAGCTCACCACCACGGGCATCCCGGGCGATGCCGGCGATATCGACCTGAAGTCCGACACCGGCTCGCTCCGCGGCGGATTGATCTCCGCCAACGGCGATACGCATTTCGACGCGGCCGGTTCGATCGCGTTCGACCGGATCCGCGGCAACACGATCAAGCTGTCCTCGCCGGGTGACCTGACGATCGGCTTCGTCAGCGTGGTCAGGGAGCTCGACCTCGCGGCCAACACCATCAACGTCAAGGGCGAGCAGATTGCTTCGACGCCGGCCATTCCGCTGATCATGAACGTCACGGGCTACAATGGCGGGACGGCGAAATCTGCCAATGTCTCGATCGATCCGGACTCCATCATCATCAATCAGTTCAATGTGGTGGACGCGAACTTCCTGACCGATGCGCGGGCCGTCTCGATCCTCAACGGCTACGTGCCGGGCCAGCTCGTTCTCACCACGGCAACCCAGCAGGTGCTCCTCAACAACCGGTCACCGGCGCCGACGGACTGGCCGTCGCTCCAGCTCTATCAGCCGGGTGGCGTGTTCACGATGAGCCAGGTCGGCAACGCCAATGTCAGCAATGCCTATGTGGTGTTCTACACCGGCGATATCTCGGCGACCGTTACCAATTACGGCCCGACCCACACCTGCTGTAGCGACTTCACCGGCGCCAGCATGATGCGCAACGTCTCCGTCGACGGCGAGGGCAATGAGAGCATCGACACCTGGCTGGCGCAGAAGAGCGGAGGGGCGTTCTACCAGCTCGGTCTCTCCGGTCACGCACGGCTCGATGCGCTGTTGTCGCCGCGGCCGGTCGAGACGATCGGGTCCGGCCCCGCCGTCAACGTCGAGGGCCTCAGCGACATGCGCAAGCTGCGTCGCCAGGGGCAGCGGATGGGGCGCACCGGCTGGAAGGATGCGGCGGTTGATGTGACGAAGCCGGCCATCGGCCGTCTTGCCGAGGCGTGGTAACGGGAATGGAGATGCGGGTTCTGAGGGCAGCGTTAGGGGTGGGTCTTGCAGCGTCCTGCATCGTGCAGGCGCGCGCGCAGGTGCCTTCGATCAACCCCGGTGTGATCCAGCAAGACGTCGACCGGCAGCGGCGGCAGCTCGAGCAGCAGAGCGCGCCGCCGAAGCTCAATGGGCCTGCCGTGATCGGCGGCGAGCGCGAAAAATCCCCGCTCCTCAAGCCGGGCGGGCCGAAATTCCGCCTGCGCAAGGTCGCGTTCGATACATCCAAATTCATCACGCCGGCGGAGCTCGACGAGATCGCGAAGAAATATGTCGGCAAGAATGTCGACATCGCGTCGCTGTTGCAGCTCGTCGCCGACATCAATGCCATCTACACCGCGCGCGGCATCGTCACGGGCATCGCGACGCTGCCGGAGCAGGATCCCAGGGACGGGGTGGTCAGGGTCAAGCTGACCGAAGGCCGGCTCCAGAAGACGACCATCGAGGGTAACAAGCAGACGCGCACCGATTACATCCTCCAGCGCGTCAAGGAGCCCGAAGGCGAAGTCCTCGACGTGCCAAAGCTCAATCGCGACGTGATCTGGTTCAACCGGACCAATGACGTGCAGATCAAGGCGTTGCTCCAGCCCGGCACGACCTTTGGCCTGACCGACCTCCAGTTTGCGGTGATCGAGCCGCCGGTCGATACCTTGCAGCTCTTCGTCGACAACCAGGGCGTGGAGAATACCGGCCGCTGGGAAGGCGGCGCCTTCTACAAGCGCCACGGCCTGTTCGGTGTCGACGACCGTCTGACCTTCTATGGCGTCCGCTCCGACGGCAACCTCAACGGCAACGTCGCCTACAGCATTCCGGTCAACCCCTGGGGTGGGCGCGCCGGTGTCAGCTATACCGAAGGCAAGATCAAGATCATCGAGGGCCCGTTCGTCGCGCTCGACGTCACCGGCCGGTCGAGCCAGGCCGCGGTCAATTTCAGCCAGCCGATCTGGGTGACGCAGAACTGGCTGGTGCTGCTCAACGCCGCCGAGACCGAAGGCAAGACGGTGAGCCGTTTCTCTTCGGTTGCGGTGACCGACGACCACCACGACAAGGCCACCGCCGGCGTCTCGGTGACCAATTCCGGCAATACCTATTCGATCACGGTCTCGCCCGCCGTGAACTACATCGCTTGGCAAGACCACGTGCTCGGCAACAACCGCGCGTTCAATACCTATACCGGCTCGATGATCGCGACCAGCGCGGCGGGACCTGCCAATTTCACCGCCAACGTGCTGGCGAGCTGGCAGTACACGCAGGAAAAGCTTCTGCCCGGCGACCAGATCTTTACGATCGGCGGCCCGACGACGGTGCGCGGCTATCCGACCAACGCGGCATCCGGCGACAGCGGCTACTACTTCAACGCCGAGCTGCACTACAATTGGTCAGCGCTGCTCAGGGGTTTTGATACCTACGTCTTCACCGATTGGGGCGCGGTGTACTCGACATTCCCGGGCATCACCGAATTGAGCTCGGTCGGCGTCGGCTTCTCCTGGACCTACGCGCAGTTCATGACATTCGAGGCCAATTATGCGACGCCGCTGAAGATGGCGGTCTCCACCCAGCGGCACTATGAGGCCTATGGCCGCATCATCTTCCGCCCGCTGTTGATGTTCGAGAAGCAGCAAAACGCTGCGCCGGCGACGATTGCCGACAAGGGCAAGTCGTAGGGCGCCACTTCGCGAACCCGCTACCGTCGCAGCGTAAACTCGTCCGAGCCGCGCCGGGTTTCCCACTTCGCCTGCTCGAGTTCGGGCTGGTCGCATTCGGCCTCGGGATAGCCGATGCAGAGATAGGCGATGAATTTCCAGGAGCTTGGCACGTCGAGAATGGTGTGGATGCGGTCTGGACTCAGGATCGAGACCCAGCCGAGCCCGATATCCTCGGCACGCGCGGCGAGCCACATCGCGGTGATCGCAGCGACAACGGAGTATTCCGTCGTCTCGGGCATGGTCGCGCGGCCAAGGCCGTGGCCGATATCGCTCGCCTTGTCTGCGAATACGGCGAGGTGGCCGGGTGCATGTTCCAGGCCCGAGAGCTTGAGCGCGGCATAGCGCGCCGCGCGTTCGCCGGAGTAACAATTCAGCGCGTCGGCGTTGCACGCCCTAAAATCGTCGATCACGGCGCGGCGCCGTGCGGCATCGTCGACGGTGACGAAGCGCCAGGGCTGGCTGAGGCCGACCGATGGCGAAAGGCAAGCGGTCTCGATCAGCCGCGCGATGGCGCCATCCGGCAGCGGATCGGTGCGAAAGCGGCGCACGTCGCGACGCCACACGAACAGCTCGCGCAATTGCCGGCGGAAGGTGTCGTCGAATTCGACCATCGGGTCACCCTCCCATCTGAAGGAAGGCTGCGGCGACCTGCAGGATCAGGACCTCGCCAGTCTGCTCGAAGGCGCCGAGGATGTCGCCAGTCTGCCCGCCGATCTGACGGATGGCGAGCCGCGCCAGGATCAGCCCGGCGAGCGAGAGCAGGGCGAGGCCGACCAGCGCCTTGCCCGGTCCGAGCGCAAGCGCAAGACAGAGCGTTCCGAGGGCGAAGGCGATGGCCACGCTGCGACCTGGCGGTGCTCCCGCGCTCGCCGACAATCCATCAGGCCGCGCCGGCGGCACCAAGGACATGAAGGCCGGCACGCCCGCCCGGGCCGCGGCATGCGCGGATGCGAGCGCCAGTGTGACTGCCCACGGATTGGCAATTGCCGCGAGCGCGCTCCAGCGCAGGCCGTACGACAGGATCAGCGCGCAGACGCCATAGGTCCCGATCCGGCTGTCGCGCATGATCTCGAGCTTGCGGTCGCGCGTGCCGCCGCCGCCGAGCCCGTCGGCGGTATCGGCAAGGCCGTCCTCATGCAGCGCGCCGGTGACGAGGGTTGTCGTGGCCAGCGCGAGCAGGGCGGCCGTCGCGGAGGGGAGCCCCAGCCTGCTTGCAATCGCATAGGCCACCGCGCCTGCAAGCCCCACCAGCAGCCCGGCGATGGGAAGCGCCCAGGTCGCACGCGCGATCGCGCCATCGCCGGCGGCCTTTGACGAACCGACCGGAAGGATCGTGGTAAAGGACGCCGCGATCCGGAGATCGGCGATGACGTCCCAGATCATGTCGGCGCGTGGCATCATTTCAGTTTCATCGGAAGGCCTGCGACGACGAACTCGACCTCGTCGGCCACAGCCGCAATGGTCTGGTTCATGATCCCGGCGGCGTCGCGGAAGGCGCGCGCCAGCGCGTTGTCGGGCACGATGCCAAGGCCGACTTCGTTGGTGACGAGGACGACCGGGCTCCTGAGGCGGGGCAGGGTACTTGCGAGTTCTGTCACCTCGCGCGACCAGTCGCGCTCGGCATGCATCAGGTTGGAGAGCCACAGCGTCAGGCAATCGACCAGCCTTGCGCCGCCGCCATCGGTTGCGACCAGCGCCGCGACGAGGTCGAGCGGTACCTCGCGCTCGGTCCAGTCGGTTCCGCGCCGTGCGCGATGGCTTGCGATGCGCGCCTCCATTTCGGCATCAAGCGCCTCGGCCGTAGCGACATAGACAGGCTGTCCCGGGAAGGCGCGCGTGCGCGTTTCCGCACGCTTGCTCTTGCCCGATCGCGCTCCGCCCGTGATCAAAATGACGGCCATGAAGGTCTCCTACGGCCAGCACTAATCACCAAACGCGGGCAAAGACAAAGCCGAAATCCGAGGGCCGGGGGCTTGCGCTCGGCTCGTGCTTTGCGCAACAGGGGCGGGACAGGAGGCGCATGTGGGTTTTGCGGGTGCGATGGCGGTGGCGATGGTAGTGGATGCCCTGGTGGGCTGGCCGTCGCCGCTGTTCGCGCGGATCGGCCATCCCGTGACCTGGCTCGGCTGGCTGATCGCGGCCATCGACACCGGCTGGAATCGCTCGTCCGATCCGCCTGCGCTTCGCCGCGTTGCTGGCTTTGCCGGAGCGCTGGTTGTGATCATGCTCTCCGCTGCGATCGGCTGGATGCTTCAATCCTTGCTCCCATGGGGCTGGGTACAGATATTGCTGATCGGTGTGTTGGCCTGGCCTCTGGTCGCGTTGCGCTCGCTGCATGATCACGTTGCGGCCGTCGCAAATCCTCTGCTAGGCGGTGACATTGCTGCCGCGCGCGAAGCGGTCTCGCGCATTGTCGGCCGCGAGCCCGCGGCGCTCGACGAGGCCGGCATCGCGCGCGCGGCGATCGAAAGCCTCGCCGAAAACGCCTCCGACGGCATCGTGGCGCCCGTGTTCTGGGGTGCGCTGTTCGGCCTGCCCGGCATCTTCGGCTACAAGGCGATCAACACGCTGGACTCCATGATCGGCCATCGCAGCGAGCGGCACGAGGCCTTCGGCTGGGCCGCCGCCCGCATCGACGACGTCGCCAACTTCATTCCGGCGCGGCTGACAGGTTTTCTGTTCGTGCTGCTGGCGCCGCGGCGATCGGAGGCGTTGTCATGCATGACGCGCGATGCACGTCGTCATCGCTCGCCCAACGCCGGCTGGCCGGAAGCTGCGATGGCCGGTGCGCTCGGCGTGCGGCTCAGTGGTCCGCGCATCTATCACGACAGCATCAGCAACGAGCCCTGGTTGAACGAAGGCGCGCGCGATCCGCTCGCTGCCGATATCAGCCACGCGCTGACGATCTACCGCCGCGCCATGTTGCTGCTCGCGGGCGCGCTTGCGATCCTGGCTTTCGCGTGAAAGAACAGGACATGCGCGAGCACGGTGGAAATCTCGATCAGGCCCAGCAGCGTTTTGGCGGACGTGCGGAGGACTGGATCGACCTCTCGACGGGGATCAACCGGCTGCCTTATCCCGTGGGCGAGATCAGCGCGCGCTATTGGAGTGCGCTGCCGTCGCGCTCCGCGATCGACGCCCTGCATCAGGCTGCTCAGCGCGCCTATCGCACAAGCGCGCCGGTTGTCGCGATGGGCGGCGCACAGGCCGCCATCCAACTATTGCCGCAACTCGCGCCGCGCGGCCGGGCGCGCATCCTCGCGCCGACCTACAACGAATATGCTCCAGTTCTGTCGGCCGCAGGTTGGGAGGTCGAAGAGGTGAGCGAGCTTGACGCGCTGGCCGGCGCGAACCTCGCCATCGTCATCAATCCCAACAATCCCGACGGGCGCTGGTACACGCCTGCGAATTTGCTCGCACTGCTGCCACGCGTTGGCCGCCTCGTGATCGACGAGAGTTTCGCCGACGCAGTTCCGCATTTGTCGCTCGCTTCGGAAGCAGTTCGGCCGGGGCTGGTGATCCTGCGTTCATTCGGAAAATTTTACGGGCTCGCCGGCCTGCGGCTCGGCTTTGCGCTTGGCCATGCCGACGACATCGCCAAGCTCGCGGCGATGTCTGGTCCATGGCCGGTGTCGGGCGCAGCGATCGCGATCGGCTGTCGCGCCTTGCGCGATGATGACTGGGCCAAGGCCGCATCGGCGCGGCTTGCAAGGGACAGCGTTAGGCTCGACGCTATGGTGCAATCGCAGGGCTTGAGGCTCGTCGGCGGCACACCATTGTTTCGTCTCTATGAGATGCCCGACGCTCTCGCTGCACAGGAGAAGTTGGCGAGCGCTCAGATTTGGTCGCGCGTCTTCGTACAGCAGCCGACATGGTTGCGCCTTGGACTTCCGGGCGACGAGTCCGAATGGTCGCGCCTCGCCGAGGTCCTAGCGCGCTAGCGCGAGCAGGCCCTCGACATCGAGATGAGTCTCGATGTGATTGGCAAGCGCATCCAGGGCGCTCTCGACCCTGGCGTGATACGGCTCGTCGCCTGCGGGAATATCGAGCTTCGCGAGATACGCCCTGCGAAAGTCGTCCGATGTGAACAGGCCGTGCAAATAACTGCCCTGCACGCGTCCATCGCTTGAGATTGCACCTTCCGGCTCGCCATTCAGTTTCGCAAACGGTCGCGCGCGATCCGGTCCATCGGTACGGCCGATGTGGATTTCGTAGGCCTGGATCGGCTGATCCGTCGCTGCATGCACGGCTGCGACTCGCGTCAGCGTTTTCTGCGCACTCATCTCCGTCGTCACGTCGAGAAGTCCGAGGCCCGGTGTTTCGCCCGCGGGGCCTTCAATGCCGTCGGGATCAGTGACGCTCCGTCCCAGCATCTGATAACCGCCGCAGAGGCCGAGCACGTGACCGCCCCTGCGGTGATGCGCCAGCAGATCGATGTCCCAGCCCTGTGCGCGCAGGAAGGCGAGATCGCCGCGCGTGGATTTGGAGCCGGGGATGATGACGAGGCGCACATCGCCAGGGATCGCTCCGCCCGGACGCACCATCACGAGATCGACGCCCGGTTCGAGCTTGAGCGGATCGAGATCGTCGAAATTGGCGATCCGGGACAATGCCAGACAGGCGATCTTGCACTGGCCAGGCTTTCGCGCGTCGCTCAGGCCCAGCGCATCCTCGGCCGGCAGCTCGCCGGCGCGGGTGAACCAGGGCAGCACGCCAAGGCCGCGCCACGACGTTTTCTGCTCGATCAGCTTGTAACCGTCATCGAACAGCGTGGGATCGCCGCGAAACTTGTTGATGACAAAGCCCTGGATCATCGCGGCATCATCCGGATCGATCACCGTCTTGATGCCGACGAGCTGGGCGATGACGCCGCCGCGATCGATGTCGCCGACCAGCACGACGGGGACGTCGGCCTTGCGCGCGAAGCCCATATTGGCGATGTCGGCCTTGCGCAGATTGACCTCAGCGGGGCTGCCGGCGCCCTCGACCAGCACGAGATCGGCGCGCGCCTTCAGCCGCTCAAAACTCTCCATCACCGCGCCCATCAGCGACGGCTTCATCGCCGCGTATTCGCGCGCTCGCGCGGTGGCGATGCGTTTTCCCTGCACAATAATTTGCGCACCGACATCGGTCTCAGGCTTGAGCAGCACCGGGTTCATATCGGTATGCGGCTCGACGCCGGCGGCGAGCGCCTGGAGTGCCTGGGCGCGGCCGATCTCGCCGCCATCGACGGTGACGGCCGCGTTGTTCGACATGTTCTGCGGCTTGAACGGCAGCACACGCTGGCCGCGCCGCGTGAAGGCGCGCGCGAGGCCGGCGACGATGAGCGACTTGCCCACGTCCGAGCCGGCTCCCTGGATCATCAATGCGCGCGCCATCGCTGAGCCCAATCAGAACTCGACGCCGGCCTGCGCCTTGATGCCGGAGCGGAAGGGATGCTTGACCAGCGTCATCTCGGTGACGAGATCGGCGATCTCGATCAGCTCATCCTTGGCGTTACGCCCGGTGAGCACGACATGCGTCATCGGCGGCTTCTCGGTTTTCAGGAAGTCGACGATCTCCGCGATGTCGAGATAGTCGTAACGCAGCGCAATATTAATCTCGTCGAGCACGACCATGTGCAGGCTCTCATCCATGATCAGCTCCTTGGCCTTTTCCCAGCCTGCGCGCGCGGCGGCGATGTCGCGGGCACGATCCTGCGTCTCCCAGGTAAAGCCTTCGCCCATGGCATGGAACTGGCAGAGATCGCCAAAGTGGCCGGTGAGTAGCCGGCGCTCGCCGGTGTCCCAGGCGCCCTTGATGAACTGCACGACCGCGCAGGGGAAGCCATGCGCGACGCAGCGCATGATCATGCCGAAGGCTGAGGAGGACTTGCCCTTGCCGGCGCCGGTGTGGACGATGATGAGGCCCTTTTCGCCGCTCTTGGTCGCCATGATCTTGTCGCGGGCGACCTTGATCTTCGCCATTTTCGCAGCGTGGCGGGCGTCAGTTTCCTCGGCCGTTTGGCTATCCGGTTCAGGCGTCATCGGACGGGCTCCTTCGGCTTGACAAGTGGCGGCCGGGGGCAAATGGTGGGCCGACGTTGGTTCCTGTCCTATGACAGGCGAAGAGGGAATGCGATAGGGTCCGAATCGGCAAGATTTGGCTCCAAAATGCAGCCGCCCCCGCGACCGTGACCGGAGAGATGCCCGAAGCCACTGATCCCCAAGGGGATCGGGAAGGCGGGGATCGTAGGGGAAACCCTGCTCCGCAAGCCGGGAGACCTGCCAGCGCCGAAGTTTTGCACCGGCGGACGGGGTGTTCCGCGACGGGGAAACGGGCCTTCGCAAGAACGGTTCGTGCGCCTCATCGCTTCCCGCTGTTTATCCTGGAAGAGGCGATGACTGTCACACTTCACGTCTGCATCACCTGCCGTGCCGGCCAGACACTCAGCGAGGGCGAAGTCGCGCCGGGTAAGCGCTTGCATGGTGCGATCCTCGACGCGGGTGTGCCCGATGGTGTCAATGTGGTTCCCGTCGAATGCCTGTCGGCCTGTAGCCAGGGCTGTTCGGTCGCGCTCAGCGCGCCCGGCCGCTGGTCCTATGTCTATGGCCGCCTGTCGGAGGCCCACGCGGGCGATGTGATCGCAGGCGCTGCGGCCTATGCCGGTGCGCCCGACGGCATCGTGCCCTGGCGCAGCCGTCCCGAAATCTTCCGCAAGCAATCGCTTGCGCGCATTCCTCCCATTGCCGTTGTGCCAGAGGCCGCCGAATGAACTCGCTCGCAAAAGTCCCGGTCACGGTGGTCACGGGTTTTCTCGGCTCCGGCAAGACGACGCTGATCCAGCATCTCCTTGCAAATCCCAACGGCAAGAAGCTCGCGGTGCTCGTCAACGAGTTCGGCAGCGAGGGCGTCGACGGCGAGATCCTGAAATCCTGCGCCGACGCCAATTGCCCGGAGGAGAACATCGTCGAGCTCGCCAATGGCTGCATCTGCTGCACCGTCGCCGACGATTTCATTCCCACAATGGAGCTGTTGCTGTCGCGGCCGGTGAGGCCCGATCACATTCTGATCGAGACCTCGGGCCTGGCGCTGCCAAAGCCGCTGCTCAAGGCGTTCGACTGGCCGGAGATCCGCTCGCGCATCACCGTCGACGGTGTGATCGCGCTCGCCGATGCCGAGGCTGTGGCTGCCGGCCGCTTCGCGCCGGATCCTGACGCGGTCGAAGCGCAGCGCGCGGCGGACGACAATCTCGATCACGAAACGCCGCTGTCTGAAGTGTTCGAGGACCAGATTGCGTGTGCCGACATCGTGCTGCTGACCAAGGCCGATCTTGCGGGCAGCGCGGGCATTGAAGTCGCAAAGGCTGCGATCACCGCCGAGATGACGCGTCGCGTGCCAATGCTGGCGGTCACCGACGGCGCGATCGATGCGCGCGTCATCCTTGGTCTTGGAGCTGCCGCGGAGAACGATCTTGCTGCGCGCCCGTCGCATCATGACGGCGAGGAGGACCACGAGCACGACGATTTTGCCTCCGTCGTGATCGATCTTCCGGAAGTCACGGATATCGACGCGTTGGTCGCGTCAGTCCAGCGTCTCGCGCGTGAGCAGAACGTGCTGCGCGTCAAGGGCTATATCGCAGTTGCGGGCAAGCCGATGCGCTTGCTGCTCCAGGCGGTCGGCGAACGTGTGCGCCATCAGTTCGACAAGCCGTGGGGCGCGAGCGCGCGTCAGTCAAAACTCGTCGTGATCGGCGAGCACGGCGATATCGACGAGGCCGCGATCAAGGCGGGACTTGGTATCTCAAGGCTTGGTATCTGATGCACGTCGTCTTCCGCGAGAGCCGCGGTCTCGAGGAGACCGCGACGCCAAGGGACGTCGGCCAGGACCCGGCCGATCTCGTGGTGCTCTCGTACTCGGATTCCGATCTCGCTGCGTTCGCGGCTGGCTGGCGGCGCGGCCGCGACAGCCTGCCGTCGCTGCGGCTCGCCAATCTCGCGGAGCTCCGTCATCCGCTCTCGGTCGACACCTATATCGAACGCACGCTGTCGCAGGCGCGCGGCATTCTCGTGCGCCTGATCGGCGGCGAGTCCTACTGGTCGTATGGGCTGGCCGCCTTGCATCAGCTTGCGAAGGATCGCAACATTGTGCTGGCCGTGCTGCCGGCCGATGGTCGCGACGATACGCGGCTGGACGCGTATTCGACTCTGCCGGTCTCGACCTTGCGGCGGCTCAAGGTGCTCTGCGACGCTGGCGGCCCGGTTGCTGCCCAAGCCGCGATCGCGCAGCTCGCGCTGGCCTCGGGCCTCTATGCCGGGCCGGTTGTCGGCGAGATGACCGTGCCCGAGATGGGCTTTTACGATCCCGCTCGTGGTGTCATTGCTGCGCCGCCGGACGTTGAGGGCAGACCGCGGGCGCTGGTGACGTTCTATCGCTCCTACTTGACTGCCGCGGACACCGGTCCTGTCGATGCCCTGATCGCGGCGCTGCGCGAAAAGGGCTTTGATATCTACGGCGTGTTCGTCACCTCACTCAAGGCCGCGGGCGTCGCGGATTGGCTGCGCGTTCACCTCGCGAAGAATCCTCCCGCTGCGATCGTCAATGCGACCGCGTTCTCCGCGATCGGCGACGACGGTACGACGCCGTTCGACGGCGCGTCGTGCCCGGTATTTCAGGTCGCGCTCTCGACGGCGCGGCGCGAGGACTGGGCTACCTCGCTGCGCGGTCTGTCGCCCGGCGACCTCGCGATGCATGTGGTCCTGCCCGAGGTCGATGGCCGCCTGTTTGCAGGCGTGGTGAGCTTCAAGTCGGGCGAGATCCGCGATCCCGATTTGCAATTCTCGCATCTTGCGCATCGCCCGGACGAGGAGCGCGTGAAGGCTGTCGCCGCGCGCGTAGCCGCGTGGCACCGGCTCGCGGCGAAGCCGGTTGGTGAGAAGAAATTGACCGTCGTGCTGTCGAACTATCCGGGGCGCCCGCACCAGATTGCACATGCGGTCGGCCTCGATGCGCTGGCCTCGGTCGAGGCATTGCTGTCTGATCTCGGTGAAGCGGGATTCGACGTCGCGTCAGCGGATCGGCTCGGCGATGCGTTGCTGAGGCAGACATTGACGTGGAGCGCCGCCGACTATCGTGCGGCGCTCTCGCGTCTGCCGCAGGCATTGCAGGATGATCTCGCGCAAGCCTGGGGCGCGCCGGAGGACGATCCGGGCTGCCGCGATGGCGCATTCCATTTCGCCGCGGTCCGATGTGGCAAGTCGATCGTCGCCGTCCAGCCCGAGCGTGGCGACACGACCACGCGCGATGCCGATTATCACGATCTCGCCCGCACGCCGCGCCATGGCTATGTCGCGTTCTATCTCTGGCTCCAACAGCAGGGCTGTGATGCCGTCGTGCACATGGGCGCGCATGGCACGCTGGAATGGCTGCCCGGAAAATCCGTCGCGCTGTCGCAGGCCTGCTGGCCGGACGCCCTGATCGGCGATCTGCCCGTCATCTATCCCTTCATCGTCAACGATCCCGGTGAGGCCGCGCAGGCCAAGCGGCGCCTGGGTGCCGTCACCATTGGCCACCTGCCGCCGCCGCTTGCGGCATCCGCCGTGCCGGAAGGCTTGCGTCGACTCGAACAGCTCCTCGATGAATACTCGACCGCCGATGGTCTCGATCCCGCGCGCCGCCAGCGCCTGATCGCCGCGATTCGCGACGAGGCCCGCGCCGCCGGCCTCGAAAGCGATCTCGGCCTCGATGCCTCGGCAGCACCAGCCGAAGCCATCCCCCGGATCGATCGCTTCGTCTGCGATCTCAAGGAAAGCCAGTTCGGCGACGGCCTGCACGTGTTCGGCCGCGGCGTCTGCGGTGAAGCCGAGCGCGATGCTCTGCGCACGGCACTTGCGGGCCAACGCGTTGCGCCGGGCCCATCCGGCTCGCCCTATCGCGGGCGACAGGACGTGCTGCCGACCGGGCGCAATCTCTTTGCCGTCGATCCGCGCGCCGTGCCGACCCCCTCAGCACACGCGCAAGGCATCAAGCTCGCGGAAGAGCTGTTGCGCCGTCATTTGCAGGATCACGGCGATTGGCCGAAGGGCCTCGTTGTCGACCTCTGGGGCTCGGCAACGATGCGCACCGCGGGCGAAGAGTTCGCGATGGCGCTGCATCTCGCCGGTCTTGCGCCGCGCTGGGATCACGCCTCCGGCCGCGTTATCGGCTACGACATCGTCGCGCCGGCCGAGCTCGGCCGTCCCCGCATCGACGTGACGCTGCGTGTCTCGGGCCTGTTCCGCGATGTCTTCTCCGGCCTTGCGCAACTGTTTGAAGCCGCCGCCGAGGCGCTCGCGGCGCGCGAGGACGAGGGTGACGAAAATCCCTATCGTCATCGCGCGTCCCGCGTGTTCGCGCCGCGTCCTGGGCAATATGGCGTCGGCCTATCGGCGATTCCCGATGCCTTCACGCCCGAGACCCGCGAGGCTGCGGGCGAAGCGTGGCTGTCGGCGTCGTCCTGGGCGTTCTCCGCTGCCGGTGCGATCAAGCCCGATCGCGCCGGCATCGAGGCGCGTCTCGCGTCTGCCGATGCTTTCGTTCACGTCCAGGACTTGCCGGAAACCGATTTGCTGCTCGCGGCCGACTATGCGGCGCATGAAGCGGGCATCGCGGCTGCTGCAGCGTATCTCGGCGCTGCAACGCCAT
The DNA here is from genome assembly GCF_000938285.1 of Bradyrhizobium sp. LTSP857. Taxonomy (NCBI): domain Bacteria; kingdom Pseudomonadati; phylum Pseudomonadota; class Alphaproteobacteria; order Hyphomicrobiales; family Nitrobacteraceae; genus Bradyrhizobium; species Bradyrhizobium sp. LTSP857. The sequence goes on along the minus strand of NZ_JYMS01000039.1, from coordinate 20,677 downwards.
CGCTCTATCACCTAGATGCGACGCGTCCGGAGCAGCCGCATGCGCGCAAATTGACCGAGGAGATTTCGCGCGTCGTGCGCGCACGCGCCGCCAATCCGGCCTGGATTGCCGGCATGATGCGCCACGGTTTTCGCGGCGCCGCCGAAATTACCGCGACGCTTGAGCACATGGCCGCCTTCGCCCATCTGGCCGGCGCCGTGCCGCCGCATCTGTTTGATCTCTATTTTGACGCGACGCTCGGCAATGACGATATTCGCGTCTTCATGGCACGCGAAAATCCGGCGGCGCTGGCTGCGATGGAGATTTGCTTCACCCGCTTGTACGAGGCCTCGCTCTGGCGAACGCGCCGCAATTCAATCGCGGCCGCGCTGCGGGAGGCATCATGAGCGCGATGGCGGTCAAGGGCTGGTGTCCGGGCGCGCTACAGCCGATGCAATCGGGCGATGGACTCGTGGTGCGCGTGCGCCCGTTTGGCGGAAGGCTCGACGCGGCGCAGATTGCCGGGCTTGCGCATCTCGCCGGGCGCCATGGCAACGGTTTGATCGACGTGACCAGCCGCGCCAACCTCCAGATCAGGGGCGTCAGCGACACCAGCCATCGGCTGCTGCTCGCCGGCCTGGCCGAGTTGGCGCTACTCGATCCGGATGTCGACACCGAATCCCGGCGCAACATTCTGGTGACGCCGTTTTGGCGCACCGGTGACGAAACCCAGGCGCTCGCCGCCGAGCTCGAGGAAGCGCTTGCCGACAGCGCACTCGATCTCCCGACCAAGTTTGGCTTCGCTATCGATGACGGGACCTCGCGCGTTCTCGCCGGCGATTCCGCGGATGTGCGGATCGAGCGTGATCGAACCGGCGGACTTTTGGTACGAGCCGATGGTGCTAAACACGGCCGCGCCGTCGCGCGTGGAGAGGCCGTGACCGCTGCACTCGCGCTTGCAGACTGGTTCGTCGCCTCTGGCGGAGCAAGGGGCGGACGAGGGCGCATGGCGGCGCATCTCGCCGCCGGCGGGGTCTTGCCTGAAGTCTTGCGCGGTGAGGCCGAGCCGGCGCCGATCATGGCGGCTGCGCGCCCCGGCCTCTATCCGCAGGGCGCGCTGGTCGGCGTCGCGTTCGGACAGATGCCGCATGCAACGCTCAACCAGTTCGCCGGCTGCGGACATGGGCTGCGCATGACGCCATGGCGGATGGTTTTGAGCGAGGACAGGCGGATGCCGTCCGCGGCCGGCCTCATCACCGAGGCCTACGACCCGGCGCTACGCGTGATCGCCTGTAGTGGCGCACCGCGCTGCCGCGAGGCGCATGCGGACACCCGCGCGCTGGCGGCAGCGCTTGCGCCGAACATTGGCGCTGCCGCGCGGCTCCACGTTTCGGGTTGCGCCAAGGGCTGCGCCCATTCCGGTTCGGCCGCGATCACGCTGGTTGCGACCGGTGCAGGATTCGATCTCGTGCGTGGCGGGTCGACGCGCGATGAGCCCATCCTGCGCGGGCTGAACCGCGATGACATCATCGCCGATCCCTCCATCCTGATGGGAGGGCACTGATGCCGCATCTCTATGAGACCGATGGCGCGGCGATCTACCGGCAATCCTTTGCGACCATCCGGGCCGAGGCCGATCTTGCGCGCTTCACGGGGGATGAGGAGCAGGTCGTGGTGCGAATGATCCATGCTGCCGGCATGGTCGGCCTGGAGGCGCACATCCGCTTCACGCCCGGCATGGCGACCGCCGCACGCGCCGCGTTACAGAGAGGCGCGCCGATCCTTTGCGATGCGCGCATGGTCTCGGAGGGAATTACGCGCGCGAGACTTCCCGCGGCGAACGACGTCATCTGCACGCTCGGCGACGAATCCGTTCCTGCGCTCGCCCAATCCATGCGTAACACGCGCTCGGCGGCGGCGCTGGAACTGTGGCGGCCGCATCTCGAAGGCGCGATCGTCGCGATCGGCAATGCGCCGACCGCGCTGTTTCATCTCCTCAACATGCTGGAGGACCGCGACTGTCCGCGGCCGGCGGCGATCATCGGCTGTCCCGTCGGCTTCGTCGGCGCGGCCGAATCCAAGGCTGCGTTGATGGCCGATCCGCCGGTACCGGCGCTGACGGTCGAGGGCCGCCTCGGCGGCTCGGCGATCACCGTTGCTGCCGTGAATGCGCTGGCGAGCCGGAGCGAATAGCGATGGGACGCATCATCTGCTGCGGTCTCGGCCCCGGTGATCCCGATTTGATGAGCGTGCGCGCCGATCGCACCGTGCGCGAGGCAAAGCACGTCGCGTACTTCCGCAAGAAGGGCAGGCCCGGCCAGGCCCGGCGTATCGTCGAGGGCATGCTCGCAAGCGATGTGACCGAATATCCGATGGAGTATCCGGTCACCACCGAGATCGCCTTCGACAGCCCGGACTATGTCCAGCTGCTCGCCGGCTTCTATGACGAGTGGGCCGAGCGCCTGGAGCGGCTTTCGCGCGCTGTCGATGTCGTCGTGCTCTGCGAAGGAGATCCTTACTTCTACGGTTCGTTCATGCATCTGCACGCGCGCCTGCAAGGCCGCGTCGAGATTGAATTGATCGCGGGCATTCCCGGCATGGTCGGCTGCTGGAATGCCGTCGGCCAGCCGATTGCGCTTGGCGACGACGTGACGACGGTGCTGATGGGCACGCTGGCCGAGGACGAGCTCGAACGGCGCATGCGCGACTCCGATGCTCTGGTCATCATGAAGACTGGGCGTAATCTTGCGAAAGTGCGCCGCGCACTTGTGTCCGCCGGTCGGCTGGATGATGCTTGGCTGGTCGAACGCGGCACCATGCCGGGCGAGCGGGTCGCGCGGCTGGCCGACATCGATGTCACCGATTGTCCCTATTTCGCGATCGTGCTGGTGCACGGCAAGGGCCGGCAGCCGGAAGCCGCCGAATGACGGGCACGCTGACCATCGCCGGCCTCGGGCCGGGCAGCGACACGCTGGTAACGCCGGAGGTCTCCGCCGCGCTTGCGGTTGCGACGGATATCCTGGGCTATGCACCTTATGTTTCGCGGGTACTGCCGCGCACGGGTCTCAGGCTGCATCCGTCCGACAACCGCGAAGAGTTGCAGCGCGCGAGCGAAGCCTTGCGGCTTGCCGCGGAAGGCGGCCAGGTCGTCGTCGTCTCCTCCGGCGATCCCGGCGTCTTCGCGATGGCCTCGGCCGTATTCGAGGCGCTCGAACAGGCGCCGCAATACCGGGAGCTGCCTATCCGCGTGCTGCCCGGCATCACCGCGATGCTAGCAGCGGCCGCACGCGCCGGTGCGCCGCTCGGCCATGATTTTTGCGCGATCAACCTCTCCGACAATTTGAAGCCATGGGCGATGATCGAAAAGCGGCTGCGGCTCGCGGCGGAAGCCGATTTTGCCATTGCACTGTACAATCCGCGGTCGGCGAGCCGGCCCGAAGGATTTGGCCGTGCGCTCGCAGTGCTGAAGGAGGCCGGCTGCGGCGAGCGGCTCATGATCTTCGCGCGCGCGGTCAGCACGGCGGACGAGACAATCGAGACAGTGACGCTGAGCGAGGCCCGGCCCGAAATGGCCGACATGCGCACGCTGGTCATCGTTGGCAATTCGCAGACGCGCCGCGTCGGCCGCTGGGTCTATGCGCCGAGGCAGGTCCGATGACCGAGCCACTGCATCACCTCGGAGACGTTCTCGGCTCGCAACCGTTCAGGCAATCGCGGTCGCGAGATCATGATCACGGGCAGGCCGAGCGTGCGGGCCGCGTCGATCTTGGCGCGTGCGCCGTCGCCGCCAGAATTGCGGGCGACGATCCACGCGATGCCGCGCGCTCGCATCATCTCCAGCTCGCCGTCAAGCGTGAACGGTCCGCGCGACACGACCACATCGGCCGCGAAGGGCAGGGGCGCTTCGGGCGGATCGACGAACCGCAGCGTGTAGGCGTGCTGTGGCCTCGTCGCGAATGGAGCGATGTGCTGGCGGCCGATGGCGAGGAATATTTTTGCCGGCGACTCCGGCAGCGTGGCGACCGCGGCGTTGACGTCGGCGACTTCGATCCAGTTATCGCCGGGCGCCTTGGTCCAGGGCGCACGTTCGAGCGCGATCAGCGGCGCGCCGGTCTCCGCACACGCCGTGACCGCGTTGCCGCTCATCTCGGCGGCGAAGGGATGCGTCGCGTCGATCACATGCGTGACGCCTTCGCGACGGATGTAGTCGGCAAGCCCGCTCACCCCGCCAAAACCGCCGATGCGGGTCGGCAGCGGCTGGTCGGCGGGCGCACGGGTGCGGCCGCCGTAGGAATAGACGGCCTCGATGCCCGCGCGCGCGATCTCCGCTGCGAGCAGGCTCGCATCGGCTGTTCCGCCCAGAATGAGGGCGCGCGTCATGGCTGATCCCTGGCTGACCATCATCGGCATCGGCGAAGATGGCCTTGCCGGGCTGTCGGAAGCAAGCCGAAAGGCGCTCGCGAATGCGGAAACTGTCTTTGGCGGCGAGCGTCATCTTGCACTTGCAGGCGTGACCAGCCGGGGCCGCCCGTGGCCGGTGCCATTCGATGCGGAGGTCGTGCTGAGTTGCCGCGGCAGGCCGACGGCGGTGCTCGCCTCCGGCGATCCATTCTGGCATGGCGCCGGTGCAAGCCTCGCCGAGAAGCTCGATGCGGGTGAATGGATCGCGCATTCCGCGCCTTCGACCTTTTCGCTTGCCGTCGCGCGGTTGGGCTGGCGACTCGAATCCACTGTCTGCCTCGGTCTCCATGCTGCGCCGTTCGAACGTCTCGTGCCGCATCTGGCACCGGGCGCGCGGATCATTTGCCTGGTGCGCGATGGCAAGGCCGCTGGTGATCTCGCGAAGTGGCTGAGTGCGCGGGGATGGGGCGCCTCGGCATTCTGGACTCTTGCCGCGCTCGGCGGTCCCCATGAAAGCACCATCGAGCATCGTGCCGATAGCTTTGCGGGCGATCTTGCTGGAAGCCTGGTTGCAGTCGCACTGGAGGCGAGGGGCGCGCCGGGCATGCCCGGAAGCTCCGGACTGCCGGATGATCTTTTCGTCCATGACGGCCAGATGACCAAGCGGCCGATCCGCGCGCTCGCGCTCTCCGCGCTGGCGCCGCGTCCCGGCGAGCGGTTGTGGGATATCGGCGCCGGTTCTGGCTCGATCTCGCTGGAGTGGGCGCTGTGCGGCGGGACGGCGATTGCAGTCGAAACGCGCGAGGATCGCGCCGCGAATATCCGCAGCAACGCTGCGGCATTCGGATTGACGCATCGGATCACCGTGGTCGCCGAAAAGGCACCGGAAGCGCTCGCTGCGCTGGAGGCGCCCAACGCCGTCTTCATCGGCGGAGGTCTGGATATCGCGATGTTCGATAGCATTTGGTCGCGGCTTGCGCGGGGTGCGCGGCTGGTCGCACATGCGGTGACGCTGGAGACCGAAGCACTGCTCGGCGAATTGCATCAGCGTCATGGCGGCGAATTGATGCGGATCGAGATCGCGCATGCCGGCCCGCTCGGCCGCTACCGGTCCTGGGAAGCAGCGCGTCCCGTGGTGCAATGGAGTTCGGTCCGATGAAGGTCGCCGGACTCGGATTCAAGCGAGATGTGACGCTGGCTTCGCTGCGCGAGGCGCTTCTGGCGGCCGGCGGTCCCGAGGGCCTTGCGGCGGTAGCAACTGTCAGCGACAAGGCCGATGCTGAGGTGCTGAAGCAGCTCGCGCGCGAATGCGGCGTACCGATCAAGGCGGTTCCGCCAGACGTGCTCGCCGGTATCGCAACGCCAACCCAGTCAAGGCTGATCACCGAACAGTTCGGCACGGGATCTGTTGCCGAAGCTGCGGCGCTTGCGGCAGCTGGGCCTCGCGCGCGGTTGATCGCGACGCGTGTGGTCTCGCAGGACCGGACGGCGACCGCGGCGATCGCGGAAGGAGACGGCGCATGACGGTGCATTTCATCGGCGCAGGGCCGGGCGCTCCCGATTTGCTGACCTTGCGCGGCCGCGACCTGATCGCCGCCTGTCCGGTCTGCCTCTATGCCGGCTCGCTGGTGCCGGAGGGCGTCCTGGCGCATTGCCCGCCGGGTGCGCGGATCGTCAACACCGCGCCGCTGTCGCTCGACGAGATCATTGCAGAGATCGTTGCCGCGCATGCGGACGGCAAGGACGTTGCGCGGCTGCATTCCGGCGATCTCTCGATCTGGTCGGCGATGGGCGAGCAGCTACGTCGGCTGCGGGCGCTCGGCATTCCCTATTCGGTGACGCCCGGTGTGCCGTCTTTCTCGGCCGCCGCGGCTGCGCTCGAAGCCGAGCTGACATTGCCCGGTCTTGCGCAATCAGTGGTGCTGACGCGTACGCCGGGCCGCGCCAGTGCGATGCCCGAGGGCGAAAAACTCGCCGCATTCGCTGCGACAGGTGCGGTGCTCGCGATCCATCTGTCAATCCATCTACTTGACAAGGTCATCGCCGAGTTGACGCCGCATTACGGCGCGGACTGTCCGGTTGCGATCGTCTGGCGCGCGAGCTGGCCGGATCAGCGCATTGTCCGCGCAACCCTTGCAACGCTCGATGCCGCTGTCGGCGCCGAGCTCGAACGCACCGCGCTCATCCTGGTCGGTAAGACGCTGGGCTCAGCGGATTTTGCCGAGAGCCGGCTCTATGCCGCCGATTATGATCGCCGCTACCGACCGGTCGGCGTCGAGCCACGCTTTCCGGAGGCGTCGTGATGGCCGCGAGCCTCATCATCTCCGCGCCGGCCTCAGGCGCCGGCAAGACGACGCTGACGCTGGCGCTGGCGCGTGCCTGGCGCAATCGCGGTCTGAATGTGCAGTGCTTCAAGAGCGGCCCCGACTACATCGATCCCGCCTTCCACGCCGCCGCCACGGGACGCGCCTCCGTCAATGTCGACAGCTGGGCGATGGACCGCGCGACGATCGCGCATCTCGTTAACCGCGGCGTGGATGCCGATGTCGTGCTCGCCGAGGGCTCGATGGGCCTGTTCGACGGCGTCGCCGCGCGCGGCCTCTCCGGCACGGGGGCCACGGCCGACATCGCGGAGATGCTGGGCTGGCCCGTGCTGCTGGTGATCGACCCGTCCGGGCAGGCGCAGACGGCGGCGGCGATCGCCGCTGGCCTGCGTGACTATCGTGCCGGCGTGCGCCTCGCCGGCGTCGTGCTCAACCGTGTCGCCAGCCCCCGCCACGAGGATCTCGTGCGGCGCGCGCTGACTGATGTCGGCATTGCCGTGTTCGGCGCGCTGCCGCGCCATGCCGAAATCAACCTGCCGAAGCGGCATCTTGGTCTGGTGCAGGCCGAGGAACAGGCCGAGATCGGCAAGTTGATCGACGAGGCCGCGCGCTTTGTCACCGAACATGTCGACCTCGATGCCGTGCTGCGATCGGCAGCCAGCTGGTCGCCGCAGCCTGCGACGAACGGTCTGAACGTAACACCGCCCGGCCAGCGCATCGCGCTGGCCCGCGACGCCGCATTCTCCTTCGTCTATCCGCACATGCTGGAAACCTGGCGCGCGGCCGGTGCCGAGATCTCGACATTCTCGCCGCTCGCCGACGAGGTGCCCGACGCGAGCGCCGATGTGTGCTGGCTGCCCGGTGGCTATCCCGAGCTTCACGCTGGGAAGATTGCCGCCAACGCCCGCTTCGCTAGCGGCTTGCGGGCTTTCGCCGCGACGAGGCCCGTGCACGGCGAGTGCGGAGGCTATATGGTGCTGGGCGCAGGCCTCACCGATGCCGAGGGTGTCCGCCACGAGATGACGGGCCTGCTCGGCTTGGAGACGAGCTTTGCCAAACGCCGCATGCATCTGGGCTATCGTCTCGCCACGCTCGCAGCATCAATGCCGGGGCATCAGGCGGGCGCACGCCTGCGCGGCCACGAATTCCACTATTCGACCATCCTCGCTCAGCCCGATACGCCGCTGGCGGTCGTGCATGACGCAACGGGCGCGGTCATTGCCGAGACCGGCTCGCGGCGGGGACAAGCCACCGGCACGTTCTTCCATTTGATCGCGGAGGACCAGTGAGCGGGTTTGTCTCCTTCATCTCCGCTGGCCCGGGCGATCCCGAGCTGCTCACGCTGAAGGGCGCGGCGCGGCTGCGCGAGGCGGATGTCGTGCTCTACGACGACCTTGCTTCCGGCGCGATTCTCGATCTGGCCCGGCCCGGCGCCAATCTCGTCGCTGTGGGAAAGCGGGCGGGTCGGCCCTCGACCAAACAGCACCATGTCAACCGCCTCCTGGTCGACTATGCAGCGACCGGCGTCCGCGTGGTCCGCTTGAAGTCGGGCGATGCCGGCATTTTCGGCCGGCTCGAGGAGGAGCTCGAGACGCTGCGCGAAGCCGGCATCGGCTACGAGATCATCCCCGGTGTCACCTCGGCCTGCGTCGCGGCGGCGCAAGCCGGCATTCCCCTGACCCGTCGCCACACCTCGCGGCGCGTGCAGTTCGTCACCGGGGCCGATGTCAGCGGCGAGCTGCCGCAAAACCTCAACTGGGCGGCGCTCGCCGATCCGGAGGCGACGACCGTGGTCTATATGGGCCGCCGCACCTTTCCGGCGCTCGCCGCAAAACTGATCGAACATGGCCTTGCCCCAAACACCCCGGCGCTGTTCGCCGAATCCCTCGGCCGGGCCGACGAACGGCTGGTCCGCACCACCATTGCCGAACTCGCCAAGCAGCTTGCGCGGGGCGGAGCCGCCTCGACGGCCGCCGTCATCCTGTTCGGCGCGCTGGCGGAGGGCGGTCCGTGATGCTGACGCTCTCTTTGATAGGCATCGGATGCGGCGATCCCGAGCAGCTTACGCGCGCCGCGGTCCACGCCATCAACGCGGCCGATCTCATCCTGATCCCGCGCAAGGGAAGCGCCAAATCCGATCTCGCCGATTTGCGGCGGACGATCTGCGCGGATGTGCTGACCAATCAAACGACACGCATCGTCGAGTTCGATCTTCCCCTGCGCGACGCGGGCGAAGCCGACTATCACAAGGGCGTGGACGATTGGCACGATGCGGTTGCTGCGGCCTGGTCGCAGACGATCGCGAGCCATCTTGGCGGTGACGGCAAGGTCGCGTTGCTGATCTGGGGTGATCCCTCGCTCTACGACTCCTCGCTGCGTATTGCGCGCCGGCTAAATCCCTTGCCGGTGATCGAGGTCGTGCCCGGCATCACCTCGATCCAGGCGCTGTGCGCTGCGCACGCGCTGCCGCTCAACGATATCGGCGAGCCGTTCCTTGTCACGACAGGGCGCCGCTTGCGTGAAATCGGTTGGCCGCAAGGCGTCGATACAGTTGTCGTGATGCTCGACGGCGGCACCGCGTTCCAGTCGCTCGATCCGAACGGCTTGCACATCTGGTGGGGCGCCTATCTCGGCATGCCCGATCAAATCACCATGTCCGGCGTGCTCGCCGAGGTCGGCTCGCGCATCGTTGCCGCGCGGCAGGACGCGCGCGAGCGGCACGGCTGGATCATGGACAGCTACATTCTCAAGCGCAGGCCGTAACGCAAGCGAGGCAGCATGCCCCCCGAATGGGTTTCCCAAAAGTGCCCAAATATCTCCGCGGTTCATCGCGAGGCGGCGATTGCGCGGCAGGCGCAGCTGACAAAGCCGACCGGCGCGCTCGGCCGGCTCGAGCAGCTCGCGATCGAGCTTGCAGGCCTGCAAGCGACCGAACAGCCGCGCGCAGCGCGCGTGCCGATCATCATCTTCGCGGGCGATCACGGTATCGTCGCGCAGGGCGTGTCGGCCTATCCGCAAGCGGTGACAATCGCGATGATGGCGAATTTTGCCTCGGGTGGTGCCGCGATCTCGGTGCTGGCGCGCGAGCTGGGCTCCAGCCTGGAGGTGGTTGACGCCGGCACACTGGCGCAAGAGGAGATGGCGGGCATCGTGACCGACAAGCCGCGCAGCGGCACCCGTGACTTCAGCGTCGAACCGGCGCTCGAACTGTCCGAGCTGGCATTCGCTTTCGAGGCCGGCCAGCGCGCAGTCGCCCGCGCTGATGCGGCTCAACCAGATCTCCTGATCTTCGGCGAGATGGGCATCGGCAACACCACGGCGTCGGCGGCGATTGCGGCCGGCCTGCTCGGCGTCAGCGCCGAGGAGATCGCAGGCAGCGGCACCGGTGTCGATGCCGCCGGCCGAGCGCACAAGGCGCGGGTGATCGATGCTGCAATCGCGCGCCATGGGGTTGCAGGTGCCACGCCCGAAAAGATCCTGTGCGCCGTCGGTGGTCTCGAAATTGCAGCGATTTGCGGTGCGATCATCGCGGCTGCGCAGCGCCGCATTCCGGTGCTGCTCGATGGCTTTATCGTGTCGGTCGCGGCATTGGCGGCGGTGCGGATCAATCCGTCGTGCCAGCCGTTCCTGCTGCCGTCGCACCAATCGGCAGAGCAGGGGCATCGGCTGGTGCTCCGCGCGCTGAACGTGCAGCCGCTGATCAGCCTCGATCTCAGGCTCGGTGAGGGATCGGGCGCCGCGATCACGCTGCCATTGGTGCGCCTCGCTTGCAGCCTTCACAACGGCATGGCGACGTTTGCACAGGCCAACGTCCCGGATCGGCCGGCTTGACCCAGCTCAGGCCACGCGCTGATTGACGGAGACGACACGCCAGCCGGTCGCGAGCCGGTCGATCCGGGTCAGCGACAGCGGATCGATCACGAAGCGCAAGGCCGCTTGCGGCGTCAGATCGAGCGCGATGCAGAGTGCGGCGCGGATCGTGCCGGAATGCACCACGAGCGTTGCCGATCTGGCTCCGATGCGTGCGAGACCCAGCCGCACGCGCGCGACCTGATCCTCGAAGCTTTCCCCGCCTGGCGGTCTTGCGCGGGCGGGATCATTCCAGAATTGCGCATAGGCGTCGCCGCGCGTTGCCGCGAGCTCGTCATGCCGCCGGCCGGTCCAGTCGCCAAAATCCTGTTCGCTGAACTCTGGCACGAGCGCGGGATCGAGCCCTAGCGCGCGTGCCGTCTCGACCGTGCGCCGCCACGGGCTCGCATAGCTCGCGGCCTCCCGCGGCAGGTACCGCTGTAGCGCCTCCAGCTGCGCCCGGTCACTGAGATCAGCCGGCGCGTCGGGTGCGTGGATCGTGCCCGCGACGCCGTCGACGACTGCATGACGGATCAGCCAGAGGAAGGTCTCGCCTTCCATGCGAAAATCTCCAGGGAAAGTTGGTCGCTGTGGCAACAACGCCGCAACAGGCACATTGACTCTGTCTTGATCGTAATCCTAGATGATCGTGACGGTTTCCCCGAGAGGGGATGAAAAGGGAATGCGGTGCGGGGATGTTGTCCCCAATGCCGTGGCTGCCCCCGCAACTGTAAGCGATGAATCCTTCGTCATGAGCCACTGGGTCCTCGGTCCCGGGAAGGCGACGAAGTGGTAACGACCCGCGAGCCAGGAGACCTGCCGTCAGCCGTGGTCACACGCGAAGATGTCGGTCGGGGAGTACAGACATTTGGCTTCATCGGAGGGCTGGAACGCCGAAGATGGGACCTTGGTTCGCTGTGACGTGCCACTGACGTCATACCGAGGTCTACGACCATGTCTTCCGTCCGTATTGCGCGCCCGCGCCGCTTTTTGGTTGCGTCCGCCGCTCTCACATCATTTGCCGCTGTCGATATGCCTGCCGCACTGGCGCAGCAAGCCCGCAACCCGCTACCGCCGGTCGAAGTGACGGCGCCCGAACAGTCCCGCAAGCCGGCCAAGCCGACGGCACGTGCGGGGCGGGGCGCGCGCCGCGCCACGGCGCACAGGTCTGCCACAGCACCGGTCGCGCCAAAGCCGGTCGTGCCGGCCGCAACGGCGCAGACGCCGCTCAATACCAATGCGGTGGCCGAAAGCGCCTCGCGCCTCGGCCTGACCGTGCGTGAGACGCCTGCAACCGTCGAGGTGATCTCGGCCGAAACCATGCGCGAGCAGGGCTACCGCACCGTTTCCGACGTCGCTCAAGGCGCGGTCGGCGTCACCGCCGGCGACAATCCGGCCGAGCCGTCAGCCTTCTCCATGCGCGGCTTCACCAACAGCCAGATCAACACGCTCTACAATGGCATCAAGATCGGCCCGCAGAACATGACCTCGCGGATCATGGACACGGCCAATCTCGAAGCCGTCGAAATTTTGAAAGGTCCGGCCTCGCTGATGTCAGGCGAGGGCGCCAGCGGCGGCGCGATCAATTTTGTCACCAAGCAGCCGCACACCGGACCGATCCGGAATGAGGCTGATTTCTCATATGACTCGCTGAATTCGTTCCGCGCGCATTATGGCTCCGGCGGCAGCACCAATGTCCAGGGGCTCGACTATCGCTTCGACATCAGCCGCTCTTCGCTCAACGGCTTTGCCGACGACACCAACACCAAGACGCTCGACGTCTCCGGCCAGCTCAACTACCGCATCTCCGACAGTCTCAAGGTCTGGGGTGCGATCGAATATCGCGAGGACCGCTCCAAGGCCTATTGGGGCGCGCCGCTGGTGCCGGTCGCGTTCAGCGGCTCGCACGCGACGGCCGGCATCGTCTCGGGCAACTATGTTGCCTCTAACGGATCGAATCTCGGCCCGATCACGATCGACGACCGTACCTTCAACACCAACTACAACGTCCTCGACAATCGCAACGTCGCACAGGAGGTCTGGCTGCGCGGCGGCTTCGAGCTGAAGCTGGCGCCTGACCTGACGCTGAAGAGCCAGGCCTATGCCTATGGCGCGGAGCGCTCGTGGTTCAACAACGAGGTCGAGGCATTCAACACCGCGACGAACACGGTTGACCGCAGCCGCTTCTATGTCGCGCACAGCCAGCGGCTTGTCGGCAACATCACCGATCTGACCTGGGATGCGAACATCGCCGGCTTCGACAACCGCCTGGTCTCGACGCTGTCCTCAAGCTACCTCGATTTCGTCAGGCCGGGTGCAGCGAATTTCCCCAGCGATTCCGTCTCGCTGGTCGACCCCGACCGTGGCTTTTACGGCCTGCTCACGACCAAGCAGCAGACCGCGCGTATCGACAACGAGGCGCTGTCGTTCGAGGATCGGCTGAAGCTGACGCGAACCTTCGCCCTTGTCGGTGGCCTGCGCGTCGAACATATCGGTCTCGACCGCAACTCGACCGACGTGAACGGTCTGGAGAACGCGAATTTCCCGTTCTCGAAGTCATGGGCACCGGTAACAGGCCGTATCGGCTACACCTGGGAGGCCATTCCAGGCCTCACCTTCTTCAGCCAGTACGCCACCGGTGCGGACATCTCCGCCAACAACATCTTCCTGCTCGCGCCGACCCAGCCGTTGGATCTCACGACCTCGCGCACCTATGAGACCGGCGTGAAGCACCTGTTGTGGGACGGCCGGGCAGAGTGGTCGTTCTCGGCCTACGATATCCTGCGCAAGAACGTCTATGCCGCAGCCGGCGGGATGGCGCTCAATATCGCCGGGCGGCAGGAATCGAAGGGCGTAGAGCTCGCCGCATCTGTGCGCCCGATCGAACCATTGCGGCTCTGGGGCAACATCGCCTATGTCGATGCGCGCTATGCCGACTACAACTTCGTTGGCGGCTCGTTCTCCGGCAATACGCCACCGAACGTGCCGCGCATCGTCGCCAATGCTGGCGCGTCATACCGCTTCCTGACGTCGTGGCCCGTGGAGCTCGGCATTGTCGGCCGCCATGTCGGCGATCGCTACAACACCGATGCCAACACCGTGACGCTGAACGCCTACACGGTGGGGGACGTCTATGCCTTCGTGGATATCCCCAAGACGGTCTTCAATGCGGTCGACCAGGCTCGCTTGACCTTCCGGGTGCGCAACTTCACCGATAAGCGATATGCGATCTGGGGCGATCCGTTCTATCCTGACCAGATATTGCTGGGCGCGCCGCGCACGTATGAGATCTCGGCGGCGTTCAAATGGTAGGGCACTGAACGCATGATGGACGCGATCGTCCTGCTGCACCGCTGGCTCGGGGTCGTGTTCTGCCTGCTGTTCGCGATGTGGTTCGCGACCGGGATCGTGATGCACTTCGTTCCGTTTCCGTCGCTGACGGAAGCGGAACGCTTTGCCGCGTTGGCGCCGATCAATCGTACTCAGGTGGTCATCGGGGCCGCCGATGCGGTGGCTTCCAGCGGCATCACCGAGGCAACGCGCGTTCGCCTGATCCAGCGGAGCGACGGGCCGGTTTACATCGTGTCGGGAATCCTGCTTGTGCGCGCGGTCCGCGCCTCGGACGGACGGGACGCGACTGTCACGTCAGACGATGTTGCGCTTGCTATCGCGCGGGACCACGCCCGCAGCCGCGGGATCGATGCTGCGCAGGCCACGATCGTTGCGCGCAGGAACTATGATCAATGGACCGTGCCGAACGGTTTCGACCGTCACCGGCCCTTGTTCCGGGTGGCCCTTGGCGATGCCGCCGGCACGGAGGTCTATGTCTCGTCGCTCACCGGCGAAGTCGTCCTGGATACGACGCTGAGCGAGCGCGGCTGGAATCTCGCCGGAAGCGTTCTGCACTGGATTTATCCAACGATCCTCAGACGCGATTGGGAGCTGTGGGATCGTGTGGTTTGGACATTGTCCTTGCTAGCCTCGATCGCGGCCTTGCTCGGTGCAGTGCTTGGGCTCGCGCGGATCAAGCGTCGAGGAGGGTTGCTGGGCTCACCTTACCGCGGCTGGCATGCCCTGCATCACCTGATGGGCCTTGTCGTGACATTTTTCCTGCTGACCTGGATTGTCAGCGGCTGGCTCTCGATGGATCATGGGCTGCTGTTCTCGCGGGGGCAATTGACCACGGGCGAAGTTGGCGAGTTGAGCGCTGCACCGGACTGGAGGACGGCCTCGTCGTTAGGTCTTGAGCAGAAATCGTCCGCTGTGCGTGAAGTCGAATGGTTTGCCTTCAACCGCACGATCTATCGCCGTGACCGTGTCGTGCTGGGCAGCCAGACCCTGACAGGCGTGAGCGAACGACCGAGTGATGGCCAAGCTTCAATCTTGCGTAAGCAAGAGATCCAGAGCCTGGTCGCGCGTCTCGCGCCCGGATGCGCCCTGCCTGTTGTTCTTGCTGATAACGACGATTATCCAGCTCACTCCATCCTCCCCGGCGCGCCGGTCTATCGCTCCAGATGCGGCGATCTCTGGTTCGATATCGACGGCGCCGACGGAAGTGTGTTGCAACGGCTGGACTCGTCACGGCGCGCCTACCGCTGGGCTTACAGCGCGCTGCATACGTTCGACTTTCCGGTCCTGATGGCGCATCCGCTTTTGCGCGATGTCCTGATCGTTGGGCTCTGCGCGCTCGGGCTGGTGTTCTCGATCACCGGAGTGGTCATCGGCTGGCGCAGGTTGCGACTATCTTTCGCTGGTTAAAATAAAACTACGAAAACAACCCCATGCACAGTAGCCGGGGATAATGGAATCAACGGCTTACGCAGGCATCAATGCGATTTGATCCGTCGGGCAAAACAGGGCTATAGTGCTACTATTCCGAAATAGTCGCTACGCCTGCAACTGCGCCTCGATCTGCCGGGCCGCGCGTAGCAGCGTGGCGTCCTGGCCCCGCCGGGCGATGATCTGGAGACCGAATGGAAGGCCGTTCGCATCACGCCCACATGGAATCGAGATCGCCGGCAGGCGGGCGTGATTGACGAAGGGCGTGAACACGGCATGCCCGCGCGGGCTTGCGGGACGGCCGCCGATCATGTCGGGCCCAAGCTGGGCGAACGGCCAGGCGACGCAGGGCACGGTCGGCGCCAGCAACAAATCGGTATCGCTGAAGAAGGTTGCGAATGCATGGGCGATCGCGGCGCTCGCCAAGAGCGCTCCCGCAACGTCGGTGCCCGACCAGGACAGCCCTCGCTCGATCTGCTTGGCGATATCGGGGTCGAAGACGGTCGGGTCCTTGCGAAAGGCGTCGCCATAGAGCGCCGCGAGGCCGGCATTCTGAAGCGGCATGATGGCGTCTTCCGTGGCGCCGGCCGGCCAGACGGGATCGCGCTGCATGATAGGCAAGCCTGCGGCAGAAAGCCGGGCAACGGCGGAGGCCAGCCCGTTGGCGACGACATCATCGACGGCGACGTCAAGCCCGAGGCGCGGCGAGAAAGCGATGCGCAGGCTAGTGATGTCTTTGGCCTCTTGAACGATGCCGGCCGAATCCGGATCGCGCGGATCGACGCCGGCCATCGCTTCGAACGCTAGCGCGATATCGGCAATATCGGCCGCGATCGGTGCGATGACCGACAGGCCGAAGAACGGCTCGGCAAAACCGGGGCCGTAGGGGATCGCGCCATAGGACGGCTTGAAGCCGGCGACGCCGACATGAGCCGGTGGCCTGCGGCTCGATCCGCCGGCATCTGTGCCGATCGCGAGTGGCACCAGACCGGCTGCAACGGCGGCTGCCGGGCCGCCCGATGATCCGCCCGGCGTCAACTCGGGATCGAGCGGATGCCGGGTCGGCCCGAACAGCGGTGACGTCGTGACGCCCTTGCTGGCGAACTCGGACGTCGCTCCGATGCCCACGACGACCGCACCGGCTTTGCGCAGCCGCTCGATCGCAATCGCATCACGCGGTGCGATAAAATCGGCGAACAGGTGCGAGCCCTGCGCGATGCGCCAGCCGCCAACCCAGATGTTGTCCTTGACGACGATGGGGACGCCTGCGAGCGGCATTGTCTCCCCGGCGCGCAGGCGATCATCGACCGCAGCGGCATCGGCAAGCGAGCGTGCCGCATCGATCGTGACCACCGCGTTCAAGGATTTGGCAGCCTCGATGCGGCCGAGAGCAGCCTTGGTGGTCTCGACGGCGCTCGTCCGCCCGGCGGTGACGTCGGCTGCGATCCCGCGCGCGCTATGCGTCGACTTTGTCATGGCTTCCCCAGATCAGCGCCACTGTGCCGCACAGCGCGAGGCACGCCAAGGCGAAGAAGGCCGCGCCGAGGCTGGCGACACCATCCAGGATCGAAACCAGCGCCGGCGCCGCAAGCAGGCCCGCATAGGAGGCGGTCAGCACCGCGCCCGTGGTCTCGCCAATCCTGTCCTGTGGTGCAAGGCGCGCGATCTCGGCGATGAAGACGCCGTTCCAGCCCGACGCTGTGAGGCCGAACAACGCTGCGATGACGAATTGCCCGGTGTGGCTGAGCGATGCGCCATCGAGGCCAAGCAGCGCGGCGCAGAAGGCCATGCCGAGGCCGATCACGATGAGCACCGCGCGTGAGGCGTTGAGGCGCATCGCGACAAAGCCCCAGCCGAGCCGGCCGACCAGTCCGCCGGCTTGTGCGCAGGCCAGCGCCATGCCGGCTTCGATGTGGCTGAGCCCCAGCTCGCGCGTGCCGAGGGTAACGAAGACGGTGTTGAGGGAGACCTGCATCGCGCTGAACGGCATTGAGGCCAGCGCCAGCATGGCAATGCGCCGGTCCGCGGTGACCAGCGCCAGCCGCGCGCGCAGATCGAGTTTTGGCGGCGGGACGACCTTGCCGGCATAGGCCGGCCGCAACCACTCGAACAGGCCGATCGCCAGCACGGCGCAGGCGCCGACCGCCGCATAGCACCAGGCCGGCCCAAGCGCGATGGCAATTGCGGGCAGGGCCAGCGAGCCACAGACGGCACCGATCTGGTTGCCGGTCTGGCGGACCGAGAAGACGAAGGCGCGACGTTCGGCGGTCACAAGGCGCGAAAGAAGGGCCGCGCTTGCCGGCGTCTCGGGCCCGAAGGCGAGGCCGAGGCAGAGGCCCGCGGCCAGCAGCGCGCCGGTCGATCCGAGCGAGGCCAGCGCCATGCTGGCGACGATGGCGGCCGCACACAG
This sequence comes from Bradyrhizobium sp. LTSP857, assembly GCF_000938285.1. Classification (NCBI taxonomy): domain Bacteria; kingdom Pseudomonadati; phylum Pseudomonadota; class Alphaproteobacteria; order Hyphomicrobiales; family Nitrobacteraceae; genus Bradyrhizobium; species Bradyrhizobium sp. LTSP857. The sequence goes on along the minus strand of NZ_JYMS01000039.1, from coordinate 2,935 downwards.
GCTGGCGATCCGCATCGAACCAAGGCGTGCGATGAAGCCGCCGCCCCAGAACGAGGCGGGAATACCGACCGCGAACACCGCGCAGGAGAACATCGAGAGCTGCCAGACCTCGATGTGGGCGCGGGGCGCGACCACGCCGGGCGCAAACAAGGCCAGCGCGACCAGGGCCTGGAGCCAGGTCATCGCCCCGAGGGCTGGCAGCAGCGCGGGCGCTGGCCGAACGGCTGCGTTTCCGTCTACCATGGCGGCGCGCTCACGGGAGGAACATAGTGGCAGGCGGCATTTCCATTCACGCGGTCGATGTTGCGAGCGGACGCCCGGCGCAGGGGCTGCGCGTCGAGATCTGGCGCATCGATCCCGACTCGGCGCGCATTGCCGACGGCAGGCTCGGCGCCAATGGTGTGCTCGATCATCCCGTCGCGCAAGGCGCTGACGTCACGGCGGGCGAGTATGAGGTCCTGTTTCATCTCGGCGAGTTCTTTGCGGACCGCGACGGCTTCCTCACCGTGACGCCGTTCCGCTTCGGCATCAAGAGCGTCGACGAGCATTTCCACCTGCCGCTGAAATTCACGCGTTGGGGCTATTCGCTGTTTCGCGGTGCCTGAAGAGTGGCCCGGGGGCGTACTTATAGACGCAGATGCCCGGTCTTGGAGCCAAGGCAGACTTATTCCACTCGTTTAGAGAACCACCGCTTTTGACCCAAAGCGGGCCTTCACCCATTCATCGAACGTTGAGTATCACGGGAGCGAGACGTTGACCTGCAAGAAAAATACAACAAAAAGGAGAGTTTTAGAATAACGAGAGGCAACGGATGAAGCAGATCAGGATAGCCGCGATCCTGATAGGAATGGCATTCGTGGTGTATTTATGGGTGCAGCCCGCGTACACGCATCGCGTCCGCCTGACAATCGAATTCCAGACCCCTGATGGGATCAAATCTGGCTCAAGTGTTATTGAAACGAGTACATGGGAGAGTGGAAATTGGGGACCTGCAGAGGCCAGAGGGATTCGCTCAGACTTTAAAGGCCGCGCGGTATTTGTGGATCTCGGTCATGGAAAGAACGTCGTTGCTTTGTTGAGTTTTGGTGCCATTGGCACAGATCAGAATCGTCTATTCGGACTCACGCGCGACGCGTTGGCGCCAGCTGAGAAAGGCGACTGGACCGAAGAGTACAAGCTGAAAGGACGAGGCGTCTTGCCGCCAGACGACATACCGGCCCTCGCCACCTTCAAAGACATCAACGACCCATCCTCAGCAGTGCGCGTCGACCCGGCTGATGCTGCCGCAACTCTGGGGTCAGGATTTGCATTTCGGCAGGCATTGCTGGAAACAACAAGCGACCCGGCCTTAAGGGGCATCGAGAAGGTCCTTCCCTGGTGGCGGTCGCCGGGACGTCCAGCGGAAATAGCGTATCGAGCTTGGCGAGGAGGCTCGAGGATCGGAGATAGCATTGAGCCCGAGCACCTTTTTCAGAAAGAGTAGCGGTGCTCCTTCCTCACCGTTAATTGTCTCCTTCTGGCCCATCCGTTCACGTTAAGGCGCTACATGTCGGTTCGTTGAGACCGGAAGTTTGCAGTCGAGCGCCAGACAGGCGCTATTGACCCATAACTGACTTTGGCTGAACGCGGCATGCGAGTAGGACCGCTCAAACTTAGTCGGCTTCCCTCACAATTTTGCGAAGCTGCTCGCAAGTTCGTACATTCGAAGGAAGATAATATACTCGTCGCGCTCAAAGGCGATGTCGTAGTTGGTGCCCCACTTTGCGAGTTGTTCGCTGATCGCTTCGCCGTCAATCCGATTCGCATTGCGATAAAGATATTTGGAAGGCCACTGTGGCGCGCCGTCAATCGAGACGATCGAACTATCGCAAAAGGCAAAGCCGCGTAGTTCCGGCTTAGTCTCAGCCGCGGAATAATCCAATCGTTCTTTTGCGCTCAGTTCGGCAGGAAGTTCACCGGTAGGTTCCAGCTTGTTGATCGAGAGGTCTGTGTGGGCCGGGTAGACATCGCCTTCGACTTGGCGATTAAAGAAGATGACTGCGCCAGGTTCGCGTCGTGCCAATCCATTATTGCCCCGAGAGCCAAAGTAATCTTGGAACCGATTCCCTTCGATGAGCGGGGGTTTGCTGGGTCCATAAGCGATATTCCAAAGCGATTCTCGAGTCGACTTATCAGGAAACCAATAGGCTGGTTTGCTGGGAGGCCAGCCAGACGTCACGACATTGCGCGCCGCGTCGGAGAGCTTCATTCTTGAAATGCCGAAGCACTGGGTGGCCATTACACGAAGCCCCGGCTTCCATTTGGGAAACTTCCACATATTTATCGGGTTGATGCCCAACAGCTCGTAAGTGATGAAATTCCTTTTCGCCTCGGTCTCGCGCCACGCTTCCCATTCTTCGCGCGTTGCTCGAGCAATTGTGGAACCCAGGAATTTCAATTCAGAGCGCGGGCTATCGTACGAGTCCTCCGATGCATAGGCGACGCCAGACCAAGGCTCGTCGGCACGTTGATAGGTGATCACGAGCGGTAGCAGCGTTTTGGGGACCCTGCCGTTCTGCGTAGTCTCGCCATTGCAGGCTTGAGGCAAGTGCACCACCACACCGTGCTCATCTTTTGTCTTGAGCCCGAAGATCGTTGGCACGACGCCGACTTCGACTGTTCTATCGTTATCGTTGTAGGTCGTTATTTTTACGCGGCAACCGACCACGATGTCGAAATTAAGCGGCTCCCCCTTGTAGACGTAGCTGGCCTTAAATCGGTAATAGTAGCCGCGGTCCTGGCCGGGTGCAGTGACCTTGACCGGCTTCGTGAAACTGAAAAGAGCGCCGAAGACGAGCCAAGGTTGCGAAAACAACAGCATCAGCCCCAAGCCGAGTAAAACGACAACGGTTCCGAAGATCAGGCTGGGTAATGTCTTCATATCCACTTATACGGG